>JAUZSE010000017.1 GCA_030949725.1 Sulfurovum sp. | reverse complement strand
CATACTGTATATTAAGATTAAAACTTTCGGTGTTGTGAGGACACAACACCCTACGGAACTTACAGCTTACACTCACCCACAGCCACTTCTTTATACTCCACACCTACCAATTTACAAGCACGTTTCATAATACCTTCTTGGGTAAAGCCAAACTTTTCAAAGAGTAGGTTTGCTGGTGCGGATGCTCCGAATGTTTCCATACCTAGTACATCATCTGCGTAACGGTAATACTCAGTTGCAGTTGCAGCTTCAACGGCGAGTACTTTTGTATTTGGGTTTATCACTCTTGCTTTGTATGCTGCATCTTGTTCGTTAAAGAGGTCAAGACAAGGTACGGAAACTACGTTGGCTTTGATGCCAAGTGGTGCTAGGTAACAAGCAGCTTTCAAACATGGCATAAGTTCTGAACCAGATGCCATCAGTGTGAGTGTTGCATCTTCTCTTTCTTTTACAAGGTAGAGCACTCACGGCTCACATCTCCAAAATCACGCTTTGGTTTAAGTGTTTTGAGTTTTTGACGAGAGAGTACAAAACCGTGTGGTGAACTGTCCATAGTTAGGGCTGTTTTCCATGCTTCTATATTTTCAGTCGCGTCTGCTGGTCTCCATACATAGAAGTTTGGCAAAGCTCTAAACTGAGAGATATGTTCTATAGGCTCATGCGTTGGGCCATCTTCACCTACGCCGATACTGTCATGTGTCCATACAAAGAAGTTTTGGATGCCAGTAAGTGCTGCGATACGGGCTGCTGGTTTGAGATAATCAGAGAAAACAAAGAATGTTGCATTAAATGGTATCGTCGTACCGTAAAGAGCCATACCATTGGTAATAGATGCCATAGCATGTTCTCGTATACCAAAGTGTAGGTTTCTACCTTTTGGGAAGTTTCCCATGTCTTTGAGGTTTGTCTTGTTCGATGGTGCAAGGTCAGCAGACCCACCCATAAATGAAGGGATAGCCGTTGCAATGGCATTGAGTATCTTGCCATTTGAATCTCTTGTAGCCATCTCTTTATCGTTCGAGAAATCTGGGAAATTTATGCTAGAGAAATCTGGGTTCAACAACTTTTCGAGTGCAATATTTTGCTCTATGAGTGGTGCTTCTTTATGTCTATGAATCCATTCTTTCTCTGCTAATTCACCATTTTCAAGTGCGCATCTAAATCTAAGTAGTACATCTTCAGGTATCTGAAATGTCTCATCTGGATTAAAGCCTTCTTTGGTTTTTGACTCTGCAATAATCTTATCTCCAAGAGGTGCACCATGGGTATGATGCGTCCCTTCAAGCTCACCTGCACCCTTACCGATGATTGTGTTTGCGATGATAATCGTTGGTTTAGTAGCAGACTTGATCTCATCTAATGCTTTTTCAATATCATCATAACAATGCCCATTAATCTTCAAAACATTCCAATTTTGTGCTTCAAAACGTTTTTCTACATCTTCACTCCATGCAATACTTGTAGCACCTTCAATAGTAATAGCATTGTTATCATAGATAAGCACCATGTCTTTAAGTCCAAGGTGTCCTGCCAAAGCACAAGCTTCATACGAAATACCCTCTTGAAGATCACCATCGCCACAGAAACAATAGACTTTGTGGTCTATAAGTTCGCACATCTCAGAATTTACTTGATTTTTGGTATATGCTTCTGCCATAGTAAAACCAATGGCATTGGCAATCCCCTGCCCCAATGGACCTGTTGTAATTTCAATCCCATCTGTATGACCATACTCTGGATGCCCTGGTGTTTTTGAATCTAGTTGACGAAAATTTTTCAAGTCATCAAGACTTAAGTCATAGCCCCAAAGATGTAAAAGTGAATAAATGAGTGCCGAACCATGTCCACCAGAAAAAACCAAACGGTCACGGTTGAGCCATTTTGGATTTTTGGGATTATGTGAAAGTTTTTCAGAAAGTACCACAGCGATATCTGCCAGTCCCATAGGTGCACCAGGGTGTCCTGAGTTTGCTTTTTGTACCATGTCTGCTGCTAAAAATCTGATGGTATTCGCCATCTTCTTACGCATTTTATTTTGCTCTGTCATTACCATAAGTTAATCCTTTGTGTGTCTATATAGATATTGTGTTATCAAGGGTTGTAAAGCTGTTCTGAGCTTCTCATCAAACGTATCAAATCGTCTTTGTAAATCTTTTGCCAAAGTATCTGCTTCTTCTACAGTTTTCTCCAGTCCTAAAAGATTGACAAAGCTATTTTTATCTGTATCGTTTTGTGTAGGTTTACCTGCTTCTTCTTCGCTCTGCGTCTCATCTATAATATCATCTTGTATTTGAAAAAGTAATCCAAGGTCTATGCCAAAGGCATACAGTGATTTCTGTGTCTTTGTGTCAAGTCCCACAATCACAGCCCCCATTTGCAAAGAGACGGCGATAAGTTTTGCCGTTTTGTTTTTATGTAAGGTTTTCACTTGTTCAAGAGAAAGAGGCTGATTTTCAAAATAACAATCAATCGCTTGCCCCAACACCATACCAGAAGCACCACCACCTTCTGCCAAAAGCATCACAAGTTTGATTTTGACATCTTCACGTAACGGTGCTTTGGCTATGACCAAAAAAGCTTCTGTATTGAGAGCATCTCCTGCAAGTATGGCAGTGACTTCATCATAACGTTTGTGCAATGTTTTATGTCCACGGCGTAAGTCTGCATCGTCCATCGTAGGCAAATCATCATGAATCAAAGAATAAGTGTGGAACATTTCAAGTGCTAAAGCTACAGGTAAGGCACCATTATAAAGCATAGGTCTGTATGCATCTACGATATGCAAAAGCAACATAGGACGAAAACGTTTACCGCCTGCTCTAAGCATATCGCCCAATGCATCTTCATACACAGGATGAAAGCTTGGTGCTTGTGGTAAATTGTTAGAAAGATACGTTTCAAATCTTTGCATGTAGACCTCATGATTAAATTGCTAAAATTATAGCGAATTTGGATAAAATAAGCCTATGAAAATAGAAACAAAACACACACTTATCACATGGATTAAAAGAATACTTGGATTTACAGCCATAACTCTATGGATGTACATCATCTACAGCATCTCCAAATCCCCCGCCCCATTCATGGAGCAAGCCCCTTATTGTATGGCTGGAACGATGCTTATTTTTGGCTTGTTGAGTATGTCGTATAAAGGTTTGGAGTATTGGGAGACCAAGACGTAGGGTGTTGTCTCCTGACAACACCAATTAATCCAAATATTCACAACCGTATGTCAACCCTTGAAACAATCCTATATTCATGGTGTTGTGAGGACACAACACCCTACAAATTCAAACCTTACATTTCCTAGCAATAAAATCAATTTGCTCATCTAAAGACAAATTCTCTACATCTACCACCACATCCGCCAACTTTCTATACGCTTTCTCACGTTCAGCATAAAGCTTTTTCGCCTCTTTTACTTGAGAAAAAAGCGGACGTTTTGCCAATTTACTTTTAGAATTACTTGCTGTCTTCAGACGGTTGTGTATCCATTCAAAAGAAGCATCCAACAAAACAACCGTTCCTAGTTTTTTAAGATTATCTACCTTGTAAAACCCACCACCACAAGAGATAAACGTCCCTGTGACAGAGTGTTCTATCCAGTTGGCAGTGGCTTGTTCTTGCTCTCTAAAATACGCTTCGCCCTGTTTTGCAAAGATCTTTTTACTTCTTTTTTTCTTTTGATTCTATAAGATCATCCGTATCCATAATATAAGTACCATACTTCTTCGTAAATGCACGTGCAGTCGTACCTTTGCCTACGCCCATAAAACCAATGAGGATAATATTATTTCTCAAAGTTCAAACCATATTGTAACGGTCAATGATCTTTTTAAGTCGTTTACGCAGGTTTTTCAATGCATCTATCGCACTATCACCATCAGCCATAAGCGATTCAAATTCATCAAACTGTATTTTTGCTACCCAGCCGATCTTTGTATGTCTTTTGATCCCTACAAAACGTACTTCTCCATAATGTTCTTTTGCCATTTTGTAAATACGGTCTATTCTTTCATCTAAAGTTTTTAATTCTTGGCTCATTCTTTATCCTTTTTTGGCATAATTATAACATAGCAATAGGTAAAATCTATTATAAAAGGATTACATCATGGCAAATATACTCATAACAGGTGTCGGTTCAGGTCTAGGAGAAGCTTTAGTGGATGCTTATCTTCAAAATGGAGACACCGTGCATGCTATTGGTCAAAAACTTCTCCCCAAATTTGATCATCACCTTCATTTTTTCTTTTTTCCTTATGACATGTCTGAAACATTTATGCTTCAATCAACGCTCACAGAGTTTCTTTCCCAACGCTCTTTTGACATCGTAATACTCAATGCAGGAGTATTAGGAGAGATACAAACCCTATCCAACACAGATCTTTCAGATATTCAGAAAGTGATGGATGTCAATGTCTGGGCGAACAAAGAACTCATAGACACACTTAGTAAACATGCACAGTTTGTGGGTCAGATCATAGGCATCTCTTCTGGTGCGGCAGTCAACGGATCCAAAGGATGGGGTGCATACTCTCTTTCAAAATCTGCACTCAATATGTTACTCAATGTCTACGCAAAAGAGCTACCCAACATCCATTTCACAGCCCTTGCCCCAGGCATCATCAAAACGCCTATGACAGACCATATCATAAAAGAAGTAAATGACCAAGACTTCCCCCTCTGCAAAAACGTTAAAAGAAAGCCCTATCCAAACGGCTCATGATGCTGCAAGAAACCTCATAGCACTTTTCCCAAAGTTATTGGCATATGAGAGTGGGAGTTTTTTAGATGTGAGGACGATGGAGTGAAATTTTATAAACTACACGTCTTGATTACTGGTGTGACTGTTTAGTCACATTATGAAGTAACCCCAATTTCTTATTGGTATAAACCTTAAGATAAATAGCCGCACTATAGGTAATGATTAACATACTTCCCCACAAATACTCTATCTCTAAATCATACACTTTTACTACAATGCTAAAAAGTATAAGTGGCATAAAAATTTGTCTATAAAAACTCACAAAGGGTTGTATAAAAGGCTGTTTTATGCCTTGCAGGGTTGAGTTTGAGATAAATATGGTTAGAAATGCAAAAAAAGATAAAGCTTTCAAACACGATGTATACATACGCAGTATCTATCACTTCTGGATCCGTATCGAAGATTATGATGAGATATTTTCCAAAAATAGCAATGAGTAGTATGCCTACAATATTTAGAATAAATCCATACTTGAAAGCTTTAGAGATGACCTCGTCAATCCTAGAGAAATTCTTAGCCCCATAGTTGTTTGATACTATGCTCATGACCGCGGTGTTTAACCCCAACATCGGAAGTAAGATAATCTGTTCTACTCTATACCCAATGCCAAAAGCTGCAACTGATTTGACCCCATAAAAGGATACAAAATAGATGGCAATAATACTTCCAAATGACATTAAAAACATATTTAAACTAACAGGTATAGCTTGGGTGTACAGGTGTTGATATACTTTTAGATTGGGTTTATTTTTCAAGAATGATTTTACATCAAAAAGACCTGTTTGATGTAATTTATAGACTATATATATGAGGGTGATGCATTGTATCAACACTGTGGCTATGGCAACACCTTGTACACCAAAAGCAGGAATGACCCCATAACCATAGATAAACAATGGATCAAGCATTAAGTTCAATATGAAACCGAGGATGAGTATGTTTCTATAGCTTTTCGTATCGCCTAACGCTATGAGCACTGCATTGGCACCTAAACCTAAAAGCATCGGTAGTATCCCCATAATGATAATGTAGGTATAGTCTAATGCGTGTTTGAGTACCTCATCACTGGCACCCATAAGTATAAAAACCTTCTCTAAAAGTATAAAACTGATGATCGTTAAAAAAATGGAGATAAAAAATAATAACCCCATGCCGTTTGCAACATACACTCGTGCCGTACTTCTTTTATGTTTCCCTAGCGCCCCACCCACATAGGCGGTCATAGCGGAAGACAAGCCAAAACTCACCGACAGAAACAAAAAGAACACCATAAAACTATAAGACAAGGCAGAGATAGCCTCGGTAGAGATTTGACCTATATAAAAGGTATCCACTACATTGTACATAGTGTTGAAAAACATACCAATACTTGAGGGGATAGCAATCTGTATGATCAGCTTTTTGATGTCTTTGCTTATGAGTTCATTTTCTTTTTTCATTTGATTCTTTATATTTTTGGATTTTTACACTTTAATCTTCTGCCATTCACCTTTTTGGAAGGTCTTCCAAAGCCAAAACGCTTTCACAAAAGTGTCTGAGATCATCGCGATGTAGACCAGTAAAATAGATTCAAAATACCAAGAGAGTGCAAAGGCAGGAAGTATGCGTACAAACCACAATGAGATAAGGTTTATTTTGAGTGTTCTTTTGGTATCTCCAGCCCCTCTCAATGCTCCTGATAGCACAAAATTAAATGCCAAAGGGATTTGTGAAAACCCAACAATACGCAGATAAAGACTGGCTTCTTCAATGGTTTGTGCATCATCGGTAAATATCCATACTATTTTCTCTGGTACAAAGATCATAAAAAAGGAAAGAAAAAACATAAGCCCAACGGTGTATTTGAGTACAAGCAAGACATCTTCTTTGGATTGTTCTGGTTTTTTAGCTCCTAAGCCCTGTCCCATCAGTGCCATAGCCGCGATAGTAAAGCCGATACCTGGCATAAAAGCCAAGCCTTCTACACGTAGTCCTATCTGATAACCTGCCAAAACCTCTGTGCCATAATGTGCGATGATTACCGTAAAAAGCATAAACGATGAGAAGGTAAGTGTACGCTCAAATGAAGCAGGGATACCTACTTTGAGTGCACGGTTTAAAAGTGTCTGGGAGTAATGCCAAAGAGGTACATAAAACGTCTTGCCTTTGACATAAAGCCATAAATATACCAATGTTTCTAAGATATTTACGATGACTGTCCCAAGAGCAGCACCTTCAACACCCATTGGGGGAAAACCAAAATGACCAAAAATAAACAGATAATTTAAAAAGACATTCAAAAATATAGAGCCTATCTTGACATACATCGGTGTCTTTGTATCGCCTGAGGCATTGAGTGCGGTGACAAACACAAGCTTTACAAACACAAAAGGCAACATCCATGTGAGCATCTGTACATAGTCTTCACCTAAGATGATCACTTCTTGCACCGTACCAAACCACACATAGACATTTGAGGCTAACACATACCACAACAACATCATGGGGAGTGAAAGGAAAAAAGCAAACCGTAATAGCGTAGAGAGTCCTGTTGCGGCACGTTTCTTTCTGCCTGCACCCACCAAGCGTGAGAGTAAGGCAGAAGTCCCCACATGCAAGAGTGTCAAAATAGCAAAAACAAAGGTCAGTGACTGCAAACCAAGCCCTACAGCCGCCACAGCAAAAGCAGAAATACGCCCCACCATAATAAGATCAGTAATCACTTGAAGCATATCGAGCAGCGAATTAATAGCAGCAGGGATAGAAAGTTTTAAAACTTTTTGGTGTTTCTTTGGAAATAACTTTAAGATAAGCTATCCTGCAATCTGTGCAATATATGCATACAAGAGTACAATAGTTAACGAAGCTGTCCCCATCATCCATGTGACTGCACCTAACATTTTTCCTGCATTGAACATTTGTCTGTATTTATAAAGCAATATAGGAAAAATAATCAAAGCCAAAACCACGGGGAAATACCTCACTGGACTTACGTCATATTTGTCTATCGCATACCCAACGGCTAAAAAAGAGGTATATACAAAAATGTATACAATAGAGAGTATAAGTATCTGTACGATCATAAAAAATACTTTGACTCCTGCTTGATTTGTCTTGTCGTTATAATAGTCCACGATTATTGTCCTTTATTTGGCAAGAGTACCATATGTATAGCTTCAATCAAAGCCTCTTTTTCTAAATTTCGTACTTTTGTATCATACATCTCAAAAGTCAATCCTGCTTTTAAAATCTCTTTTTGTAGAATGATTTCTCCTCCGTCAAGTTCAGAACTCACATAATGGATACTCACGCCTCCGTTTGGAAAGCTATCTTCATACGATTTTTCAATGGCATGTAGACCTTTATGTCTAGGCAAAAGAGAAGGATGCAAGTTGATACTTGTAATCGTATCTGTAAACACTTCTGTTAAAATACGCATAAATCCTGCAAGTATCGTCAAGTCTGCATGGTATGCTTTTAAGCGTTTGACTACCTCTGCATCAAAAGTTTCTCTGCTCTTGTATGTTTTTGAATCTATAATTTCAAGAGGTATGGAGGCAGCTTTGGCTACTTCTATACCCTTGGCATGGGGGTTATTTGTCAAGGCTACGACAACTTCAAACTCTTTCAGGTGTAAAGTCTTGACAATATGGGCAAAGTTAGAACCTGTACCACTAAATAAAACTGCTATTTTTTTCATACTCGCATTGTACCCAATGGTGGATAAATCCACCCTACATTTTTTCTAATTTACCTACCTCATCTATAATGTCTGTAGGTAACATCGCATAGGATGCACCTTTATAATTATGAGAAGCACTAACCAATGCCAAAGAAGCTTGTATCGCTGCATCTATGCCCGTATATCCTTGTGCCAATAACGATACGATGAGACCAGAAAGAACATCTCCACTACCTCCTTTGCTCAATCTTGAAGACCCCAAAGGATTGATGTACATGTGTTCTTCTTGCATTATAAGTGTATTGGCACCTTTAAGTATAATCGTAACATGTGGATAACGTGCATTAAACATACGTACCATCTCAAAGCGTTTAGACTGTACTTCTCTTATAGTGAGTTCTTCTCTAGTAAGTATCTTCCACATAGAAACAAACTCTTTAGGATGGGGAGTGATCACTATTTTTCTTGTCTTTTGACTCAGCATAGACAATATCTCTGCACTCAAAAAACAATCAGCATCCAACACAATAGGCAAGTGGCTTTGTAGTACATATTTCTCTAAAAATTCGCTCTCAAAATGCCCACCAAGCCCCATACCTATAGCCAAAGCCGAAGCGTTGTCTGGTACTACCGTCGAAGACATAAGATAAGGGGGTGCTATAATATTCTTATGTACCACCAGTGTCGTAAGCCCTGCCCCAAAAGAAACCGAAGCCATCCCAGACATAATCCCTGCACCCTCTTTTTCTCCACACAACACCGCTGCATGTCCAAAAGTACCTTTGTGACTGTTTTGTTTAGTCCGCGAAGGAAGTTGCATATCACTCTCTTCAAGTACATAGACTTGACTTTCTCCCGCATAAAGCAGCGAACTAATCCCTAAGTCTATACAGTGTATCTGCCCTACTGCATCTTTGTTCTCATCTATATAGAGGGCTTCTACCCTCGCACCCATGGTCAATGTCACATCTGCCATAAAAGCCACTGGCATCAAACCATGCACCCCAACACCCGTAGGTATATCACAAGCAATTTTATGCCCCTTAAAACTGTTGAGTTGATGTATAATATGCTGTGTTTTATCATCTAATGCTTTGTTGAGTCCTGCACCAAAAAGTGCATCAACCACAACATCTGCGTCAGTGAGTGACAACAAATCTATAGGTTGCATACCCAAGCCTGTCGCACGTGACAACTGAAGCGTAGACATGTCAGACTTAGTGCCAAAAGGCATACAGAGTTTTACCTCATAATCCCCATAAAGTTGCCTTGCCAAAACAATGCCATCTGCCCCATTGTTCCCTGCGCCTGCTACTATAAGCACAGAAGAACCCTTCACAAAATGCTCTTTTATATAGTTGGCTATCCCCGAAGCTGCATGCTCCATAAGAATATCTTCGGTTAATCCATACGATTTATAACACTTTTGATCTAAGGTATAACACTCTGAAAATACTTTTTGCATATTTACTCCTATTGAGCTATTTATTTCTGAACCTAAATTTTATCACAAATTCAAATACTTTGGATATAATCCTATTCTATTTTATCTATCTTGGACTAAACCTCTAAGAAATTTTGATAAGGAAGGGGGGTGCTTTTCGATGCCAGGAATTATTTTAACACAACGTGACTCTTTTGATGACGCTTATAGAAAATTCAAAAGACAATGTGACAGAAACCTTATCGTGACAGAAGCTAGAGCTAGACAAAATCACGAAACAGAGACTGAAAAGAGAAAAAAAAGAAAAGATTGCAACTCGCAAGAAAATCCTTAAAAAACTCTTCATGCTCAGAAGATACGAAGCTAGACTGTAATCAGTTTATCTCTTTTCCTAACTCTTTTGAGTTGGGAAATACTCACACTAAACAATCTACCTTCCCATAAACTTTTTACAAACTCATCACACTTTACCCAACTTTTCGCTAAAATAAATCTAATAACTATCCAAAGGTTTTTTCACTATGACATTTACAACACCCTTACAAAAAGATGCTATTAAAATCATGCTTTTAGGTTCTGGAGAATTGGGTAAAGAAGTTGCAATTGAAGCACAAAGACTTGGTGTTGAAGTCATCGCTGTGGACAAATATGAAAATGCACCTGCTCACTTGGTTGCAAACAGATCGTACGTCATAGATATGAAAGATGAAGATGCTGTACTCGCACTCATAGAGGAAGAAAAGCCTACTTACATTTTACCTGAGGTGGAAGCCATCTCTATTTCTACTCTTTTTGAAGCCCAAAAGAGAGGTTTTCATGTCATCCCCAATGCAGAAGCGGTCAATAAAACGATGAACCGTAAGAACATACGTCTCTTTGCAGCAGAAGAGCTTGGTCTTAAAACAAGTGCTTATGAGTTTGTAAGCACTTTTGACGGACTTAAATCGGCTGGAGGACGCATAGGTTTTCCTTGTGTCATCAAGCCTGTGATGAGTTCATCAGGACATGGGCAGAGTATCGCAAAGACCGTAGATGATTTAGAAAAATCTTGGGAGATTGCCAAAGAAGCCAGAGGTGATGCTTCTGAGCTTATCGTTGAAGCGTTTGTAGACTTTGATTATGAGATTACTCTCTTAACCGTACGCAATGAGCTAGGCACTGTCTTTTGTGATGCCATCGGACATGTGCAAAAAGAAGGTGACTTCATCTTGTCATGGCAACCTATGGATATGCCTAAAGCAACACTCCAAAAAGCAAAAGACATCGCCAAAAAGGTTACAGATGGTCTTGGAGGTCGTGGTATCTTTGGTGTGGAGTTTTTTGTTAAAGATAATGAGGTATACTTTTCAGAACTTAGCCCACGTCCACATGACACAGGCATGGTCACACTCATCACCCAAAGTCAAAGCCAGTTTGCCTTACATATAAGGGCTGTACTAGGTTTGCCTTTGGAGTATACTAGCTATGGTTCTGGTGCTTGTGCTGCTTACAAAGCGAAAAACGAAAGTCAAAATCCAGTGCTTGAAGTACCAGACTCGGCTTTTACAAAAGACAGCTTCGTAAGAATCTTTGGAAAACCAGAATCTCATGTGGGTCGTCGTATGGCGGTGAGTCTTGTACTCGATGATGTTGAAGTAGCCAAAGAAAGAGCCACAGAAATAGTCAATCAAATATCAGATAAATAATAAGGATTTATAATGCGTTTTTTCTCTCGTGTATTTTTACCACTCTTACTACTTGGATATATAGCTACAGAAACCTACCTTAAACTACAAAATACCTCTCTATGTGGAGAAGTAGGATGTAAGCTTGCAGGAGAACTTTTAAAATTTAATCCTCTATACCTCAACTATTTTGGGTTGGCAGGATTAGTCATCCTTGTAGTACTTGGTTCCCTTTCATTAAAAAATAAATTTTTTGAAATACTTTTCTTTATGGGTATTTATGCGGCTATTGCTTTTGAAGCAACCATCATTTCTTACCAGTTTATGGCAAACCCTGAACCATGCATATTTTGTTTAAGCATTTTTTCTTCTTTGCTCATCATTGCACTGTTTAGCCAAGTAAAAAGTTTTCCTGTAGTCGTTGCTTCTGTTGTCGCTATATTTTTGGGATTAAGTACCCTTAGCATCACTAAAAATAAAGCCTTTGTTACACAAGAAGGAAACTATCTTATACAGTCTAAAAGCTGTTCACATTGTAAAAAGGTGAAAGCTTATTTTTCAGAACACGACATAAAGTACACTTCTATATCTGTCAAAGAAGCCAGTGCTAGAAGCTTTTTAAAATTTGTAAACGTTGCAAGTATTCCTGTACTTATAATGAAAGAAAAATCAGGCACTACACTCCTCACAGGAGATAAAAAAATCCTCGCATATTTTGAAAATAAAACGCAAGATAATGCCCATAAGTCCATAAATACCTCGGTAGATTCAGAAGTATCCGTATCAAGTGATACACTAGGCTTGTCTTCAGACTTTTTAAGTGCTGGAGGTGCCGATGATGGCTGTACCCTTAGTATCGTCGAAGCACCTTCTTGTGCCGATGACAATGAAAGCTCTTCACAATAATTAGCCTTTATACAAAAAAAATTGGAGAAACAACATATGATTGATGTACTTATTATCGGAGCTGGTGGAGCAGGATTAACTGCTGCACTCTCCGCACAAACAGCAGGTGCTTCTGTACTTGTGGTAGGAAAAGCCTACCCTACAAACTCACAAACATCCATGGCACAAGGTGGGATGAATGCCGCCCTTGGAAATGTCGGTGAAGACAGTGTCAATGCCCACATTGAAGATACTATCAAATCTGCACATGGACTTTGTGATGATGGCATGATACAAAAAATGTGTACCGACGCACCCAAAACCATAGCATGGTTAGAGAGCATTGGTGTTCCCTTTTCACGTCTTGATGGGGGTCTGACCTCTGATAATTTGTTGCAAAGCAATGAATTGTCTGCGGGTCTGACCCCTAATATCAAGACTATCGCTCAAAGACAAATGGGTGGAGCGTCTGCCAAACGTGCTTGTTATGCACAAGACTATACAGGTCTTAAGATACTCCACACCCTTTATGATACATGTTTGAAAAATAACATAGACTTTTTAGACGAGCAATACCTTCTAAACCTTGTGGTGGAAAATGGCACGATCAAAGGTGCTACTTTCCTTGACATCCGTACAGGAGAAGTCAAACACATCAATGCCAAGTCTGTCATCATCGCTACAGGTGGATATGGGGCAATTTACCATGGCTACACTACCAATGCTTATGGTTCCTCAGGGGATGGTGTCGCTGCTGTACTTCGTGCAGGTGGGGCAGTATCTGATATGGAGTTTGTACAATTTCATCCTACGGCACTCAAAGGCTCAAGTATTCTTATCTCTGAGAGTGCAAGAGGAGAAGGTGGTTACTTAGTCAATACAAAAGGAGAGAGATTTGTAGATGAACTCAAACCTAGAGATGTGGTTGCACGTGCCATTTTTGATCAGTTTCAAAACGGACAAGAAGTCTTTTTGGATGTACGTCATTTAGGTGAAGAAAAACTTATGAAACTTCTTCCTCAGGAAGTGGAGCTTTGTAAACTACACGAACATGTAGACCCTGCTACTGAGCTTATACCCATCAAGCCTGTAGCCCACTACTCTATGGGTGGTATAGATGTAGATAGTTCCTTAGAAGTCACGGGGATAAAGGGATGTTTTGCAGTGGGTGAATGTTCCAATGCTAAGGTACATGGAGCCAACCGTTTAGGCGGTAACTCTTTACTTGAAATCACCTCCTTTGGTAAAATTGCAGGTGAACATGCCACACAATATGCACAAAGCGTTCCCAATCACGATGAAAACAAATATCAACTACTACAAGACAAACGCTATATTGAGCATCTTTATGCCAAAGAGCATAGTATCAACTTCTATGAGAAAAAAGAAGAGTTAGGAAAACTTTTTTATGATAAAGTAGGTATAGTAAGGGACAATGTCCAACTCTGCGAAGCGATGGAAACCCTCAATACCATAGGAGCATCTCATCAACATATGGGAATCAGCGACAAAAGCCCTACGAACAATACCAACCTCGTAGACTTTTTAGAGTTTTCTAATATATTACAACTAGCCCCCACCATCATATCTGCTGCCATTACACGCGATGAAAGCCGTGGTGCACATTTCAAGGTAGGTTTTGAGTCATTGGATGATGAAAAGTTTAAAATGCACATCTTATCTCGTTTGGACACAGATTCATAAAATGCAAAAGGATTTCTATCATGCACATAAATATCTTACGTTCACAAACTAATACACATCAGGCATATACACTTCCAGAAGGTGAAAGCACCCTGCTTTCTGCACTTGTACACATCAAAGCTACAACTGATGCGACACTTACTTTTACCGTAGGCTGTCGTGCTTCGGTCTGTGGTACATGTTCGGTAAGAGTAAATGGAAGAGAAGAGTTGGCTTGTGCCTACAAAGTAAAAGATGGTGACATGGTAGAACCTTTGCACTATCACCCTGTATTACGTGATCTCAAAGTAGACAAAAATAAAGCCAAAGAAACACTCCTCAACAGTACTGCATGGCTACAAAGTTTCACCCAAGCAGCACTTACCACTAAAGATGAAAAACACACAGAGACACAAACAGACTGCATACTCTGCGACTCTTGCTACTCTGCCTGTCCTGTCTATGCTGTAAACCCAGATTTTTTAGGACCTTTCGCACTAACTAGAGCCTATAGATATAGTACAGATAAACGTGAAGGAGATACAAAAGCCATCATAGATAACATTCAAAATAATGGCGTATGGGATTGTACTTTATGTGGAGAATGTACTGCTGTCTGCCCCAAAGGCATTGATCCAAAGATGGATATCACGATGTTACGAGGAATGTCTATACAAGAGGGCTATACTGATCCTACTTTTGCTACACAAAGTTTTGGTACACCTGATTTTGGTTTTGATCCAAATGCTGGGTTTTAATCTTACTGTCAAATTGAAAAGCCCGGTCATCGCTATTATTCATAAAGCTTTTTGGAGATAAAAAATCATATTTTTCTGTATGGGTCTGGTATCTAAAATGTATAGCAGACCGTGACAATATCACACAATTACGATCAAATATATACGGTACATCTATAGTATAAATCTGGGTACTTAGCTTAGTATAAGATACAGACTCTTTTTCAAACTTTACTTTAATGATTTGTTTTTGAGTCTTTTTAGATCCTTTTGCATCACATACATATACTGTTTTGTTTTCCAATAGATGCTTCACATCTAAAGAGGATGCGGGTCTCTTTTTTACTAGTCCTATCACATTAGGATTTACAGGCGTTGGAACGACAACATCTTCTGGAGCAGAAACGATATTTTGTTCTTGTTCTTTTACTTTTATGATAAAAGCATCAGAGAATGCTATTCTATAACTACCTAATGCTTTTTTAGCTTCTGTTTTACTCTCATAGCGTGTAGAAGTTAGATAATGGTAATCATCCTTTTTCTCTATGACGATGTTTTTTCTATATCTCTCATCAGGTATTTTAGCAATGACCGTCATGAGGTTTGTATAATTCTTGTACACGGCTAGCTTTACCACATACGCCCCAAAAAGATTGGATGAAGCAACAATAAATGTAAAAAGAAGCAACGTCTTTTTTATATTAGCCATCTCTAGGATCTACAATCTTTCCTGCTATAGCAGAAGCTGCGGCCACGGCAGAGTTTGCCAAATAAATTTCAGAAGTCCTAGCACCCATACGCCCTACAAAGTTACGGTTGGTAGTAGCGACACAACGTTCACCATCACCTAAAATCCCCATATATCCACCAAGACAAGCCCCACAAGTAGGGTTAGACACCACAGCACCTGCTTCGATAAGGATTCTCATAAGTCCTTCATCTTGTGCTTGAAGTAAGATCTTTTGTGTGGCAGGCGTGACTATCATACGTGTATGACGTGCGACTTTATTGCCTTTCATTATTTTTGCTGCTATTCGAAGGTCTTCTATGCGTCCGTTGGTACAAGACCCTATCATTACTTGGTCTATCTTAATATCATCAGATACAGCCTGCTCTACTGGTTTACCATTTGAGGGCAAGAAAGGGTAAGCAATCACAGGGCTAAGTGTTGATGTGTCTATCCTAATCTCTTGACAATACGCTGCATCTGCATCTGAAGCATGAATCTTAGGCTCTGCCCTTAGTCCACCATTTACCTCTTTACGGTCTTCAAGATAGGTCAATGTCACATCATCTACTGCAAAGATACCATTTTTAGCTCCAGCTTCGATAACCATATTGGCGATAGAAAACCTATCTGCCATGCCTAAGTGTTGTATAGCATCACCTACAAATTCTATAGCTTTATATAAGGCACCATCCACACCTATCTGGCGAATAAGTTCTAAGATAATATCTTTACCATAAATATGCTCACCTGGTTTTCCTGTAAGCTCTACTTTGATAGTCTCAGGTACCTTAAACCAGTTACCCCCAGTAATCATCCCAAAAGCTAGGTCAGTCGAACCCATACCTGTAGAGAATGCACCTAAAGCACCATGGGTACAAGTATGAGAATCTGCCCCGATGATGACATCACCAGGCAATACAAGACCTTTTTCTGGAAGTAAGGCATGTTCTATACCCATATCTTTTTCATCAAAGAAATACTTTAGGTCATGCTTGTAAGCAAATTCTCTACTTATCTTTGCTTGATTGGCTGAAGCGATGTCTTTAGCAGGGATATAGTGATCCATCACCAAAGCAAAAGCATCTGGGTTTGCTAACTTCTCCGCCCCACTCTCTTCAAATGCACGTATAGAAATAGGGGTTGTAATGTCATTACCGATGATCATATCAATATCTATCCTTACAATCTCTCCTGCTTGTACTTCTCTACCTGCATGTTCTGAAAAAATCTTCTCTGTCATAGTTTGTGCCATAGCTTGTCCTTGTTGTATATAATGTATATAAAATAATATATGAATTATAGCGAAATAATTTTATGGTAGAATTGCATTCAAATAATACCTACACACACTAATAATTAAAAGAATTGCCATTATGAAACTCTACGAACTTCACGCCATCGCCAAACGCTTAAATGATTATACCTTCATCTCTCGTGCAAGACGCATAGAAGACAATACTATAGAGATAATGTTTGACAAGTCACAAAGCTACTTTTTCAACATGACCAGAGGACATAGTCTAGCCTTTAAAGCCCCTACCCAAAGACCGCTAAAGGGCTACAATGCACCTTTTGATACACTCTTACATGCCCTACTAAGTGGCTCCAAACTTATAAGTGTAGATGTACCCGATGATGACCGTATTTTACGCTTTACCATCGCGCCTAAAAGTTCTTATAAAGACAAGATTATCTACTTACAGCTAGAGTTTACAGGTAAAAATACCAATGCCATACTCATTGATGACAATGAAACTATCATAGAAGCCCTTCGACATATAGATGCCGATAGTTCTTTTAGGGTCATACGCCCAGGCATGGAACTTCTTGCTATCCCTACATATCAACGCACAGAAGAAGCCCAAACTATAGACGATATAGATGATTATTTGGAACAAAAGTTCACAGAGATACAAGCGCATAAACTCTTAGAAATCAAAAAACAAAAGCTTTCGTCTGTGGCAAAGAAAATCAAAAAATTTGCACAACTTCTCGACAAACTTCCTAATGAAGATAAGTTAGAATCACAGGCAAAAGAACATAACAACACAGGAAACCTCATCTTAGCAAACCTCTACCAAATAAAAGCCTATGACACAAAACTAAAAACCTATGATTTTGAGGGAAATGAAGTTAGCATCGTTTTACCCAAAGATATCAAAGTAAACCGTATGTCGGACTACTATTTCAACCTTTCAAAACGTGCCAAATCTAAAGCAAAAAATGTCTATATAGAACAAGAGAATCTTTTGTCTAAAAAAGCATTTTATGAAAATATTTATTATGCTCTCCAAATGGCAAATACACCCTATGAGTTAGAATTACTTGTACCAAAACGTGCCAAATCTTTACGTAAAAAAGAAAAACTACGAGAAGGTGAACTCTTTTGGATAGAAGACTATAAGGTACTCGTAGGAAGAAACTCCAACGAAAATCAAAAACTTTTAGAGATAGCCAAAGCCAATGACCTTTGGATGCATATACGTGGGGTTCGCTCTTCTCATGTCATCATACGCACCGACAAACAGAACCTACCAGACACCGTCATACACGCAGCAGCAAAACTCTGTGTTGATTTTTCGGTCAAAAGCCCTGGTGATTATGATGTCGATTACACCAAACGAAAATTTGTCAAAGTACAAGAAGGTTCAAGTGTACTTTATAACAAATACGACACCATTAGAGTCACCAAAGAAGGTGTTGAAATACGAATCTAACCCAAGGGATGGTATAATCATCCTATCTAAAATAAGGAAAGAATATGACTAAGATTTTTACAGATTATCAAGCACGTTGGCTGACAGGTATTGGACTGCTTGCACTGGTTGGTATTATAGGTTGGATCGATAACTTTTTTGTCATGTGGGCTTTTTTAGGTGTCATTTATATCTTTGCTTTTTATGAGGCGATGAAGCTTTTCAAGCTTACTGGACCGTCCATGTATGTATGGGCTGTTCTTTTATGGGTAGTTGCGTACTTTTATCCTAATCCCGATGATTTGTTCTTTTTTATGGCAGTCATCTTTGCTTCTTCTCTTGCCTATTTTCACAACTTTGACAAAAGGCTGCTTCTTCCTTTCCTTTACCCCGTCAGTGGAATACTCTTTTTCCTTATCCTCTACCAAGATTTTGGTATACAGTCTATGTTTTGGCTTCTTGTCACTGTTGCACTCACAGATGTAGGTGCATTTTTCACAGGAAAAGCCATAGGTAAAACCAAATTTTCAGACACTTCACCCAACAAAACACTTGAAGGTGTCTTTGGTGGTATCATCCTTGCAACCATAGCAGGTACTTTTGCTGGACTGTATGTTGTAGAATTTTGGATCGCCTTTATTGTTACCCTTGTGACGGCTATCTCCTCAGTCTTTGGAGATCTCTTTGAATCCTATCTCAAGCGTGAAGCTGGGGTCAAAGACTCAGGAGATCTACTTCCTGGACATGGTGGGATTTTAGATAGAATTGACGGCTATCTTTTTGCTGCCATCATAATGGTTATCGCATTACGCGCCTTAATTTAACCTATGTCAAGCATCGTTTTACTCGGCTCAACTGGTTCTATCGGGGTCAATACCCTGATAGTTGCAAAACAAGCCAACATACGCATAGAAGCACTTGTCGCAGGAAGCAACATTGGACTACTCAACAAACAAATAGCCCAACACAAACCCAAAACTGTTGTCATAGCCAACGAAACAGACAAACACAAAGTCAATCACCACGATGTACGTTGTGGTAATGCCGCCATCCTTACCCTGATAGAAGAATCTCAAAGTGACATGGTAGTCAATGCACTGGTAGGATACACGGGTCTAGCACCTACACTCACCGCCACCAAACTTGGTAAAAAAGTAGCTTTAGCCAACAAAGAGTCTCTGGTCGTAGCAGGTGAATTCATAGATATGTCTCTTATTACGGTGATAGATTCTGAACATTTTGG
The DNA here is from genome assembly GCA_030949725.1 of Sulfurovum sp. Taxonomy (GTDB): domain Bacteria; phylum Campylobacterota; class Campylobacteria; order Campylobacterales; family Sulfurovaceae; genus Sulfurovum. The sequence continues at coordinate 23,730 of JAUZSE010000017.1, read as the reverse complement.
ACTGTGGTATCTCTTGAATGGTCGTCCACTCTCAAAGCTTTACATCACTGCCTCAGGTGGTGCATTTAGAGACTGGGAACTAGACAAAATGAAAGATGCGAAATTCTCAGATGCCCTCAAACACCCCAACTGGTCGATGGGAAACAAAATCACCATAGACTCTGCTACCATGACTAACAAACTTTTTGAACTGCTTGAAGCCAAATGGCTTTTCAATACCTCCAACATTGATGCCGTCATTGAAAAAAAGTCTATTATTCATGCACTAGCAGAGTTTAAAGACGGTTCAACCACTGCACACTTTGCAGGCGTAGATATGAAACTACCCATCGCTTTTGCACTCCGAGGTGAGATAGAAGAAGAGGTACTCCCCCCGACCGACCTTCTTGCTATGGGAAGCATTGAGTTTCTACCTATTGAAGCCACACGTTACCCCATTTGGAACATTAAAGAACATATCTTAAGTCATTCACATTTGGGTGTGGTAGTCAACGCTGCCAATGAAGTAGCTATAGACGCTTTTCAAAAAGAAAAATGTTCATTTTTTGGAATGAGCGAAATGGTTTTGGATGCCTATAAGAAATTTAACGATGTGAAAGCTAAAAATATAGCTGAAATTGTTGAGATAGATAGAGAAGTGAGAGCGTATGTACAGTCGTGAAAAAGTAGCCTACTAAAACAAAACGCGTAGGGTAGATTTATCCACCAAGAAATAAAATACCAACTACATTCATGAAGCCTCATATAAATATATGTATAATACTATATACATATATTTAAAATCATCAAAGGATTTAACATGATTGAAATGGGTATAGCAGAAGTACAAAACCAGTTTACAAAGCTTTTATCTCAAGAGATTATGATTGTTGATAAAAAAAGTCATAAGAAACGTGCTGTCATCTTACCTTATGCCGTCTATGAAAGGCTAGCAAGAGAAGAACGAAAAGCACGCGTTTTTGAAGTTGATGATGAGCTAGATTCTTTCATTGGTATTTTAGAAGGTGCAGATAAACTTAACGATAATGATGAACGCTATAAAGCAATTATTAAATGAAAATCTTTGTAGATACAAATATTTTTTTGGATATTGCTCTTAAACGAGAGAAAGCCCAAGAGGGTTTAGTCGTTTTTAAAGCTGTTAAAAATAAAATTTTTGAAGGTATAATTTCAGATATTACTATAATAAATATAGATTATATCTCTCGCAAAGTTGATACTGAGATTAAGCCATACCTTCAAGCTATAGAAAAGAATTTTACTATAATTGGTGCCAATAACACTACCATCCAAAAATCTTTAGCCTTAGATAATAAAGACCTAGAAGACAATATTCAGTATATCTTGGCTTTAGATCATCATTGTGACTGCATTGTAACCAATGATAAAGGCTTCTATAAAGGTTCTATTGAAACGTTAAATAGTAGTCAATTTATAGAGAGATTTTTAAAGTAAGTTTTTAATTGAATGAGGAAAGTAAAATGGAAAAAAGTAAACTTTTACAAATAGTAATTATAGCTATAGTTTTACTGCTACAAGGCTGTGGTATTGATGAAACAAGTGATGTTACTGAAACAAGTGATGTTACTGAAACAAGATGTGATGGAACAGGAACAATTAGCTATTCAAATTCAACATATGTAGGGGAGTGTAAAGAGGGGAAGAAAGAAGGTCAAGGAATTTTAACTTTTCATTCTGGTGAAATATATAATGGAGAATGGGTAAATGGTAAACAACATGGAATAGGTAAAACTATCCATGAAGAAGGTATATGTAAAGGTATTTGGGAAGAAAACAAATTAACTGAAATTACAAATCAAAACAGTTACAAAGAAGCTTATCAGTATTTTAATAGTATTCGTAAACAGGCAGGACTAATTGAATTACAAGTAAATGGTATTTTAGAAGAAGCAGCTCAAAGTCATTCAAATTACATTCAACTACATTATGAAAGATTAAAAAATGACCCGTATATAAATGATAAAGGATTAACAGGTCATCATGAAGAAGTTAATATGGAGGGGTTTACAGGAGTTTCCCCTACGGATAGAGTCATAGCCCAAGGCTGGTTATCTCGTTATGGTACAAGTGAAGGTTTTGCTAGTCGATGCACAGCAAAAGTATCTATCAATAATTTAATGACAGCTATCTATCATCGTTTTGGTATTTTAAGTTTTACAGTAGATGTAGTGGGAGTTGGATTTACACAGGAAAGTGATAGTATTATTCGTAAATTTGTACACAACCCTAGCAACTCACATTTAAATGATTTATGTCGATACGATAACTATTTCTCAGGGGCAGCTTACACTGATATTTGTGTTGATAGTCAATACAAAATTGAAGTTGATCATTATCAAAAAGCAATAAATGATATAAAAAAAAATAAATCCTAAATATATACTATGGCCCCCCCTGATAAGTCAAGTGATAATTTATATACATTTAATGGTGAAAGTCCTGATCCAATACCAGACTATAATCAAACAGGAAATCCTATCTCCATTCAATTTAATGATTACTATTATCCAAATATTATTACCTTTCAATCTTTTAAACTTTTTAAAGCAGATATGGAAATCCAGCAAACACGAATATTGATGAAAGATACAGATATTAATAAGTTTTTCTCAGAAAGTCAATTTGCACTTTTCCCTTTAAAAATTTTAGATAAAAATACGACTTATACAGTGAATTTTACCTATAAGTATAATGGGATAGTTAAAGATATTAATTGGTCTTTTCAAACTATGAGAGAATAAAATGATACTAAGCATTTAAAGTTATTATTATAACCGTTCTGTCACCGAATAATAGAAAAGAGATAAATGTTAATGTTCTTTTTGAAAATGAAACACTATGGTTGGCTCAAAAAAAATGGCAGAACGTTTTGAAGAGGCTACGTGTAAGGAATTTTTACAAGTTCAACAAGAGTAAGATAGGCAGGTCAAAGAAGTCTCTATGTTGCTCTCAGATAATGACCCATGGGTAAAGGTAGACGAAGCAAAAACTATAGCCCTACAAATAAATGCTTCTTTTACTCTTTTAAACAATGCAGGGCATATAAATGCAGATAGTGGATATGGTAAATGGAACTTTATAGAAAATTTGGTTATGAAACAATAATGTTTAATTTACGTAGGGTGTTGTGTCCCCACAACACCAAATATAATTTAAGTATACATATAACGGTGTTGTCGGGAGACAACACCCTACAGGAAAATAAATGATATTAAGCATAGAAAGCTCATGTGACGACAGTGCCATTGCCATCACCGAAATAGCTACAAAAAAAGCTTCTCTTTCATAAAAAGATCTCTCAAGAAGCAGAGCATTCTCGTTATGGGGGAGTGGTGCCTGAACTGGCATCTAGGTTGCATGCGGTAGCCTTGCCAGAGATATTAAAAGAAGCAAAGCCTTATTTTTCTAAGCTCAAGGCTATTGCGGTTACCAATCAGCCGGGACTCGGAGTCACCCTGCTTGAAGGTATTGCCATGGCTAAGACTTTGGCTGTACTGCTAGACATCCCTCTTATCCCTGTGCATCACCTCAAAGGGCATATTTACTCGCTTTTCATAGAAAAAGAGTCACTCCTTCCCCTGCTTGTACTTCTCATCTCTGGAGGTCATACACAAGTCATACGTGTGGAAAGTTTTGAACGTATGGAAATATTGGCTACATCTATGGATGACTCTGTAGGAGAAAGCTTTGATAAGACAGCCAAAATGATGGGATTAGGATACCCTGGTGGTCCTCTTGTAGAAGCACTAGCACGCAAAGGGGATGAAGATCGTTTTGATCTGCCCATCCCCTTACGACACTCTCCGCTCATAGCCTTTTCCCTCTCTGGTCTTAAAAATGCCGTAAGACTCAAAGTGGAATCCTGTGGCGGCAAAGAAAATATGAGTGAGCAAGACAAAGCTGATCTGGCTGCTTCATTTCAAAAAGCAGTAAAACTACACCTTCTACAAAAAAGCAAAAAAATATTTGCAAGAGAAGACATCAAAGACTTTGCTATCGTCGGTGGGGCATCTGCGAACAAATACATACGTTCTGCCTACGAAAAACTCTGTAAAGAATTTGGGAAGACCTTACATGTCGCACCTTTGGAATATTGTTCAGATAATGCTGCGATGATAGGTCGATATGCCATAGATGCTTATGAAAAGAAGTGCTTCATAGACCCCCATAAAATAGACATCGAAAGTACTAGAAAACAACAAGCAGGGACGCTTTTGTAAACATCTTCAAAGCAATGCTTTTTACCCCCTCTTTCCTAAGCTTTTTTGGGTAAAATATCTATACTTATATACCTACAAAATGGAGTCTCAATATGGCAGAATATGGTGCTAGTAATATTAAAGTCCTTAAAGGACTAGAAGCGGTAAGAAAAAGACCTGGAATGTACATTGGTGATACCTCTACAAGAGGACTTCATCACCTTGTCTATGAAGTAGTAGATAACTCTATTGATGAAGCAATGGCTGGTTTTTGTGATACGATTAAAGTTGTCCTTACCAAAAATGGTTCTGTGATTGTTGAAGATAATGGTCGAGGTATCCCCGTGACCGAACACCCTACAGAAAAAATGTCTGCGGCTACTGTTGTTATGACTATCCTCCATGCTGGTGGTAAATTTGACAAAGACACCTACAAGGTCTCTGGTGGTCTTCACGGGGTTGGGATTTCTGTTGTTAATGCACTCTCTAAAGATTTACACCTTACCATTTTTAAAGACAAAGAAATACATACACAAAGCTTCCAAAAAGGTATCCCTACCGATATACTAGTCACTGGCGATAGCACAAGAAAACATGGTACTAAGATAGAGTTTTATCCTGATGAGAGTATCTTTACGGAAAGCACCACTTTCCAAAAAGAAATTTTGATGAAACGCTTCAAAGAGCTATGTTATCTAAACCCAAAAATTACTATTGATTTTAAAGATGAACGTGATGGCACAAAAGAAATGTTCCACTTTGCTGGTGGGATTAAACAATTTGTAGAAGATATGAACACAAAAGAAGTGATCTCCCAAGCACAGTTTTTTGGAGGTAAGGCAGATGATATAGAAATAGATATTGCCCTTATGTATTGTGATGCAGACACTGAAAAATCTCTCTCCTTTGTAAACAATATCAAAACAGCAGATGGTGGTACACATGAAGCAGGTTTTAGAGCAGGTCTTACGCGTTCTATGTCTTCATATATTTCTAAAAATGCCAATGCCAAAGAAAAAGGTACTAAGATAACGGGTGAGGATTGCAAAGAAGGTCTTATTTGTATCGTCTCTGTACGTGTACCTGAACCACAGTTTGAGGGACAAACGAAAGGGAAACTAGGTTCTTCCTATGTGCGTCCTTTGGTACAGAGGTTCTTCTCTGAAAATTTCAACAAATACATGGAAGAAAACCCATTAGAAGCAAAAGCGATTATGGCACAAGTACTTCTTTCTGCACGAGGAAGAGATGCTGCTAAACGCGCAAAAGACTTAGTCAAACGCAAAGACTCTATGAGTATTGGCACACTTCCAGGTAAATTGGCAGACTGCCAAAGCAAAGATCCTGCACTCTCTGAAATCTACCTAGTCGAAGGGGATTCTGCTGGAGGTTCTGCAAAACAAGGACGGGACAGAGTATTTCAGGCGATCTTACCCCTTAAAGGTAAAATTCTCAATGTAGAAAAAGCCCGTTTAGAAAAGATCCTCAAATCAGATGAGATCAAAAATATGATTACCGCACTAGGTTGTGGTATTGGTGATGAGTTTAACGAAGATAAATTGCGTTACCACAAAGTTATCATTATGACCGATGCTGATGTTGATGGTTCCCACATCCAAACACTGCTTATGACCTTCTTCTTCCGATTCTTAAAACCGATCATTGAAAAAGGATACCTTTACCTTGCACAACCACCTCTTTATCGCTATAAAAAAGGGAAAAATGAAGTCTATCTTAAAGATGAGAAATCACTCAATGATTATCTCATTGAAAATGGTATTTCAGCTATAGAAAGTGCCACAATGGGTCAAGCTGACCTTGTTGATCTCTTTAAACTTGTTGCGTATTACCGTATGACACTCAAAGAACTTGAGAAACGTTTTGCTCTACCTGAAATGATCCGATATATGATAGAAAATCCTGATATTGTCGGTACAGATATTAAAAGTTTGGCAAAAATAATTGAAGACTATATTGCAAAACTTGGATACAACATTCTCAATAAATCTGTTACAGAAGAAACTATCCATCTATTTGTACAAACAAACGATGGTCTGGAAGAACTGATAGTAGATGATGTACTTTTCACGAATCCTCACTACAATGAAGCCATACTTATCCATCAGAAGATACAAGATCACATCACAGATGAATTTAAAAACCAAGATTTACTTAAGTTGTTTGAAGTCGTAGAATCTTCGGCTAAAAAAGGTGCCTATATTCAACGTTATAAAGGTCTAGGAGAGATGAACCCTGAACAACTATGGGAGACCACTATGACACCAGAAAACAGAAGACTTCTGAGAGTTACTATCAAAGATGATGAAGTAGCTAGTGATACATTTGTTCTCTTTATGGGTGACGAAGTTGAACCAAGACGAAATTACATCGAAAGCCATGCTAAAGATGTAAAACATTTGGATGTATAATGCTTCAATCACAAAGAGAAGAAAGAGGTAGACGTTTTACCCTAGCACTTAGGGCAGGCATACCTGTACTTCTTCTTGTCTTTCTGGTTTTTTATACTACCATATATAAAGACGAGAGCCATGATATAAATCTCAAAGATGGTATTCTTCTCGGAGGTATTACCTTTGTGACTATTTACTTTATCTATTTTCTTATGAACCTCTCCGTTCAAGAAACCCTCCTTGATCAAACCACGCAAGGCTATAATCAAAAATCTTTTATCAAAAAGTTGCAATACTATCATCCTACTTCTATTGCTTGCCTAAACATAAAGAACCTTGCTATTCTCAGTGAGAACTACAGCAGTGACCAAGTTGATACACTTCTCTACACTGTTAGTGCTCAGCTCAATCAACTGTTTAAGCAAAATGCTTTTAGCCAAGTACTCATAGGACGTGGACGTGGTGCTGAAGTACTCATCGCCGTCAATAACAATGCCTATGATTTACAGCCTATTTTAGAAATGATGATCAAAGAAAATACTATTATTAATACTATGGAGGTAGACTATAGCTTTGCCGTAGTTACCCATACAAATAATGACTTTCAAAAAGCTATTATACAACTGAGAGATATTATTGCCAGTCAATCAGATCAAGATGATACACAAAAACATATTCAAACTACCAAAGATGCAAAAGAACTCTCAGAGATAGAAAAATATGTTATTTCAGCCATTAAAAACAAAGATTTAATTTTATCCTTTAGACCTATGCGTAATACACATATAAATAGTATAGATACTTATGAGATTGCTATCAAACTTAAATGTAAAACACACAAAGATGATATCTTACCTCGTATTTTTCTTCCTATTGTCAATCGTCTAGGCTTGGGTAGAAAGTATGATTTGGCACTGATTAAACATATCATAGACCTACTACCACTCGTCGATAAAAATATTTCTTTTACCTTTAATCTTTCACCTTTTTCACTGAGAGATCTTGATTTCCAAACAAAAGTATTTGAGTATTTAGCAGAGAAAAACGTAGCCCCCTCACGTCTTATCATACAACTTTATGAACGTAAAACACACCATGACCTTAGTGGATATCTCAATACTCTGAAAAGGTTCAGATTACATGGTCTACGCATTTGTATCGACAACTTTGGTTCATCTACTTCCTCTATGAAATATATGAAACACTTTAAATTTGATATGATCCAATTTGATAGAGACTATGTCACAAATCTTGAAGACGAGACCAGCTATGCTATGTTACACTCTCTTATTGAGATGGCGAAAGACCTCCATGTGAAAACTGTTGCAAAATGGGTAGACAATGTAGATCAAGAAGAGAAGCTAAAAGCACTAGGGATTGACTATGTGCAAGGCTTTGGTATAAGTAAACCTATCACGGAAGAGATACTCATCAACACATACAATTAGAATATGTTGCACCTCTATCGATTTTTTTGACGAAAACATTACAATTTGACATATATTTACTCTCTTTTCTAAATATACATTATGATACGTACATATCAAAAAGAAGGATATGTATGATAGATTTTCCAGAAGTAATGCTAAGGGTCAAACAGATTCTCTATGGGCAAATGAAGCAAGAGAAAATACGAGATAGAGATATAGCTGATGCTCTTAAACTAGACCCACGATACTTTGCAGTTATCAAGAAAAGAAAAAAGATTCCATATGAACATTTAGCCTATTTTTGCAAAACATCCAAAGTCAATTTAAATTGGATTCTATTAGAACAGAAACCTCAATACCTCTAAACGTCCACTTTTATATCTTGATGAAGAGAACATACCGTTTCTTCTCATTATTCTTTTAAAAACCAACTATTTCCATATCAGGATATAAGATAGCTAGTCTAAATTAACTTATATCCCACACCCCATACGGGAGCAAAATATTCTTTTTCTCTTTGAGGGTCTATTTTTTTCTTAAGTCGGTTCATTGCAACATTGATGGTTTTATCATGAAAGTTCAGACTGTCATCACCCCAAACCTCATCCCGTAAAAAATCTCTATCTAAGGGCTGATGTGGGGTTTTTATGAAAGTATACAGTAACTTAAACTCTAAGTTTGTCAATTCTACATTTTGATTATCTACTTGAATTTCTCTTTTCTTTAGGTCAAGTACAAGGTCTCTGTATTTTACTTTATCACTAGAAATTGCACCACTACGTCTTAGTAATGCTTCTACACGAAGAAGCATCTCTTTAGAGCTAAAGGGTTTGGTCATATAGTCATCCCCACCAGAAAGAAAACCTTCTTCAAGGTCACTCTCCTTGTCTCTTGCGGTAAGAAACATCACGGGTATATCATAACCCACTTCTCTCATTTGTGAAACAAAGTGACTGCCCTCCACACCAGGAAGGTTTCGGTCAACGATCATAAGTGCTGGATTTTCTTCTTCTAAAAATTGTTCTACATTCTCAGTAGAAAGGAAACCTGTAACACTATAGCCTTTTTTCTCAAGATGGTACTCAAGGAGTTCCAAAATATCTGGCTCGTCTTCTATAACGATAATTTCTATATCTTTAGTTTGCATGTCGCATCATAGAGCATCTTTATAACAATTTGATTACAAAAGAAACTTATACAGCCACACCCTTCAAAATAAAGAAAATGATGGCAGAAAGTATCGCCGCCGCAGGTACAGTAATGACCCATGCTGCTAGAATTTTCTTCACCATACCACGCTTCACATAGTTTTCTCTTAGTGAACGTTTTAAACTTTTTACTTTTTTCTTTTGTACTTTTAGAGCTTCGATTAGTTCAACTTGTCTCTTGTAATCTTGTTCTGTTCGGTGTGCATCAAGCGCTTCTTTTAGATTACTTTGCTTATCTACTTCTAGTTGAAGTTTTTGTTGCTTTTCCCCCGTCTGTTTAGAGTCTAACCACTCTCTTAAAAACCCAACACCAAAGATAGCACCCACTGCGATGTGTGTCGAAGAAACTGGTAAGCCAAGCTGAGAAGCGATAACCACAGTGATAGACGCAGCCATCATAATGGAAAAGGCTCTCATTTGGTCAAGTTCAGTAATCTCAGTACCCACTGTCTTGATGAGTCTTGGACCAAAAAGTGCCAAACCTATGGAAATACCTAACCCACCCACAATCATCACCCACAAAGGAATCGCAGCTTTTGCAGAAACACCATGTGTGGTAAGTGCATCATACACCGCAGCCAAAGGACCCACAGCATTGGCAACATCATTGGCTCCATGTGCAAAAGAAAGCAGTGCAGCAGCAAAAATAAGGGGTATGGTAAAGAGCAGATTGATAGATGCTCTAGTAGCTTCCATACCCACAATCTTTTTTGCAATTCTAGGCTTAACGATGACATACGTAATCCCTGCCCCAAGTGCACCAAAGAGCAGTGCCACTAAAAGCGTAGGCTTCTTAGTCTCTGGTAAAAATGTTAAAATATCTACGATTGCAGGCCATACTTTTTTAAGCCCTTTGAGTGTGAGGTAGGTGATAAATGCCGCAGCCATCACTGCTACCAATATAGGTACTATTTTCTTTGCAGCAGCTAAGCTGTCTTCTTTATAGATGATTTGTGATTTGATAATATACAAAAATATCGCAGCAATCACACCTCCAAGCACAGGGGAAATCACCCATGAAGCAGCGATTTTCCCCATCGTTCCCCAAGAAACGATAGCAAAACCACCCGCAGCGATACCCCCACCCAACACACCACCCACAATGGAATGTGTTGTAGAGACAGGCGCTTTAAGCCATGTCGCAAGGTTTAACCAAAGTGCAGCAGCAAGTAATGCGGCAGACATGGCATACACAAAGATCATCGGGTCACCACCAAAAGCAGCAGGATCAATAATCCCTTTTTTGATAGTACCCACAACATCACCCCCAGCGATAAGCGCTCCAGCTGCTTCAAAAATAGACGCGATGAGGATAGCACCACCAATTGTTAATGCACCCGAACCCACAGCAGGACCTACGTTATTAGCAACATCATTGGCACCAATGTTCATAGCCATATATGCACCAAATACTGCGGCAAGGACTAAGAACCCTCCGTGACTTGCATCTCCGATAATGCTACTTGCATAAAAGGCTACGGCTACGGCAAAGCCTGCTCCAATTATCATTTTGAATGTGTTATTCATTGAATTTCCTCGTATTGTATAATATTTGTGGAATTATAGAAAAAAAAGTATTACAATTTTGTTACCAAATTGTAAGCAAATGAGGTTAAAAAGAAAAAGGGCTTTAAAAAAGAGCCTTAGATTAGAATTTATAAAGTATATCCAACTGTACACGTTCATAGTCTGCTTCTGTATCCGTTCTACTATTACTTGCATACAGTGTATTAAAGAAAAAGTTACCAGCGATATAGAGATGTTGTCCTGCTTTGTATTTTCCTCTAATCGCATGGCCTTTTGCAGCAGTACGGCCATTGATAATACAATTTTTTTCATATTCTAACTTCCTTGGTATGCTCTAATTTCGGAAGTATCGATAGAAATGATTACAAAATTGTTACCATTATCAATACCTTAGCCAAAAAACCCCACTAACCCACCCTCTCAGTAGAGTGAATAGCCCCTAAATTGGCAATCTTAAGCGATACCGTCTGAATTAAATACGCGTTAGCTAAATGCGGAAGTAATTTAAATACTTCTTTGACGTATTTAATCCCGTGATAGTGGGCTTTAAGGTCAAGAATACTCATCTCATTCATATCAGAATTTTGGCGTAATCCATGAGAGAAATTGACCATAAAAGTAGAGAGATTTGCCCAATTATGGATAGGTGTTTTTTTAATATTCATAAAATCCTCCATTCCCCAATATTGTTTGGCATCTCGGAAGACAAATTCAATCTGAAAACGAAGTGAATAGTAATCAATAATCTTTTCATAGTCTAATGTCAAATCTGTAGAGAAGAGATTTACATGAGCAATTTTACCTGTGCTTAAATTTATCTTTTGAATAATTACAACATTGAGCCTATCTGCAAACTTACGATGTAGCATTTCCATTTGATAAATTCTTGTTTGGATATTCTTATCTTCGTCTGTGGTATCTGATTTTAGATAGGGTTTTGGAAGATTATCATAGTCAATAGCATCTCCATATTTCCTAGGAGATCCTCTTCCTGCATACTCTCCACTATAAGGAAATAGCAGTGCAGAGTTTTTTGAAGTTTAGAAATGATATGTAATCCACATTGCCTCACCATTTGTACAGCAGGATTATTTCCAAATGCTCCATCAAAGACAAAATAAACAATATCAATATGCTTATCAATCCGTTTAAGTGCCTTATTTACGGACTCTTGGACAAATTTAAGATAGGGTGAGAGTGCAACATCTGTTTTATCTTTATTCCCACTGCCTACAGGTCTTCCGACTTTACTATGCTTCTTTTTCTTACTATTCTTTACACTTTTATCTTTGATACAACCTTCTTTTTTCTCTCGAACTATTTGTTGTGTACTTAGTGGATAAGCTTTTCTTGTTTCTACACTTATCAAGGAAAGATTGAGAAATGCCAAACTTTGTATCACTTGGTTTTGGATAGAAGAATAAAACCTATCTATCCCATAAGTATGCTTCCCACTTTTGCTTACTACTACTTCATCTCCACCCAAAAGATAGACTGAACCCTTTTTTGTTAAATGCGTTTTGATAAACATCCAATTGATTTCTTCCCAATTTATCTTTGAATGAAAGAAGCGTGTGATAGTTCGATAACTCCCTCCTTTTTCACTCCATCTACTTAATCCTAACATAGTAATCCGTCCTCGCATTGAGAGCAAGGCTTGGATGATGATTTGTAGTTGTTTATGCTTGTTTTTTACAATTATAGGTGCGATACATCTTAAGAGTGTTATAATTTCTGTCATGGGATAACTTTATGTTTTTTTGGTTTAAAATTATAGTAGTTGTCTCATGGCTTTGGCTTATATTTTGTTTTTATTTTTGGCTAAGGTGTTGATTATGTAATCATTTAAAATTTAGCAGATATCTTGGCACTTAATGTTCTCCCTCTTTTGAATATTCTTGTCTCGCTCCCACCTTGTGTCCATACTGTCTCTTCATCCAAAATGTTCCCTACTTTGACTTTGAGTTCAAAATCATATTCATAAGAAAATTTCTCTATCCAAACAAGGTCTAAAAGTGTTGGAGGAATCTCATATTGATCCTCTTCTTTGTCTGGACCATCAATCACACCCACTTTACGAATTCTTTCTGCCATATGGTTTAGATTTAACAGCACGGATCTATTTTGTGTTTCATACCCAAGTGTAAGATTTACTACATAAGGAGATAAACCCTGAAGATCTCTAGTACTTGAAGTAAAAATATCTTTTTGTGCTTCCGTTAAAGAGACTTCAGAATAATTATAAGAGAAATTCCCAGATACATAATAGCTATCTAAATTAGTATGTAAAATATCTAAATTTTTTCTACCATCAATCTCAAAACCATAGAGTGTTGCAGAATCAGTATTTGCAAATGAATAGATAGGTAAGGATGTTGACGGCAACATTACATCTTCGATAGGCTTATCCATATACTTATAAAAAAGTCCCAATTTAATCGTTTCTCTAGGAGAGAAAAAATAAGAATATTTAAGATCAAAGTTATAAATAAGCGTATTGACAAGTTCTGGATTTCCGACTATGGTAGCAACATCAAAAGGGTGAAAATATTCCCCTTCTGTAAACTCTCTCATATCAGGCATAATATACGTTTTTGAAGCAGCTAAATCAAAGTACTGCTTTTCACTATGTTTATATTTTAGAGAAATAGAAGGAAAATAATCATCTATGGTTAAGGTATCTCTTGACAACACGACATTGTTCCTTTGTGAAAAGTCAGGATTCGTTTTGTCCAATTTAAACTGATCGATCTTCTGTTCTAAATCAACATATCGTACACCCAACACCACCTCAACATCGGTCATCGGTCTGCTCATCCATGAGACATAAGGACTCATTTCATCTACATAGCCATCAAAAGAATCTTCTGCTTTAAAAAGTGTGGCTATCTGAAACAACTCATAGTCATAAGGATAGGCAGGCAAAACATAATTGTTATAAGTACTGTCTATTTCCCCCACTAGATCTCTGTCAGTCACGGGCAGGTTGTTCGTTTTGTCAAGATAATACTTACTTTGTCTTGAGATACGTTCTTTAGATGAAATGTTAATTCCGTATTCAATAAATTCATCTTTGTCAAAAAGTTCTATCTCATGTCTATTTTTAAGATACATCGCATTGAGCGTATCGTCAGAGTTTACATTGTTTGCCAAATGATTACTTTTAGTGTTGTCATTAAAGGTACGTCCACCTTCAGTTATATAAATATACTGATAATTATTGGGTTGGTAAAAAGTGGCGGTACTGGTTTGAAGTCCAAACTTTAAATTAGATTCTAAATTTAAAACCTGATAATCAAAATCTCCTGAAAACTGATCAACGTTCAATTCTCTTTCTTCCCAGTTTAAATTATAATACGTTAAGTGGTCATAGTTAGATCCTATAATACCATCTGTCACACGGGTCGTTTTGACCGCACTATTGGTATACAGTTTTGTATATTTGAGTCTCAAAACATCCATATAGTTATAGCCGATGTTCAACATCCCACCATGAGAAACTCCCATAGTAACGGTATCAATCGTACCAAATTTTGTAGCTTCAGGTCTCTGATTACCATTCGCATCAAAGTCATAGCCAAAAAATTCTTCTGGAACATATCTACTGTCTTGGGTATAGCTGTAGTTTCCATACACCGTCAAATGATGATCCTCTCCGATGTCAAAACTTTTTGCACCCGCTATAGAGCCTCCAAACCCAGGTTTAAGTGTCGATTCATACACCCCATAGATACGATTAGGGTACATTTGTGTAAATTGTTCTAACTGTTCTTTCGTAAAATCTCTGCTAGTAAATGTTGGTGTTCTTTGTCCTACATGTACCCGTGTTGCATCAAGTATAGGTTGAGGAATAGGTCTAAAACTATGATCATACCCTGTCCAATCCGTTGCAGATCCCATATAATCAATCTGTCCTGTTCCCGTATAATTATTGATCTTCCCCCCAAGAGAAATTTTGACAAAATCATCATCAAAACGTTCTTTGGTTCGGATATCTATATACCCCCCACCAAAAGAGCTTGGGATGTCCGCAGAAGCACTTTTTTGTATCTTCATAGAACCGATGACCGAAGAAGGGAAGATATCAAGTGGAACTGTTCTTTTTAAAGGATCAGGAGAAGGCAAAGGCAAGCCATTCATCTCTACATTTGAGTATCTCTCACCCAAACCTCTTACATAAATATTTTTACCATCAACCAAAGTCACTCCCGTCACTCTACGTAACGCAGCAGCAGCCGTAGAGTCACCTTTTTTAGACAACTCTTCTGCCCCAAGAATGTTTGCGATAGCATTGATGTTTTTTTCTTCTGCGATGATGTCCGTGAGGCTCCCCTCAACTTTAGGAGCCAACACCACATACTCTTCAAGTTCCATACTCGCAGGGGTAAGCGTAATTTTACGAGAGATAGAACCATCTTTGCTTACTTTAACACCTCCGATAGTTTGTGCAGAATAGGCTGTATGTACCACCGATATACTCAAAGCAATTCCAGCGGCTACCTCAACAGAAAATCTACCACTTGCATCGGTTCTCGCATCTACCGCAGTACCTTTGACAAACACTCTAGCACCTGAGATGGGTGTTTTTCCTTGTGCTGATAATACTATACCATTTAAACGGCCTTTGCCTGTCACATTGAGTTTTTTAGCACTTTTTTCTTGTGTGAGTTTTCCTACAGGTGTATCTATACTTACGACAGGTACTTTAGAGTTTATTTTAAACGTTGCAATGATTTGGGTGTCTCTGTTTTCTTTAACCATCACAGATTTTTTAAAATATCCAAGATTCATCTTATCCACACCACGCCCAATGATCTCAACCGTATGTTGCCCTATAGGAAGCCTTGCTTTTAATGCACCATCAATATCACTTTTATACACCCTACTTCCATCAACTGTCACAATGCTTCCATGTAATGCTGCCTGGTTTTTAAAAACAAACACAGTCAGTGTTCCTGTTTTTTGTTCTGCTGCCCATGCTGCTGATATGACTAAAAGCAGGAGACTAAGCCTAAAAATCTGTTTCATGTTATATACACTCCATACTATTGTCTTGACATTTTTCTATATTTTTCTAATAATCGTCGCTTTAGAAAAAGCTCATTATCTGTTATCTTCTTCAGTTGTTTCTCTGCTTCTTCATAATCTTTTGCCATATAGTATGCATAGGCTACAGCATATCTTATAGTATCATCATCAAGCATTTTATATCTCTTCAGAGCATCTATTAAGCCTATGATCTTTTCATATTCTTGACGACCCACATAGATCGCTATTTTCTGTTTTAACTTTTCTGTATTATCAGAAATCTGAGAATTTAAATAAAGTGCATGGGGTATAAGCCCCACCCTTCTATGAAGTTCTGCTGCTTCTTTTACATATTTACGTTCATAATACGACCCTTGCTCAAAAAGGTTGGCAGTGGTATATTCCATGCCTCTTTTCATATACAAGTGACCTAGTAACATGCTCACTTTTGCATTTTTTGGAAAAAGTAATTTTGTCTCTTCCAAGACTTTAAGCGCTTCATTTCTTTGTCCTCCAGAGAGTAACATTTGTGCCAATGCCATATACTCTTTTGCATTTGGTTTTGCACGTTTCATGTAGGATTTGGCACTCTTAATCGCTTCTTGATACAATCCCAACTCTGTAAAGTAATAAAACTTCTGTTTCAATAAAGATTGATCTTTAGGAAAAGACTGTGCACCCTTTGTCAAGATAGAAACAGAAGCTGCTTTGTTCCCACTTTTCCAGTAACAATCGGCTCTTAACATATATTTTGCTGCCTGATCTCTTCCTGAAGAACCTTGAAGATCAAGATATTTGATCGTCGCCAAATAATTTTTAACCTTATATGACTCTTGACTCAAATGACTATAAAGTCTTTGCAACTGCTCTTTCCTAATCTTCTCGCCATCAAAAGACACAGTTTGTGTCTTTGACACTTTTAGGTTCAGAACCAAAAGAAAAAGATGTTTTCTTTGTTCTACTTCTGCTGCTGGTGCTTTATATACTTTTGATTTGGTAGCTTTCACCGCTTTTTTCAAATACGTTATCGCTTGATTGTGTTTCTCCTGACGCATCGCTATCACACCTTTAATGGTGTAATACTTGGACATATCAAGATCTTTATCCATTTTTCTAGCTTCTTCAAGTTCAGCATTGGCTTTAGCAAATTTTCCGTCATAAACCATCATACTTGCCAAAGACAAATGATCCACTTCAAGAACATTTGTATTTTTTGCCTCTACAAAAGTAGAAAGTGCCAATAGTAACAGTGATACTTTTAATACTTTCACATTCAATATCTTTTGCATCTCTACTCCTTAATTAAAGTCAAATCTGACTTTTTGTTTTGCCCATACTTTTACAGGTCTTCCTTTATACTTACCTGGAGCAAATCTCCAAGACCGAATACCAGAAAGTGCTGCTGCATCAAATACACCAGGAGGTGAGGACTGTAACACTTTAGCCGCTTCTATACTTCCATCTGTATCAATGAGAAGATTAATCACCACATAACCCTTAATACGTTTTTTCATAGCACTTGAGGGATACTGCATAGGAGAACGTGAAAGTACTCTTGGTTTTGTATCTACCGTGCCTTCACTCATCGCTGCATTTCTAGCAATGTCACCCAAAAGATCATTCGGATTCCCTGCGATATTTCCCAATTCAAACTCAGGAATATCCATCTCTATACCACCCAACATAGAGGAAAGGTCAGGGAGTGGTGCTTTGGGTGTAGCCTTTTTCTTTGGCTTTGGTTTTGGCTTTGCTTTCTTTATTTCTTGTACTTTTTCACCTTCACGTAACGCATCTGCTCTTTTTTAACTTCTTCTTTTTTCTTGACATCTTTGTTAAAAGTGACGACAAGAAGAACCATCAAAAAGGCTCCAAAAAGCATAGAAAAGAGTGCAAAAATATTTCTTTTGCGCATATCACTTTTATTTACAAACATTTCTTTATCAACCCATCTCTTTGGTTGTAGAGACTGCAACATCTTTTGCACCACTCAATCGACACTCATCTACCACATCGATCAGTCTTTCCACAGGGATCATCGCATCAGCGATTACAAGTACTGACTTTTCATTGTTCCCTCTAAGCAAATCTCTTAGCTTACTTTGCACTGCCCAAAGTTTTACAGGTTGGTTGTCAATGTAAATTTCATGGGTATTGTCAATGTACACACGTATCACTTTAGATGAAGCTTTACTTGCAGATGCGGCAGAAGGTCGGTTAAGATCCAACTTCATATCTTTAACAAATGTCGTGGTCACCATAAAAAATATCAACAATATAAATACCATATCGATCAATGGTGAAACATCTATACTGTCAATATTTTGCTTTCTCGGTCTAAATCTCATACTTCATCCTTTGTACATATTACATCTGTGATCTGCTCAAATTCTAGTTCATATCGTTCTTCTTTTCTGTCAAGAATTTTTCCTACTATCAATCCAGGTACAGCAACTACAAGACCTAACTCCGTGGTAAACAATGCTTTTGAAATACCACCAGATATGGAGTTTCCTTGAGAGAACATAGCACTTGATTGTAAAGCATCAAAAGTCTCTATCATCCCAATTACCGTCCCAAGTAGTCCAATCAGTGGTGCCAATATCACAATGGTCTTCACTGTAGTCGCATAAGTTCCCGTTTGCATCATATAAGGAGCCATAGCATCGGTCACAAAATTTCGCGGTTTTAAACCTAAACTTTTTGCTACTCTTGCTGCCTTTACCGCATCAGATACTGCCTTGTCAAGCATCCCTCTTATATCTTGTGCCTCACCTCTTTGCTCATGTTTTTCTACCAGTCTTCTCACACTTCCTTTGGTCTACGTTTTAACATAAGATATCTAAATCCCAACCCGTACCATAGTGCTAAGTTGAGTACAAAAAGTATCCACATCACAAAGCCACCAGCATTCATTAAGGAGACAAAATCTCCTACAAAATCAAACATCTCTATTTACCGATTACCGATGTTGTTTTTCTCAAAAACATTAATGACATGCAGTGCACTCTGCTCCATAGAGTCTTTGATCTTCTGACCCCATCCAGAGAGAAGATTCCCAAGAAGCAACAAAGGAATCGCTACAATAAGCCCTAGCATAGTAGTCACTAGTGCTTCAGAGATACCTCCTGAAAGTAACTTCGGATCTCCCGTTCCATGTTCAGTAATGATGTCAAAGGTTGAAATCATCCCTGTTACCGTTCCTAGAAGTCCAAGCAGTGATGCTACCGCAGCGATCACCAATACAAAAGATCCAAACTTATCAATAGAACTACTCTCATTAAGAATGTTCTCTGTGACAATATCTTCGATGTGTTCTCTGTCTCTTGTAATGTTTCTCAGCGTTGCTTTAAGTACTCTAGCCGTAGATCCTTTATACCCTTTGATCGCTTCTTGAGCATCTTCTATAGAACCAGTGTTGAGTTTTTCAACCACTGCTTTTGTCAACTGTTCCACATTTGATCCAGACTTACTAAGAAGTCCTATTCGCATCAAGATCAAAAGAAAGCCAAACAATCCAAGAGCCAAAATGATATACCCAATAGAGTCACCGGCTCTGACTGTATCCATCACTGTTTTCTCTTTTTAAACTCTATCTCTTTATCTAAATTTTCATAGATAAAGATATTTAAACCTTCTGTGCTAACACCTGAATGCAATGCTTTTGCATCATCTGAAGCATCAGCAGAGTTCCAGAGTTTGTACTTACCTTCACCCGCAGGAGTCAAAGCACCCGCGGCTTCTTTGGCTAATCCATACGCTGCAACATTTCCCACTTTAACGATATCTGCTTCAACTGGCTTACCGTTTGGAAGATAAAATTTACCTTTACTGTTTCTTATAGAAGAAAGTTCTTCATAAAGTTTTTCAGATACAGTAAACGCTTGTTGTAACTTTTCTAAATTACTCGTTTTATTTGAATCATTTATCTCTACCCCATACTCTTTAAGTGCAGAAAGTGCTTGCATGGTCACCGTAGAAGTAATATCTCCATTCTCTGTTACCTCATTGGCTTTTTGTGTCAACTTTTGAAGTTTCTCTTGTGCTGTTTTAAGTGCATCTGAAACTTTGATTAAATCTTCTTGCAATGTATTGAGTTTTACATCTGCTTTGGCAAGATCTTCTTTTTGATTTACCTCATCTTTGATAAATCTACTTTGAAGCTCAGATTTTTGTGCTTTAAGAAAAGTATATTCTTTTTTATATGCGTTACTAAGTTCATTTGCATTTGCATTCACAACCAGCAGTGCTGCTGTGATGATAAAGATAATTTTTTTCATTATTTTGCTCCTGATACTAACAATGCATTGGGTAGGCTAAAGTACCCTGTTCTAATTTGCTTAAGTAAGGCATCAAAAAGATCATGGATCTCTTTTTTACTCTTTGTGTCATCTACTGCTACAAAGCTATACTTGTCGCCACTTCTTTTTGCATACCCCATCTGCTCATCTGGCGTGATAAAAAAGAGCATCACACTTCCTATCTTGGCAACTTTCGCAAGTTTCTCTTCTCCATTCACACTGATCTGCTGTTTAAAAATACCAATCTCTTTTGTCATTCTAAGCACATCATCATAAGAAGCCCAAGTCAAAGAAAGTGCTTTCTCCTGACTAATGTTTCCAGCTTTAAGGTCTGCTTTTATTTTTTCTATATCTGCTATGCGGTCATCCACTTTAAAAGGAATACCTGATTTAATTATCCTTGCAAGGTTATTCAGTGCAGTGGCAATCATAGGTGTCAAATCATTTCCAGAAGCTCCCTTGTCCGCTATGATCTTCTCAAGGTTTTTCATCTCAGCATTGGCTACTTTAAGTGCTGTATCTTTTCTGTTGATCTGTGCTTCGTTGTCAGCCACTTGCATAGCATACGATTTCATTTTTGATTTGTAGTTGTCTTTATTCTCATCTATCTGACCGTAAAGACCTTCTACCTCTCCCCTAAGCTTCATGATCGATTGAATCATTTCTGCATTGTTTGCTGCGATAAGAGAGGTGCTTGTGATTGCGATAAGCGTTGATGCAAAGACCAGCTGTTTAAAGTTACCCATTATTCTTCCTTGTTTAGTATTAAAAAATCGTGCTGTGATTTTATTTGTGGAATTATGCCAAATATTCATAACACAATGGAAACACTGCTGTAATGAATTTGTTACTTAACTAGAGTAGGCAAAGTACCTACTCTGTTTTCTCTTTAATTTACTGTATTACCTGTACCATTATCAAAAAGTTCCTCAATGTCCGCAGCAGAACCACCACTATTGACATCATTTGTAAATCTTGCGTCTGAAGAAGTTCCCCCAAGTGTTACATTGGTAAATGATATATTGGCAAGATCTGCATCTCCTCTTGAATGAATTAGCACCAGCACCTTCAACACTGTTGTCCATCACTGTAACATTTAAGAAGTGACCACCGATTCCGTCTTTTTTAAAAAGATACCACCCTCTTTATTTGAAAGATCTTGTGTAATGGTAAGTCCATCAAAAGTAGCCACAGTATGTCCTGACATTTCTATGCCTGCATTTCCACCCGTTTGATTGATCACAAGATTTTTCACTGTCCCTGAATACCCATCGTCTATATCAAAATGATCATCCGTACAGTGAGAAACGGTTACATTTGTAAGGTTCACAGTACCACCCCAAGCTTCAACACAGTCATCATCAGAATAATCAACAGTAAGGTCTTCAATCGTTGTACCCGAACCCACACCTACAAGGGAAAGTCCATTGATCTCTTTGTCTTCTGCCATGGTAATTCCTGAGTTAAGAATTTTTACATGTTTTAAAATACCTGAACTATCAGCCATATTTGTAGCATCAGCAAAAAGCTGTATTTACTTCGTAAGGATTCACTTGATCATTCCCCGCATGTCCGATGAGTGTCAATCCACCCCATTGACCTACATCTCCCTTCCCACCATCTACTGCAACTTTTGCTGATGTAAAGGTAATAGCTTTACTACTCTCACCCTCTGCCATAATTTTAGAACCTTTATCAATGATCATAAAAGATGTTGCATCCCCTGTACCCGCTAACCCTGCAATGGTTGTACATGGTTCTATGGTTAAGGTTGCTCCATTTTTGACAGCCACAAGACCATCAAGAATCCATAATGTATCTGCGGTCAAAGTCCTATCATTAGTAAGGTCACCACTTAATGTTTCCTGTTTGCTTGGATCTACACATCCTGACTCTTCAGGAGGAGTGGTAGGTTCCGTAGGCACTGTAGGCGTTGTATTTCCATTATAGCTATCGATAACTATGTTTACATCTGAAGGTGTCTGATTCACAGTTGTCTCTCCACATCCACTTAATAAAGCTATAGTTACAGCTGAGAGCGTAATCATTGTTATAGTATTCATATTCATTCCTTGGTTAAAACAGTAACGTTTTCTATTTGGTGAAATTCTATAAAGTATTTATAACAAATTGGTAACAAAGTCTGTAATCAATTTGTTATAAAATGTATGAAGTAGTTAAAAGGAGGCGTACCAAAGAAGCCAAAAGAGCGCTTCCTTTGGTACTGATGATACTATTTTAGTTTTTTGTATTTCCTGTGCCAGTATTAAACTTAGCTTCAAGTGCCGCAGCTGAATCACCTGTAAAATAAAGTCCAGCAGCTGAAGTAAGCGTCACATTTTCAAAGGATACATTTGCAATAGTCGCTTCACCTGCAGAATGGATTGCACCATGCGCTGTAACTTGACCACCGTTATGGATAACACTACCATTTTTAAAGTGTCCACCTATGCCATCTTTCTTGAAGTAAATACCACCTTCTTTTGCCTGTGTTGCCCCAGTTGTGATTGTAAATCCATCAAATGTTGCTGCTGTTTGACCTGACATTTCGATACCTGCATTACCTGTTGTTGTAGTGATCGTAAGATTTTTTACTGTTCCAGAGAAACCATCATCTATATCAAAGTAGTCATCTGTACAGTGTGTGATGGTTACATTGGTAAGATTTACCGTACCACCCCAAATTTCTACACCATCATCATCAGAATAGTCAATCGTGATATCTTCAACAATTGTTCCAGAACCAACACCCACAAAAGAAAGCCCGTTAATCTCTTTATCTTCTGCCATAGTAATTCCTGAATTGAGAATCTTAACATGTTTTAATACACCTGAGTTATCAGACATATTAGTTCTTTCTGCCACAAATCGAGTGTTGACTTCATATGGTTGAACCTGCTCATTTCCAGCATTACCAATAATAGTCACCCCACCCCATTGACCTACTTCTTTAGCAGATGTATCTAAAGATGTAAATATGATTGGCTTAGCAGCTGTACCTTTAGCCATGATCTTCGCACCTTTGTCTACTACCAAATAAGAAGTTGCATCTCCTGTGCCATCATGTCCTTTAATCGTTGTACCTGCTTCAATTCTAAGTTCTGCACCTGTAGTAACCACTACAAGTCCATCAAGTTCCCATTCTTTATCTGCTGTAAGAAGTGTACATCCCGTCAAATCTCCAGCAAGCGTTACCGTACTTGGTGTTATACAAGATGTAGAAGGAGGTGTTGGTGTTGGTGTTGGAGCAGGATCTGAATCACTTCCTCCGCCACATCCGTTGAGTGAAGCAATTGCTGCTGCTGAAAGTATTATCTTTGTAAAATTTGTCATTGTCTTTTCCTTGAATATTTTTTGTTCAAGGAATTTTTACAAAATTTTATAACAAATTAGTAACATCTTGCGTTATCACTTTGTTATAGTTGTAGTCTATACTTACAGTATCTCATAAGAGAAAACACTAAAAGAAAGGAGAAAAAATGAAAATAACAAAACTGTTAA
This sequence comes from Sulfurovum sp., assembly GCA_030949725.1. GTDB lineage: Bacteria > Campylobacterota > Campylobacteria > Campylobacterales > Sulfurovaceae > Sulfurovum. The sequence continues at coordinate 107 of JAUZSE010000017.1, read as the reverse complement.
AAAAAGTAGTTAAACAAGATGGCAAACACTCATTAAATGCAAGAACCATCCTAAAGCTTAAAAATTCAAAAGAATTTTCTTACCTCGTTGATCCTACAAGAGCATAG
>JAUZSE010000016.1 GCA_030949725.1 Sulfurovum sp. | reverse complement strand
AACCACCAATAAGAATAGTGCATCTTCTCCTATCTGTCCAAAAAGGTTATATGCCAAAAAAGCAAAGATAGGCAAGAGTGTCAAAAGACTTTTTTTCAAAAATAATTTGCGTAAGTGTTGAGGATTTTCAGCCATATTTCCACTGCTCACCGACCATTTATATAAGAAGGTATTGATAGCAGAAAAAGCACTTTCAAGTGCATTGGTTTTCTCTGCTTCTCCAGAAGAAAGTACAAAATGCTTAGAATCTACAAAGAGCGTATCTTCTAACAAATAGCGTTGTTCTTCTGTGAGGTTTTCTATCTCTTTATCTGTGCGTATGAGTAATGGCTTTGTCTCTTTCGTGGCTTGTTCTATCTTGATATATCCCATATATCCTAGCTCCAATATCGCTGCTGAGTAATCTAAATTGTCTGTTACCGAATCCAAGAGTAAACCCGATTGTAACAAGCTCAATCCCTTGGGAGGATCATACTGTACAGCTATAGCACGTCTATCTTTAAAGCCACTATAGCGTCTAAAGAGTATCCCAAAATAAGACAATGCTCCAAACAATGCACCCCAATGCCAATAAGCAAAGAATCTATCAATAGGACGCTCTTCAACATTAGCACTGCCATCTTGCCCCAAAGTATTGCGAGGATATGCCAATTCTACCGTAGCCCCTTCATGGGCTTTGAGAGAAGCAATTTCAACAATAAAGTCTCCCTTATCTGTCCAATGGCTTTGTGCATCACTAGTGGTAGAACCATACAAACCTGTATAAGTAGCTGTTGTCATTGAAGCAGGAGAAAGTAGCGAAGGAAGTATAAACCTAGCCGTAATATTTTCTATAGGTATTGTCCAAGCAGTCCCTATGATATTCCATCGTATCGCATCTTTGAGGCTGTTTTGTGCTGAGAGTAAAACCCCAATATTGACATGGTAGCGTATCTCATAGAGGTGCGTATCTGTCACATAACTAGCAGGGTCACCTATCTTAAGATGTACCATATCCCCCATACTACTCGAGCGTATAATTGACTGTTTCCATGGGATGTCTTGACCATTCATCTTTACTTCATAACTGTCTATTCCCAAATCAATAATACGAGTCCCTACTTTGATAGTAAAGGGAATATCACGAAATATACCGTGTTTACTTTCGCCCTCAAAATCATAGCTTATACGCTCCACAATAGACAATCCACCACTACTTTCAATCTCAATATCTATATCATATTGTGTAATCTTCTCGGCAAAACTACTCGCAGTAAAAACAAGCAATAAAATACAACTATAAAATAACTTTTGCATCTAGGATAAATCTATCTTAGGCATTTGATTTGCTTTCTCTGCTTCATGTACTGTTAATTCAAAATAGTCGTAAGGATGATAATTGAAACGTTTAGCAATCCACATATCAGGAAAAGACTCCAAACGATAATTATAATCTCTCACAATAGCATTGTAATACCGTCTTGCACTATGTAAGGCATTTTCAAGAGAAGAGAGTTCATTTTGAAGTTTCAAAAAATTCGTATTGGCTTTGAGATCAGGATAGGCTTCTGCTAGTGCAAATATACTTCCCAATGCTCCTGCTACCTTACCAGCGGATTCATATTTTTCACCCACCGTTCCTGCACCCAAAGCCTCTTGACGTACCCGTACAATGTCTTCAAGCGTTTTTGCTTCATAAGATTTATAAGACTTCACCACCTCAACCAAAGCAGGGATAAGATCATACCGTCGCTTTAACTGCACCTCAATATCTGCCCAAGAAGCATCAATCCCTGCACGCAAAGCAGCAAACCTATTATAAATAACAATCAAATACCCCATCGCCGCCATGATAACCAACAATACTATTACACTACCACTCATACATTATCCTTTTGTTTTACCTATCATAGCATTTACATCTAAAAAGAGGGTTTTGTAAGCTTTACTGAGCCTAAGTCACTATCTCTAAGTACTCAGCATACGCCAAAGATGATTTAATCCTAACATGATAACTATCTGCATTAGAATGACATGCTATACATAAAACTTTCAAATTATCTTCCCCATTATTTGTTTTGTCTCCATTTTGATGATGGGTATGTATAAAGCGTTTTTTATAAACAGTATTAGGTCTCCAGCCACATTCCTGACAAGTATAATCATATTTTGTTTTAATCTGATTAGAAATATCTGTCCATTTTTTAGGGTAGATATTGGCTTGTGCATCTTCTCCTTTTTCCATCACTGAAGTATCAAAGTCAAAAAAGTTATTACTTTGTTGATAATAATCTTTTAAGTAGAAATTATTTACATCATAAGATGAAGCTTTTTTACTAAGAAATTTACTCAAACAATTTTTACATATATTTAATTTTTGATTCTCTCTAGTTTCTAATACATGCCCATGATAATCATGAAATTTATAAAAAAATGTACCATCATCTCGGTTGTTAATCTTATACCTGTGTTTTCTTCCTGAATGAAACATTGTTGAAATAGTACTACATTTATAAATATGGTATTTATACAAATCATGACTTTCTAAAGTCTTTAAAGCATATCTATCTATCTCTTTAGTCGCTATATAAAGACTCACACTAACCAATGTTCCATCTGGCAATAAATCAAAAAGTGCACTATTATCATTGATAAAAATATCAGAAATATTTTCAATCTCTTTACCGTCAGTCTTTAGTAATGCTTTGGCTTTGGCTAATGCTACTTCTGTAATGGATTGAACTGCATCCAAAAACGTTTGAAAGTTTGAAAAAACCAATGCCATACTTAAGATGCCTGTAAAATTTTATATATTTTATCTTCTGTTTTCATCTGTACTTTAAATTCAACACGTCTTGATCTGATACTATCGGGAATAGTGGCACTCAAATCTATATATTTTAATTTTGAAAATGCCATACCATTGGCTCTAAAATGTTTTTCTAACCACTTTATATTATTTTTGATAGATAGCGAATCAATCATGTAACAATAAGATAAAACATTATTGGCTCTTGATTGAGAGAGTCTCATATTGTTTAGATATATATTATTAGCTAAGGTTTTTTACTCCAAGTGTTTGAAGTATGCCCTTCAATTCTAATCTCATCAATTTCATGTTTATATTTACTAGAAGATAAAACCTTGATATATCGTGGAAAAAAGTCATCCAAGATAATTTTAAAATCTTTTTTTATACGAGATTTTCCATTTTCAAAAAGAACGCTAGGAGAATTAAAAACGATGATGTTATCTTTCGTTATTTTAGCTTCCCACTTTTCTAAATCTTTAGAAAATTCTTCATGTAAATCTTTGTTAAGTGCTTTTTTGTCTTTATAAAAGGTAATGGCTATATCTTTGATTCTTTTTTTGGCCTTCTTTGCTTCTTCCATTAAAACTATTAACTTTTTATTGCTCTCTTCTACTTGCTCTTTATCATCTTGTACTTGAAGCATAAAACTAATCGCAATAAACATAAAGATAAGCATGAGTCCAGACATCATATCAGAGATACTCATCCACTCACTATCAGAAGATTTCATTATTCTAAGCCTCTTTTATGCTTATCTAAAAATTCTTGATAATCTTTTTTAAATTGTGTAGTAAGTGAGGTTAATCCTCTATTTAATTCAGCTAAAGAAACTTGTAAGGCTTGTGGTATTTCTATACTTAACGCTTGATAGTTCTTCTTAATTCCATCTAATTCTTTTTTGTGTCGTCTAAATTAATTCGTATATCTTGAAACATATCTTTGTTATAGTCGACTTGCTTAGTATTTTCTTCTTTAATATGTTCCGTTAGCTTAGTAAAACTTTTTTGGTATCTTGAATATTAGTAGTGATTGAAGAAAACATATTTTTGCCTCATCACTTAATGTGGCATAGGTTTCTAAATGTCCTGTCAAATCTTGTGATTGTTTAGCATAAGTCTTTATAATTTTTCAAGGTTTGTATATACTCTGAAAACATCTTCATTCTTAGATGAAATAATCTCTAAACTTTCTTTTGATTTTTCTATAGAAGTAGTTGACAACTCTAACTTTTGGTCTAGCGTTTCAATATGGGTTTTATAATTCTCTTGCCACTTCAATAAATTAATCACAGCTTCATTAAGTTTTACAAAATTATCCCCAAAAGAGCTTTGTAACTCTTGGTTAAACTCTTGAATTACGGTTTCCAATGCTTTAATTATCTCTTCCGTTGCTCCTTTTGAGAGCTGTTCTATCGCCAATTCCAAAGAATGATTCATTTTCTCAAAATTTGTATCCAATATAAAAATGAGTTCCTCATTTTCTTGATTAGAATTTATTTTTAATTCATCTATGCAAATAGCCACTTTTTGGTCTCATCTCTTGTATCTGATTGTACCGTTCGCAATCTTTCAAGCTCTCCAATGATTTTATCGGTTTCTTGTGTTTGATTAAGCTTTTCAAGATGGTTTAATTTTTCTGATATTTCTTTCAAAATATTCTCTTGGTTATTACTATCATCCATATTTTTATTAAATAATCGTTGAAAAATAGATAGAAGAAGGGCTGTACCCATACCTATAATAGAAGTAAAAAAAGCTGTTTTTAATCCATCTAAAATACCATTAACACTATTTTTCATATCCAAAGGGTTGAAATCTTGCAATCCCATAAAAATCCCAATAAATGTACCGAGTACACCCAAACTCACAATTTGACTTTTTAAATCTTTTTTAAAGACAATATCCAAAAGAGCCAAAATACCAATAGCAATAATAATCACTAAATTGACGGGGTTTTCTAATGCAGTTATTATGATTTCTATCACTTAGTTTCCTACTTTTTATTTCTATAAGTTTGACGATATTTAATAAGGACTTCTACCTACATAATTACCTGGAGGGTTATATCTACAGATTACCACACTACCACCATTCATATCGCCTGCACTATATGTAGCCGTGGCACAACCTATCTCTGTCGTGTCTTTCCATACTATTTGTGTATAGTGTCCACATACACCCGAGCAACTATTGTTGGCATACGTATAATCTTTTTTTCATCATACCAAGAGTTGATAGCATCTACATAGCCAGCAGAACGACTAGAGGCATAGAGATTTTCTCCGTATCCACTATTTGTATCGTGTTCAAATTTACCAGTCACGGCGAGATAGTTTGCATATTCTTGTGCTGTAGTGGCTATTTCATCACTCCAAATAACATCGGCTCCACTAAAGACCTCTGCTCTAATTTCATTGTGTCTATCTACAGCTTCTTTGGAAGTAGAGGTAGGAGAACTAGAAGTCTCTGTATCTATTTGCGTTTCCAACGTTGTCAGTGGTGAGACACTACAACCCACGAAAACAAAAGCTGTCAATACCATGGTCATATTTAACTTTAACATAAAATATCCTTTTAGATTTAATCTATATTTTAACTAAAAAATACAAAAAGATAGGATTGCATCTTCACCTATTTAGTTTATGCAACATCTTATCCGCACTCAAACTCACCAACATAGACACGATTACATACGCCAAAAAGAAATAAAGACCTACCTCAACTTCTGCACGGCTTATATCTCCTTTATTTGCAGTCAGATAGACAAGAAATACAGCCACTACAAATACATCGACCATCGACCATTTTCCTATCATTTTAAAAAACTTCACGATGCTATGTGCAAATTTATTTTCTATAAAGAGAGAGACAAACAGTAAAGAGAGTACTTTTAACGTGGGGATAAACACCGAAAAGAGTAAGATCACAAGGGCAACAATCACATCTCCTCCCTCAAAAAGTTTTGCTATGGAAGCTATAACCCCTTTAGATTCAAAAGAAAGTACAATGTCTCCGAGATACTCTACTTCTTTATGGATGGTCACCATTAAGATAGGGGTAATAAGTCCAAAAATGAGTGTCACAATAGCCGCAAGGGAACCAAAGAATGTGAATACTCTTAATGAAACAAGAAAGAAAGAGAGTAAGAGTAGTCCCAACAACGACATAAAGTAGTAAGTAGTAAGTTTAGCTTCAGCCATGGCTTGGTCTTGTTTTTCTCGTACCCCTTCTAAAAGAATTCTTCTTTCATCAATATATAAATCACCTAAAATACTTTTGGCGATTCTTTCAAGTTGAAATGCTGCCTGTTGAGGGGCATCTTGGTAAGAGACAAGTTCTGTGGTAAGTTCTTCATAAAGAGTCGCTTGAGTATATGCCTTGACTCCAAAGAAGACCATGAATCCAAGTATCGTACTTAAAATGCTATAGCTTATTAATTTTTTCATTTTTCGGGGGATTCTTCCTTAGAAAAGTAAACCACAATAAGTATCCACACCACAGCAATATCTATCGCGACATCTGCGAAGTTAAATACAGCAAAATTAAACCCACAATGCCAAGCTACATAGTCAACCACACCTCCATGTAAAAAACGGTCATATAGATTACCCACGGCACCACCCATGAGTAACCCTGCTGGGAAAGCATATCGCTTGAGATAGCCTTCTTTAAAAATGACAAAAAGTATCCCTATAACCAATACTACCTGTATCCATTTCAAATAAGGTCCTAAAAATGCCAACATTGAGAAAGCCACACCTTTGTTGTAGTGAAGTGCTAAATTTATACATTCTCCTGCCCTATAATATCCTTCTACAAAAATAGTTTTAATATTTTGGTCTATAATAAAAGTACCTAAAAGTACTAGAAAAAAAACAGTAAAAACTCTCATTAGACTAAAACCCCTTGAAAAAATGTCTTACACTCCGCCATCATTTCTTCAAGTTTGTCTTCATCTTTCCCTTCGAGTAAGAGACGTATCTTATTTTCTGTTCCAGAGTATCTAAAAAGATGTCTCATCCCTGCACTTTCTACTTTTTCTTTTAGAATATCTAGCCCCTCTATGCTGTCAAACTCTCTTTTTTCGTCTACCAATAAATTGACTAAAAGTTGAGGATACGAGATATAGGGATTAAACACTTCGCTTGCCTTGTTCTTTGTCTCAACCAAATATGCCAAGGCTTGTAAGGCAGAAGAGATACCATCACCCGTTTTAGCATAATCAGAAAAGATGATATGTCCACTCTGTTCTCCTCCAAAATTGATACCATGTTTTTGCATCATTTCTACGACGTTTTTATCTCCTACTGCCGCACGATGTAAGGTCAGGTCGTGTGCATCCAAATACTCACCTAATCCCTGATTACTCATAACTGTAGCAACCATACCTTTACCCTTAAGCATCCCCTGATCTTTGAGGTGTACAGCAAGCACAGCCATCAGTTTGTCCCCATCTATAAGCTCACCTTTTTCATCCACCATCACCAGTCTATCCGCATCACCATCAAGTGCTATACCCACATCTGCACGAGACTCTAACACAACTTTTGCCAAATTTTTAGGATGCATTGCCCCACACCCTTCATTAATGTTAAATCCATCTGGCTTATCGCCTATTACTACCACATCTGCACCAAGTTCCTTCAATATCGTAGGACCTACGATGTAACCAGCACCATTCGCACAGTCTATCACTACTCTTTTGCCTGCTAAAGTAAGTGCCTTAGGAAAAGAATTTTTGATATGCACAATGTAACGTCCGATCACATCATCAATACGTTTTGATTTACCAATCTCTTTATCTACAGCCTGTGCCCCTGCAATAGCATCATCATTTTCATAGATGGATTCAATAGCTTCTTCTTTATCACGGTTTAGCTTATTGCCCTCTCCATCAAAAAATTTAATGCCATTGTCAAAATAAGGATTATGACTAGCAGATATCATAATCCCTGCATCACAACGCATATTTTCTGTTAAAAATGCAATGGCTGGTGTGGGCATAGGACCTATTTGAATCACATCAAATCCTACCGCAGTCAAACCTGAAACGATGGCATTCTCTATCATATAGCCACTTCGTCTGGTATCTTTTCCTACTAAAATTCTATTCGTCTTTGCAAATTGTTTAAAATAGATCCCCGTGGCCATCGCTAAACGCATAGCATTCACCGCAGATACTTTCTTTCCTGCTTTACCTCTTACGCCATCTGTTCCAAAAAGTGTCACAATCATTCCCCTAATACTATAATATTACTTTTATTTTATCCGAAAATTACTAATACACGCGTTATCACTAGATTATTTGCCTTTTTGTTAAATTAATACCTCTTTAATGTTTTTTAGATATGATTCGCAAACTATTTTTACTCTATTATAGAGTGATAACAATATACCTAAGAAGGAAATCAACATGGCAAACAACAAATCAGCTAAAAAACGTATTTTACAAACTGCTGTAAGAACTGAGAGAAACAGATATTACAGAACAAGAATCAAAAATATCGTTAAAGCAGTACACGAGGCAGTAGAAGCTTCAGATAAAACAGCCGCTACAACAGCATTTGCAACAGCAAACAAACAGATCCACTCACTAGTAAGTAAAGGTTTTATTAAAAAGACAACTGCTGCTAGAAAAGTAAGCCGTCTTCATAAAATGGTAAATGCTATCGAAGCTGCATAAGCAGCCTCGATACACCCTCACGCTACACAATCTAACACAAAGAACGCCTATGTTCAAAGAAAAACTCCAACCATTCATTAACAGATATAACGAACTTTCTACACTTTTAAGTTCACCAGACATTGCCAGTGATATTGGTCGAATGACAGAACTCAGCAAAGAGCAGTCTGGATTAAGTACTCTCGTAGAAAAAGCAACCCTCTACATTGAAACAGCAAATGCCATAGAAGAGAACAAAGAACTTTTAGGGGATCTGGAACTAGGAGAACTTGCAAAAGAAGAACTCTCTGAACTCACCCCTCTACTTCCAAAACTGGAAGATGAAATTAAAATCCTTATGCTCCCAAAAGATAAAAATGATGACAAAAACATTTTACTTGAACTAAGAGCTGGGGCAGGTGGAGATGAAGCTGCACTTTTTGTCGCAGATGTTTTTCGTATGTATTCTCGCTATGCAGAACAAGCTGGCTGGAAAATAGAAATTATGAGTAGTAGTGATGGGACAGCAGGTGGATACAAAGAACTCATCGCACAAATATCTGGAGAAAATGTTTATTCAGTACTTAAATATGAAGGTGGTATCCACCGTGTACAACGTGTGCCAGATACAGAAACGCAAGGACGCGTACACACTTCTGCCATCACAGTAGCAGTCATCCCTGAAGTAGATGATGTAGAAGTAGACATTAAACCCAACGAAATCAAAATGGATACTTACCGTTCAAGTGGATGTGGAGGACAGTCGGTCAATACCACTGACTCTGCTGTACGTTTAACACACCTACCTACAGGGATAGTCGCAGCCATTCAAGATGAGAAATCACAACACAAAAATAAAGCCAAAGCGATGAAGGTTCTCAAAGCCAGAGTCTATGAAGCTGCATTACAAAAAAGTTTAGATGAATCCTCTAGTCAGAGAAAACTTCAAGTAGGGTCAGGTTCACGTTCAGAAAAGATACGTACCTATAACTACCCACAAAACAGACTCACAGACCACCGTATAGGGTTAACACTTTATGCCTTAGAAGACATTATGAGTAACGGTAGTCTCAAACTTATCTTTGAACCACTTATGGCACATGCCAGAACAGAAGCTATTAAAGAAGCTGGGCTATAATAGGCATCTCTATATAAAAGGACAAAACATGCATCACTTTTTATTTCTTAGTAAGTTTTTCTTTGCAATTATGTTACTTTCTTCAACACTTACTGCTGTAGAGCTTGATTGGGAGCATAATTACGAAAATGCTCTTTCCTCTGCAAAGAAAGAGCAAAAAAAGGTTTATCTTTTTATAGGTGCGGACAACTGTAGACACTGTGACAGATTTAAAAAATTAACCCTCTCAAATAAAGCACTCATTACACAGATGAAAGAGGACTATATCTTGCTCTATATGTCAAGGGATCAACACAAAATTCCAAAGGGTCTAAAAACGTGTGGGGTACCTTTTCACTATTTTTTAACCTCTACAGGTAAAATTATTGCTGAAGTACAAGGCAGTAGAGAACTTGCTGGTTGGTATGATGTACTAGATGAAATTGACCTAATAAGCGAATAACCCAATGAGAACTTTTCATACACTACAAAAAAGCACAAATATACAAGAACTCATAAAAGAAACCTTTGATGCAGATTTACCCATCGCAGGTGACTGGGGATACAGCAAAGATAGTGCAAGTATACTCACTGCTCTCCCTCATGGTATGCCACTTCTTCAACTTCAGCATACACTCACTACTATTCGTGCACACCTAGAGATGGATATCACACAAGAAAAAAACCATAGATATAGTGCTATTAACGCAAATGAAATATCTAGAGAAGCACAGCAACTCAATGGTCTTAATTATCAAAAAGTAACCTACAAAGTCACTGCGATAAAAGCGGACCTCTTTAAAAAGTTTATAGGGGAATACAAAAATGGATACGAAAAAGAAAGCTTTGATCTCAACGCACATTTCAAAAAAAGGGAAGCTGCAACACTTACACGTGAAGTTGTACATTATTTTGAAATAAGCCAAATTATTTAAATATCCCCTAGTCAAAGGCAAAAAAGGATACCCATGCATATACACAACAAGATATTGAAAAAACTTCTTAAAGAACCTCTTGTACATTTTCTACTTATAGGTATCGGATTATTTATTCTTTTTTCACAACTAAATGATGATAAAGAAACAAAGGAGACACAACAAATCATCATTAACAAATCCGAGATAGAAGTACTGACAAGCACTTTTATGGAAGAAAATGCCATACACCCGACGGACAAAGAGATAAAAGCACTTTTAGAAAAAGCCATACGAGAAGAAGTTTTATCACGTGAAGCCATAACACTAGGGCTAGATAAAGATGACAGAATTATACGCCATCGCTTGGCACAGAAGATGCAGTATCTCTTTGAAGATGTTGAAATGGTCGATGAACCTAGTGATGAAGTCTTAAAAGCATACTTTCAAAAAAACAAATCTTCTTTCAGTAATGATGGAGACACAGCATACAATAAAGTCAAACAACAGGTAAAAAGCGAATGGTTAGCAAAAGAGCAAGAAAAAGAAAATAAACTTTTTTTTGAGGATTTAAAAAGCCATTATGAAATCATTTTAGATGCCAGTGTACGTAAAGCCTTAAATATGTCTGTCACAAAATAATGAAAATCATCACGTCTTTACTCCTCATCATCTTATGGAGCACGAGTGTCATCGCAGATGAAATTAAATTATCTTACTTGGAGATAAAAGAGGTCAAGTCTCAGCACTATTCAGTATTGTTAAAAGTATCATCCAAAGAGAATCAAAAACTACCTATAAGTATGTTACTGCCAAAAGAGTGCAGTTTAACCTTGCCAAAAACAAGTCACTTAGTCAACAAGACCTATTTAGACAGATGGCAGATAAAGTGCAACAAAGGTTTAGCTGACAAAACTCTTGTACTTGAAGGATTAAAAAGCACAGGCATCAGACCTTCTCTTACGCTTGGAACTTCTTTCTGGTGCATCTCACTCTAAACTCTTGAGTCCTTCACTGTCATCTTACCGTGTACCTAGAGATACTTCTTCATGGCAAATAGTGCAAACCTATACATGGTTGGGGATTACACATATTTTGCTAGGGTTTGACCATCTTCTTTTTGTTTTTGCACTGCTCCTGATAGTCAAAAACATGCGTCGTTTACTTTGGACAATTACTGCTTTTACGCTAGCACACTCCCTAACGATGGTAGCAGCTACGCTTGGTATTATACATCTACCCTCAGCACCAGTTGAAGCTATTATCGCACTAAGCATACTCTTTTTAGCGATGGAAATTATACATGAGAAACAAGGGAAGAGAGGTCTAACCTCACGCTATCCTTGGATCATTGCATTCATCTTTGGTCTACTGCACGGCTTTGGTTTTGCAGGGGCACTTGCAGAAATAGGCTTACCACAACAAGCCATAACCCTTGCACTTATTTTCTTTAATATCGGAGTTGAGATAGGGCAGCTTCTCTTTGTAGCAACCGTTGTATTGATAGTCCTAATGTTACAGCGTTTAAGTAGCCCTGCGTTGCTAAATAAGCTGCAAACTACCGTGGTCTATATCATAGGTGGGGTTTCTGCTTTTTGGTTCATAGAGCGAACGTTCTCGTTTTAGCCTTTGGGCTAATGTATACGCATTTTACTTTTAATGTAATCAATATTTTTTTGTGTTTTTTTAGTAAATGAGTGTTTATTTCCAAATACATTTTTTCGTATCTTTAATGTTTTACCCAATTCATTAAGTGCTTCTGCATGTTTTCCCTGCTTAAAATAAATCAACCCTATATTACTATGTGCTAAAGCAATCGTATAATGATTCTTCTCTAACGTCTCTTCTCGTATCGCTAAAGACATCTTATAATACTCTAACGCCTCTTGGTATTTCTCTTGCTTACGATAGACTTTTGCTATATTGCTATTGGTAATGGCAGCACTACGATGATTTTTTCCAAAAAGAATTTCTTGCATACCTAAAGATTTAAAATAATAAACAAGAGCCTCTTTATAGTTGCCCTGCTTACTATAAATACCACCCATATTATTATAGGTAGTAGCGGTGGTTTCATCATTATCATCTAAAAGCTTTGCTTGTATTTTTAAGGCTTCAAAATAATAGGATAAAGCTTCGGGATACCCTTTTAACTTTTCAGAATAACTCCCTAATCTGCCATAGGTAATCATAGTTTCGTTAGAATATTCACCGAACTTCTTGTAATCTTCGTCCAATTGCATTAAACTATATTTCACCGCAGCTTTATAGTCACCCCTTTTTTTAGCATCATTGGCTTTATTATGGTTGGGTCCATGTGCAAGTAGTAGTGTCATTCCTAGAAAGACCATAGAAAGCAGTATCTTTTTCATCTATATTCCTTAAAATTAATCTAAAAGATAGATGTCATCACCCTCTTTAATACTTCCTTCTTCCAAAACCTTCGCAAAGATACCTCTATCATCTTTAAGAAGTTTTGGAAGTTTACTGTCTATATTGGTTAAACTCTTACAAAGGGTACAGGCTTGGCTTATCTCAAAGATAACGTTACCTATCTTCAGTCTTGCGCCTGATCTTAGATGATAAGGATTATAGTCTATCAAGACATTCTCCCCCAAAACACCATACCTTGCATCTATACCATGATCTTTAGCCAAAGCATAGCTATCTAATGAAGTGAGTAGAACCGATCTGCTTATATCTTTAGCATAGTGCTTATCATTGAGTATCCCTTTGCTGTCTAAGCTAAAAGACTCAACATTTGTACGTCCAGTGGGTGGCGTATAAAACAACGAAAAAATTTTGCCCACTTTAATCATTTATCCCATCCTTCATCTTCCTTATGGTAGGAGTTACTACTCACAAGTTTAAGCATATACAGGAATTGTTTTTCATCTCTAAACCCAACACCATCATATACAAGTTCTCCATTTTTATCAAAAAATAGACAACTTGGATATATGGGATAACCAATCTCTTTTGCAAACTTAAGCTTGCTGACTTCAACATCGTCATATTTGACAATACCTTTATCCCTAACATTCAGATTAACGTCATTAGCACAATGCGTGCTAATGACAATTAAAAACACAAGAATAAGTCTTTTAAAGTACACTTATTTTATGCCTCTTCAGACTCTTCGTCATCACTCTTTTCAGCACTGTAATCAATGAGGTCATCTTCATCAAACATTTCTAGCTCTTCATAAGATCTAAATACATTTGATGGACTTAGGATATAGTATAAATCCATATTTCTAAACTCATTTAACGTTACTTCTTTAGTAATGAAATCAGCGATAACGCCTTCTTCCATTTTTTCAATAATTCTATTTTTAAGTAGATCAAAATAGAGTACAGTTTCATCTGCAGCTGTTTTATCTGTAACAAACCCGTGTCCTGGAACCAAATAATCCCAATCTTTAGATTTGATTGAATTCAACGCATTAATCTGTCCAACAACAAGACCATCTCTATTTGAAGTGACCCTACCGTTCATCACAGTATCTGCAGCTAAAATAACCTTGTCATCAGGTAAATAAAGATACCAGTCTTCTTCAGAGTGTACATAACCCACTTTGACATATTCGAACTTTACACCTGAGATTTCAAACTTAGTTGTATCTTCAAATGTTTCATCTGTCAATGCTAATACTGTTTTTCTTGTCGCATTCTGGTAAAGTGCTTTTATCATTCTAGTTTGCATACCAGGATAATCTTTACCCTCTACATGTCTTGGTCCATAATAATTCTCATTAATAGACACAGGACCAACGATTTTAGCACCATGCACTTCTTTATAGTAATTATTACCTAACCAATGATCATCATGTTCATGGCTAATTATAACAGTCTTCACTGGCATATCTGCAATTTTTTGCATTTGTGCATATGCTTGTTTAGCAAAGATATAAGAAGGTCCTGTATCCCAAGTGATCCATTCAGTATCACCTTTAATATAACAAGAATTGGACATATTACCAGCATTTTCTTTTGTTGGCATTTCCATAGCACCAAAATAACACCATACTCTCTCACTTACTTGTACAGGCTTTAGATTATAATCCCAATCTACACCTCCACCGACACGTGATTCTACCCATTCATTCAGAATAAAGTTACCATCGATATCAAGTTTATGAGGATCTTTAACGTCAATAGACTTGTTAAAGATAAACGGCATAGAAACAGCAAATGCTCCTATTAATAAAATACCTATTATGCTTTTTTTCATAAGTATCCTTATTTAATTTTTTTACTACCTGTTTGCGTTTTACCATGGTTATCAGTAAGTGTAAACTCTAGTGTATCACCTTTTTTAGCACCTGTAAAAGAAAACTTCATAAGTGGGTTTTCTGACATAAATCCACTTGTAGTCGCTTCATAGACTACTTTATCATTTACTTTTCCAATAACATGAGCAATATACTCAACTTCTACTTTATTTTTTAATGCTTGTTCTGTATCTGCCATAAGGCTTGTAAACATTGCTTTTACTGTAACAACGCCATCTTTTTCTTTTGCTTTAATTTTCATTTTTTTAGCCATTTTGTATCCTTTTTTAATTTTATTTTATTTTTTTCTAACGCGATAGGGGGATGGGGTTAAATCAACCTCCACAACCACCAATAGATACATCAATTTCTTTATTAAGTGTATGAAGTTTTCCATCTCTAGTTTTAGCTACAACTGTAACATATGCTGTTAGTCTCATTTTAATTCTAAATGAATAATCTACTTTTTGTCCTTCTGGTACTGAAAATACTACTGTAGCAGCTCTTGGATTTGCATCTTGGAAAAATGCAAGTGTTTCAATATCTAAATCACTTTTAAGTCTAATAGGGATTGATCCACCATTTTCTGCTAGTTTAGGAGCAGTCATTTTTATTTTGTCTGTTACAGCAATTAATTTGTTTGGAGCACTAAATACTTCTTCTCCAAACATTTCTTTTATCGCTTGTGAAGACTTTTCAGCCTCCCATACTTTTGCTTTAGTTTCTCTAAAGTTAACTGCGTGTAGGCTTGTCGCTGGCACAACTGCTGCAGCAACTGCAACAAGTCCTATATTCAAAAATTTTCTTCTTTCCATTTTTTTTCCTTTATTTTAAATTGGACCTATGAAGACTATAGATCTTCATAGGTTATATTACAAACTAATAGTGTAGTAAACGTGTGTAGTAAAACTACTTACTCGCCTCTATCATATAGTCAACTATCTCTTTAATTTTATCATCTGATAATGAAGTTCCACCTTTAGGAGGCATTCCACCTTTACCTTTGATAGAATTTTCATATACTTTATCTATACCCTGAGTAAGTGTTGCTTCCCATGCTTGCTTGTCTCCAACAGCAGGTGCACCCATTGCATCTGTTTTGTGGCATACAACACAGTTTACTTCATACGCTTCTTTTCCAGGGTGCTGTAATCCAACTTCTTTCTTTGGAGGAAGGTCTTTAGCATAAGCATAAGGAGGTACAACATCTTTCATCTCGTACTTTATTTTCATTACAGCAGCTGGAGTTTTTCCATCTTTACCGCCTGGATCTTTACAGTCTTTCATACATCTTATACCCGCACCAATGTTTTTAGCACGATCAGCAAAGAATGCTCTAATGTCTTCTTGTGCATTTGGGTCATCGATATTTGGATAAAAACCATTTCTGTTAGGAAGTACAACTTTTGCAAGTTTTTCTTTGTTTAACACAAACTCATCGTCATCCATATCTTCACCATCAACACTTAATCCATTTTGTGCCAAAATATACGCAGTGATAGCATACACTTCATTATTAGTCAAAGATTTTGGATGTGCATAAGGCATAGAATCTCTAATATATGTAAAAAGTGTTGTAGCCACTGGCCAATATGTACCTACCGTTCTCTTAGGTGCATCAACACTACCATATACTCTTTGATTTTTAAGCGTAATAATAATACCATTTTTATCTTTGTCTTGATTACCACCTGCTAATTGTGGATACCCTTGACCACCCCCACCAAAATCACCATGACATACAGCACATTGTGCTTCAAAAAGTTCATCACCAAGTTCCACAGAACCTTCACCTTCAGGTAATCCTGTACCATCTGGTAATGCATCTATATCCCAAGCTTTCAGTTCGTTTGCGGTAGGTGTTCTACCAAAGTTCACACCTTTAGTACTTTGCTCATTGTATTTGTAAGCTGTGTATGTACCCTTGACTCTTGGATAAATTACACCACCGTCAATGGCACCAGATTTAGATTTATATATACTTGCTGCCCCATCGATTGATCCAGCTACTGCAAATGTTGAGCTCAATGCCAATGTCACACCTACCAGTGCAACACCCGTTATAGTTACTAATTTACGATCTAATTTGAACATTACTTACTTCCCCCATATCTGTCACTTTCCATGTAATAATTGCATTTCTGTGATATACACCTTCAACACCAACCACTGCTTTTTCTTGATTGACGGTTGGTTGAACATTCTTTGAATCATCATAAGAACGACTTTGTAGCAACAATGGTTTACCCTCATACTTATACATATAAGAGAATCTAGTCCATGCTTTTGGAAGAACCAACCCTTTAAGATGTGCTTCAACCCAATTTTTACCACCATCAAAACTAATATCAACACCGTTGATAGTTCCATGACCACTCCATGCCAAACCTTCAATCTCAACAAGATCGCCTTTTTCAAGATCTTTCCAATCTTTTTCAGGACAAGGTGATGTAATAATAGAATTTACTTCATTTGCATAAAAATGTTGAATTGCTTTTCCACTTGCAGTCAATGCTGTATACTTAGAAGTTTCCTCTTTCGCATACCATGGTTTGTCTCCAAACTCAAGTCTTTTTAACCATTTAACACAAAGGTTAGCTTCCCAACCTGGTAGCATTAAACGTACAGGATACCCTTGCTCAGGACGTAATGCTTCACCATTTTGTCCCCAAACGATCATTGCATCATCCAATACTTTCTCTATAGGCACAGTTCTACTCATTTCTGAACCATCAGATCCTTCTGCTAGCATCCACTTCGCTTCAGGCTTAAGACCAAGGTCATCAAGGATTGTTTTAAGACGAACACCTGTCCACTCAGCACAAGACATCATTCCTTTTACAAATTGTAAAGTACCAAATTGTGGGCCTTTCCATTCTGCAGCAGAATTAGATGGACATTCAAGTACAAGAATTCTACTTTCACTTGGATATCTTTTTAACTGCTCTAAAGTAAGTACTATTGGCTTTTCAACCAAACCGTGAATCATCAATCTAAATTTATTTGGATCAATATGTGCTACACCATTGTGTGTACGTGTAAAGTGTAAACCATTTGGTGTAATAATTCCACTTAGCTCATGCAATGGTGACATAGAGATAGCAGCATGCATGTCTCCAGCTGAAGACATAAGTGCCGATGTTCTTCTTACCGTGTTGTGTTCATACGCTGAAGGAACACCATAAGGGTTCTTGTTGACTTCGTCACCTAAAGTGGTTCCCCACTTTGTATGATGAATGATATTTTCATCATCTGCAAGAAGCGTAGCTGGTGCTAAAATGCTTGTAGCCGCAATTGCACTGACCGATGCAGTCTTTTTAAAGAATTCTCTTCTGCTTACAGAGTTTGATTCTTCTACTTCAAATGTTTTGTTCACGTCTTTGCCTTTTTGTTAAATTCTTATAATCTTTGCATATACCTGCATTGATACATACTTTTATAAGTCTAGTATACAACTAGTATACGTTATAATTATAATTATAATTATAATTATAACGTAAGCTTTTAAAAAGCTCTAATCTAAATCGTGATGAACCGTATTTTTTAACATAAAATGTTACCAGTAGAAACAGTTTAGATAAAAATTTCAACAAAATAAGTATTTATAATATATTAATATTATTTAAATATATTTATAAAAATAATTTAATCTCTCGTAGTGTAAAAACTTAAGAAGTTTTTATTTCAAAGAGACCTATGATAAAATCTAGCGTTTTACGAAGGATAAAAATTATACTATAAAGGATGAAAGTATATAAAAAAGGATGAGAATAATTTCCTTTGTCAATCATCAATTCAAATCTTGAAGTGGGATGAGACAAAAGGTCTGAATGCATCAGAAGCGTTAAGATAAAAAACATCCCAAGATAAATAAAAAGTTCTCTTTTTAACCCAAGTTTAAACTTTTCTAACATCTTCATCCACTAACTTATTTTTGGGTAAATCGATAATCATATCTTGTCTCTTAACAAGTAAGTGAGTTACAATATCTGCACCAATTTCTTCTCTATCTTGCCAATCTGATTCTTCATAGATAGTAAAAAGTTTTTTAAAGTATTCATAATGGCTATCAGAACTTGTGACCTTAAAAAAATAAAATCTTCTAAACGTCGTACCGTTAATATCACTAATAGCAATTTTTCTATCTTCACCATCAGTATAGATATTTTCTCTCACATACTTTATAAAAAAATCAGATTCTTTTAACCAGTTATATAAATTCATGTCTGAAGATTTCAGAAGCTCATAGGTTTGAGCCTCTTCATCACTTATTTCTATCTGATGTATGGTTTCATCTAGATTAAATCTATCTAAGGCTTCATCATAGGTGACAAGCTCAAATTCTAATTGCATTTATAATTCCAAATTTATAGTATTATGCCCTACCGGACATCATACCATACATAGTCATAGGTTTTAATGCATAGACTTTCATTAACCAGAATATCCATCGTTCTACTGTTGGATCAAGTGGGAATGAAGGTGTAGGCTTAACTGTCCAGTCAAATTCAGCAAGCATAACAGTTCCTATACTTGTAATCAATGGACAAACCGTATATCCAGCATATTTACTTTCAAGTTTTTTACCATTCATATGTGCGATAAGGTTATCAACAAGTACTTTATACTGCTTTCTAACTGAACCACCTGTTTTCGCCATTGGAACCTGAGCAATATCACCTATAGAAAATACATTCATATATCTAATATGCTGAAGCGTTTCTTTATTGACTGGTACCCATCCTTTTGCTGAACCCAGATCTGATTCTGCAATCTCTCTTGGTGCAATATTGGCAGGTGCTATATGCAAGAAGTCATAAGGTACTCTTAACTTTTCATGCTTAGGTATAACTTCAAAATCTTTCATAACAGGATCCCAAGGACCTTTTTCTTGCCATTTAGAATCAAAAGTTGCAATCTTTTTCTCTTTATCTACTTCAATAAGATTGTGTCTATAATGATGTTTGATACCTTCTCTTTTAAACTGTCCTACAATGGCATCATGGTATTCAGGTACACCGAACATTGCTCCACCATTTGGATAAAAAGTAAGTTCGGCATTTTCTCTAGCACCCGCTTCTTTAAGTCTTGCATTTGTAAGATAAATGATCTTTTTAGGTGCTCCACCACATTTTATAGGTGTGCTAGGATGCGTGAAAACAAAATTTGTTTTTTTATCAGGACTACCCGCTTTAGCTTGAGCAATATACTTTTGCATAATCTCCCAAGTTTTAGTAGAACCCTCTGCCGTATAGATAGAACAAATACTATCTCCTAAAGTATCAAGAAGTTGATCATTGTTACCAGAAGAATAAGCACGCCCTGCTTCTTCTAAACCTTTGATTCTTTCAAAGTCAAGTTGAACACCCATAGCAAGGATAAGATAATCATAAGTAACTACTTGACCTTTCTCTGTGGTGAGTTTATTTTCTTGAGGATTAAAAAAGACTGCTCTATCTTCAATGACTTTTACACCATCTGGAACAAAATCATCTCTTTTATACGTTATTTCATCTTCATCCCAAATACCAGCAGCCACTAAAGTTTGTCCTGGCTGATAATTCGCAGAATTCTTTTCAGGTTCAATAATTGTAATATCAGGATCAGTCAAGTTTAGTGTCAATCTTGCAGCAGTACTGATACCAGCTAATCCACCACCAACGATAACAATCTTGGCTTTAGCATCACTTTTTACAATTTTCTCTTCTTCAGCGCTTGCACCCGTAGCACCACCCATAAATAACCCTGCTCCAGATAAACCTGCCATTTTCATAGCTTGTCTTCTACCGATACCATGTGTAGACAGATCTTTATCCATCTTCGATAACATACTTTCTAAATATTTCTTATCCATCTTTGCCCTTTACTTTAAACCATTGATATATTTAGCAACTGCATCAATCTCAATCCAAGAGAGATCTCTTGTAGGAGCTGCCATTGCTGCACCGTAACCATATTTGTTGAGTGGTTGATAGTCGTTACTTTCAACTCCACCTCTATACTCTTTAATCATTTTAGACAATGTAGCTGTATCCATACCAGCAATGACACCATAAGTGATTACATCAGGGAAACCACTAAAACTGGTTTGCTTTCCATCTTTTCCATGACAACTCGCACACTCTTGTGCATAGATTTTATCTGCCTGAGGTGCCAATTTTAAACCAATGGCGTAAGGAATCTCAGTTTCAGTTGCAACAAGCGCAATACTGGTAAATAGTATACTAAGAAGTATTTTTTTCATTTTAAACCTTATTTTTAATTTTAATTTCTAAAATTATAGAAATTAAAGTTATAGATTATAATATAATTTTGATTACATTATGAAGTAAACTAATAAATACATTACATTA
>JAUZSE010000015.1 GCA_030949725.1 Sulfurovum sp. | reverse complement strand
ATCGACACTACGAGAAATCATAGAGGCAGGCTATCTTTATGTAGATAAAACAAAGATAGCCTTAGATATTATTGAAAGTGGTAAGTATTATTTTTTGTCTCGTCCTAGACGCTTTGGAAAGTCTCTTTTTCTTGATACACTTCGTACGATATTTGATGGTGATAAAGAAGTGTTTGAAGGCTTTGAACAGAGGGTATTTGAGATATTACGAATGAATCAATTGGAGCTAGATATAGACTGTGATAACACCTTGTCTATAGGTGGGTGTTTGGAAGATTTAATTTACCAATCTTATAAAAAATATAACAAAAGAGTCGTCATCCTCATAGATGAATATGACAAACCCATCTTAGACAATATAGAAGATCTCAAGAATTTTTATAGTGTTATCAAAGGTTCGGATGAATATATCAAATTGGTATTTATCACAGGGGTGAGTAAATTTAGTAAAATTTCGTTATTTAGTGGGCTTAACAATTTAGATGATATAACCCTCACTCCCAAATATGCCACAATATGTGGTTATACCCAAAATGATGTAGAAACAACATTCGCCACACATCTTAAAGGTCAAGATTTTAAAAAGATAGCACAATGGTACAATGGCACAATGGTATAATGGCTATAAGTGGTTAGGTAAGGGGTTTATAATCCTTTTGATATATTACTATTTATCTCCAATGACTTTATGTATAGAAACTATGGGTTCTCTACAGCTACACCGACTTTTTTACTCAAACTTATAGAAAAAAATCATTACTTTTTACCCAATCTTGAAACGATTATCAAAGATGATTCTATGCTCAATAGCTTTGATGGGTATCTGACGATAGAAAGTATAAAAGAAACACCAAGAGGAATAAAATATACCTTAGTGATACCAAATCAGGAAGTACAAATATCACTTTTAGGAAGTATAGCTAAATTTATGAGCAAGGTATATCAATCCCATCTCATACAAGACAATATGTATGATGCACTCGTAGAGAGTGACTTTTTACAATTAGAAAAGCAACTCACAAGCCTCTATGCTTCTATCCCTTACAACTTATTTACCAAAAATAAGATGTACGAATATGAGGGCTATAGGTATAGAACTTATAGGTGAAGATGTGACGAACAAAGGCAGGATAGATTTAACCCTCAAATTGCCTAATGCCATATATGTTATAGAATTTAAAACAGACGGAGCTAATGCGTTGGCTCAAATCAAAGAAAGAAAGTATCATGAGAAGTATCTAGGTGATGAAACAGCACTTTTATGAGAGCTAATGACTCTAAGGACGATCTTAATACTTAATTATTCTGTTTTTTGGGTATTATTTTATATTATGAATATATGAATTAAGAAATATAAGTCTATAAAAATTACAAGGTAACACTATGATGAATGTAGAAGAAATGGGTACGATTTTTATGGAATGGTACATGGTAAATATTGCCCATCTGAAAGAACTAGCACAGACAGATGCTTTTTGGATGTGGACGGCTCTTTTTACTTTGGCTATGGTAGGGTTCTCAATTCTTTTTATCTCTTCCCGTCAAGCCCGTATGGTCAAAAATATACACCAAGATTTGTTTGATAAACAGTTGAAGATGGAAAAGAATCAAAATATATTACTTACAAAAATGAGTAACAATATCCATGATGTTGCTAAAGAAGCACTTGAAATAAGCCAATCCACTTTACTGGATACATCTAAATCATTACAGAATAAAAATGAAGATTTGATCAATGTTGAGCATAAACTTTTGGATGTGACCAATGATTTGATTGATTTTCTTCGATTGAAATCCAAAAAAGTTAAAATTACCAATGAAGAGTTCAATATTAACAATGTACTCAATGAAGTATCTGGGACACTAGGTTCTCAGTTTTCGGGAAGAAATACAGAACTTATTTTTGATATAGCTAAAAATATTCCACGGCATATTGTGGGTGATTCTTTGCATTTAGGGCAAATACTTGAGAGTATTCTTGCGTATTTTATGGCTCAGAAAGATGTAGAAGAAGTGAAGTTAGAAATTTTAATGTTTGATACTTCGGAAGATAAGATTGAACTGCAATTTTTATTTACAGATATAAGTAATGGGCTTAGTCCTAGAGATTTAGAGGAATTGTTTGTTCCTTATTATGATGAATCGACCAATACTTATGTAAAATTGGGACTCTTTGTTGCCAATCAGTTGATAGAGATGATGGATGGAGTGCTCTCCGTACATAGTGTGGTAGGTAGAGGCAGTTCTTTTACCCTCTCTTTACCTTTTGGGACGGTTGGAAAAAGAAATCAAAAAATATATAGCTTACCTGATAAAATACTCAAAGATAAAAAAGTGTTGATTGTAGACAATCATTATAATGCTGCTTTGGCTATGAAGAAAATATTTGCTTATTTTAGGCTTGAAGTAAAGGTGATTTCCACAGAAGAATTTATAAAAAATATCCCTAATCTTACTGACTATGATATAGTTGTGATACATGAGAATTTATTTAGGTTAGAACTTGTTGAGTACTTAAGTAAGATAAAAATGGAGAATAGACTTAAAGTTATTTCACTCAATGCTTTACTCCAAACAGACACAAAAAGTTTTGTAGACGATGTAATAGATGAGTATCTCTTTAAGCCATCAACCCAAGAACGTATTTTTGAAATACTTATTAACTTATACCATATTAAAATACCTTCTTCTCCTATAGATGAACTAAGAAAAGATAGAGAAAAGGCGAAGGTTTGTAAACTAGCTATGATAGAGGCAGAGGGTATTACAAGAAAAAAATTCAAAGATTTTTCTGATAAAAATATTTTAATCGTTGAAGACAATCTTATTAATCAAAAAGTAATTAAGACATTATTGGATCTTTCTGGTATGCATATTACGATTGCAAATAATGGTCAAGAGGCTGTAGATATAGTAAAGGCAGACAGGATACTATTTGATATAGTATTGATGGATATCAATATGCCTATAATGGATGGTTATGCATCTACACAAATGATTCGGCTTGACAAAAAGTATGATAGCTTGCCGATTATTGCTTTTACTGCCCTTGTGTTGGACAGTGAAATTCAAAAAATGTTCCAAGCAGGGATGAATGCATTTTTATCTAAACCGTTAAATATAGGAAAGCTTTATACGGCATTGGAAATGTACCTTAATCCTGAACCTATACAAGAATCAATCATTAAAATGACTAAGGCTAGAAGAAATATAGTTTATGATGGAATAAATATTAAAAAAGGTATTAGTCACTCAAATCAGAGTGAAAGCTTGTATTTGGAGTTACTTAAAGAATTTTTGGAGGCGTATGGCACAAGTGATGAGGTCTTTGTTAAACTGATACGTGAACACCGTTTTGAACAAATCAAGATGTTGTGTCTTGATATGAGAGGAATTAGTGGTGCTATAGGTGCAGATGATATGCATGATCTTATGTCAGAGATACTACAAAAATTATTGTATGGGAACCAAAATATAGTTGTAAACTATAAAGAAAAATATATCTTTGAGATACAAACACTCAAAAAATCAATCACTAAATATATAAAATCAAGTACATAGTTTTTGATAACTAACGGATTTCGGCTATAAAAGCATCCTTGTGTATCTTCTCTTTGACTATGGGGAGCAAAGTAACAGCTTTTTCTCTTTGTAGATAAGGACCTATAAGAAGTTGTGAAATAAATTGACCGTTGAGAGGAAACTTGATGATCTTATAGTGGTAGCCTGCTTGTGTAATCTTGTAGAGTAATTCTTTTTTTGGATTACCCGTAAATGACCCTACTTGCACATAGAAGTTTCCCGTTGTATGTTTATTTATGTCTTCAAAGAGTATCTTTGGTGTTACAGTAGGTACCGATTTGATTTTAATGCTTTCTTTGGTCTTCCATGGTTTTTGCCTAGTATCTTTTAGGAAAGTATTTTGACTTTGAGGTAAATATCTACGACAAATACGTAATCTTTTCTTGTAATAGGCTGAAGTGTTAAGATTGGAATAGACAATTTCGTAGCTGCTTGTACTTGCGTGGGTAAACCAACCATCGCCTAAATACATACCTACATGCGTGATGCGTCCTCTTCTTCTTTTTTCTGTGTCAAAGAAAATGAGATCACCATAGATAAGCTCATCCCTTTGGATCTTTTTCCCTTTTTTTGCTTGGTCTCTTGCCACACGCGGTATTTCTATACCCATACTTCCATACATATAGTAGGTATACCCAGAACAATCAAAATAGTTTGGTCCTTCTTCTGCCCAGACGTAAGGTCTACCTTGAAGATTTTTAACCATTTTTTCAAGGCTTTTTGTGCTTGGTTTATGTTTTACTGTAGGTTTTACAATGGCATAATTTGGATTTGAAGGATGATGAGGTGGCTTACAGCCTTGCATAGACAGTAGTAATATAGTGATAGCACTTAGCTTAGTAGTGGAGACTAGCACTTAATTAGGCACAGCTTTTTTAGGTAATCGCATACCTGCTTTCCAAGGTGATGTATGTCTTAGTGTGGTACTTGGCATTTTTGTGAGGGGTACATCACAATTCATGTATTTTGCACGTTCATCTTCACTAAGATATCGTTTACATACTTTCATACGTTTTTGATACACAGGCTCTTTGTCAAAATGAGAAATGGTGACTTTCCTTTGTTTGGAACTAGCATGTGCAAACCAGCCATCGCCTAGATACATGCCCACATGATTGATACGTTTACTTCTTTTGTTCGTAGAACCAAAGAAGATAAGATCACCATAATGTAAATTTTTAAATGCTATTGTTTTTCCCATTTTTGCTTGTTCACGTGCGATACGTGGGATCCCTATACCCATAGATCCATAAATATTATAGGTGAGTCCTGAGCAGTCAAAAGCGTCAGGTCCTTCTTCTGCCCAAACATAAGGTTTACCCAAATAAGAATTGAGAAGATCTTGTATATTTGTTCTGTTAGGTTTACAGGTTTTTTCAGGCTTTATAATGTCATAATTGGGATAAGCATAAGGTTTTGGGCTACATCCTATAAGGAACAGTAGGATGGGGATGAAGTATAAAGAGAGTCGCATAAATACACCTTTTTAGAGTATGAGCATTGCATCCCCATAAGAAAAAAATCTGTATTTTTTCTCTATAGCCTCTTTATATAAGTATAACGTTTTTTCTCTTCCCATGAAGGCAGAGACAAGCATAATAAGTGTACTTTTTGGTAAATGGAAGTTAGTGAGTAGATGTGTGACTCTTTGGGGAGGGTTGTTTGGGTTTAAAAAGAGATCACATTCTCCTTGTGTTTTGCCTGTTCTTACATAATATTCAAGCGTTCTTGTGACCGTTGTCCCTATGGCTAAAAGAGGGGTGTTGCTATCTAGTATCTGAGCAGATGCTTTAGGAATATCAAAATACTCAGAGTGCATAGGATGATCTAATATTTCTTCGGCTTCTACTGGTTTAAATGTACCTGCCCCAACATGCAGTGTTATTTTGTGTGTTTTATGTCTTTTTTGTAAGGATTCAAAGAGTGCAGGGGTGAAGTGTAAAGAAGCCGTAGGTGCAGCGACTGCGCCAGCATTTTTAGCAAAGAGTGTCTGATAGTCTCTTTCATCTTCTTTGTTGTCTTCTCTTTGTATATAAGGGGGTAAGGGGATATGCCCGATGGTGTCCAAGAGTAAAACTAGATCCTCAAAACGTATCTCCTTACCTTTATGTGTAAAACTAACAACGCGTGAACCATCATCATTCAATCCTATCACGGTTGATATAAGATCATTGTCAAAGATGAGTTGGGTGCCTACTTTGACCTTACCTCGGATGAGGACAAGATAATGGTAGGCATGTAGAGGTTTGTTAAAAAGAAGTTCTACTTTTCCTTGCCCAAATTGGTTTAGAGATTTTTTATGTCCAAAAATACGTGCTTTGATCACACGGGTGTCATTGAGAAAAATATCACAGACCTTAGGTACAAACTCTAAAAGATGTTCAAAAGTAGTGTGGGTAATAGTATCTGTTTTTCGGTTATAGACTAAAAGTTTAGCCTGATCTCTAGGATAGACAGGTGTGGTTGCTATAAGCTCTTTAGGAAGCTTATAGTCATAGTTTTTGGTAAGTAATTCAGGATTCATAGATGGTATTGGTTTGAAGCTTTATTTTTTCTTCATCAACTACTTCATCTTCTTCTCCATCCTCTTCATGAGGGTTCACTGCACGTACAATGAGTATAGAAACACCATAGAGTAATATAAGTGGTGCTGCCATTAGAAGTTGTGTCAGTACATCAGGTGGTGTTAAGAGTGCGGCTACAACAAAGATGATAAGTACAGCATACTTGAAAAAATCTTTCAGTGTTTTGTCAGTGACCAGTCCCAAAAGTGCTAAGAAATAAGCAAAGACAGGCAGTTCAAAAGCGATACCAAATCCCATCATAATCTTAGTAAAGAAACCAACATAATCTTCAATGTTGATCATAGGGGTATAAAGAAAAGAACCAAAAGTAATGAGGAACTGAAAGCCAAAGGGTGTCACTACATAGTAAGCAAACAAAACACCTACTGCGAACATGAACGTACCACCTACAACAAAGGGGATAACCATTTTTTTCTCATTATTATATAAACCTGGAGCGATAAAGAGCCAGAGTTGATACAAGATAAAAGGAAGTGCACCCAAAAGTCCTGCAAAAAATGAAACCTTTAAGGCTACAAAAAATGCACCACCAACTTGGTGTGTTGTAACCATCCCCTCTGCTGCTTTTTTAGAGAGGTGTGACACTTGTTCTAGTGCTTCATTGAGCGGTGCAGTAACCCATTCCAATATAATTTCATGAAATACAAAGGCAATGATAAAACCGATAAATACAGAGAGAACAGAAAGTCCAAGTCTTTTTCGTAACTCAACAAGATGAGGTTTAATTTCAGCAAACATTATGCATCACCTTTTGGTGTTTTCTTAAATGTGACTAGCTCGTTTTTAACTTCAACTTGCGTAGCAATAGTTTCTTTTCCTACTTCTTTTTCAGGCTTTTTGTCTTTAGATGGCTGTACGAGTTCCTTAGATGCTTTGGTTGAGATTTCATCATCGTAAGAGAGGTCATCAAAATCATCAAAGTCAATATTTTTAAAATTTTTGAGTTCTGCGGTAGCATCATCAAGTTGGGCTTTATAACTTAAGGCTTCCTCCTTAAGATCTGCAATTTTAAGTTCTTCTTCCAAAGAGCTTTTTGCATCCCCAACAGTTTTCTTAACACTTTTGATAAACTTGGCGATTTCCACCATAGCCTGAGGCAGTTTATCTGGTCCCAAAAAGAGTATAGCGATAATAGAAATGAGCATTATCTCAGTAAAGCCGATGCCAAACATATTTAAACCTTAGATTTTTAATTAGTGTATTTTAGCAAACTATCCTAAAATATAGAGTGCAAGCTCATCGCTTAGAAAAAAATTATCATTATAATAGTGTGTTTTGGTAGAAATAAGTTTTTTCCCGTCACATAGAATCTCTGCTTTTTCAATCATCTTGTCTGTGAGAGAAGCTTTTTCAATGCCAATGATACAACGTAGACCCAAAAAGATCTTTTCCGTGAGTAACTCTTCTGCTAAGAGAGGTTCTTCTCGAATCTCAAAAGGATTTTCAATATAACTTTCTATGTGCAGTTTGAGGATAAAAACGTGTATCTTTTAGAAAACCAACAGCGCCAGCACCAGCTCCTATGTAGTTCTTGATCTCCCAATAGCCTTTGTTGTGCTTGCTTTGGTAGGTACCAAAATTTGAGATCTCATAGGCTTTGAATCCTCGTTTTTCTATTTCATCTGAAACAAAAAAAGCCAAATCTTCATTTTCTTGTCTTACTTCAGGGGTATCAGAAAACTTAGTACCAGCTTCTATAGTGAGTTCATACGCAGAAATGTGATCTATGGGTAAAGCAAAAGCCTGTACTATATCGTTTAAAAGTAGGGTTTTAGTGTCTCCCTGATAGTTATAGATCAAATCTAAAGAAAGATGTGTGAAGCCGAGTGATTTTGCATAGAGTATGGCATCTTTTGCCTGTTGTGGGTCATGGGCTCTGTTGAGTGCTTTGAGTTTGTCCGCATTAAAACTTTGTACACCAAAACTGACACGGTTTACTCCTAGGTCTCTCATCCCACTGAGCCACTCTTTTGTGGCAGAGTTTGGGTTCGCTTCTGTGGTGATCTCTGCCTCTTCTTGTAAATAGGGCTTTAAGAATGCAAAGATTGGGGCATAAAGTTCAGGTGCAACGGTGGAAGGTGTGCCTCCTCCGATAAAAAGTGTTTCTATGCTGTTTTCTTTGGCAGAAAAACGTTCAAGTTCAAAAGAAAGTTGTTTGTGAAGTGCTTTCATATAGTCCTGACGTGTATCAAACTTGTCAACATAGGTATTGAAGCTACAATAGTGACACTTTGAATCACAATAGGGGATGTGAATATAGACTAACATATTAAACGCCTTATAATCGTATTTTTGATAAAATCATATCAGAAAAGAAGCAACTTGAGTTGAAGTACTTTATTTAAAATTTATTTAGGAAGAGTTGATATTATGCAAAGACAAAAGACATACCGTCCCAATGTCGCAGCTGTCATACTTTCTTCCAAATATCCGGGAAAGTGTGAGTTTTTTGTTGCACATCGTAGTGATATTAAAAATGCCTGGCAATTTCCCCAAGGTGGGATCGATGAGGGAGAAACACCTCGCGAAGCTTTAAAAAGAGAATTGTTAGAAGAAATAGGCTGTAACAACGTGGAGGTTTTAGGAGAATATCCTGAATGGATCTCGTATGACTTTCCTGAAGTCTCACGAGGTAAAACATATCCTTTTGACGGACAAACTCAAAAATATTTTTTGGTACGTCTAAAAGAGGGAGCAGAGATAAATTTAGCGGCATATCATATTCCAGAATTTGAAGAATATACGTTTGTTGCCTATGAAGATTTATTTAAAAAAGTAACCTATTTTAAACGTAAAGTATATCGTAGGGTGATTGATTATTTTATAAAAGAGGGTCTAATATAGATGTTAGTGGTACATAAATATGGCGGTACAAGTGTTGGAGATGTAGAACGTATAGAAAACGTGACCAACCGTGTGGCAAAAGCGAGAGAAGCTGGAGATGACATCGTTGTTGTAGTCTCTGCGATGAGTGGTGAGACCAATAAGCTTATAGGATTTGCAGAACATTTTACAAAAGATCCTGCTAAAAAAGAGATGGATATGTTACTTAGCTCAGGTGAACGAGTCACAGCAGCACTTCTTTCTATAGCTTTGCAGGCACGAGGCTATGATGCCGTCTGCCATGACAGGGCGTGGTGCAGGTATTGTGACTGATGACACGCATACCTATGCACGCATACAATCTATAGATCCTACTGCAATGCAAAATGCAATTAAAGCAGGAAAGATAGTCATAGTAGCAGGCTTTCAAGGTGTGAATAAAGATGGGTTTATCACTACACTAGGTCGTGGTGGTTCTGATCTTTCTGCTGTGGCATTGGCAGCTGCACTCAAAGCAGACCAATGTGAAATCTACTCAGATGTAGATGGCATTTATACGACAGACCCACGCATAGAACCTAATGCAAAAAAACTTGACAGTATTTCTTATGATGAGATGTTGGAGTTGTCCTCTTTAGGGGCGAAAGTATTGCAAAGTCGTTCTGTAGAATTGGCTAAAAAATTAAATGTTAAACTCTATGCAAAAAGCAGTTTTTCAGACAATGTAGGTACGTTGATAACAGAGGAGAGTGACAATATGGAAGAAGTTTTAGTAAGTGGTGTGGTTTTAGATAAAAATCAGGCAAGAGTAACTCTGAGAGGTGTTTCCGACAGACCAGGGATTGCAGCAGAGATATTTACAATGTTGGCAAAAGAAAACATCAATGTGGATATGATTATCCAGAATAGAGGTACAGATGGCTCTACAAATCTTGGTTTTACCGTACCTCACTCAGACCATGAAAATGCAAAAACACTTATGGCAACCTTTGATCACGATATAGAAGGTATGGATTTTGACGAGCATGTTTGTAAAGTGTCTGTGGTTGGTGTAGGTATGAAATCACATACGGGTGTTGCTGCTACTGCCTTTACTGTGATGGCGGATGAAAATATCAACATACAAATGATTTCTACCTCCGAGATCAAAGTTTCTATGGTGATAGATGAAGTGCATGGCAAACAAGCCATTCGTGCTTTACATAAAGCCTATGCGTTAGACAAATAATGCAACAACTACTCAAATGGACACTCGAAACCATAAGAGAAGAGGAGTCTTCCTTCTCATGGATGGAAGAGTATCGGTATGAGTGGGCTCCTTTGGTTAAGAGTGCCGTAGACCAAATCCTTGAGGGGAAAACGGTACTGATATTGACAGACCCATCTTATGCGTGGTTTTCTAAATATATTGTGAGTACTATCAATAATTTAGATAAAAATAGACCGTTACTTCCTGCGTATTCTTTGTTGAGTTGTTTCCCTGATCTCTCATCTATAAAATCAACACAAGATATACAGCTTCTTGAAGATATGCTTGACATTTCTTATCCTGCTGGATATTTTATTTGGTATATTGGTAGAGGCAGTCATTCTGATACCAAATTGGTGTATAGAAATGAAAACAGTTTTTTATGGATTATGGATGAAGAGGTACAAGATAGTTTTGCTTTTCGCAGTGGGGATCCCTTACTTGATATCAAACTTTTACAGTTGTACAAGCTTTTCGATGCTACGCTTTCAGCCTCAATGTTCGGGGATTTAGACTTAGAGTCATGACGCTTACTAGTCAAGTACTTATCAGTACAGATCTGAAGCAGACACTTACAGAACTCGAAGCACTTCGCGAACATGAGCAGATTATTGAAATCTATTCAGACCGTTTTGCTACAAAGTTTTTGGAGGGGAAAGAAAATGAAATTTGTCCTCCAAAAGTACAGAGGATTGCAGGAGAAAAAGCATCTTTTACACTGAGCGAGGTAAAGAAAGTCATTGAAAAAGCGTATTTGGCAAGTGAAGAAAAAACAGTGATTATTTTAATCGCAGATCAGTTTTCAAAAGAGGTGCAAAATGCACTTTTAAAAGTGATAGAAGAGCCACCTAAAAATAAAATATTTATTTTTCTAACAGAAAGTAAATCTGCCATACTCCCTACTATAAAATCCAGACTTCCTGTGAGTTTACTTTCAGGAAAAAGAGAAGAAGAAGCCTTAGGGTTGGATATAAATCACTTATCTTTAGCACTGGTCTATGAATTTGTACAAACCCATAAACGTACCGATGCAAAGGCTATGAAACCTCTGCTAGAGAGGATTTCTAAAGAAGCTATCTATGGTGAAGGCTATAATCTGGATGAACAGACATTGACAGTATTTTCAAATATTTTTATTGCTTTGGATATGGGTTCGCCACCACAGTTTGTGTTAAATACATTGTTGTTGAAGTTATTGGCACGTAAAAAGCGTTAGAATAGATTATGTAGCTAAAGAGGAATCATTGTATGAATATGTATAAACTTGGAAACATTACCGATAAAAAAGGGATTCTTAAAACACTGGGTGTAGAGAGTGGAGGCATACCTATTATGGCAAAGAAGATGGAGTTGCTTACCTTCTTTATCAAAGATTTAAAAACCCCTGCGGCAAATATACTCAAACAAGATGCACTGAGTATTGGTGCAGACTTAGCCGTACCCTCTGGTGTGATACTTTGTGAAAAACCTACCTATGATTGTATACTTATAGGTACACGTAAACACATGGAGATACTTGCTAAAAAAGAGTTGGCTCAACCTTTTGGACTCAAAGCTGTGGCTAACGAACTCAAAAGATTTCTTAGTATAAAAGAAAAACCAACACAAATTATGGCAGTCATCAATGCTAATGAGGACAGCTTTTTTGAAGGCAGTAGATTTTTAGCAGAAGATGCCATTAAAGAGATACAAAAAGTGATGGATGAGGGTGCGCATATAGTAGATATAGGGGCAGTTTCCTCACGTCCAAATGCTGGGATTGTGAGTGAAGAAGAAGAGTTATCACGGGTCAGAGGTATTTGTGATGTGATTGCCTCAGAGAAGCTTTATGAAAATGTTATTTTTTCCATAGATTCAAGCACACCTAGCGTGATAGAATACGCATTAAAAAGTGGATTTACACTGATCAATGACATTAGAGGTGCGAGTAATGATGAGATCATTCATTTGGCGATTAAATACCAAGCTAAACTCTGCATCATGCATATGAAAGGTACACCTCAAAATATGCAAGACCATCCAGAATATGAAGATGTGATGGTGGAAGTAAGTCAATTTTTTGAAACACGTATAAGCAAATGTGAGTCTTTGGGGTTGGAGAGAAAAAATATCATTTTAGATGTAGGGTTAGGATTTGGAAAAACATTAGAACATAATCTTATACTCATTAAAAATATGGCACATTTTCAAGTGTTCGGTTGTGATATTTTGGTGGGTGCAAGTAGAAAATCTATGATAGATAAAATAAGTCCATCATCCGTTTCACAAAGATTATCAGGTACCTTAGCCATTCACTTGAAAGCAGTAGAAAATGCTGCAAACATTGTGCGTTGTCATGATGTAAAAGAGCATGTGCAAGCTTTGGCTGTTGCAAAAGCGTTGAGGTAGAGAGTTTGTCTTTTATGTTTAGAATACTATGGCACATTGTAAAGTCTTTTGTGACGGTGACGCTAGTAGTAGGATTGGGCATTTATGCTTTAGACAGGTATATCAGTTACTCGACACAATCTGCTATCTACGCAGAAGTAAAAAACGTACCCCATAAAAGAGCAGCCTTACTTTTGGGTACAGCAAAGTACGTAGCCAAAGGTAAAAAGAATTATTTTTATGTCTACCGCATCAATGCAGCCGTGGCACTTTGGAAAGCAGGGAAGGTAGATGCCATTGTGGTTTCAGGAGACAATGCTAGTAAGTATTATAATGAAACGATTCGTATGCAAAAGGACTTGATAAAAGCAGGGGTACCTAAAAAGTATATCGCTTTGGACTATGCAGGATTTAGAACACTCGATTCCATACTTAGAGCAGAAAGCATCTTTGACTTGAAAGAATATACCGTGATCTCCCAAAGGTTTCATCTTGAAAGGGCATTATATCTTGCAAAAAATAAGGGGCAAAATGTCATCGGTTTTGCAGCCAAAGACATAGCTGGAACCAAAGCCGCAAGAAAGATGGCACTAAGAGAGTACTTTACAAGACTCAAAGCCTTTCTTGATGTGCATATATTAGATACCAAAGCAACCATTATGGATGATAAAGTGAAAGTGAAATATAGGAAATGACGATAACACAAATAGAAACAAACATCACCAAGCTCATAGAAAACGTTTCACAAGATACTTTTGTATTTGACTTCCTTCTTGCCTATGGCGAGCCAAAGGCGACCATTACAAGACTTCAAAAAGGTGAACTTAATCAGATTGAAGCTAAAGGTGAATTGCTACATAGAAAAAAGCTATTGTTTAAAGCAGTTAGTACACAATTACATGGCACTATTGATATGCTAAGAGATGATACAACTACACAAAAACAAAAGCCTAGATTTATCATAGTTACTGATTATGAAACACTCCTTGCTTATGATACAAAAACGACTGATACCCTAGATATAAAGCTTATGGATCTAGTGAAGCATTATGATTTCTTTTTGCCCTTGGCAGGGATGGAAAAGTCAACGCATATAGATGAAAATCCAGCAGATGTAAAAGCTTCCAATAAATTAGCAAAACTCTATGATGAGATACTCAAAAGCAATCCAACCTCTACACACGAAGAGGTACATGCTCTCAATGTATTTTTGACTAGGCTACTCTTTTGTTATTTTGCCGAAGACTCCAATATTTTTGAAGATAATTTATTTACGCACTCTATCACTTCACATACACAAGTAGATGGTAGTGATATGGACAGTTATCTTACACGATTGTTTGCAGTTTTTGATACAGATAATAAAGAGAGAGAAGCCCATCTCCCAGAGTATCTCAAAGCGTTTCCCTATGTAAATGGTGGACTCTTTAGAGATAAACATCTCTTACCAAAGTTCACGACAAAATCAAGAAATATTATGATTGATATTGGTACTTTAGATTGGTCAGCCATAAACCCTGATATATTTGGCTCTATGATACAAGCCGTGGTCACACCTGAACATCGTGGTGATATGGGTATGCACTATACCTCAGTTCCAAACATCATGAAAGTGATGCAACCATTGTTTTTGGATGAACTGCATGAAGCGTTTGAGAACTTTAAAACAAGTAAAAAGAAACTACAAGAACTAATTAAAAGAATAGCAAATCTAAAAATATTTGATCCTGCTTGTGGGTCTGGTAATTTTTTGATCATTGCATATAAAGAGCTTAGAAGGCTAGAGATACAAATATTGCAACAAATCAATAAACTTTCTGACATGAAACAAGGAGATTTATTTGGTACAACAACAAGACAACTTAGTTTTTTATCGCTATCATCTAGTATTGAACTCACACAGTTTTATGGCATAGAGCTAGATGACTTTGCTCATGAAGTCGCGATACTTTCACTTTGGTTGACAGAACATCAAATGAATATAGAATTTTTTAAAGAATTTGGTGAAACAGCTCCACCATTACCACTTAAAGATGGTGGCAATATAGTTCATAGGAATGCTACTAGATTGGATTGGGAAGAAGTGTGTCCGAAAAGTGATAATGATGAGATCTATATATTAGGTAATCCACCATACCAAGGGAAGAGTAAACAGTCAAAAGAACAAAAATATGATATGGAATATGTATTTCAAGAAGTTGAGAATTATAAAAGTTTAGATTTTATAGCATGTTGGTTTTATATAGCTTCAAAATATATTCAGCATATGAATACTAAGAGTGCATTTGTAACTACAAATTCAATTACACAAGGAGAACAAGTTGGATTACTTTGGCATTTAATCTTTGATATGAATATTGAAATAGATTTTGCACATCAGTCTTTTAAATGGAAAAATAATGCTAAAGATAATGCTGGTGTTTCAGTTGTAATAATTGGGTTAAGAAATATTTCTAATAATAAAAAATTTATATATAAATTAAACATACAGAAAGAAGTCAAAAATATTAATGCTTATCTTATTGATAGTAGTAATACCATTATAATTAAAAAAACAAATTCATTATCAGAACTTCCGGAAATGATGTCAGGAAATAAACCAGTTGATGGTGGTCATTTGATTTTAACATATAATGAGTATAGCAAACTGATTGAAGAGTCCCCAGGAGCAGATAAGTATATTAAGAAGTTTATGGGTGCTAGTGAATTAATGAATAGTACTACAAGATATTGTTTATGGATAGCCGACAAAGAAAAAAATGATGCATTACAATATAAAGAAATTAAAAATCGAGTAGAAGCCACGAGGAGCTTTAGGTTAAATAGTAAAGATAAGGGTGCTCAAAAATTAGCAGAGAAATCACATCAATTTCGTGATAATCTTTATACAACTACAACAAGTATTATTATTCCCCAAACTGGCTCAGAAAGAAGAAATTACTTACCTATAGGATTTGTAAACTCTGATACTATAATTTCCAATGCAGCAAGAGTAATTTATAATGCGGAAGCATGGACTTTTGGATTATTATCATCTAAAATACATATTCTATGGGTACGAGCAGTTGCAGGAAGACTTAAAATGGATATGCAGTATTCAAATACTCTTTGTTATAACACTTTTCCATTTCCAAAGATTTCTAATCAACTAAAAGAAGAAATAACTGACTTGGTTTTTAATGTCCTAGATGAAAGAGAACAACACTCAGAAAAAACATTAGCTCAACTTTACGACCCAAATAAAATGCCACAAGATTTAAAAGAAGCCCATCATCTCTTAGATTTAGCCATAGAAAAGTGTTATAGAAAGAAAGCATTTGTAAATGATGAAGAGAGACTTGAATATCTTTTTGAGCTTTATGAGAAGATGATAGAAGCGGAGGGTAAAAAGTGAGTTACACTCCACCCTATACAATAACCTCTAAGATATTAACAAATGTTAGTGATATTGTTGAATTGATTAGTGAACTCAATCATATAAAAAAAGAATTTAATACTCCGAAACTTCGTAAAAAAAATAGAGTTAAATCAATCACAGGCACACTTCAAATAGAGGGGAATACTCTTGATGAAGGAGAGATTACAAAAGTAATAAATGGTCAAATTGTATTGGGAACTATGCGAGAGATTGAAGAAGTGAAAGGTGCTATCAAAGCTTATGATTATTTAGAAAATTATAATTATAAAAGTGAAAATGATTTGTTAAAATCTCATAAGTTTTTGATGGATAATTTACTAAATAATGCAGGTAGATATAGACAAAGCAATGTCGGTGTTGGTGGTGCAGATGGAGTGATACATGTAGCACCACCTCCTGATATGCTTCCTCAACTTATGGGGGAGTTGTTTTCTTGGTTGGAGGAAACAGATTTGCATCTTCTTATTGTAAGTTGCATATTTCATTATGAGTTTGAATTTATTCATCCTTTTAATGATGGGAATGGAAGGGTTGGAAGACTTTGGCAATCTGTCATTTTAAATAAATATAAAAGTTTATTTGCTGCTATACCTATTGAAAGTGTTGTAAGAGATAATCAAGAAGCATATTATCAAGCTTTAGAAGATTCAGGCTCGGTAGGAGAAAGTACACCATTTATTGAATTTATGCTTGATATTATTCTAAAAACATTAGAAAATACAAAAAAAGAAAATGTCCCTAAAAATGTCCCTAAAAGTGTCCCTTTAAAACGACTTGATAAAATACTTTCTCTTATAGGTAAAAATAAAGATATAACTATTATAGAACTAGCAAATAACCTAAATGTTACAGATAAAACAATCAAAAGAGATATTAAAAAACTTAAAGATACAGATAAACTCATCAGAGTAGGAAGTCTAAAATCAGGACACTGGGAAGTAAAGGAATAATATGCCAAATTTAGTCAATGTAAATTACGAACAAACAGGACAGAGTAAATCTACCAATGCGTTAGGTATGAGAGAGATGCAAGAGAAAGCTTTTGAGAAAAGAGATGCTCAATATTTACTTTTGAAAGCACCACCTGCTTCTGGAAAGTCTCGTGCATTGATGTTTATAGCACTTGATAAGCTTATTAATCAAGGGATTAAAAAAGTGATAGTGGCTGTTCCTGAACGGTCTATTGGTGGTTCATTTGCTAGTACTGATTTAACATCTTATGGGTTTTATTCCGATTGGGATATAAAAGAAAAAAATAACCTTTGTACAACAGTAGAGAGTAAAAGTAAAGTGACTGCATTTAAAGAATTTTTAGAAAGTGATGAGCAGATTTTAATCTGTACACATGCCACACTTAGGTTTGCATTTGAGCAGTTAGATGAGTCGAAATTTAATCACACACTTTTAGCTATAGATGAGTTTCATCATGTCTCTGCTGATGGAGATAATAGACTGGGTGAAGTATTGAGAAGCTTGATTGAAAAATCATCTGTACATATTGTAGCGATGACTGGTTCGTACTTTAGAGGGGATTCTGTGCCTGTTCTGTTGCCTGAGGATGAAGCTAAGTTTACACCAGTTACATACGACTACTATGCACAGTTGAATGGGTATGAGTATCTAAAATCACTAGGTATTGGGTATCACTTTTATCAAGGTAGATACACAAGTGCCATAGATGAGATACTAGATACTGATAAAAAAACCATTTTACATATACCTAATGTAAACTCAGGTGAATCTACAAAAGATAAGCATAGAGAAGTGGGGACTATCTTAGATATTATAGGAAGAGTTAAAGAGGTTAGAGATGATGGGGTTATAATCTTACAGCGATATACAGATGGAAAGCTTATTAAAGTTGCTGACTTAGTAAATGATGAACCAAAAGAAAGAGATAAAATCATTAGCTATCTGCGAAAGATGGATAGTGTTGATGATATGGACTTAATCATCGCACTTGGTATGGCAAAAGAGGGGTTTGATTGGCCCTATTGTGAACATGCTTTAACGGTAGGGTATAGAAGTTCACTTACTGAAATCATACAGATTATTGGACGAGCTACTAGAGATAGTGAAAATAAAACAACCGCACAGTTTACAAATCTCATAGCCCAACCCGATGCTCATAATGATGAAGTGAAACTCTCTGTAAACAATATGCTCAAAGCGATTACCTCATCACTACTTATGGAGCAAGTATTGGCACCTAGTTTTAAATTTAAACCACGGTTTGACAATGATAATGAGCCACCTAAAAAAGGTGAATTAAAAATCAGAGGTTTCAAAAAGCCTACGAGTAAAAAAGTAAATGATATTATTGAAAGTGATTTGAATGATTTAAAAGCTTCTATACTTCAAGACCCACAGATGCTAAAAGCGATGCCAGGGAATATTGAAGCAGAAGTGATTAATGAAGTTTTAATACCCAAAATTATTAAAATAAAATATCCTGATTTGAGTGAAAGAGAAGTGAAAGAGTTAAGCCAGTATGTGGTGATAGATAGTGTAACAAGAGGTGCAACTATTGAAATCAATGGAGATAAGAAGTTTATACGCATGGCTGATAAATTTATCAATTTAGATGATTTAAATATTGACCTAATCAATAGTATCAATCCCTTTCAACAAGCTTTTGAGATATTGTCTAAGCAGGTGACTACGGGGGTATTGAAGCTTATTCAAGAATCTATAGAAGCTACTAGAATTACTATGAGTACAGAAGAAGCCATTGTCCTTTATGGCTTAATTCCAAAATTTAGAGATGAAAATAGTAGGTTACCAAATATAAATTCAGTGGATATAAAAGAGAAACGAATGGCAGAAGCTCTTATTTTTTTAAGTAATTTAAGAAGAGAAAGAAAAGCCAATGGATAGGTTCTCTCTTGATGATATTTTAAATAGTGACCCCTTAGAACTTCTAAGTGATTTAAAAGTAAAAAATCCAGTTATTACCGCTGATGATAGACTCATCGCTACCTTTGAAGAGATTAATGATTTTTATGAAAAACATAACTGTGAACCTCAAAAAACTACTGATATGAACGAGAGAAGATTATATTCACGGCTCAAAGGACTAAGAGAACATCCTCAAAAGAGAGAAGCACTTAAAAAATATGATAGGTTTGATTTATTGCTGAGTGATAAAATTATTTCTCTTGATGATATTTTTGAAAATGACCCCTTGGGCTTGTTGAGTCAAAATGAAGAAGATATTTTTACTTTAATACATATTCCTAAGATAACGACAATGCCAGACTATGTATCTTCTCGTAAAGCTTGTAAAGAATTTGAAAAGTATGAATATTTATTTGTTGCATGTCAAAATGATTTAAAAAATAGAAAAAGAGAACTTATTAAGTTCCAAAATGAACAGCAGATTAAGAAAGGGTATTACTTTGTGTTAAATGGCATACTTCTTTATGTACTTGATGTAGGTGTACCTTTCAAAAAACAAGGAAAAACAAATGCAAGGTTGAAGTTGATTTTTGAAAATGCTACAGAGTCAGATATGTTACTTCGTTCTTTGTCTGCTGAATTGTATAAAAATGGTCAAAGGGTAAGTGAATATGATGAGAGTAAAATAGAAGGACTTTATGAGGTTGATGACGATGATACACAAAATGGTTATATCTATATTTTAAAATCTTTGAGCAATGAAGATGTTATCAGAACAAAAAAGAACTTATTTAAAATAGGATTTTCAACAACAGGAGTAGAAACAAGAATTAAAAATGCAGTAAATGATCCAACGTATCTTATGGCAGAAGTACAGACTGTATCAGCCTATGAAGTTTATAATGTCAATCCACATAAATTAGAGCAGTTGATACATAAGTTTTTTAGTAGTAGTTGTTTGAATATTGATATATTTGATGGAAAAGGTAATGTACATAAGCCTAGAGAATGGTTTATAGCTCCATTATCGGTGATTGAAGAGGCTGTTGAACTTATTATTAGTGCTAGGATTATTGATTATCGTTATGATGAAATAAATGATGTAATTATTGAGAAGAAAGGGTAAGAGATGACAAACAAACAATACCAAGAAAAAATAAAACTATTAAAAAAATGGGCACAAGCTTATTATGTAGAGGATAACCCTCTTGCAACAGATGAAGAGTATGACAAGCTTTATCATGAAGTCTTAGATTATGAAACAGCTAACCCTTCTAATGTAGCAGAAGATTCTCCTACTGCTCGTGTGGGTGGTGTGGTGCGTGATGAATTTTCTAAGGCGAAGCATATTAAACGTATGTGGAGTATGGAAGATGTGTTTACTACCGTTGAAGTGCAAGAGTGGCTTGACCGAACGGTGAAAAATGTAGGCGAATGTGACTATGTTTGTGAACCTAAGTTTGATGGGGCTAGTATGAACTTGCTTTATGTTGATGGTAAGCTTGTGCGTGCCATTACGCGTGGTGATGGGGTAGTGGGAGAAGAGGTGACGGATAATGTGCGTACCATACGTTCTGTACCTCTGAGCATAGACTACAAAGAGCAGATAGAGATACGTGGTGAAGTGGTCATACGTAAAGATGATTTTGAGATTATCAATAAAGAACGCCTTAAGCAAAGAGGTGAAGTTTTTGCTAATCCTCGTAATGCAGCAGCTGGAAGTTTACGACAGTTAGACTCTGGGGTGACTGCAAAACGTAGGCTTGTATTTTACCCTTGGGGTTTGGGTGAAAACACGCTTACGCAAAGTAGACTCTCAGAAAAAATGAGATTTGTATATGATTTAGGATTTTTGGCACCACCCTTTACGCAAGAGTGTAAGACCATAGAAGAGATAGAAGTTTTCTATCATAAGCTCATAGCCCAACGCGAGCAAATACCTGTGATGATGGATGGTATGGTAGTCAAAGTAGATGAGGTGAGTTTGCAAGAAGACTTAGGGTATACAGTAAAAGTACCTAAGTGGATGTGTGCTTACAAATTCCCTGCTATGGAGAAAGTAACAAAAGTCAATGCCATTACTATACAAGTAGGTAGAACAGGTGTGCTAACCCCCGTAGCAGAAGTAGAACCCGTAGACTTAGAAGGTGCTATTATCGCACGTGCCACATTGCACAACTTTGATGAGATAGAGCGTAAAGGTTTGAGGGTAGGTGATAGCGTGATACTTATACGTTCTGGTGATGTCATTCCTAAAATTACCAAAGTTTTAACCGACAGACGTGATGGCTCCGAAGTGCTTATAACAAGACCTACCCAATGTCCTACTTGTAAGAGTGAAGTCTTAGATGAAGGTACGTTGATTAAATGTCAGAATTTGGATTGTCCAGATAGGGTAGTAAACTCCATCATACACTTTGCTAAAAAAGGATGTATGAACATAGATGGTTTAGGTGCTAAGATAGTAGAAATACTTGTCAAAGAAGAGAAGATAAAAGACATTTTAGGGCTTTACCACTTGGTTTATGAAGACTTAGAGGGGATGGAAGGTTTTAAAGAAAAGCGTATCAATAAACTTTTGGATGCTATAGCCGATACAAAAGGCATACCTCTTCATAGACTTATATCGGCTATGGGCATAGAACACATCGGCGAAGTAGCAGGTAAGTCTTTGGCTTTAGAGTTTGGGCTTGCTATAGTAGATGCGACACTTGAACAAATTGTAGCCATAGACGGCATAGGCGAAGAGATGGCTAACTCTTTGTTGGAGTTTATGCGTGTGAATTATGAGTTTGTGTTGAAGTTGTTCGATAAAATCGAACCTACGGTGGAAGAAAAGATAGAAGCAGAAGAGAATCCTTTTAAAGACAAAACTATAGTCCTTACGGGTTCTATGTCTGTAAGCCGTGGAATTGTTAAAGAAATGTTAGAAAAGTTAGGTGCTAAAGTAAGTGGCTCGGTGAGTAAGAAGACAGATTTTTTAGTGTATGGTGAAGA
Organism: Sulfurovum sp.; assembly: GCA_030949725.1. Classification (GTDB taxonomy): domain Bacteria; phylum Campylobacterota; class Campylobacteria; order Campylobacterales; family Sulfurovaceae; genus Sulfurovum. Next base: position 107,022 of record JAUZSE010000015.1, on the reverse strand, counting down.
TGCTGGGTCTAAGTTGACTAAGGCTGAGGGTTTGGGTGTGGTGACTTTGACTGAGGGTGAGATGAGAGAATTAATTTGAGTTATGTATCTAAATACGGATACTTAATTGAAGAAAACTCAATAAGAAACACTTAAGACTACTCGTAATTTAGGTCACTTAGGGAATAGTATGATATAATAACTCAAAATAAAAAATTTGAGTTAAAGAAAGAATATGGCGAAGAATATAATTGAAAAAGTACCTTTTGAATTTAAATTTGGATTGTATGATATTTTTAAAATTGAAGATGGGAAATATTATCACACGTATAAAGAAGTTGATGAAAAAGGAAGATATCTTTATTGGGATAAAATTAAATATCATGCAAAACTAAATAAAGATGATCCATTGATAGCTTGGTATTCAGTGAAACTGCACCGTGCGTCTAATAAAAAATGGGTTAAGTTGCAAAATAAAGATAATATACTTTTTCAGTATGCTGCATATGACTCTTTACAGTCAAAACTATATAAAATTTCAGAATTTTCACGAGATGGGCTTATGCCTACAAATCCCATAGGAAATAAATATCTTTTTTCTTCTCTCGTTATAGAAGAAGCTATTAATAGCTCTCAACTTGAGGGGGCATCAACAACAAGAAGAGTAGCAAAAGAAATGATTGCATCAGCAAGGGAAGCAAAAAGTCCTGATGAGCGTATGATTGTAAATAATTATCTTTTAATGAAAGAAGTTAAACGAGCCAAAGCAAATTTTTTAAGTATTGATATGATTTTACAATTTCATGAAATTGCTACACAAGGATTAACTGAGAATGGAGTTATCCCTGGACAAATTAGAACAAACGATGATATTTTTATAGGTGACATTGATGGAAACAATATTTATCAACCACCAAAATATGATGAGGTATTGTCTAGATTGGAAATGTTGTGTGTATTTGCAAATGAAAATCATGAGGATGTAGATTTTATACATCCAGTGATAAAAGCAATTATTTTACATTTTATGATTGGTTATATACACCCATTTTCAGACGGTAATGGTAGGACAGCAAGAGCATTGTTTTATTGGTTTATGATGAAAAATGGTTATGATTATTTTGAATATATTTCAATTAGTAAACTACTAAAGGCAGCACCAGTTAAATATAGCAAAGCCTATTTATACACAGAGATTGATGACAATGACTTAAATTATTTTATCTATTATCAAATCGATATTATTTTAAGAGCCATAGATGATTTACGAAGTTTTTTAGAAAAGAAGAGTGAAGAATTTCTAGAGCTAACAGAGATATTAAAAAACTCTGAATTAGCAATAAAACTAAATTTTGTACAAAAAGATATTATCAAGAAGGCAATAAAAAGTCCAGGTCGTATATTTACAGCATTAGAAGTATCTGTAGATTACGATGTTTCTGCTAATACGGCGAGAACGTATTTGAAAAATTTGGTAAGTTATAAAATACTAGGTAATTACAAAGATGGTAGGACAATAGCATATATCTCACCAGCAAACTTACATGAACTATTAAAAAAGCAAAATAAATGAGATTATACAAGTATCTGTTAGACGAGGCAGACCATGAGAACCCATAATGAATAAAAACCAACTAAGCACCAAAAAAATCCACTGCCCTTATATTGGGTAAAAGCAAAAGTTTACTAGGTGTAACTAAGAAGCTACTAGAGGGTAAGAGTAAGGCACTTGCGAAAGCTAAGGATGCAGATATTAGCATCATAGGTGACCTTATGTGGGAAAAAGAAAGCAGCATGATGAACTGGCACGAAGCTATGGCGTATGCCAAAAATCTTAGGCTTGGTGGATATGATGACTGGCGACTGGCTAGTCAAGAAGAGCTAGGAGATATAGTGACAGTGTGTGGTGCCGTATTGGCTGTGCAGGATGAAGCTGATTGGAATGATAAGTGGGAGTTAAATAAGAACAATAAAGCCTATCAAGCTTGTTATGAAGCAAAAGGTTTTACATCTGGATTTTATTGGACGGCTACTGATTCGGCTGAGAATATAAAGGAAGCGTTGTACCTTGTATTGTATTATGGTTATCAAGGGTATGACAACAAAAACTTTAGCTATTATGTGCGTTGCGTTAGAGCAGGACAGTGATTTGAGTCTGTGTCATACGAAAAAAAGGATAATATAAAACCATGGAAGAGATGAACAATAAAGATGTAGTAGCTTATGAAGACCCAGAAATAAAAGTATTTAGGCAAGAGCTAAAAACATTGGAGCAAAAGATACAAGACCTTGATGCACTTAAAAATGAACAGCTAGGTACTATCGAAGACTTTAACACCCGATACAGTCTCCGTGTGGGTGACTGTGATAGCTAAGATACTCAAACGTAAAGAGGAAATACTCGCAGTAAAAATAGCAAAATTGTTAGCAAACCTTGAGCAAGGAAAAGAACGCTATGAAGAAGCTAAGAGCAAGACGAAAAAGCTCAAAGAGGAGCTTGAAGTAACTAGCCGAAGATGATGACGCGTATGACAAAGTCTATAAAGCATGGCAAGAAGCCACAGAAGCAGAAAAAGCACAAAGAAAAAAAGTCAAAGAAGCCAAAGAAGCACTAGAAAATGACGCAGACTATCAAGCACATGAAGAGATAAAACTAGAGCATGAAGCGTCTAGCTGTGGGCATAAAAAGGCACTCAATCAAAAACGTTTTACACTGAGAGATGAGGAGAAAAAGCAGCTAAAGCTACTCTTTAGAAAAGCAGCAAGACTTTGCCATCCAGACATCGTAACCAAAGAACTACGAGATCAAGCCCATGAGATTACCGCACAACTGAACGAAGCGTACGCCCAAAATGATCTAAGCAGAGTTAAAAAGTTACTAGAAATGCTAGAAACTGGTGTTTACTTTGATGCAGAAAGTGATACACTAAAAGATACAGAAAAACTCAAACACAAGATAGTCCATCTTACAGAACTATTGACTGAGATTAGCCAAGAGTTAGAAGCCATCAAAGACGATGAGACGTATCAAACCATAGAAGAGATAGAAGACTGGGATGTCTACTTTTCCGAAGTGCGTGAGGCATTAGAGAGTGAGTATGAAGGACTAGGGGTATCTTAGAAATTAGAATAATATGGATATAGTATAGATAATTTTGAAAATAGGCGTACAGAAATAGTAGATGCCTTAGATTTTTAGTGAATGGATTTTAATGAGATTAGACAAATATTTAGTAGATGAGGGTTACTTTGAGAGCCGTAATCGTGCCAATGATGCGATAAAAGCTGGTTTGGTTACTGTAGATGGTAAGAAGGCTAAGGCTTCTGCTAAAGTGGATGAGAGTACTATGGTTGCGGTGGAAGATACGAAGTTTTATGTCTCTCGTGCTGGGCGTAAATTGGAGAGTTTTTTACTTGAACATCCTATGGATTTAGCAGATAAAAGAGCATTAGATATAGGGTCGAGTACAGGAGGGTTTGCACAGATCGTACTTGAACATGATGTTGCTTCACTCTCCTGTGTGGATGTGGGTAAAGACCAACTTCATATCTCTTTACGTCAAAATGACAAGGTGTCTTTATATGAAGCAACGGATATTCGTGATTTTGAGAGTACCGAAGCATTTGAACTGATCACTTGTGATGTTTCTTTCATCTCTATTTTGAAAATAACAGAGGATATAGACAGACTTAGCCAAAGTGACACGGATATTGTTATACTGTACAAACCACAGTTTGAAGTAGGAAAAGATGTGAAACGTGACTCTAAGGGTGTGGTGCAAGATCTCGATACTATCGCTCGACGTAAAGAAGAGTTTGAGGCAGCAATGGTGAAATTGGGATGGGAAGAGAAGTACCAAACACTTTCTTCTTTGAGGGGTAAAGAGGGTAATCAAGAGTACCTTTACCATTTTGTAAAGAGGTAATGTGGATTGAAATTTAACAATAATATAAAATCTATAGCCATAGGTTCATTTGATGGTATGCATATCGCACATAAAACACTGATAGATGAAGCAGATGCCATCGTCATCATAGAACGCAATGGTGGATACTTAACGCCAGGGTATAAGCGTGCGGGTTTTAGTGATAAAATGTGCTGTTTTTATCATTTTGATGTTATAAAAGATTTCACGCCTAAAGAATTTGTAGCAAAGTTAAATGCTGATTTTCCTAATTTGGAGAAAATAGTTGTAGGCTATGACTTTCATTTTGGTAAAAAAAAGGCAGGGAATGTAGAAGTATTACGTGTCTTGTGTGACAAAGAAGTATTGGTCATAGAGGAAGTGAGTATAGAGGGTATCTCTGTACATTCTCGTACCATTAAAACATATATCCGTGAGGGTAATATCGCGATGGCAAATACCTTGTTGGGTAGGGAATATAGTATAGAAGGTGGTGTAGTCTCAGGGCAGGGGCTTGGTAAGAAAGAGTTAGTACCCACATTAAATCTCAATGTGCAAGCGTATCAACTACCTACGCAAGGTGTGTATGTCACACGTACTAAGGTGAGAGGGGAATGGCTAGATTCTGTAAGTTTTCTCGGACACCGTGTGACTACAGATGGCTCTTATGCTATTGAAACACATATACTTGAAAAAGACATCGGAGCAGTACAAGGTATGGTGGCACTTTCTTTTGTAGGTTTTTTACGGACAAATAAAAAATTTGAAAACCTAGAAGCATTAAAAGTGCAGATAGAAGAAGATATAAAGAGAGCCAAAGCAGTATATATATGAAAAGTATGATAACAATTACAAGTCTAGTACTTCTTTTTTATGTGGGTATGGGTGTATACTTATATATGAATCAAAGCAGTTTATTGTATTTTCCTCAATCTGAAGTGAGCCATAAGTATCCTAATATAACGATGAAGAATGACCATGAATCTATCAATGTCATTGTCTTAAATGAAGGGCATAAAAATGCCATCATTTATTTTGGTGGCAATGCAGAGTCTATGGCTAAAAGTGCAGACTATATAGCAGGACAGTTTCCAAATTTTACATGTTATTTGATGGATTATAGAGGGTATGGACGAAGTACTGGTGAGGCTAGTGAAGATGCTTTATATAGCGATGGGCTAAAGCTTTACGACAGGATACAGGCTAGTCATAAGCGTATTTCTTTGGGTGGACGAAGCTTAGGTACGGGGATTGCAACGTATATAGCAGCACATAGAAAGGTGTCAAAATTGGCACTAATCACACCTTTTGACAGTATAGTCAATGTGGCACAAGATAGGTATCCTATCTATCCTGCTCGTTATTTATTGCATGCGAATGCCTATGATTCTCTCTCTAGGGTAAAAGATATTAAGGCTAAGACCGCAGTCTTTATGGCTACACTAGATACAGTAGTACCCAAAAAACGTACACAAGTTCTTATAGATGCTTTTAATCCAACACAGTTAGAAGTAATCATCATTGAAAATAGAGGGCATAATGACATCTCTTCAGATGATAAGTATTATAGGCTTATGCAAGTATTTATAGGAGAAGGATAAGCTATGAATAAAGATAAAGTGTTTACAAAAAAGATAGAGAAAAAGTTTGAATTTGATGAAGCAGTGGCTTCTGTTTTTGATGACATGTTGAGCCGTTCTGTTCCTTTTTATGATGAGGTGAGAAAGTTGCTCATTTCTTTGATACTTTCAAGAGAGAAGGAGGGCTTAAAAGTCCTTGATCTCGGTTCTTCTACAGCTAGATTTTTACTAGACTTGCATAGTAAGATGCAGGTAAATATGCGACTAAAGGGTTTGGACAATTCGCAAGCTATGCTAGATAGGGCAGAACAAAAATGCCAAGCCTTTGGTGCAGATATAGAGTTAGAACTTGCAGATATGCTGACCTATAGTTATGATAAGGAAGATGTGATTGTCGCAAACTATACCTTGCAGTTTATACGTCCTATGCAGCGTGTAGAGCTAGTGAAGAGGCTTTATGAGGGCTTGAATGATGAGGGTATTTTTGTCTTTTCAGAAAAAGTTGTTTTTGAAGATAAAGTACTAGACAAAGAGATGATAGACATTTATTATGACTATAAAAAAGAGCAGGGCTACTCAGAATATGAAATAGCACAAAAACGTGAAGCCTTAGAAAATGTACTCATTCCTTTTACGATCAAAGAAAATATACAAATGTGTAAAGATGCAGGATTTAAAAGCGTAGAGACAGTGTTTCAGTGGGCGAATTTTGTTACTTTTGTGGTGAAGAAGTAAGAATCAATAGGACAAAGAATATAAGCAATTATATGAACTCGTAAGTAATAGAAAAACCTTCAACCCAAAATTTTAGATATAATTCGATTATTGTAGCGAAAATTTATTTTCGTGTCACGTAGGGTGGATTTATACACCCTACGGTTATGAATATATAAATAAGGTTTTTTTATGAATTATGATGTCATAGTTATCGGTGGGGGACATGCAGGGATAGAAGCTTCTTTGGCATCTGCACGCATGGGAGTCAAGACACTTCTTATTACTATTTTAGCAGAACAGATAGGGGCTAGTTCTTGTAATCCTGCTATCGGGGGACTGGCTAAAGGTCACCTTGTACGCGAGGTAGATGCTCTTGGTGGTGAGATGGGACTTTGTACCGATACTACGGGAATACAGTTCAGAACACTCAACGCTTCCAAAGGACCAGCGGTACGAGGCACTAGAGCGCAGATAGATATGGATGCGTATCGTATTTATATGCGTAATGTAGTACTCAATACTAAAAACCTAGATGTCAAACAAGAACTAGCAGAGGGGCTGGTGGTAGAAGAGGGTGCGGTAAAAGGTGTAACGACACAACTAGGAAATACCTATGTAGCAGCCAAAGTCATCATCACGGCAGGGACATTCCTCAATGGACTCATTCATATAGGGGATAAAAAACAAGTAGCAGGACGGCAAGGAGAATTTGCTTCTGTGGAGCTGGCTGAATATATGAAAGGTCTAGGCATAGAGATAGGCAGACTCAAAACGGGTACTTGTGCTAGGATAGATGCCAAGTCCGTAGACACTTCTGTGATGGAAATACAACCAGGCGATACACCTGCACCACCTTTTTCATTTAGAACAGATAAAAAGAACTTTAATCCTACACAGTTGCCATGTTATATCACCTACACGAACGAAGACAACACATAAAATCATAGAATCCAACTTCCATAGAGCACCTATGTTTTCTGGACAGATTGAGGGGGTTGGCCCTCGTTATTGCCCAAGTATAGAAGACAAGATAAGCCGTTTTCGTGAGAGACCAAGACATCAGATATTTGTAGAACCACAAACGATGGATGAGACAGAATATTACATTAACGGCATGAGTACTTCTTTGCCTATAGATGTACAGTTGGAAATGATACAGTCAGTAGAAGGTATGGAAAATGCTAAGATAGTACGTTATGGTTACGCGATAGAGTATGACTATGTACAACCTACCGAACTCAAACATACTTTAGAGACTAAGAAGATAAAAGGGCTATATACCGCAGGCCAGATCAATGGTACCACAGGCTATGAAGAAGCAGCCGCACAAGGGCTTAATGGCAGGGATAAATGCAGCACTTAGCATCCAAGGTAAAGAACCATTTATACTTAGACGTGATGAAGCCTATATCGGGGTACTTATAGATGATTTGGTGACCAAATGAACCAAAGAACCTTACCGTATGTTTACAAGCAGGGCAGAATATAGGTTACTTTTACGTGAAGACAATGCAGATATGAGACTCTCACGTTATGGAAAAGAATTGGGACTTTTGGATGATAGTTACATGTTGGGATTTGAAGCAAAAAAAGATGCTTTGGATGAAGCCTTAAACTTTCTACGTCTCAATTCTGTCACACCCAATAAAGAATTTTTAGCCAAATTAGAAGCTATCGGAGCTATCAAAATAAGTGATAAAACCTACTGGATAGATGTCATAGGGCGTGGTGATTTTAACAGAGAAAAACTTGTAGCACTTCTACCAGATTTTGATAAATATGACGATGAAGTCATAGTACAGATACTGGTAGAAGCGAAATACAGCCGATATATAGAAAAACAACAACAACAGATACTGGATATGGATTCTATGCTTAAGATCAAAATACCTCAAGATTTTGTCTATAGTAGCATTTCAGGATTGAGCAATGAAATCATCGAAAAATTAACACTGGTTACACCACCTACACTTTTTTCTGCATCGCAAATATCTGGTGTGACGCCTGCTGCGTTAGACATCATACATGTGCATATAAAGATGAGACAAAGAGCCAAAAAATTATAAAATGAGCCATTACTATCTTATGTATAACTTAATAGTATAATATTTTATTAATTTTTTTACTTTTTGTAACACATATACTATGTTTTCTATGTTCCGTATCTTGCATATCTTATATTTAATATAGATTATTCTATAATGCCTTGATTATAATCTTATGAAAATTTCACTAAATAGGAGAAAATATGCAAGAAGAACAAAAAGAACGTCGTGACTTTATTGGTATGGCACTTGGTGCTACTGCTTTAGTTGGTATAGGTGGAGGACTTGGTTTCGCTGCGAAACGTACATGGGATCCATTGCCATCTGTAAAAGCTGCTGGATTTACAACGGTAGATTTATCGGTTGCAAAACCAAATGAACTCATCGTTGAAAAATGGAGAGGGAAACCTATCTTTATTTTGAAAAAAACAGCAGAGATGGAAGCCAATGATAGAGATGTTGTCATCGGTTCAGATAGATTTCATATATCTATAGGACTTTGTACGCACTTAGGATGTATACCTGCGTATAAAAAAGATGATCATGAGTTTTTCTGTGCCTGTCACGGAGGACGTTTTAATGCTTCAGGTATCAATGAACCTGGTCTTCCACCACCAAGTCCACTAGAAATCCCACCATTTAAGATCGCGGGTACAGAGCTTATCTTAGGTGAAGCTGGTCCTGAATATAAAAAAATGCTAGACGCTGGTCTAACGGTTTAAGGGGAGAAATATGGCACATTTTGAAAAAGCAAACAATTTAAATGAGTGGCTTGACCAACGTATAGGGCTCAATACACTCAAAAGAGTATTAAATACTGAATATTGGATTCCAAAAGACATTAACTTCTTATGGGTCATGGGTATGGTACTCGCTGCAACATTTGGCATACTTGTTATCTCAGGTATCTTCTTACTTATGTACTACAAGCCAGATACAAACTTAGCATTTGATTCTGTAAACTATACCATTATGTCTGAAGTTGGTTATGGTTGGTTATGGAGACATATCCACGGTGTAGGTGCGTCTATTGTATTTCTTATTATTTATATCCACATGTTTACGGGTATTTATTATAGTTCATACAAAAAAGGTAGAGAGCTGATTTGGCTTTCTGGTATGGGACTGTTTGTTGCATTTTCAGCAGAAGCATTTTCGGGGTATATGTTACCTTGGGGTCAAATGTCTTACTGGGCAGGTATGGTTATTACGAACCTTTTCTCTGGTGGTTCACTTGAAGCCTATGCTTTAGTAGAGTGGATACGTGGAGATTATGTGCCAGGTGATGCTTACTTAACACGTTTCTTTATGTTGCATGTATTCCTTATTCCTTTGGTAATCATCGGACTGATTGTTTTACACTTTGGTACATTGAGATTGCCACATGTAAACAACCAAGAAGGTGCAGATATAGATTATGAAGAGGCAGCAGCATTGTACAAAGCAGGGAAAAAGAAAGAGTCTAAAGTGATTCCATTCTCTCCTGTGTTCTTGTCTAAGGATATATTTGTAATGGGTGTGTACTTCATACTCTTCTTTTACCTTGTCTTTTACCACTTTGATTTTGCGATGGATCCAGTGAACTTTGACCCAGCCAATGGACTTAAAACACCAGCACATATCTACCCTGAGTGGTATTTCTTATGGTCGTATGAGATTTTACGTCCATTCTCTAAAGATGTTGGTTTGATTGCTTTTGCTATCTCACAGGTGGCACTATTTGCATTACCATTTATAGACAGAAGTCCAAACGTTGCACCAGCACATAAAAGGGGCTTGTTCCAAATATGGTTTTGGGCTTTACTTGTGATTATGATTACATTAACGGCATTAGGTAAACTACCACCAACAGATCCACTATTTGCTGCGATGGGACTTGTCTTTGCAGTATTGTTCTTACTTATGGGACCAGCACTCTTCATCATTACGATGTTTGAGAAAAAATTAGAGAAAGGAGCATAATATGAGAGAATTAAAAATATTTGCAGTTGTTGCATTCTTCTCACTACTAACATACTATTTGGTTGAGCCTTATGCTCACCATGAAATGCATAAAAAAGTAGATGCAAATGGTAATGAAATTATCATAAAAAGTCATGGCTTTACCTATGATGGTACGGATGATATAGCAGAAGCTGAACGTAAAGGTGATGCAGCACTAGTGACTAAGAAAAAAGCTTTCTGGTCAGATGTAGCAACTGTGTCTAAGATGACAGGAAATGCAGCAGCAGGTGAAGCAGTATTTGCTAACTGTATGGCTTGTCACAACGGTGCTAACATCAACATGGGTGGTGTAATACCACCAAACCTTGATCATGCGGGGGCTATTTATGATAAGAACTATCTTATAGCACTTATTAAAGATCCTGCGATGGCATCAAATGTAGACCATAAATATGCAGATACATCTACGCACCCTATGGGTTCTATTAAGTTTACAGTTTCTGACAATCAACAAATTGCAGATGTTGTAGCGTATATGCAAGAACATAAAGCAGGGGAAGTTACACCTAAAGAAGCATTTACTGAGGCTTGTGTACGATGTCACGCTGTACGTTATACTAAGACTACACAGATAGGTGAAACACCTAAGTTCAAATATAAAAAAGATGAACTAGCTCATGAGATTAAAGTCATTGAAGAACAAGACAAGGTAAAAGCATATATGGGTAACTTACCCCCAGATCTTTCTATGATGATTAGAGCTAGAGGTGCGCATTATTTGGAAACATTTATAGAAAATCCTCAAGGACAACTTCCTGGTACATCTATGCCTAGAGTAGGTCTAAATGCAGAAGGGTATGAGAAAGTAAAAGCATACCTTAGCGAAGCAGGTGACCCTAGCAAGAAAGCTAGAGAAGAGCTTGGACCATGGGTTATTGGGTTCTTTATTTTCTTTACGATACTAGCGTTCTTCTGGAAAAAAAGCATGTGGAGAGATTTACACTAATCTCTTTCGCAGGATTTTCCTGCATCTTTGAAAGAGTGACTCAGTCATGTACTGACGTACACTCCTTCGACACTCCTCCAAATCTACAGTACTACGAAATAAGTACCTAAGCAAAATTAATGTTATATTCTGCCCCAACCCACCCTATTTACACTCTCCTTTCAGTATTTTAGAGAATTTCTTTTAGGGGGAGTTAGAATCGTTGTTACTCAATAAACTGCCTTTATTGACAATATTAAGACAGATTTAAATGCTATACTATCATCTTTAAATAAAAGGCAGAAGAATGAATACTCTAGTTGAACGTGAAGAAAAAGTTAAAGTTGCGATAGAGATCGCTATTAAAGTAGGTTTATTGGCACTGATACTGTATATTACTTATCTGATTGCAAAACCATTTATTGGGATCGTGGTTTGGGGTATCATCATCGCTGTGGCACTTTCTCCTGTGATCAATAGTCTTGAAAAACGTTTTGGGAATCGTAAAAAAAGTGATTATCGGGTTTACTGTAGCCGTTATCGCTGCATTGATTATACCAACATATATGCTTTCAGAAAGTCTTATTGAGTCTTCAGCAAACATTACACAAGCTATGAAGGAGGGAAAGATTACTATTCCACCTCCGACTGAGAAAGTAAAAGAATGGCCGATTATAGGTAAAAAATCTTATGCATTTTGGGACGCTGCTTCACACAACTTAAGAACAACGCTAGAACCCTTTAAAGATGACATTAAAAAAAATGGCAGGTTCAATCTTCTCAGCATTGGGATCTGGGCTTGGTACTATTTTTATGTTTATAGGTTCGTTTATCATCGCAGCGGCATTTCTCATAGGAAAAGAGGGAGCGGTAAAGTTTTATGAAACTATTTTACGTCGTATTGTAGGAGATAAGGGTACAGAATGGGCAGTGCTTTCTACGCTTACTGTACGGTCTGTGGTCACAGGTGTCATTGGGGTAGCTGTCATACAAGCAGTGTTTGCACTCATAGGACTTGGGCTTATGGGTGTACCGCTTGCAGCAGTGTGGGCTATACTTATCATGTTTTTAACGATCATTCAAGTGCCGGCACTCATTGTTATCGGGCCGATTATTGCGTATGTATTTTCTCAAGGTTCAGGTACGGCTGAAATTGTATTTACTATCTATATGCTTATTGTAGGTGCATCTGATGGTATACTTAAACCTATACTCATGGGTAGAGGTGTAGATATCCCTATGCTTGTTATCTTGATAGGTGCCATTGGTGGTATGATGTTGATGGGGATGATAGGTCTTTTCATCGGAGCAGTAATCTTTGCTTTGTCATACAAACTATTTGGACTTTGGATGGCTGAAGTTGAAGAAAAGCCAGAGGTAGAAATAGTCCCATAGTCATGAAACAAATAAGCAAACAAAATAATTTTGTCTATCTCTTTTTTTCGCTGGTACTTTTTCTTTTCTCTTCGGCGGTCATAGTTGACTTCCCTGGTGGAGTGGGTGATGATGTTTTTTCTGTTGTAACGATCCTTATGATTATCGTAAGTCTCAGAAGTTTAAAAGCAGAAAGAACATGGACAAAGACCGTTTATGCATTGGTTGCTTTCTTAATCTTCTTGACTGTATTGGGGAAGTTTTTTGATCATAGATTCTTGGCGTATCCTATTTTGCTTACATTACTTATCTTTTTTGTAGGTTCTTTTACCTCGTCTGTAAAACAAGTACTGACTGTTGGTGACATAGATGGCAACAAGATCATCGGGTCATTGAGTCTTTATCTTCTTTTGGGCTTGATATGGGCGGTGATTTACTTGTTGCTTATGACTATAGATCCTCACTCTTTTTCTGGTCTTGAAGTGGCAAATTGGCAACAAGGTTTTTCCCGTATGGTGTATTATAGTTTTGTGACTCTGACTACATTGGGGTATGGTGACATCTTGCCTAGTACGCATGTTGCAGAATTTTTTGTGTATATGGAAGCGATAATCGGTGTATTTTATATGGCGATTATCGTCTCTAGTCTTATATCTTTACGTCTTTCAGTCATGCAAGACAAAAGGCGTGATGAGAGACAAGGCAAATAATTGAGAGAAGCGACACAAGAAAATAACTTAGCATTTACAAAGCGATTGCATAGCCTATTGTTTTTTTCTTTCTCTGATAAACTCAAATTTTCTATCAAAGCATCTTTAAGTATGGCTTTGGCGTATTTGATTCCACTGTCACAAGGATGGTCGCAGGCATCAACTGCGGCTATTACCGTGATGTTAATCGCAGCGATGGGTTCGGTGAGTGAATCCGTGACCAAAGGTGCTATGCGGATGATAGGGACTATAGTGGGGGCTGTTGTCGGTATGACGCTGATTGCTATTTTCCCGCAAGAGCGGTTCTTATTTCTCCTTTCTTTGTCTCTTCTGGTAGCCATTCCACTTTATTTGGTACGTGCGTACAAAGGCGATCCGAGTATCTTTATGTTGACGGCTATGACGATGATGATGGTCTTTAAGAGTGGTGAGGTGGATGATGTTTTTCTCTTTGGACTTGACAAAACCTATATGACCATTTTTGGTATTATGGTCTATACGCTTGTGGGTGTGTTTTTATGGCCTGTAAGCATCGAAGACAGCACAACAAAAAATGCATTGGAACTCTCCAAATCACAGTCTCAACTTTTTTTGGACAGAGATGCACCGCAAGAACAACGAGCAAAATCTTTGGCACTTTTACTAGAAAGAGAAGCTTCACTTGAATCCTCTACCATGGATACAGGCACAGCTTCTATAGATATGCAGCAGTGGCACAGTATGGTACATAACTATAAAAATATAAATGCCAACCTTACACTACTTTCTATGCATGATAAAGAGACATACATAGACAATATAGATCAATATATTTCTAACTATAAGACTTTGGAAGAGGATATTGTTTTGCTTTTTAATGGGATTACGCTTGCATGGGAAGATGGGAAAGAAATCACTCTGCCTGAAGCAATTATACCAGAGTATGAAAGAGAGAGGATCAAGGTACTCTCTCATCTGGATAGGGCTTCACTCATCACTACGATTCAAGATATGAAAAAACTACATGAAGCCTTAAGGGTACTTGCTACAAAACTAAACCGTATCCATAGTCCTCTTCCCACTTTTTTTGATAGTGAAGAGATCCCTCAAAACAAACGTTTTGTTTGGGGGGATGTAGAACATTTAAAGGGTGTTTTAGTCACATTTATGATTTTTTGGACAGCCATTTACTTTTGGATCACTATGAATCCTCCTGGTGGCTTTATGATTGTGGCTTTGGCGACAGGCTTAAGTGTTTTGACAACATTTTCGCCTTTAAAACCTTCACTTCTTATCATTATATTTAGTCTTTCTTTTGTCTTTGCTACTTTTATGTATGTGTTTGTATTGCCACATTTGCATTATGGATGGGAGTTGGGACTTTTCATTTTTGTCTATAGTTTCATCTCTTTTTACTTTATCAACCCCAAGATAAGTATTTTCTTTTTACTGGGGCTGTTCACGTTAAACATTATGAGTCCTATGTATTATAACTTTTCTCTATTTCTGTCGGTTTTATTGATGTTTTATCTTTTTTTAATGCTGCTTCAGATGTTTTACTTTATTCCATTTTCAACCAGACCAGAGCATCTTTTTTTAGAGTTGAAAAATCGTTTTTTCAAACTTAGTCAAACAATGTTAGATGCAGGACGAAAACATCAAGAAGGTAAAGGTTCATGGTGGGGTAACTTAAAAGCCAACTATGCACAAAATCATCTTATGGGTACAGTCAAAAAGATGCAACTGTGGGGATCTAAGATAGATGAGAAGTATTTTGATGTCATAGATAAGCATAAACTGCTTGCGTTCACAAAAGAGTCTGAAAAGTTTGCTTATTTACTTGAACTTTTGTATGATAAAGATATGATGATGAAACATAATCCTTTATTGAAAAATCTAATAAAAAACTATACCTTTCCAAAGCTTTCTGATCTGTTGGGCGAATATGTCAAAGGTAAAGCACCCAAAGATGTGGATGATTTTTGGAAAAACAAAACGCAAATTATAGAAGCGATTGAGGATACTTTATCTAGTATTTTGGCAGAGATAGATTTTGATGCATATAGCCGAAAAGAGATTGCAGCACTCTATGAAAACATTTCTCTGCGTAGAAATGTTTGGTTAGCACTTTTTGACTGTCAAGAGATTATGGCAGAGATAGATTTTAATATACTGAAACAAAGTAGGTTCTAATGCATAAAAAAAGAGTAAATTTAATACCAAAGATAGGGCTTTCAGCCCTCACGGTGATGATCTTGAGTGCTTGTGTCAAACTAGGACCTGATTTTAGAGGGCTAAGTACACCTCCTCTTCCTAAGCATTGGAACAAGGGTAACCATAAAGTCAATAGCAGTACTTTGTCGCAGTGGTGGAAAACATTTGATGACCCTGTACTTACTACTTTGGTTCAAAAAACTTATGCACAAAACCTTGATATCAAGAGTGCGGGTCTTCGCATCGTTCAAGCACGTACGGTTTTGGGTATCAGTCAAGGTTTGAATTTCCCTCAAGTGCAAACACTTTCAGGTTCTGCTTCTTCTTCACACACAAAGGCAGTAGATGTTGCTACAGCTGGTGTGAACTTTGATATAGGTTGGGAGATGGATATCTGGGGTAAATATGCCAGAGGTATAGAGTCTTCAGAAGCAAATCTCTATGCAAGCATCGCATCTTATAATGATATTATGGTCTCTGTGATCGCAGAAGTTGCACGCAACTATATAAACTACAGAACGTCAGAAGAGCGTTTGGCGTATGCTAGGCGAAACGTGTTAATTCAGGAGCGGGTGACTCGTCTGACAGAGATACAGTTCAATTCAGGAAATGTATCGGAATTGGACATGCAGCAGTCTCGTTCACAGCTATACAATACACGTTCAGCCCTTCCTTCTATAGAGATAACTAAAGCAAAAGCTAGAAATGCTTTGGCTCTTTTACTAGGTACAGATGCAAACAATATCAGAAGGATGCTTCAGGTTGGGAGCAAAAAAACATGCGGATTCAACGGGTAAATATATGGGCAAGGAGAGGCAAGGTGTATTACAAATAAAATCTGGTACATCCGATATGCTAAATGTCAATATGATCCCTAAAGCCCGTTTAAACCCTTACAACAAAATAGACGCAGATCTCATTACAAGAAGACCAGATATCAAAGTCGCAGAGTATGTTGTTCTTTCTAACAATGCCTTAATAGGTTCGAGTATCGCCGAACTTTATCCTAGTTTTTCTCTTTTTGGGAACATAGGTGTCAATAGCAACAACATCGGTGGGTCATGGGTGTCAGGATCTGATGCACTGGGTGTAACTGTAGGACCTTCATTTTCTTGGAATATATTGCAGTATGGTCGTATAAAGAACAAGATACGCTTACAAGATGCTCTGTTTGAAGAAAGTTTGGTCAACTATAACAAAAAAGTACTCTCTGCCGTTTCTGAAGTTTCTAATGCACTTGAGAGCTATATCCTAACTAAAAAACAACAAGTAGAAAACAAAAAAGCGGTCAATGCAACCGTACGAGCATTTAACATTTCGGTCATCCAATATAATGATGGTTTGGTAAGTTACCAGCGTCTACTTACCACCGTAGAGAAATTAACATCTACACAAGATCGTTATGCTGTGATCAAAGGAAATCTTGCCATCCAAGCAGTTTTACTTTATAAAGCATTGGGTGGAGGATGGCAGATCAGTAAAGGAAAATCTTATCTCTCCGCTGAAACTGCCGAGAAGATGAAGAAGAGGGTGGACTGGGACAGATATCTCGATGACAATATGACAAGACTTCCCAAAGGAATGCAATAATGACCAATCCTTACCCTCATGAATTGTCCATTGGGGATGTGTATTTTTCGCCTATGTTGTTGGTAGTCATTTTAGCTTTTTTAGCAGCAGCAGTGACGGTACTGGTATGTAATAAATTAAAGCTTTCACGGTTTGTCGTTGCACCGAGCTATGTATTTATAGCCATAATGACACTGTATGTGGTCTTGATAGATACATTTTGGATTAAATTTTAAAGATCAAAGGTAAAAGATGATGAAAATAATAAAATTAATAATGACACTTACACTCTTGGGTGCTGCGGCATTTTTTGGGTATAACAAATATAAAGAGTATTTTGACAACCCATGGACTAGAGATGGGCAGGTACGTACACAAGTCATCCAAGTCACGCCACGGGTTAATGGTATGGTGATCAAAATCCATGTCGTAGACAACCAACAAGTCAAAACGGGCGATCTTCTTTTTGAGATAGATCCTTCGCAGTATCAAGTGAAAGTGGATCAATCCAAAGCAAGATTGCAACGTACACTTGAAGCTGCCAAAGGGACGAAGATAGAGTATGAGCGTGTGCAAAAGATTTATGCTAGAGATAAAGGTGCTGTTTCTCAAAAAGATATGGTACGAAATGAAACCAACTACTATAAATCCTTAGCTGACATCGACTCTTCTACAGAAGCACTTAACACGGCAAAACTCAACCTCTCTTACACAAAAGTTTACGCAGAAGTAGATGGCTACGTTTCAAACATCAATTTCCAAATAGGTTCTCAAGCTTCAGCAAACAAGCCCATACTCGCACTGGTAGATGAAAATGCCTACTGGGTATTTGGTTTCTTCCGTGAAGATGCCATTCCTCAAGTTCAAATAGGGGACAAAGCTATAGTCACACTCCTTGCTTACCCCGATACCCCACTAAAGGGAAAGGTAGAGTCCATTGCATGGGGCATAGCCCACTCTGACGGTAATCCTGGAAACAATTTACTACCATCCATTAAACCTGTCTTCCAATGGATACGCCTCGCCCAAAGAATCCCCGTACGCATCAAACTAGACAAACTTCCAGAAAATGTCAAATTGAGATTTGGATTGACGGCTTCTGTGATGGTGTTGAAAGATACTAAAGAAAAAAAGTAGTGTTAAATAGTCTATATGAATAATATTTTTGAATTAAGTGGTTTGTTTTTCTGGGGGACATTATAGATGATTACTGCTCCTATTATTCCTATTTTTATTTTAATGACCAACTTTCATATTTTTTTGCTCATAGTTGATAACTTCCGTGCATACATGATAATGAGTAACATACAGAGTACTTCCACACTTGCAAAAAAGATATAAGATAAACTTGTATTACCTCCTGCTATGATCCAAATCATTGTGATGATAGCAGCCGTTGTGTTAGCATAATAATTTATTTTAATTGATTGTAGCGTATAGGAGAGAAAAATCATTACAATAGGAATTTCAAGTAAGAAGGAAAATACCAATAGCATACTTTGTGGTAGGTTCATGTTCATCATTTCCTCAATCGTACCTGCGTTCAATAGACCGACAATATCAGCAAAGACCATATTGAGCATCACTACTATCCAAAGTAGGGAGAGTTTTATTTTAATATCATTCATCATTAAATCCTTTAAAAATAAGCCATAGTGCCAAAATAACCTCATTTAGGACTATGGGTAGGTAGAGTAGAGGTAATTGGGATATTAACCCATTCATCTCAAGTAGGTTTACAATCATTAAGAGTAAGGTGGCTATCATTCCCCAAAGTGAAAGCCATTTTGGAATGAGTTGTAACTTGTAGAGCATATAGTAAAACATGAGTGCAGATACCACAAAAACATAGGTATGTACACTATAAATATTTTCTCTCAATGTCAGGAGTTCGGGAGTGTGTATGTAGAAAAGTATACCTGTAATGACCAACATCAAAGCCTCAATCCATTTAAGACCAAAATACCAACGTGCAAGTTCTTTATTGTAGAGCATAAACAATGGATACATTAATATAGCTATACTCAATACTGCCACAGCACTAATGATTTCTAGTACCATACCAAAAGCTTTTTCGTTGGGGTTATTGCTTCCAAGAAGTGCGTAAGCAAGAAGTATCAAAATACCTACAAAAATGGCTATTTTTCTATGCATATCCATCATAACTACTTTTTAAACTTATAAGTAATGCCAAGATTAACTTTATCTTGTGAAATAGCTGTAATATCACCTTTATCATTTTTAAAATCCCCAAAAGCTGTATTACTATGCAAATATCCTATATTGGTATCGAAATTTTCATTAATCTTATAACGGATACCTAAGCCAAAATTAAGACCAAAAGTATCTACTGTTTTATTGGAGATGTCAAGTTTTTTGAATTTAGCACGTCCAAAATCGAAACCTATTAAGGTGTAAGGTAAGATATTCCCTGATTCTAAACAAGTCAAACCCCATTCATAATTAATACCAAATCCATTGATTGTGACATTTTCTACATTGGTCTTTATTTTTTCATTTTTGAATAAAAGTTCAATTCTATTTTTATTAAAATGCTGATATCCAATCTTAAATCTGTAGCTTAGGGAAGTTGTGTCTTTGTAATGTTGTGTATTTTTTTTGTTACCATCACTATCGTAAGTAGTAATATCTATGGTATCATCTCCTATATTGATAAATCCTGCATCAATACCAACATACCAGCCATCATCGTTTAAATTTGCAGAGAGATAGGTGCAGGTTACTAAGCTACCCAGTAGTATGGTTTTAAATAATTTTTTACGCATTTGTCAATCCTTTATATTGTGATATTGAGATGATAAGATAAAAAAATGTGAAAAAAATGTGCAAGGAAAGATTTTATATTTTTGCACTAAAATATATCATGAAAATTGCATTTTTAAACCTCACTTTACTTTATGTTGAAGATGATGATATTATTCGTCAAAATGCGGTGGAGTATCTTTCTGTCTATTTTAAAGACGTTTTAGAAGCTGAAAATGGGCAAGAAGGGTTTGACCTATTAGGTCATTTTCATACAATTCCAAGCAAGAACAAAGCGAATAAATGTTTAAAATAATCTATGAAAATAGAAATTAAAGAATTAATAAATATAGAAATGACCCTAGAGATATTAGAAAAATTGCCAGATTATAGAGTAACAAAAGAGAAAATAGAACATAACCAAAGAGATGTATTATTTGGTGTTTTATGTAGTATGTTTGTAGGAAATATAGAAATAAAAGATAAACATAATTGGCTAGAGATAAACTTCAATGAGAAGTACTTTAAAAGGATGATAGGGAAAGAAAATGAAGAGCTTAAAATACCTTCATATTCAACAATAAGAAGAATGATAATAAACATAGATTCTACTATCTTAGAAGAGATGTTTAGAGCGTATTTTATACCTAAAGTTGAATTTAATAAGAAGACACAATTAGCCGTAGATGGAAAGACAATGAATGGAAGTGGACGTAAGGGGAAATATACTGTTAAACGGAATGTAGGTATGCTAAATGTAGTGGAAACAGCATCTAAAATTGTGATTGCCCATAGAGAGTTAGGAGCTAAGAAGTCCGAGATACCCGAGTTTCAAAAGGTATTAGAGATGGAGTTTTCAGATAAACCATTTCTATATACCTTTGATGCACTAAATACCCAAGTAGAGAGCCTAAATGGGATTGAGGCTAAAGGAAAAAGGTATTTAGCCAAAGTCAAAGGTAACCAAAAAACATTACTTAAACAGGTGCGTCAAGCCTTTGAAGAGGAATCTGTAAAAGAGACTAATACTATCTTAGAAGAGAAAGATAAAAGAGAGTCTATTGAAGGGAATAAATGGGTAAAAAGAGAGACTTTCGTTTTGAGTTCAAAAAATGATGAATCACTCATTAATAATAGCTCTTTTAGTCATATAAAATCAATCATTAAACAGGTAAAATATATAAGTGACAATGAGGGTAAAATAAAAGTAAAAGAGCAATATTTAATTGCAAACTTTTTAGAAAGTGCGACCTACTTTAAAGAAGGTATCAAAGACCATTGGCGTTGTGAAACTTACCATTATTATAAAGACAGATTAACCAAAGAGGACGATTGTAAAATATCAGTCAATCCTTTTGGATTAGCTATTCTTAGGAGTTTTGTCATTAATTGCATACAACTTCACCTAAACAAGCATAAACCTGACAATAAAAGCCTCAATATGTCGGGTATTTTTAAAAGTTGTGGGAATAACCCTCACTTTTTGGGTAGATTAGTTACATAGTTGGGTTTATATTGTATGAAAATGACCTATTTGACCTATACCAAAGTAAAAAACCTGATATTATCATAAGCGATATTAAAATGCCATACCTCAATGGACTAGACATGGCGAAGAAGATTAGAAAAGAAGATAAAACTACACCTATCATTATCACAACGGCGTTTACCGATACTTCTTATATGCTTCAAGCAGTGGAGTTACAACTCATCAAGTATATTGTCAAACCTATAACCTCAATAAAACTCAAAGAAGCACTCAGTCTACTCATGGAACATCTCAATATTAACAACATCATAGTCTTAGATAAAAAGAAGTACTATGATTCTTTCAATAAATGTTTAATGATAGAGAAAAAGGTCATCATACTAAGAAAAAAAAGAGCTTATGCTCTTAGACTTATTGGCAAAGAACCATCATAGAATTGTCACTTATGAAGAGGTAGAACATCACATTTGGTATGATGACTATATGAGTATGGATGCCTTGCGTGCTTTGGTAAGGACACTAAGACAGAAGCTTCAAGGTCAATATATAGAAAATGTTTCAGGTCTTGGATACCGACTCAAAACCTTACAATAGAAAATAGCATTTTTTTTCACATTATATTGATGTATACTTCTTATATGAAAAAGTTTTTATTATTAATTATTTTATTTTCCTCTATGCTTAGTGCTGATGGCACTGAACTTACTTTAAAATCATATAGTACAGATACACATATAGATACAAGAGATATTGCAAATCATGCTTCTGAGTTTACAATAGAAAAGCAAGAAGATAGAGATGATAATTTTGTCATTATACTCATTGATAGTGAAGATGAGTCTAGTATGAAACAAAATAATAGCCATACCTTTCGGTGGATAATGATAGAACTAGAAGACAATCTTACTAGTGGAACATACTGGATAAGATATGCACATTTTGATTTTACTGACCATACTTTTACTTTGTCTCAATCGGGTGCAAACTTAAAAACACTAAAACCAAAATTAATACATTTTTAAGAAAAAACCCCTAAACTATCAATAAAAAGAGAAATATATGTCAATAAAAATTATATCAAATAACAAAAAAAGAGTCACATTAGAAGTAAGTATAGATTTAAATGGTGAGAATTTTTTGGAAACAGAAGAGATAATAATGAATAAAGTGAATGAATTAGGGCAAAAATAACAGAAGAAGCACTAAAGAATTTGGAAATAAAAGAGACCGTAATAGAATTGAAAGAGCAAAAACTCTATGCTAAAGAGGTAAAAAAAATATCAAACACCTTATGGAGAAATAGAGCTAAAAAGAAAAGTATTTGCTCCACTAGGATCGGGTAAACAAGTTTGTCCGATTGAGAAAAAGCCCATATCATCAAAACATCCACACCAAAATTTGCAAAAATGGTCTCAAATAAGTATAATAATGCTCCTGCCCAAACTGTACAAAAAGACCTAGAAGAGAATCATAATAGAAATATATCATGCTCATTTATAAGAAGTACCTCTCAAATAGTTAGTAATTTATTGCTCAAACAAGAGGATAATTGGGAGTATGAGATAGTGAAAATGGATAAAGAAGTAGCAACAATATCTCTGGGATTAGATGGAACATGTATGCCAATGGGTGAGTCAAATTGGCGAGAGGCAATGTGTGGAACTTTCTCTTTTTATGATAGTGAAGGTAAAAGAATGCATACAATATACATCGCTAATGCCCCGAGTACGGTAAAGAGTCGTTTAAAAAGAAATTTGAAAAAGAAGCATTGCTTATCAAAAAGAAGTTTCCACAAGCAAAGATTATAGGTCTTGCAGATGGAGCGAGAGAGAATTGGTTACTTCTTGAAAAATATACAGCTTCAAATACACTGGACTATTATCATGCTACAGAGTATTTGTCTAAAGCCTCAAAAGGTGTGCATCCACGAAGCAAAGAAAAACAGCGTGTGTGGTTTGAAAATGCTTGTCACATTTTAAAAAATATTGAAAATGGTGCTAAAGATTTAGGAACTCCACAAGATTAATAATACCAAAATCAGATATAATAGTAATAGAATAACGATTTAAGAGAATTCAAAAAATAGTAAAAGATAAAAAGATGAATAGCGAAACAAAAAAATTAATTGATGAAGCAGTAAAAAGATTAAAAAGTTATGAGCGACGAGAGTATCAAGCATATATAGCAATAGAGTACTTTGAAGGAAATGCAAGAAAGACAGAAAGTGTAATGGGATGGGGAAGAGAAGCACTGAAACTAGGAATGAAAGAGATAGAGACAGGTATTAGATGCATACATAGATATAAAGATGCAGGTAGAAAACGAACAGAAGATAAAATAGAGACATTAAGTGAAGATATACGCCAGATAGTAGATCCTCAAACACAAGCAGACCCCTCAATGAAAAGTGGAACACTAACCTACACTAGAGCAACAGCAAAAGCAGTGAGAGAGGCATTAATTAAAGATAAAGGATACAGTGATAAAGAACTTCCTTGTGAAAATACAATAGGGAATATTCTAAATCGTTTAGGATATAACCTAAAACGAGTATTGAAAGCAAAACCAGCCAAAAAGATAAAAGAAGTAGATGAGATATTTGAAAATGTATGGAAAGTGAATAAAGCATCTGATGAGAATCCAAACTCATTGAGAATTTCTATTGATGCAAAAGCAAAATTAAATATTGGTAACTTCTCAAGAGGTGGTAAATCGCGTGATATGGAAGCCAAAGAAAGCAGAAGACCACGATATGAACCCTACAGCAAAACTTGTTCCCTACGGTATTCTGAATGTTTTAACTGGATTTTTAACTTTTTTGGAACTTCACTTGAGACTAGTGACTTTATAGCTGACTGCATAGAGAGTTGGTGGAGAGAAAACCTTGGTGCGTATATGGGGATAGAAGAGCTTGTTATCAACTTGGATAACAGTCCAAACAGTTCGGGAAGACGGACTCAATTTTTAAAAAGAATGACGGAGTTCTCAGATAAATACAATATCAAAGTTCGTCTCATCTATTATCCTCCATACCACAGTAAATACAATGCTATTGAAAGGTGTTGGGGAAGATTAGAAGAACATTGGAATGGAGAGATGCTAGACTCTATCACTAAAGCAATAGAATGGGCTAAGAGTATGACTTGGAAAGGTATAAATCCTATAGTTCATCTTTGTGAAAAAATATATGAAATTGGAGTTAAACTTACCCTCAAAGAGATGGAGCCTTATGAAGATAGAATTATTCGCTCTAAATTATTACTCAAATGGGATGTGACTATTGAACCTTTAGGTGGGTAGAATTATTTTTGGGAGATTCCTTATTAGAAGAGATAGAAGCATTAAAGAAGAAGAAAATATCATCTAGCATCAAGAGTGGTGTTGAGGCAACTATCTCTTATTTTACAAATAATTTGAAGCGAATGCAGTATAAAAATTCTATAGACAATAATTTACCAATTGGTTCAGGTGTTACGGAGAGTGCTTGTAAAATAGTAGTCAAACAGAGAGTTTGTGTCTCAGGTGCTAATTGGAGTGAATATGGTGCAAAAAGATTTCTACCTATCAGAGCTATTTGTTTAACTGAGGGGAGATGGAATCAGGCTTGGGATAACTTAATTGGACATATTGATATGGTTGCTTAATCTTTTAGCAAGAGAAATTGATGGGTTTAGTGTTTTTAAGTTTGCACCCGTCTCAATCTGTTGATAAAATATCTCTTTTGGGACGAAACTTTTTCTCTTTTCATTATGAAAAAACAAAAGATACTAAACAGTATTTTTTAAAAACGGTTAACGTTCAATCGCATGTTGTACCCATGGCTTCACTTTATACACCTCAAACATTTTCAGAATGGGCAACAAACTATAGCCTAAAAATGTTACTCTCATTTTTTTCTCTTTGGACTCATTTTTATGGCAGCCATTTACAATGGAGCATTCTATCTCTATAATCGTGAGAAATCTTTTCTTTACTATATGCTAGTACAATTTTTCATGCTAGGTATTTTAGTCTATCAAACCGACCTTATCCATACCTATGTCATGGGCAGTATAGAGAATGAAGAAATTGCTATTTTTTTCTATTTTATTATTGTAGAAGTAGCTGTTGTCTTCGCTGTGCTTTTTATACGAACTTTTTTAGAAACCAAAAAATATTTACCATCTCACGATAAGGTTTTGAACTATATTTTGATTATTGCATTCATTGATTTACTTTTTTTCTTTATTCCAATCATACTTATTCTTCACCTCTATTCATTTTTATTGCTTTATTTTATATGGGTAGCTTGGGTACGTCTAAAACAGGGTCATAAACCTGCACTCTTTTTTCTTTTAGGTTGGTTTGCACTCATGCTTGGAGTATTTATAGCAAACTTTTTTGATGAAAAATACTTATATGTTGAACCCATACTTCTGGGTTCAACTATAGAAGCTCTTTTTTTAGCCATTGCTATGGCTTACAAAATGAGAGAGATTAAAGATGAAAAAGAGCAACAAAAGGAGCTACTTATCCACCAAAGTAAACTAGCCTCAATGGGTGAGATGTTAGGGAATATCGCCCATCAATGGAGACAGCCTCTTACACGATTAGGATACATTTTAATGAACATAGAAGTCAAAGACAAAACCCAAGTACATACAAAAAAACTCGAAGAAGCATCTTTACAAATAGAATTTATGTCTCAAACCATTGATGATTTTAGAAATTTTTACAAGTTAGACAAAGAGAAAGAACTTTTTAGCTTAGTAACAGAGACAAAAAAAGTGATTACTTTGTTGAATTTTGACAAGATTGATGTACAAATAGAGCTAAGGACTAAAACATAAATAAAACCAAATTACTAGTACTTTTTAGGAATAGCAACATAATTCCAAAGTGGTAAATGTATATCAAAGATAATTTTCATATTCTCTTTAAAGCCCTCTGCATATTTTCTTTTTGTATGAAATACCTTATCAAGAATAGAACTAAAAACTTTCAATCCTGTAGTCGTTTTAGTTTGTGTAATAAGGGTATTTACTAACTCTACACTTGTAAAAATGACTCCTTGTAAAGCTCTTGTGATATGAGGGAATAGGCGATGTTCTATAGGATTATACTTTGATGTATAAGGAGGATAATGAGCAATACGAATTTCAATTTGTAATTCCTCTGATAACTTCTGTAAATCTTCTTTAAAAATATAGTGACGAGAGCTATTACTGCCCCCACCATCGCACAGTAGTAGCAGTTTATCATGTCCTTGATATTCAATATATCCATAATTTAACCACCAATTTTTGATAGATTCACAAGCAAATTCACTGGTATCAGCACTTGTCCCTATGGTAATATAACCAATATTTAGGTTTATATCATACAGCCCATGGGGGACAATTTTTCCCTCTGCGTAAGAAGGAAAATCATGGTCTTTAACTTTAATTATCTCTTGAGTATACAGTTTACCTTCTCGGTATAAATTTCCTAAAAACTCTTTTTTTACATCCATACTCAAAACAGGATTCCCCTCTTTCTTATATTCTTCTTTTAGTTTTTCAATATTTTTAAATTGCTCATCTCTATTTGCAACATCTACTTTTCCTGAAAGTGTTTTAAATGCTTGTCGCTTACGAAAATGATGTTTTTTAAGAGTTGTTTCACTATATCCACATCAACTACAAAACCTTTCTCTGACAATCTAGTTTGTAGCTCTTTCCGTGATAAATTTGTCCACTTTATCGTCTCATCCATCGGTGAACCTGCTGTACTCTCTGCGATAACCTCTAGGAATGCTTCGTCTAAGCCTTCTCTTGTGAGCAATATAGACTTTCTTCCTCCTCCCTCTTCTCTTTGTCTTTTATTATCTTTATCTAATTCTGTTCTTAACTCTTTTTGTCCTCTTGACACACCACTATAGTCACATTCAAAGATTTCGCATATATAGCTTATCCCTCCATGACTTAATTTGGTTGCTTCTATTCCTGCGTAGCGTCTTCTGTCTTTCTCTGATAAACTTTTATATAGATTTAGCATTTGCTCTTCTATTTCTTTTGGGTACTTTTTCATAAATAGTATTTTAGCTTATTTTGGGTTTGTTTATCTTGTTGTCCTAAAAAGAAGAAATAAATATCTTAAACCATAAAAATGAATATAAACAAGTCATTCTAAATCTTTTAAATAATGCAAGGGAAGTGCTATTAGAAAGAGAGATACCCTCTCCTAAAATTGTCATCATCATAGACAAGGCACAGGTTAGCATTAGCGATAATGCAGGAGGCATAAAATTGTCAAACATTGAAAAGGTTTTTGAACCTTACTTTAGTACTAAAACGAAAGGATTAGGCATAGGTCTCTATATGTCAAAAGTTATTATAGAAAAAAATATGGGTGGGAAAATTGAAGTTAAAAATAGCCAAAATGGGGCTATATTTAGTTTCTTTATTTTAGAAAAATAAAAAATCTATTTTCAAATTTAGGAACTTTAATGTAATAAATAACCCTACTACCCACTTAGTCCAATCTGACGGGAACTGAAAAATCATCTCTTTTTCATCTATATTTAGCTACCCTAAAAAAATATATATATTACAAAATAATACATAGGATTTTATATGCTTATAGATGGACATGGTCGCGAAGTTAATTATCTTCGTATCTCGGTAACGGAACGTTGTAACTTTAGATGTCAGTATTGTATGCCTGAAAAACCATTTTCATGGGTACCAAAAGAAAACCTACTTACATTTGAAGAACTCTTTTTATTTGTCAAGGTTGCCATAGATGGTGGGGTTACTAAGATACGTCTTACAGGTGGGGAACCATTGCTTAGAGAAGATTTGGACAAATTTATAGAGATGATAGATACCTATAAACCTGGGCTAGATTTGGCTATTACTACCAATGCTTTTTTACTGGCAACTGCTGCACAAAGACTCAAAGATGCAGGACTAAAACGTCTCAATATCTCTCTTGATTCTCTCAAAGCCGATGTGGCAGCAAAAATCGCAGGTAAAGATGTATTAGGACGCGTGTTTGAAGGTATAGATGCAGCTCTAGCAGTGGGTTTAAAAGTGAAAATAAACATGGTGCCTTGCAAGGTATTAATGGCGATGAAATCTTAGACATTATGGATTACTGTGCCAAACGTAACATGAAAGTACGTTTTATAGAATACATGGAAAATTCGTATGCAGACCAATCTTTAAAAGGTATGCATGGTAAAGAGATACTTGAAAAAGTAAGAGAAAAATATACCATTACTGAACTTGGAAGAGAAGGTGCTAGTCCGTCGTTTAATTATCGTATAGAAGAAACAGGCTATGAGTTTGGACTGATAGACCCACATAAACATGACTTTTGTGATAACTGTAACCGCATACGTTTAACAGCAGAAGGTAATCTCATTCCTTGTTTGTATTTTGATGAAGCGATGAGCATCGCAGAGGCTGTAAAAAAAGGTGACATCCAAGGTGCAGCAGATGTATTAGCACAAGTTCTCAAAGACAAGCCAAAAGAGAACCGTTGGACAGAAGAAGAACTAGAAGGCAAAGAGATCTCTAAGAGGGCTTTTTATGAGACTGGTGGGTGATAAAATTTATTTTGAAAATCCCTCTAGCTTCATTAATAAAAATAAATCTTTGGAGGGTTCTTTAGGAGCATCAAGAAGCTCATGAAAGGCTTTCCACTCTTTTTTAGAAAGGGTTAATATATTTTCTTCTTTTTGAATTTCTTTTGCTTTTTGTACAGCAGTAGAAATTAAAAAATTACTCAAATCCATACCTAAAGAATTTGCAACTTCTTGTAATAGGTTTTTTATCTCACTAGATGTTTTAAATTCTATTCTAGCATCTTTTAAATTTATAGCTGTTGCCATTTTTTTATTCCTCGTACGGTTTATGTACGGATAGTTTAGCATATTTTTATTAAGATAAGACCTTTTAAAGAAATAATATTTTATAATGTAGTTTGGTTATCAGATTTCCTGACCACTCTAATCTTATATTTTATAAGTATGGCTAAAATCTTTTTATGATTAAACACGCAACTTTTGATATTAATCAGGTGATTTGTGTAAAACTTAGAGTATTACAAATTTTAAAGATAAATTACCGATAATACAAAGGACTCCTTATGAATAAACTGAAGGTAGAAAAATTTAACCTTTCTAAAAATTATAATGGTCTAAAAATATTTGATTGTCATCATGATATGATAAATAATTTTGTTTATAAGTCACTAAAAAAACGAGTTAAAAAACATCTTAGTCAAGCGTATATACTTCTAGATATGGAAGATAATGAGCGAGTTATTGGTTTTTATACTTTAGATACTTTTGCTATTGCTAGAGATAATTTTGAGATAGAAAATAAGCCCTCAGGATTACCTCCTATTGTTCCTGTAGTTAAATTAAGTATGTTGGGTATTGATAAATCTTTTCAAGGGCAAGGATTAGGAAAAAGACTTTTGAGAGATGCCTTATTAAACGTAGGTCAAATATCACAACTAGCAGGATGTGCAGGAATTTATTTGTTGGCAGAACAAGATGCTATCTCTTTTTATAAAAACCTTGGATTTATAGCTATAAAAGAGGATAACCCTTTACCTATGTTTTTAAATATTGATGTTATTTTAGCGTTGATACCTAATAGTGAGGATGAGTAAAAGTGATATGTATACTGAGATTAAAACGAATAAAACAAGGTTATAAATGTTCTACCTAACCGAAAAATTCTTCTCAATTCAAGGAGAAGGTAAATATGCTGGCGTGCCATCGTACTTTTTACGCACGGGGGGATGTAATTTGGCTTGTGCTGGGTTTGGGGCTAAGTATTCTGTGGATGGGGAGCAGAAGCTTGGTTGTGATACGTATTTTGCTGTGGATTCTGCTTTTGCTTCTTCTTGGGAAAAGGTAGAGGATGCTTCTGCTTTGATTGCTCATTTGGCAGAAGAGTTTGAGCATATTGGATATAAACCTCAGATAGTGATTACAGGTGGTGAGCCTTTGTTGTATTATAAAGATGAGGTTTTTTTATGCCTTGATTTCTTGGTTGGTGGGGCAGGGTGTTCGTATTACTTTTGAGACTAATGGCACGGTGGAGATTGATTTTGAAGCGTATCCTATCTATAAAAAAACGATATTTGCACTTTCTATCAAGTTGGCAAATTCAGGAGAACCCAAAAATAAACGTGTGAAACCCAAAGCCATTGCAAATATGGTAAATTTTGGCTTGGATAGCTTTTTTAAATTTACGATTGATAAGTATTTGACCCAAACTACGGCATTTGAAGAGATAAGTGAGATTGCCTCTGTT
Organism: Sulfurovum sp.; assembly: GCA_030949725.1. Lineage (GTDB taxonomy): Bacteria > Campylobacterota > Campylobacteria > Campylobacterales > Sulfurovaceae > Sulfurovum. Next base: position 76,476 of record JAUZSE010000015.1, on the reverse strand, counting down.
TTTGAAAATCCTAATATCTATTGTATGCCAGTAGGTGAAAGCCGTGAGACGATTTGGCATAATGATAGGGCAGTGTTTGAGTTTTGTATGAAACATAATTTCTTTTATAGTGACAGACTACATATACGTGTTTTTGATACGACACAAGGTGTTTAGACAACTTTCAATTAACTTGGCTAAAATCAGAGCTAATTACTCCTATTAGGATACAAGATGTTAATTAGAAAACTGTTTAAATTTGAAAATGCACATATCGTTCGTGATTGTACCACGCAACGTTGTTCTGAAAATATCCATGGACACTCCTATAAAATTGAAGTACTCTTAGAGTCAAATTACCTTGATAATGGACAAATGGTTTATGACTTTGGATTGACCAAACGTTACATCAAGGAACTTATAGACTCTTTTGACCATGCGATAACCCTTTGGACACAAGATGATAAAAACTATATAGAGGCTATGAAAACGTATAGTAACCGGTGGGTAGAACTTCCTGTATCTCCCTCCGCAGAACAATTTTCACGTGTGATTTATCTTATGGTAGAACGTGTGTTGGCTTGTACGGATATGCAAAATGGTGAGAGAGAAGTAACACTGCATAGTATCATAGTACATGAGACAGAAACTGGCTATGCTCAAGGATTTAAAGAGGATGCACATAGTGAACTTATGGGCAGGATAAAGCTTGAAGATATAATCTTTTCACCACAAGTACAAAGTGAATGGAGTGATAATACACTTTGGACTAAACTACTCAGCCATACGCTTATCAAAAACCCTACAAGAGTTTAAGAGGTAAAAAAGTCCTCTTGCTCACTGCTTGTTATCTCCCAGCTTATCGGTATGATCTTTACGTGTTTATTTTTTTCAAGAGAGGACACTTCAGGTAAAGTAATAAGCATAGCATTGGCGGCTGCCAAAGGCGAAAGCATACCAGGGAGTTGTTTTTCAAACGGCATAAAAGTTTTACCGTCAAAATTACCTAAACGTACGGTGTGTTTCCCTGCTCTTAACCTAAAGTCATCTCTCATTTGAGTGACAATACTAGTATGATAAAAGGCATTCATCCCCGACATTTTTCGCATGGCTGCACGCACAAATATTTCATAATTGACCATGGATGCAAGAGGATTCCCTGGTAAGTTTATGATTAGCGTGTCGCCTATGGTTCCAAAGGCAGTAGGTTTCCCTGGTTTGATGTCTACTTTATCAAAGTGTAGTGTCATACCTAAGTTTGTAAATGCCTCTTTTGTAAAGTCTTTATCTCCCATACTTACGCCACCCGAAGTGATGATAATATCAGCAGAGAGTGCAGATGTTATGGCAGACTCCAAAGACTCCATAGTATCAGCAGAACTTCCAATGTATTGTACCGTGCAACCTAGTTCTTTTGCACGTGAAAGAAACATAGGGGTGTTTGAATTGTAGAGTTGGTGAGGTTCGATCTTTTCAAAGTGTGGACGCAGTTCATCTCCTGTACCAAAGACCGCGACTTTGATCTGCCGTGTCACCTTGATATGGGTTATGCCTTGACTTGCTAGTAATGCAATGGAGTAGGCTGTTACTTTTTCGCCCTTGTGTAGGTAAATAGTACCGATTTTTATGTCTTCTCCTGCACGTCGTATGTGTGCATTTACTTGTATGTTCTCAGGTAATGTGATCTGTGTATCGTTGAGGGTAACATTTTCTATGGGTACGACTGCCTCACATCCTTTAGGTATGGGTGCACCAGTCATAATCTTGATAGTATGGGTCTTTTGCAATGTCATTTGTGGGTTATCACCTGCATAGATGACTTCAGAACAAGTAACCGTAGTATGGGCATCAGAACATTTGACAGCATATCCGTCCATAGCAGAATTATCAAAACGTGGTAGATCAAATGTCGCGATAGAATCCTCCCACATGACACGCCCTAGTGCCATCTCTATAGGTAAGATTTCCGTAGAAACTACCGTGCTATTTTCATAAATAATAGCGAGTGCTTGAGTAATGGAAAGAGTCATGTAAGACCTTTAAGTTTAAGTTGGATTGATTATATCAAATTAGGGTATAATCTGCTTTTAAAAGCACATAAAGAAGGATTTTTATATGATAGTAGAAGAAATGTTAAGTATACACAGTATGTTGGTAAATATTTTTTTAGGTTTTTTACTTTTAGGTTTTAGCATCCCACTATTTACAAGTAAAAATCCACTGAGATTTAAAAAAGCTTCATTTATATATACTATGACTTTTCAAGCCTTAGCTACAATGATTGCATTTTCAGGAATAGTAGCTGTTTTTACAGGCGATTTAGGCTGGGAGATTACGACGATTATTATGTTCGGTATATGGGCAGTGATGATGTATATAGAAATACAAAAGCACAAAATGATAAAAGTTGCAAATTTAAATGATAACGAGACGTTCAAGATATTAAAATTAGGTTTTATAAAAATCTCAATAGTACAACTTTTATTGCTTGCTATAATGATGGTAATTATGCTCTTAAAGGCAAAAGGTGTTATATCTATATAATACGAATGCAGGAGTCTCAGAACTCACATTAGAGGGTGATGATCATCGTTACATTTTTAAAGTGCGTAGACATAAGGTAGACGATACCTTGTATTTGCGTAATCTTCAAGATGGACTTCTTCACTGCTACACTATTGGCTACCTAGATAAACGCTCAGTCATGCTAGAACTTCGCGAAAGCACAAGAGATGAGATAAAAGCCAAAGTAAACCTACATATAGGTTGGTGTATCATAGACCCTAAAAGTGTAGAAAAAGTCTTGCCTACACTCAATGAAATGGGTGTAGACAAAATCACCTTCTTTTACTGTAAGCGTTCACAAAAAAGCTTTACCTTAGACTTTAAACGTTTGCAAAAAATACTTTTAAACTCTTCACAACAGTCTGGAAGATCGCAAATGATGAAGCTAGAAGAAGCAAAAGATTTACCAACCTTTTTAGAAGATAATCCCAATGCAAAAATGTTAAATTTCTCCGAAAGTAATTTTATGGGGAACAGTAAAATAGAAACGATTGTGATAGGTTGTGAAGGTGGATTTGATGTAGAAGAAGTCGCCTTGTTTAAACTTGAAAATATTGTAGGCTTTGATACGCCGTTGGTTTTGAAAAGTGAAAGTGCAGTGTGTGGGGTGGCTGGTAAAATACTTTTATAGTAATTTAAACCTATTTAGATATAATTCTATCCATTATTGTCTCGCCAAAGAGCGTTGCAATGACCCTTTTTCTTAGATAAAGGAAGAGTCATCGACTAGAGCAGGTTGGTTGCCTGACACACAAAATAACTTTTTAGGAAATAGAAATGAGAAAAGAAATACACCCAGATTATAAACTATGTGCAGTCACATGTGCTTGTGGAAATGAGTTTGAAATTAGAACCAATAAAGAAAAGATGAGTATCGATATTTGTAATGAATGTCACCCATTCTTTACAGGTTCTGAGAAAATTCTTGATGCTGCTGGTAGAGTTGAGAAGTTTAAAAACAAATATAAATTGTCATAAGGCAATGGGCAGATATAGAATCTGCCCCTACATATTATGATTAATTTTATCCCTACCCCTATCGGAAATCCTCAAGATATTACCATTCGTGCTATGAAAATTTTTGAAAAAGCAACACTCTTTTTATGTGAAGATACACGTCAGACCAAACGGCTTTTAAAGCTTTTGGAAGAGCGGTTTGATATGACGTATCCTAATGCCTTGTTTTATTCGTTTAACGAACATAATGGACGCGAAAGACTGGAGGAATTTGGAAGTGAATTGGCGAGTAAAGAAGTAGTGTATGTGAGTGATGCAGGTATGCCTGTTATCTCAGATCCAGGACAGTTACTAGTAGAGTATGCACAGCAAAATAAGATCAAATACGATGTGCTACCTGGTGCATCAGCAGTGACCACAGCTTATGCGGCTTCAGGCTTCAAAGAGGGTAAATTTCTTTTTTATGCTTTTTTACCACATAAAGGAAAAGAGAGAAGTGCTGCACTAGCAGAAGCGATGAGCAATGGGTACAATACAGTATTGTATGAGTCTCCGCATCGTTTAGAAAAGCTCTTAGAAGAGATACTTGTTTTAGATGAGAGCAGAGAACTCTTTTTGGCTAAAGAGATCTCCAAAAAATATCAAAATTATTATCGTGGTACAGCAAGTAAAATCAATAAAATATTTAAAACATTGACCATACGTGGTGAATGGGTTGTGGTAATATCAGCTCAAAAAGATACAGAAAAAAAGTCTTAGTTTTACAGAGCTTCTCTCTTTTGATTTACCCCCTAAACCCAAGGCAAAACTTCTAGCACATTTGAGTGACAAGAATGTAAAAGAGTGGTATAACGAACTTATACGCTAGGAACATCACTATTCTTAACCCCCTAAAAGTATAAATTAGATAAAATCTATCTTATGATTATATATGGAAAACAAGTGTGTTTACATGCCTTAGTGCATCACGAAAAGAAGATAAAGACAGTTTATGTTGCACAAAAAGGTGCCAACTCTAAAGGTACCTTACCTAAAGACCTTTTTTCACAAGTACCATGACAAGATAAAGTTTCTCGAAGAGAAGTGGGCTCAGTCCATGTCCAAAGGTGGGAATCACCAAGGTTTACTTGTAGAGATGGAGGAGTTTGAAGAGACAATCTTTTCCAAGGTCAAGCAAAGTGACTTTATCGTTGTACTTGATGGTCTCACAGATGTGGGTAACATCGGAGCAGTGGTACGTTCGGCTTATGCTTTGGGTGCTGATGCTATCATCGTCTCTGGTGTACGACAGCTCAATATGGCAGGGATTATAAGAAGTAGTTCAGGGGCATTACTTGACATGCCTTTGATGATAACAGCAAATATTTTAGATGATTTTAACGAGCTTGGGCAGTTGGGTTTTAGGGTATATGGTGCATCAATGGAAGGTGAAAATGTACAAAATGTAACGTTTGCTTCTAAACGTATACTTGTACTAGGAAGTGAAGGAAAAGGTTTATCTGGCAAAGTGTCAAGAAAAATAGACCAAATGATTTCCATAGAAATGCAACATGCTTTTGATTCACTCAACGTGAGTGCAGCCGCAGCGATTTTAATACATAGGATGGGTTATGCAATTAAGTGATATTCTTGAAAAAAACAGTGTACAAGCAATCAGTGATAAGACTAAGATCTTAGAAGAGAATATTGAGTATGTTATCGCCTCAGAATTTGCTTCTTTAACAAAGGTTAAGATGTTGGGATTTATCTCTATTATTGAACGAGAGTATGAAGCAGACTTGAGTACAGTAAAAGAGAAAGCAGAAGAATATTATGGGGATAAAAGAATATCAGAATATTTATTTCCTATAGGTCAACCTGTGATAGATGAGCATAGAGCTAAACCAACAGTGTTGATTATTTTTATTTTTATACTGATTGGTGTTATCTCTTGGTATTTTGTTACTCAGTTTGATAAAAAAAATTTGAATGAGCTTATCCATTTTTTGGATGAACAGACGATAGAGAATTTTATAGGAAATGATGAAGAAGAGTCGAGTACACAAGATGAAACTGTTTCTTTATTTCCATTGAATAGCGTCGATAAGATGAAGAAAGTTTAAAGCGAGAAAATTATGTTTGATGAGATACAATTTGATAAAATAAATAGATTGCCAAAGTACCTTTTTGCAGAGATCAATGAGCTAAAAATGCAACTTAGACGTGAGGGTGCAGATATCATAGATTTTTCTATGGGAAACCCTGATGCTCCTACGCCACAGCCTATCATTGATAAACTTTGTGAGACTGCACAAAAGCCAAAAACACATGGCTATAGTGCGAGTAAAGGTATATATAAACTACGTCTTGCTATGGCTAATTGGTACAAACGTAAATACAATGCCGAGTTAGATCCCGACACAGAGATAGTAGCAACGATGGGAAGTAAAGAAGGCTATGTCCACTTAGTGCAAGCCATTTCTAACCCTGGTGATGTGGCTATAGTCCCAGACCCCACCTATCCTATACATTCTCAGGCATTTATCTTAGCAGGGGCAAATGTAGAGAAGATGCAACTTATTTTTAATGAAGATACTTTTGAAGTAGACGAAGAAAGATTTTTAGCAGATGTAATAGATCACTTAGACAACTCCATTCCTAAAGCAAAATTTTTAGTAGTAAACTTCCCACATAATCCAACTACAGCTACAGTGACACCCCAGTTTTATGAAAAACTTGTAGCCTTAGCAAGAGAGAAACGTTTTTATATTATCTCTGACATTGCGTACGCAGATATTACGTTTGATGGCTATAAAACACCTTCTATCATGGAAGTTGAAGGTGCTAAAGATGTAGCAGTAGAGTCTTATACACTTTCTAAGTCTTACAATATGGCAGGTTGGAGAGTTGGGTTTATCGTAGGTAATAAAAAGCTCATAGGTGCGTTACAGAGCATTAAGTCTTGGCTTGATTATGGTATGTTTACACCTATTCAAGTGGCTGCTACTGTGGCACTAGATGAGTATCATAATATTCCAGATGATGAGATAATCCCACGCTATCAGAAAAGACGTGATGTCATGTTAGAAGCCTTTGCAAATGCAGGTTGGAAGATGGGTAAGCCCAATGCTTCTATGTTTATTTGGGGTAAGATTCCTGAATGTGCTAGACATTTAGGTTCACTAGAGTTTGCAAAACAACTTTTACTTAAAGCTGGCGTAGCGGTGAGTCCTGGTATTGGTTTTGGTAAATATGGTGATGAGTATGTACGTATTGCATTGATTGAAAATGAAAATCGTATTAGACAAGCAGCACGTAACGTAAAGAAGTTCTTAAAAGAGCTTGAAGAGGCAAAAATATAATGGTAAAAATCGGAATATTGGGTGTAGGTACAGTCGGTTCTAGTGTAGCAAAGATACTTGAAGAAAATGCAGACATTATAGAAGCAAGAGCAGGGAAGAAGATAATAGCCGTTCGTGGAGCTGTCAAAAATCTGGCTAAAGATAGAGGTATTTCTATTAAGCTTACTGCTGATCCTATGGAGATAGTCAATGATCCAGAGATAGATATCGTTGTAGAGTTGATGGGTGGGATAGAAGAGCCTTATGCCCTTGTGAAAAAAGCACTTGAAAATGGTAAAGCCGTAGTCACTGCAAACAAAGCATTGCTTGCCTATCACCGATATGAACTTCAAGAGATCGCAGGGGATATTCCTTTGATGTATGAAGCCAGTACGGCAGGTGGCATCCCTATCATCGGTGCCTTACGTACAGGACTTTCTGCCAATCATATAGAGTCTATACATGGTATTATGAATGGTACATGTAATTATATGCTGACCAAAATGATCAACGAAGGTGCCTTGTATGATGACATACTTCAAGAAGCACAAGACTTAGGGTACGCAGAAGCTGATCCTACCTTTGATGTAGGTGGATTTGATGCTTCTCATAAGCTTCTCATCTTAGCAAGTATCGCTTATGGTATAGATGCTAAACCTGAAGATATACTCATCGAAGGCATAGAAAATATCACACAAACAGATGTAGATTTTGCTAAAGAATTTGGCTATGAAATAAAGTCTTTGGGCATCGCTAAGAAAGTAGGAAATGGTGTTGAACTTAGAGTACATGCCACTATGATACCGCAATCATCTATGATAGCAAAAGTAGATGGCGTGATGAATGCAGTTACTGTGGTAGGTGATCGTGTAGGTGAGACGATGTATTACGGACCAGGTGCTGGTGGTGATGCTACTGCGTCTGCTGTTATCTCTGACATCGTAGACATCGTACGTGGTAATCAAGGACCTATGCTTGGTTACAAAAAAGGTTTAGAATCAGGACTTAAACTACTTCCAAAAGAAGAGATAGTCACACAGTACTACCTTAGACTTGAAGTAGAAGATCACAGTGGTGTCTTGGCTGCTATTACTTCTTCTTTGGAAACATTTGGCATTTCTATTGAGTCTATGTTGCAAAAACCAACAAAAGATGAAAGCATAGCCACACTACTTTTTACCACACATAGTTGTAAAGAAAAGAAGATGCAAGAAGCCATCACAGCTTTGGGAAAACTAGATGTTGTGTGTGGTGAGATTGCTATGATGAGAATTGAGAAGTAAAAAATGAATGTTAGACATACAATTTCGTCTAGTGCTAATAAGGGTAAACCCTTTTTAAGGTGGGCTGGTGGAAAACGATGGTTAATAAAGCATCTTGAGAGTTTTCTCCCCGAAACCTTTAATCAGTATCATGAGCCATTCATAGGTGGTGGTTCTATCTTTTTGTATCTTAATCCAAAGAAAGCTTTTATTTCAGACTTTAATGCAGAATTAATTGAAGCATATGATTCAGTCAAAAATAATCCACAAGAAATTATAAAACATATTAAATCATTTAAAAATACAAAAGAAGAATATCTTACAATAAGAACACAAAATTTTCAATCAGCAGAAAAGAGAGCAGCTAGATTTATATACCTCAATCAAACATCATTTAATGGTATATACAGGGTCAACTCTCAAGGAAAATATAACGTACCATATGGACATAGAACAAAATATCAATTTGATTTCGAAAATATATTAGAGGTAAGTAAAGTATTGAAAAATATAAATATCTTTCATGCAGACTTTATGCAATGTATAGAAAACGTAAAGGAAAATGATTTGATATTTTTAGATCCTCCATATACGGTTACACATAATAATAATGGCTTTATCCAATATAATCAAAAGATTTTTTCTTTAGAAGATCAGCATCGCTTAGCAGATCTTATTCAGCAAATAAAAGACAAAAAAGCATATTATATTTTAACTAATGCAAACCATTTAAAAATAAGAGAGATCTTTGATTTTGGGGATGAAATAACGGAAATATCAAGAGCCAGTTTAATAGGTGGTAAAGGTGCAGTTAGAGGAAAGTACTCAGAAATTATTATGACAAATATAAGGAGAGAAGTGAATGGCATTTTTAACTGATGAACAAATAGGTGATATTAAAGAGAAAATGGTTACTGATTCATCAAGTTTAGGAAAACTTTATCGCTCTAAGAAAAAAGAATATATTGAACAAAATGTTGAACATAATGAAGTCGAGGATTATCTTTCTGAAGGATGGGAGAAAGTTAAAGAGCTGAAAACAAAGTGGAAAATTCAAAAGCCTAAATTACATTCAAAATTATTTGAAGATAGAATATGGTGTCAATTTTATGAGTTGGGTTATCGTATACTTAATAGAAATGAGACATTAAAACTTCCTTTTACAAAAGATTCTAAAGATAAACAACAAATTGATGTACTCGCGATTAATAATGAAACAGCTTTTATTATAGAATGTAAAAGTGCAGAAAAGTCTAAAAAAGCCCCATCGTATAAAGATTATTTTGATGCAATGGACTTACGTCTAGATGGATTTAGAAAAGCAATCAAAGAGACTTATGGAAAAGATTTAAAAATTAAATATATTTTTGCTACTAATAATATTAGGTTGACGGAGGATGGAGAGGATAGAAAACGTTTAGATGATATGAGTGTTTTTTATTATAATAACAATACTTATGACTATATTTCTAGTCTCATTAAAAATTATAAAAATGCAGCACAGTATCAATTTTTAGGGTTAATTTTTAAAAATGAGAAGATCAATAATGAGCGGATAGAAATACCTGCTATTGAAGGTAAAATGGGAGGTAAAATATATTATATGTTTTCCATTGAACCAGAGTTGTTACTTAAGATAGGTTTTATATTGCATAGAACAAAAGCCAATAATAGTGAAATGCCAACATATCAAAGATTACTTGTACCTAGTAGGGACAACAAGATAAACAAACCCAAAATAAGCTAAAATACTATTTATGAAAAAGTACCCAAAAGAAATAGAAGAGCAAATGCTAAATCTATATAAAAGTTTATCAGAGAAAGACAGAAGACGCTACGCAGGAATAGAAGCAACCAAATTAAGTCATGGAGGGATAAGCTATATATGCGAAATCTTTGAATGTGACTATAGTGGTGTGTCAAGAGGACAAAAAGAGTTAAGGACAACAAGATAAACAAACCCAAAATAAGCTAAAATACTATTTATGAAAAAGTACCCAAAAGAAATAGAAGAGCAAATGCTAAATCTATATAAAAGTTTATCAGAGAAAGACAGAAGACGCTACGCAGGAATAGAAGCAACCAAATTAAGTCATGGAGGGATAAGCTATATATGCGAAATCTTTGAATGTGACTATAGTGGTGTGTCAAGAGGACAAAAAGAGTTAAGAACAGAATTAGATAAAGATAATAAAAGACAAAGAGAAGAGGGAGGAGGAAGAAAGTCTATATTGCTCACAAGAGAAGGCTTAGACGAAGCATTCCTAGAGGTTATCGCAGAGAGTACAGCAGGTTCACCGATGGATGAGACGATAAAGTGGACAAATTTATCACGGAAAGAGCTACAAACTAGATTGTCAGAGAAAGGTTTTGTAGTTGATGTGGATATAGTGAAACAACTCTTAAAAAACATCATTTTCGTAAGCGACAAGCATTTAAAACACTTTCAGGAAAAGTAGATGTTGCAAATAGAGATGAGCAATTTAAAAATATTGAAAAACTAAAAGAAGAATATAAGAAAGAGGGGAATCCTGTTTTGAGTATGGATGTAAAAAAAGAGTTTTTAGGAAATTTATACCGAGAAGGTAAACTGTATACTCAAGAGATAATTAAAGTTAAAGACCATGATTTTCCTTCTTACGCAGAGGGAAAAATTGTACCCTATGGGCTGTATGATATAAACCTAAATATTGGTTATATTACCATAGGGACAAGTGCTGATACCAGTGAATTTGCTTGTGAATCTATCAAAAATTGGTGGTTAAATTATGGATATATTGAATATCAAGGACATGATAAACTGCTACTACTGTGCGATGGTGGGGGCAGTAATAGCTCTCGTCACTATATTTTTAAAGAAGATTTACAGAAGTTATCAGAGGAATTACAAATTGAAATTCGTATTGCTCATTATCCTCCTTATACATCAAAGTATAATCCTATAGAACATCGCCTATTCCCTCATATCACAAGAGCTTTACAAGGAGTCATTTTTACAAGTGTAGAGTTAGTAAATACCCTTATTGCACAAACTAAAACGACTACAGGATTGAAAGTTTTTAGTTCTATTCTTGATAAGGTATTTCATACAAAAAGAAAATATGCAGAGGGCTTTAAAGAGAATATGAAAATTATCTTTGATATACATTTACCACTTTGGAATTATGTTGCTATTCCTAAAAAGTACTAGTAATTTGGTTTTATTTATGTTTTAGTCCTAGGTTACATAATATTACAAAGTTTATAGATGGGGGAGGATACTTTCCAAACTCACTTATAATTAATTTTAATAAAAGGAAAAAGATTCAATTTGAAGCGGATAGACAAGGTGAAGATACTGATTCTAGGGTGGGAATATTGAAAATACCAAATGAATATGCAATAGCATATATTATAGATGGTCAGCATAGATTATATGGTTATGCAAATTCTAAATTTCTTTCTACAAATACTGTTCCTGTCGTAGCTATGAATGGATTAGAAGCAATGGAACAACTTGAAATCTTTATGGACATTAATCAAAATCAAAAAGCAGTTAGTCCTAGTTTGAGACTTGTATTAGAAGAAGATCTTTTTTGGAATGCTCCTAGACTAGATTCTAGATTAAAAGCATTGCGATCTTCTATAGTTAAGGAGCTTTCTGTGGGTTCCGGTCCATTACAAAACAAAATTTCTGTGGGTGAAGATAAAGCAGAATTAACCTTTAAACCATTTTATACAGCATTGTCAAATTGTGGATTATTACCAAAAGCGAAAGGTAATGAATATATTTTAGATACCCAGGATGCATCCTTGTATGATACAAATAGTCATGATAATGATAAAACAATGAGAATATGTAAAAAAGATATTGTACGTTTTGTAAATACAGCATATGAATATATTGAAGATAATTATCCTAGTATGTACAATAACGAGAAATTTATAATATCTAATAGAGGTACTTATGCTTTTATTATGTGGTTAGGCAGTTTGCATACTTTTATATATAAAAAAGGCTTAATTACAAAAAAAATATCTACAAAAGCAAGATTTGAAGAGATTAAAAAGTATATAGTTGTTTTAATGGACGGCTTACAAGTAATGAAAAGTGAAGATAAAGAACATTATTTAATTATGAAAGGGGCAGGTGGTGATACGGCTTGGTTTAGATTGTATCAGAGTATTATTAATGATAAATTTGGTGAATATAATCCAGATGATTTAATTGATTGGAAAGAACGACAAGATAAAAAGTTACAAACTAAAGCCAAAGAATATGTAGATAGTATAGAAAAAACGATTAAGCAAACAGTAGTAGCTCAATTAGAAGAATTGTATGCAGATGATTGGGAATTAGAAATAGTTAATATTCAAACAAAATGTCAAAAGCTTGCGGCAGAAGAGAATGCAGAAAGACGTAAAAATGGTATTAGTAAGAGAGCAAATTGGACAGAAATGCTTACAATTATGGACTACAAAAATATAATTGAAAATCACTGGACTAACAAAGTTTCTGTAGATACTGCTTTTGTGACATTTGAAAAAAGATTTGGGATTGATATTGGTGAAGGTTTTAACAGTAAAAAAGATAAAACAAAATGGTTGACATATTTAAATGATTATAGAAAAACTATTGCGCATTCAGGAACAAAAGATGAAGGTTTGAATGAAAAAGAAGTTAGCTTACTTGAAAGAATATACAAGGTTTTATATAAATAAAAATGAAAAAACTGATTGTATATGGTGATATTCATGGTTGTTATGATGAATTTAGAAACCTTCGAGAAAAAATAAAGCCTGATACTAATGATATTGAAGTTTGTGTAGGTGATACTATAACTAAGGGAAAGAAATCAATAAAAGTGCTAAATTATCTTATAAAACATAATATAAAATCTGTACTTGGTAATCATGAAGATAAATTAATACGATATTTATTACATGAAAAATCTAATAAAAAAAATCCAATTATATTGAATTTAGATGAAGAAAAAATAGTGAAAGAATTACAAGAAAAGCATATTCATTTTTTAATGAATATGCCACTTTTTTTTAAGTTAGGTAATATAATAATTCTTCATGGTGGAATACAAAATAGTTGTAATCTTAATAGACTTAAACATAAAGATAAGTCTAAAATATTACGTATGAGATATTTAGATAAAAATGAAAAGTTTGTAATGTATGGAGAGGAAGATAGCAAGTCTATTTTTTGGGCAGATACGTATAATGGAGAACAAGGGTTTATTATTTATGGACATCAATGGTTTAAAGATATAAAAGTAAATAAATATTCTGTGGGAATTGATACAGGTTGTGTATATGATAATAAATTGAGTGCAATTATTTTAGAAGATAATTCTAAGAACAACTGGAGAATTGAAAGTATAGATAAGTTGTAGTAAAACCCATTTTATGCTATAATATACGAAATAATACGGATTATATTCCGTAAAAGGAGTTTGTATGGTTGCATATGAAAATGATGAGCTTATTCCTTCTTCGGAGTTTGCGAAGAAGTTTGGAACATATCTGGCTCAGATAAAAGATCATACGGTCGAGAAGTTAGCTGTACTTAAGAACAATCGAATAGAAGCAGTATTTGTTTCTAAAGATGAGTATGAGAGAATGAGGAAAGCTTTAGCATTTCAGGAATTTTCTGAACTTAAAGAGCGAATAACACATTCACTAGATGAACTGGAACTCATAAAATCAGGTAAGAAAAAAGCGCATAAAATAGAAACACTCTGGGATGAACTTTAGTGAATATACTTTATTCCGAGGATTTTAAAAAGAGTGCTAAAAAATTAGCTAAACGCTATAAAAGTTTCAAAAAAGATTTACAGTTTTTTGTATCTATTTTGGATGATGATTCAATACAAGGTGCGAAGTTAGCACAAGGTTTGTATAAAATACGAATTAAGAATAGTGATAATAATAAAGGTAAAAGTGCAGGATATAGAATGGGTGCAAACTTAAAAACACTAAAACCAAAATTAATACATTTTTAAGAAAAAACCCCTAAACTATCAATAAAAAGAGAAATATATGTCAATAAAAATTATATCAAATAACAAAAAAAGAGTCACATTAGAAGTAAGTATAGATTTAAATGGTGAGAATTTTTTGGAAACAGAAGAGATAATAATGAATAAAGTGAATGAATTAGGGCAAAAAATAACAGAAGAAGCACTAAAGAATTTGGAAATAAAAGAGACCGTAATAGAATTGAAAGAGCAAAAACTCTATGCTAAAGAGGTAAAAAAAAATATCAAACACCTTATGGAGAAATAGAGCTAAAAAGAAAAGTATTTGCTCCACTAGGATCAGGTAAACAAGTTTGTCCGATTGAGAAAAAAGCCCATATCATCAAAACATCCACACCAAAATTTGCAAAAATGGTCTCAAATAAGTATAATAATGCTCCTGCCCAAGCTGTACAAAAAGACCTAGAAGAGAATCATAATAGAAATATATCATGCTCATTTATAAGAAGTACCTCTCAAATAGTTAGTAATTTATTGCTCAAACAAGAGGATAATTGGGAGTATGAGATAGTGAAAATGGATAAAGAAGTAGCAACAATATCTCTGGGATTAGATGGAACATGTATGCCAATGGGTGAGTCAAATTGGCGAGAGGCAATGTGTGGAACTTTCTCTTTTATGATAGTGAAGGTAAAAGAATGCATACAATATACATCGCTAATGCCCCTGAGTACGGTAAAGAGTCGTTTAAAAGAAATTTGAAAAAGAAGCATTGCTTATCAAAAGAAGTTTCCACAAGCAAAGATTATAGGTCTTGCAGATGGAGCGAGAGAGAATTGGTTACTTCTTGAAAATATACAGCTTCAAATACACTGGACTATTATCATGCTACAGAGTATTTGTCTAAAGCCTCAAAAGGTGTGCATCCACGAAGCAAAGAAAAACAGCGTGTGTGGTTTGAAAATGCTTGTCACATTTTAAAAAATATTGAAAATGGTGCTAAAGATTTATTAGAAGAGATAGAAGCATTAAAGAAGAAGAAAATATCATCTAGCATCAAGAGTGGTGTTGAGGCAACTATCTCTTATTTTACAAATAATTTGAAGCGAATGCAGTATAAAAATTCTATAGACAATAATTTACCAATTGGTTCAGGTGTTACGGAGAGTGCTTGTAAAATAGTAGTCAAACAGAGAGTTTGTGTCTCAGGTGCTAATTGGAGTGAATATGGTGCAAAAAGATTTCTACCTATCAGAGCTATTTGTTTAACTGAGGGGAGATGGAATCAGGCTTGGGATAACTTAATTGGACATATTGATATGGTTGCTTAATCTTTTAGCAAGAGAAATTGATGGGTTTAGTGTTTTTAAGTTTGCACCCATATAGAATTATTACATATGCACAAATTGAAAATGAAATATTTTTAGTAGATATATATTCTAAAAGTGAAATGGAAAATATAGCAGATGAATCGTAACCCCCCTAAATAACCCCACCAACCCAATATTAAGCAAAGCATCACACAGCTAAAATAAGCAAAAAACATCACATAAAAAAGTCATTTACTAACCAAGTATAGTAGTAGTTTTAGCTATAATAGCACTATGAAAACAGAGCTTATTGATATAGAAAAACTACAAGAAATCATTATAAATCAAGCTCAAGAAAGCAGTGTTCAAAAAGAACAAATTACTACTCAAGAAAAAAGAATACAAACCCAACAAATTGAAATAAATCACCTAAAAGAAAAGATAGATTACCTCATACGTCAACACTTTACCTCCAAAAGTGAAAAACTAAACCCTAAGCAACCAACTCTCTTTGAAGACAATGAAGAGAGTATTGAAGTAGTAGAAGATGAAGAGATTGAAATAACATTCAAAAGAAAGAGAGGTGGAAGAACTTCTCCACCTACTGATATACCAAGAGTAAGAGTAGAGCACGATATCAGTGATGATGAGAAGATATGTAGCTGTGGTGATACAATGCACAAGATTAAAGAACTTGTATCAGAACAATACGATATAGTACCTGCAAAATTTCAAGTCATACAAAACGTTAGATTCGTATATGGTTGTAGATGTGGAGAGAAACCAAGCACAACAGCATTGAGCACCATTTATCCTCCCAAAGACACAAGTAACCGCTTCATTCTTAGCAACTATTGCTGTACAAAAGTTTGAAGATGCATTGCCACTGTACAGACAAGCTAAAATTTATAAAAATAGATTTGGGGTTCCATTCAATGATACGACACTCTCTAATTGGATGATAAAAGCTTCTGAAAAACTAAAACATTTTAAAGAAAAACTCAAAGAGAGACTCCTAGAGAATGAATATATACAAGCAGATGAGACGACACTTCAAGTAGTGAATGCACACAAAGGCAAAGCAACAAAAAATCCTATATATGGCTAGGTGTAGGAATGGATAAATATAAAATTGTCTATATGCACTATGCCAATAACAGGAGTGCAGTGGCAGCGACCGCACTCCTCGAGGGCTTTAGTGGTTTTCTACAAACAGATGGATACGCTGGATATAATGATGTGGTCAAGACAAATGATATGACACATCTAGCTTGCTGAAACCACGCTAGACGAAAGTTTGCAGATATAGTCAAATCAGGAGTCAGTGACCCACAAAGTAAGAGTTATGCACAAGAAGCCATAACACTCATACAGAAACTCTATAAAATAGAAAAAGAGATAAAAGATGATCCTCCTGATAAAAAGTTAATTATCAGAAAAGAGAAATCTCAACCTATCATCAACACTATAAGAGAATGGATTAACACAAAGTTCTATAAAGCACAAGAACTTGGTGGTGCTATTGCTAAAGCATTTGTGTATCTCAATAATCAATTTCCTAAGCTAAAAGTCTATCTTACTGATGGAAGACTCAATATTGATAATAATGGAGCAGAAAACCATATAAGACCTATGGTACTTGGTAGAAAGAATTGGTTATTTGCTACTTCTGTGAAAGGTGCTGAGGCTATTGCTACTTGGTACACTATTATAGAGACTGCTAAGGCTAATGGATTAGAACCCTATCACTACTTGAAGTATCTTATGACTGAGTTTCCTTATTATCAAAGAGATGGTAGGGATATTGAGGCGTTGTTACCTTGGAATGTAAGTGCTGATGGGATAGTTAGGATTTCTTAGAGGTTGGTTGGTGGGGTTATTGTGGGGGTTACGATGAATCTATAGATTTAATTGTAAAACAATATAAAAAGGAAAACTAAATGGCAAAAGACCACTATTTTGATATCACAGCGAAGCTTGATATGATGGAAATGAAAAATGCAGTTATTATGGCTCAAAAAGAGATCAAAACACGTTTTGATTTTAAGGGTGTTGTAGCAGAAATTACACTGAATGAGGAGGGAAAAGTAGTTTCCCTAAGTTCTTCTTCTTCAGATAAAGTAGATGCACTCAAAGATATTTTGATTTCAAAACTTATCAAGAGAAATATAGCAGGTAAATCACTTGAAGAAGTGAAAACGGAAGGCATATCTGGTGGAAATACTAAGATAGTGTATAAGATCGTAGATAGTATCGAAAAAGATGAGGCAAAAGAGATCGTTAAAGCGATTAAGGCATTGAAGCTAAAAGTGACACCTTCTATACAAGGTGATGAAGTACGCGTATCTGGTAAGAAGATAGATGATTTACAGGCTGTGATGACTGAAGTGAAGACTTTAGACTTAAAGGCACCGTTAGTGTTTGGAAATTTTAAATAATCTTGATTTTGTCATGTGGTGCGTTGGAAAACGCACCCTAGAGTATCTCACTGCTTATGAACAGTGACCACCACCACAGCATCCACTTGAAGCAGCAGGTTGTGCTGGTACATTCATAGCGATTGAAAAATTATCACCATTTTCGCTAAGTCCAAAACCATGTTTACCACAGAACTTTTCATTCATGTGATTGAGCATGCTTTGTGCTTGCATTAGTGCATCATCTTTATTGTCAAATTTGACATTGTTCTCTAAATCACTTCTGCTGAAGCATCCACATTCTTTATCTATTGTTATTGTTGACATATTAATCCTTTAGGTTGATTTCGTTGATAATAGCTAGAGATTCTTAAACAAACTTGATTCTAAGTCTAAATAGGATAAATTATCTCCTATTTAAAGAAAAGATGACAATTTGACATACTTTTCAAAATTAAAGGAGCATTTATGCGTGAACACCCTAAACTCTTTGGTGATGCAAGTGAAGATCTCGCTACTGCTTTTTTAGAGCAAGAAGGTTTTATCATCCTTGAACGTAATTATTTTGCGCGTAAATTAGGGGAGATAGATATCATCGCTAAAAAAGAGAATATACTTCATTTTATAGAGGTTAAAAGTGGAAAAGCAGACTTTGACCCTGTTTATAACATCACACCTAGGAAACTTCGAAAAGTGATTAATTCTGCCAATTACTATATGAAAACAAAAAATCTGAATGTTGTTTTTTCTATAGATGCACTTATTATTCGCGTGGATGAGGTGGAGTTTCTAGAGAATGTTACGCTATAATCATTTACTTTAATTTCAAGGTAGACAGATGCAACTTACCCCAAGTCAATTGGCACAATTTAACAATGACGGGTTTATTATTTTACACAGTTTTGTTGATACTGAGTATTGTGATGCCATTTTGAACGTGGCGAAAGAACATTTGGAAGAACTGATTGAACCCATAGAAACTGAACTAGGTTACGGTAGTCGTAGTAAATTATATCGTACCAATGTAATAGATTATAACTCTAAGACAGAAGAAAAACATGTTGTTGTGCGTAGGTTACGTCAAGTCTATGATAGGGACTCACTTTTTAAAGCATGGATGGAAGAAAAGAAAATACGCCCACTATTGGAACAAATACTCAATGATAAAGTGGTGCTTACTACAGCACATCACAATTCTATTATGACTAAAATGCCATACATTAGTTCTGATACAGGATGGCATCAAGACAGACGTTACTGGTCTTATAGCAATGATAACTTGGTAAGTGTTTGGCTTGCATTGGATGATGAAACTGATGAGAATGGTGTCTTGGAGTTTATACCAGGTAGTCATAAAATGGATTTCAAGGTAGAACAGTTCGATGAAAAAGAGTATTTTTCAAACACGTACGAACCCAATAAAAAGACCATAGCAACAAAAGTTTCTAAAAATCTAACAAAGGGTGATGTCGTGATTTTTCACTCTCTGCTTTTACATAGAGCCAATAAGAACAGTACAGATAAAGCAAAAATGTCTTTTGTCTATACAGTGAAGGGCGAAGAAACCAAAGCAAATAAGGGAACACGATCTGCAGAATTTCCTGAGATTAGCTTAGAAGTTATTAAATAGGACTCTTTCTATCCTAATACGACACAGATAGTACCTAGGAATTGTGTATTATAAAAAATATAAGCTATAACAATAGTCTTTATAAGAAATCTAAGATATAATAATTGCATTAAACACAAAGGAAAAAATATGGCAAAATATGTAGAATTAACACAAGAAAACTTTGATGCGACTATCGCAGAAGGTGTAGCAATGGTAGATTTCTGGGCTCCATGGTGTGGGACCTTGTAGAATGATCGCTCCAGTAATCGAAGAACTAGCAGAGGACTTTGAGGGTAAAGCAACAATCTGTAAAGTAAATACAGATGAGCAACAAGAAATTTCTGTAAAATATGGTATCAGATCTATCCCAGCTATTCTTTTCTTCAAAGATGGTGAAATGGTAGACCAAATGATTGGTGCAGCTTCTAAAGAAGCATTTGCTGAAAAAATTAACGCCTTACTAGCGTAGAACAACTAAAGAGGGGCTTTCCCTCTTTTATTCACTTCATTTATCCCAGCTCACTATAAACTTCATGCTTAAATACTTAACCAAGTTTTATCATTGTATAATTTGATTAATTATTTATACTTTTTTTAAGGATTTGAAATGTTAGATTGTGCAATTATTGGTGGTGGGCCAGCAGGTCTTACCGCAGGACTTTATGCGACACGTGGTGGATTAAAAAATGTAGCACTCTTTGAAATGGGTGTACCTGGTGGGCAGATTACAAAAAGTTCTGAGATAGAAAATTATCCTGGTTTTTTTTGATAGTACAAAGACAGGTTTAGACTTTATGGACACTTGGCAAAAGCAGTGTTTTCATTTTGGGTTAAAACATGAGATGAAAAAAGTAGAATCCATCCATAAAACAGATGCATATTTTACCCTCACACTTGAAGGTGGAAATAGGGTAGAAGCATTGACAGTTATCGTTGCTACTGGTGCCGTACCAAGACGTGCAAACTTCAAAGGTGAAGATGAATTTTATGGTAGAGGTGTTAGCACCTGTGCTACTTGTGACGGATTTTTCTATAAAAACAAGCCTGTGACAGTATTGGGTGGTGGAGACACGGCACTTGAAGAAGCATTTTATCTTTCCAATATTTGTTCAGATGTGTATGTGGTACATAGACGAGATACATTTAGAGCAGCACCTCCGACCATAGACAGAGCAACAAGAAAAGCAAATATACATTTTATATTTGACTCAGTGATAGAAGATGCTGTTGGAGATGCTATGGGATTGTCAGGTGTAGATATTAGAAATGTCAAAACCAATGAGGTCACACACATGGAGAATACAGGACTTTTTGTTTTTGTAGGGCAAGATGTAAAAAATGATGTACTTAAAGATGACAATGATGGTTTTATTTGCGAGATGAGTAAAAGTGGTCAGGTTGTCGTAAATCTAAGTATGCATACATCTGTTCCAGGTTTATTCGTAGCAGGTGATCTTCGTATAGAAGCACCCAAACAAGTAGTATCTGCTGCAGGAGATGGATCCATCGCAGCGTTACAAGTAATTTCTTATATTCAGGAGCAACAATAATGGCACAAACCCATAGAGTTGGTATAGTAGGTAGTACAGGTAGAGTGGGTAATCTTCTTATAGATTCTTTGTTACATGATGAGGTTTTGCCTTTGAGTGCAGTGCATGTGTTTGATGAGCTTAAACGAGATTTGCCCTCTGATGTATTGGTAACCAATAGTATGAAAGCTTTGTTGGAAAATTGTGATATAGTCATAGATTTCTCTGCACCTGTAGCAACACAAGCACTGTGTGAAGCAGCACTTGAAAATCCTACACCCTTGGTGATAGCAACTACTGGATTTACAGAACATCAGAACAATCTTATGACTGAAGCATCCACAAAAATGCCTATACTTTATGCGTCCAATATGTCAGCAGGTATAGCACTTTTGAAACAATTGGTTGAAAAAGTATCTGCTACGTTGAAAGACTTTGATATTGAAATAGTGGAACAACATCATAAGCATAAAGTAGATGCACCAAGCGGTACTGCATTGACTTTAGGTGAATTTGCAGCCAAAGGACGTGGATTGGACTTGGATGCAGTACGTGTGTCTGGTAGAGATGGACAGATAGGTGCAAGAACAAAAGATGAGATAGCTGTGATGGCACTGCGTGGCGGAGATATAGTAGGACGACATACGGTTGGTTTTTACAATGATGGTGAATTTTTAGAACTTAATCATACAGCAACTTCACGTGAGACATTTTCAAAAGGTGCGATAAGAGCAGCAAAATGGTTGGTCAACCAAGAGAGTGGTTACTACTCTATCAATGACTGTTTAGGAATATAATATGTGTGCAATCGTCGGAGTTTTTGGAGCTAAAAAGGCTTCAACGGTAGCGTATTATTCGCTTTTTTCTATGCAACATCGTGGGCAGGAAGCCACAGGTATCTCTGTTTCAAATGGTAAAAATATTGCTATCTATAAAAAGCGTGGTATGGTTTCAGATGTATTTTCTCAAGCCACACTTGATAAGTTAGAGGGCTCGTGTGCCGTAGGACATAACCGATATTCTACTGCAGGTTCTGACTCTGCGGGCGATTCTCAACCTGTTTTTGCCAAGTACAAATTGGGAGAGATTTCAGTGGTACACAATGGTAACCTCATTAACAAACAAGAGGTAAGACAAGAACTTATAGACAAGGGGGCTATCTTCCAAACAGATATGGATACGGAAAACATTATCCATCTTATCGCTAAATCTCAAGAAGATGCTTTGGTAGATCGTATCAAAGATATGCTGACCAAGATAGAAGGTGCTTATTGTTTGGCTATTCAAAGTCGTTCAAAAATGTTTGTCATTCGTGACCGTTTTGGTATACGTCCATTAAGTCTTGCTAAATTTGAAGATGGTGGGTATATGGTAGCTTCAGAGACTTGTGCATTTGATCTTGTGGGTGCAAAGTTTGTGCGTGATGTGAAGCCTGGTGAAATGCTTACGTTTGAAGAGGGGAAAGAACCTATTTCGGAGATGGTATTTGACAATGTAGATTTTCATCCTTGTGCTTTTGAATATATATACTTTGCAAGACCAGATTCGGACATAGACGGCAAAAATGTGTATGAGATGCGTTTAAAGATGGGTAAAAGACTGGCACGAGAAACTCCTTGTGAGGTTGATCTTGTACTCCCCGTACCAGACTCTGGTGTGGCGGCGGCAAAAGGTTATGCGGATGAACTGGGTGTACCTTTTGAGATGGGGATTGTACGTAACCACTATGTTGGGCGAACCTTCATTGAACCCACACAAGAGATACGTGACTTAAAGGTCAAGATGAAACTTTCACCAGTAAAACATCTTATCAAAGGTAAAAGAGTTGCCATCATTGATGATTCACTTGTTCGTGGTACAACTTCTAAACAAATTGTCCGTATGCTACTCAATGCGGGTGCAAAAGAAGTACATATGCGTATCGCAGCACCAGAGATAAAATATCCCTGTCGTTATGGTATAGACACACCTACAAAAGCGGAACTGATCTCGGCAAATAACTCAGTAGAAGAGATAAGAAAAAAGATAGGTGCAACATCTTTAGGTTTCTTGTCTCTTGATGGACTCAAAGAATCCTTAGGTAATGATAGAAAATATTCGTTGGTTTCTTTTGACGGGAAGTATTTTGCAGGCGGTAATGCAGACAGCCCAAGCTGCGGAGACGCGTAGGGTGGATTTATCCACCGCTGCAATTATTTGTTTCTACTCTCTTTTTCAGTAATCCCACTCAAACCAAATCTGCGTCCTAACTCTTGTTTAACTCTGTCTGGAGAGATGTCTCTATAGCCTAAACCTACTAAGGTATGGTAGAGTAGGTCAGCAGATTCATAGATGACTTGTTCGTCACTTTCTTCGTTGATGGCTACACAGACTTCATCGGCTTCTTCTCGAATTTTACTTAACATTAAATCTTTGTCATCAAGTAGCTTTTTAGTCCATGATTTAGCTTCTTTAGGTGCATTTTTGCGTTCTAATATAGTGTGGTAAAGCGTATCCACTACACTATATATGGCATCGGTATCTACTTCTTTTTCTAAGATAATTTTGTCTTGCATTACAGAGGTAAAGAAACAGCTTTTAGTACCTGTATGACAGGCGACACCATTTTGTTTGATTTTAAGTATGACTGTATCTGCATCACAGTCAAGTAGTATATCTTTTACTTCTTGCGTGTGATTAGAGCTTTCTCCTTTTTTCCAGAGACGTTGCTTGCTTCTACTGAAGTAATGGGCATAGCCAGTTGCTAGTGTGAGATTGTAAGCTTCTTCATTCATGTAAGCTAACATTAGTACTTCATGGCTTTCAAAATCTTGTGCAATGGCAGGGATGAGGGGGTTTTTGTTCCAGTCTATTTTCATAATGAAATCTCCATAAATAAAATTGTGTTATTATAGCACCATAGAATAAGGAAGTAAATGAAACAGCTTAGTAATAATGTATATTGTGATGATTTGTTTGATACGATAAATATTTCACAGGCTATTTTTGCAAGTCCTTACGCGAATTATCCTTATCTGATACTCAAAAACTTTTTCTCAAAAGAGATATGTGACACTTTAACCACTTTAGTTAAAGAGGACAATCAAACAAAACAAAAAGCAAAAGTACGTGAAATAAATGCTTCTAGTATTAAAGAGTCCTACCGAAAAACGACTATAGGAACACTAGAAAGCTATTATGAGCGTACTTATGAAGCACAATTTGACAACTATAAAGCAGAGATAGAAGACTACTTTTCTGTAGCTATGACACAGTCTACTCAAGTACAAGTACTAGAGTACACAAAAGGGTTCTTTTATGTCAAACATGCAGATGATTCGAGCGAACTACTTAACAAAGAAAAAGAGACGGTTGGGTTTAAAGTAGTAGTGCCACAAAGAAAACTTTCATCTGTACTTTTTGTGACTAGTCATGATACGCATGCAAAAGTAGGGGAACAGAGCTTTTCAGGGGGTGAGTTATTGTTTAACTATTTGTATGATAAAGAAGGGAATGTTATAAAAATAGAACCCGAAGCTGGAGACATGATAGTCTTTCCCAGTCATCCATATTTTTCACATGAAGTCTTAGAAGTAGAAGAGGGGTATAGATTAACCTTAGTGCAATGGCATGATACGGTTTAACGGGAATCTGTAGGGTGCGTTTCCCAACGCACCACAAACTGTAATTTGTGTATAAAAGTAGGTCGAGTAGCCCAAGAGAACTTCCCTCTCAGGCTCTCACAGAACCGTGCTTGACAGTCTCCCGTCACACGGCTCCTATTGCTTAATCAAGTGATATTATTTTGCAAGTTTTGCATATTTCATTTGCCAATGCGGAAATAGATGAGGCTCTTTTCTAGCTATTGCACTAAGCCATTTATTGGCTCTGCCTTGTCTGCGTTTGAGTGATTTAAACTTTTGTTTTGCCCACCTCTCTAATCTTCTGTCAAAGTATCTCATTAACTCTAGTAGTTTATATCGTGCAAAGATTGAGTAGTAATTTACCCAACCTCTTATCACTCTACTATAAGCTTTTGATAACTCCTCCAAAGAGAGGTTACTTCTAATCTGAACTTTCCATCTTCGCATTACAAGTCTAATCCTTTTAGCAGATTTTCTGCTAATAGCAGGATTAAATCCTACAAAGAATTGACCTGTATAGCTTTTAGACAGTCGTGGTTGAAATGTAAACCCTAGAAAGTCGAAGTTTGTATTTTCATACTCCCCTCTTCTTTTATCATCTTTACAATAGACTATTTTAGTCTTATCAGGATGAAGTTCTAATTTACACTTTTCCATTCTCTCGGATAGTTCTATTTGTAGCTTTTCTGCCTCTTGTTGAGACCTACAGTGACATACTGCATCATCTGCATATCTCTCAAAAGGAGTATTGGGATAGTTTTTACTCATCCATACATCAAAAGCATAATGCAAAAACAGATTAGCTAGTAGTGGAGAGATGACTCCACCCTGTGGCGTTCCTCTATCTCTTTGTAGTAGTCCGTCTTTGGTTTGGACTGGAGCAACCAACCATCGTTTGATATAGAGCATTTCCCACTTGGTATCAATGTGCAATTCCAAAGCTTTTATCATCAACTCGTGGTCAATATTGTCAAAGAACCCTTTTATATCTAAATCTAGTACAAATGGATATTGCCAACATCTCTTGCGTGTTGCTGTTAGTGCTTGGTGTGCTGATTTCTTTGGTCTATAGCCATAAGAGTCACTATGAAAAATCGTAACCCCCTAAATAACCCCACCAACCCAATATTAAGCAAAGCATCACACAGCTAAAATAAGCAAAAAACATCACATAAAAAAGTCATTTACTAACCAAGTATAGTAGTAGTTTTAGCTATAATAGCACTATGAAAACAGAGCTTATTGATATAGAAAAACTACAAGAAATCATTATAAATCAAGCTCAAGAAAGCAGTGTTCAAAAAGAACAAATTACTACTCAAGAAAAAAGAATACAAACCCAACAAATTGAAATAAATCACCTAAAAGAAAAGATAGATTACCTCATACGTCAACACTTTACCTCCAAAAGTGAAAAACTAAACCCTAACCAACCAACTCTCTTTGAAGACAATGAAGAGAGTATTGAAGTAGTAGAAGATGAAGAGATTGAAATAACATTCAAAAGAAAGAGAGGTGGAAGAACTTCTCCACCTACTGATATACCAAGAGTAAGAGTAGAGCACGATATCAGTGATGATGAGAAGATATGTAGCTGTGGTGATACAATGCACAAGATTAAAGAACTTGTATCAGAACAATACGATATAGTACCTGCAAAATTTCAAGTCATACAAAACGTTAGATTCGTATATGGTTGTAGATGTGGAGAGAAACCAAGCACAACAGCATTGGCACCATTTATCCTCCCAAAGACACAAGTAACCGCTTCATTCTTAGCAACTATTGCTGTACAAAAGTTTGAAGATGCATTGCCACTGTACAGACAAGCTAAAATTTATAAAAATAGATTTGGGGCTCCATTCAATGATACGACACTCTCTAATTGGATGATAAAAGCTTCTGAAAAACTAAAACATTTTAAAGAAAAACTCAAAGAGAGACTCCTAGAGAATGAATATATACAAGCAGATGAGACGACACTTCAAGTAGTGAATGCACACAAAGGCAAAGCAACAAAAAAATCCTATATATGGCTAGGTGTAGGAATGGATAAATATAAAATTGTCTATATGCACTATGCCAATAACAGGAGTGCAGTGGCAGCGACCGCACTCCTCGAGGGCTTTAGTGGTTTTCTACAAACAGATGGATACGCTGGATATAATGATGTGGTCAAGACAAATGATATGACACATCTAGCTTGCTGAACCACGCTAGACGAAAGTTTGCAGATATAGTCAAATCAGGAGTCAGTGACCCACAAAGTAAGAGTTATGCACAAGAAGCCATAACACTCATACAGAAACTCTATAAAATAGAAAAAGAGATAAAAGATGATCCTCCTGATAAAAAGTTAATTATCAGAAAAGAGAAATCTCAACCTATCATCAACACTATAAGAGAATGGATTAACACAAAGTTCTATAAAGCACAAGAACTTGGTGGTGCTATTGCTAAGGACTAAAACATAAATAAAACCAAATTACTAGTACTTTTTAGGAATAGCAACATAATTCCAAAGTGGTAAATGTATATCAAAGATAATTTTCATATTCTCTTTAAAGCCCTCTGCATATTTTCTTTTGTATGAAATACCTTATCAAGAATAGAACTAAAAACTTTCAATCCTGTAGTCGTTTTAGTTTGTGCAATAAGGGTATTTACTAACTCTACACTTGTAAAAATGACTCCTTGTAAAGCTCTTGTGATATGAGGGAATAGGCGATGTTCTATAGGATTATACTTTGATGTATAAGGAGGATAATGAGCAATACGAATTTCAATTTGTAATTCCTCTGATAACTTCTGTAAATCTTCTTTAAAAATATAGTGACGAGAGCTATTACTGCCCCCACCATCGCACAGTAGTAGCAGTTTATCATGTCCTTGATATTCAATATATCCATAATTTAACCACCAATTTTTGATAGATTCACAAGCAAATTCACTGGTATCAGCACTTGTCCCTATGGTAATATAACCAATATTTAGGTTTATATCATACAGCCCATGGGGGACAATTTTTCCCTCTGCGTAAGAAGGAAAATCATGGTCTTTAACTTTAATTATCTCTTGAGTATACAGTTTACCTTCTCGGTATAAATTTCCTAAAAACTCTTTTTTTTACATCCATACTCAAAACAGGATTCCCCTCTTTCTTATATTCTTCTTTTAGTTTTTCAATATTTTTAAATTGCTCATCTCTATTTGCAACATCTACTTTTCCTGAAAGTGTTTTAAATGCTTGTCGCTTACGAAAATGATGTTTTTTAAGAGTTGTTTCACTATATCCACATCAACTACAAAACCTTTCTCTGACAATCTAGTTTGTAGCTCTTTCCGTGATAAATTTGTCCACTTTATCGTCTCATCCATCGGTGAACCTGCTGTACTCTCTGCGATAACCTCTAGGAATGCTTCGTCTAAGCCTTCTCTTGTGAGCAATATAGACTTTCTTCCTCCTCCCTCTTCTCTTTGTCTTTTATTATCTTTATCTAATTCTGTTCTTAACTCTTTTTGTCCTCTTGACACACCACTATAGTCACATTCAAAGATTTCGCATATATAGCTTATCCCTCCATGACTTAATTTGGTTGCTTCTATTCCTGCGTAGCGTCTTCTGTCTTTCTCTGATAAACTTTTATATAGATTTAGCATTTGCTCTTCTATTTCTTTTGGGTACTTTTTCATAAATAGTATTTTAGCTTATTTTGGGTTTGTTTATCTTGTTGTCCTAAAGCATTTGTGTATCTCAATAATCAATTTCCTAAGCTAAAAGTCTATCTTACTGATGGAAGACTCAATATTGATAATAATGGAGCAGAAAACCATATAAGACCTATGGTACTTGGTAGAAAGAATTGGTTATTTGCTACTTCTGTGAAAGGTGCTGAGGCTATTGCTACTTGGTACACTATTATAGAGACTGCTAAGGCTAATGGATTAGAACCCTATCACTACTTGAAGTATCTTATGACTGAGTTTCCTTATTATCAAAGAGATGGTAGGGATATTGAGGCGTTGTTACCTTGGAATGTAAGTGCTGATGGGATAGTTAGGATTTCTTAGAGGTTGGTTGGTGGGGTTATTGTGGGGGTTACGAAAAATCTTCTCTAGCTTAGGTTCCAAATAATCTTTGACTACCATTTGAGCTACTCTATCGGCTATGGTTGGTATTCCCAACGCTCTTATACCTCCATCACTTTTGGGTATCTCTACTCTAAGTACTGCTGGTGGCATATAGCTACCTGAACTCAATCTATTCCAAAGTTTGTACAGGTTGTTTTCTAAGTTTGACTCAAATTTCTCAAAGTCAATCCCATCAACTCCTGCACTCCCTTTATTTCGTTTCACCTTTTTATAGGCTTCCCAAACTTGTTGTTTGGTAATATCTTGTGATTTTATCTGAATCATTTTCATATCCTCCTATACAGTTGTATGATAATCTCAAACTAAACAATGTTATCCCTTTGCTCCATCTCCATTACAGAGACTTCATCGCTACTACGGATAACTCCGCCATTGTGCAACGCATCAGTACTTTCACTCTAATGGGGCTTCCACTTGAGTTTTTCCCTTAACATCGTTACGACAACTTCCCAAGTTCCATAAAGAAGCCTGTATTATATTCTTGCCATCTCCACCCCGTATGCTCCCACAACAGTAAACAAGTATCCTTGTAGGTTATCCCAAGGAAGACAGTTAGCCTTGGTTTTAACATAATCATTAAAGTTTCGAGACTTCATCAATGGTTCATTTTCATTCAACTCTATAATACACACCTGAAAGAGTCAGGCTCTCCCTTTTCCTTAACGCTCAATACCGAGACTCTTAATCTAAGCACCTTAAGGTGGTTTGCAACCTCTACTTGCATAGCGATTACGGTAGACCTACTACCATCTTCTTTATAGCATAGCTAATGCAATCCTCCTAAATTACTTTAGTTGTTACGCCTTCTTGGCACACCCTGTCCCCTTTATTCTTAGCCAATAAGTAGCCGACAGGCTACTTATTGGCTACTACAATTTGTTATCTATTGGTATTCCTAGCTCTTTTAATTCAACTAGTGTTGTTGTTAATCTATCTTTAGTGAATGCTATATCTTCATTTGTAGCAATATATTTTAAGAATGATGTTGAATTATAACTCTTATTACTATAACTATTGATAGTATGATTAATAGTTGATATAAAATATTGGAAATCATAAGTTATAAAGTCTTTATCGCTTGTTTCAATAATTAATGTTTCAAATTCATTTATATCTTTTGAATCAAAATTGTCTGCCATAAGGTTGTGCCATAATTCAATGAAATATATTACATCCCAATATTCTTTCTTCTCGGATGTTATCTCAATAATAAGTTTGTCATTATAAAAAAGTTTATATGATATTAATTCACCAAATTTACTATCTTGAACCATTAGTCCTTTTGATGTATTTTTGGAAAAAGTACTTTCTGCTTTTAAACCTTTTGGAATTAACAGTATTTGAGAATTGAGTATTTCACATAAAATTGAATTTTTAGATCATCCTCATAATTGATTTTGTAATTTTTTCAATTAAATAGTTTGAACTAAACAAACTCCAATGACCTTTTATTTTTAATGCAAAATACAAATCAAGCCCCATATCTTGTGCAAATAACATTCGCTTGTCAAAATTAGATTTAGATATTTTCCATTTGTTTTTTCCGTACTTTTAACTTCAATCATGACTTTTTTATCATTTTTGAAATGAATGATGTAATCACTTTGATATGATTCATGAGTTAGCACAGATGTAGTCTCATCTAGTGAAACAATATGTTTACACTCATCTAAAAAATAAAGCATTAATGCAAATTCATCTTCAACTCTTAATCCTGGTAATCGATTTTCTAAATTCGAATTTTCAAGATTTAGTTTCTCAATTAAGAATAATCTAGTTTCATCATCTAAAAATGATTCAACTTGATGAAATGCTTTTAATCTTTCAATATCATCAGACATATCACTCTCCTTGTCCTTGTTTTTATATTTTGCATAAATTAATGTTGGCATTAAAATAGTAAAAATAAATTTTTCCTACAATAGCGTAATATCTCTAAAATATTAACTATACGGACAAAAAGAGTGTCTATTAATAATACTATTTTTAACAAAATGATATATTTTTACTTGTGCAGTATAAATCACATTATAATCCTTAAAGAAAAAGTGTCATTTTAATATTTTAGTATTTTAGGGTCAGGACACAAATGACAAACAAAGCCAAAAGCAGATAATAGTTATGAAAAATTTATAGGTAAAGTATTTGAAAAGCAGGGTAATCTTGTCATTTATAATGGGTTTATTCGTGCTTCTGCTGATGCTGGAGTGGATATTATTGTGATTTCTATGGAGAAACAAAGTATAGAACTTATACAGTGTAAGGATTGGACTAAAAAACATATAAAGTTGGAAGATTTAGCCAATAGTTATAAAAAGTTAAATCATTTTGATTTGCGTCATATCTCACATCATCCTAAAAATATTTTAGAATATTTACAGATAAAAAGCTCTTTAGCAGAGATAGAAAATATCATAGAGTGTGATAAAGAAGATTTTGTATTGCGTAAAACACTTTATATTCGTTCTGATGAGATTATGGATTTAAGTATGAGTACAAATCTCAAACAGATAAAGCCCAATATTTTTAGGTATGAGGATATGAAGATTGTGATAGTGGAGATAAAGGGTTAGTGTGCAATGCCAATGAATTAAGGGTTTTTATAGTTTTTTTATTAAAATAAATAGGATTAACAAGGGTGTTGTGTCCTTACAACACCCTTGTATAATTGGTTTGTTGGTTTATTGTTGTCCCATCAATCGTTGTTGCTGTTTACCTTTGGTGTCTACCCAGATGTTAGGTACTGCACCACCAGGTGTAAGGAAGATTTGAGCATTTTTGTTTACTCTAAGTGCTTCGTTAAATTTACCTTGTACTTTTATTTGTTCTAGTTGAAGAAGTTCAGGGGTAAGTGAACGTGAGATGAGCATATTTGCTTTGGCTTGTTCTTCAGCCTCTATACGGATCTTATCCGCTTCACCTTGTGCCTCTATACGGTTTTTCTCTGCTACACCACGAGCAACTTCAGCAGCACTTTGTGCTTGTTGTTTTGCTTTTTCTTTTTCTTGTTCTGCTATGGTAACATCTTGTTTGGCAATTTGTACTCTTTCTATCTGATCTTTAATCTTTACTGGAAGATTAATCGTTCTAAGTTCAACAGAAGTGAGTATGACGGGCTGATTTGGAAGGGAATCTACACTGTCTTTTACTTTTATTTCAATCGCTTTTGCTATTTCATTACGCATTTCTGGGAGTTGCTCTGCTGTGTATTGTCCAACCACATCACGCACCACTTCTCTTACTTTAGAGTTGATGATCTTCTCTTCCCAGCTTGAACCCCATTTTTCGATGGTTGCTGGGGCAGATTCTGGTTTGAGTCTGTACTGAACCGCGATATCGATGTTAACCGTAAGACCTCTTTTATCGAGTACTGTAATGGCAGGGTTTCTACGTAATCCACCCTCAAAACCTCTATAGTTGTCACCCAATGCACCCGTACTCACATTAGAGTAGGTAATGAGTCTGATACGTGTGTTCACAGGGATGATCTTTTGAAGGACAGGGATGAAAAAGTGAAGCCCTGCTTTTAAAGGTGTTTCGTCAAATTTACCAGTGTTGATCTTGATACCTACTTCACCAGAGTTGATGATGGTAAAAGGTTTAAGTACAAACATGGCAAAACCGATAGCGATAATGGCAATGATCCACGGTGCACCTTTTCCCATACCACTAAGAGGGTTTTCGAAGTTATTGCCTCCTCCATTTCTATTATTGTTTGAGTTGTTACTTGCTTTTTTCTTTTTAAAATAGTCGTTCATATCTGCTGGCATAATTTTTCCTTAGTTAATGTATGTTAAATGTTGGATATAGGCAGGGTTTTTACCTGCAACTACATCAAAATAGGCTGTTTGTAATTTCTGCGTGATGGGTCCACGTGAACCTGCTCCGATGATACGTGCATCTATCTCACGTACGGGAGTTACTTCTGCGGCAGTTCCCGTAAGGAAACACTCATCTGCGATATAGGTCTCTTCTCTTGTAATACGACGACGTATCACCTCAATACCCATATCAGAAGCTAAGTCTATCACGGTTTGTTGGGTGATGGATTCAAGTGTGTTATCAGAAGGTGGAGAGATCAGTTTCCCGTCTCTTACCATAAAGAAACATGCACCCGATGCTTCTGCAATGTATCCTTGGTCATCTCTAAGTAGTGCTTCATCATAGCCTGCTTCTACGGCTTCAAATTTAGCCATTTGAGAGTTTAGGTAGTTTGCTACGGCTTTTGCTTTACCCATACCTGAAGTGTTAGGAGTCCTTGTCATAGATGAAATTTTTAATCGAATCCCCTTTTGTAATCCTTCTTCACCTAAGTACGCTCCCCATTTCCAAGCAGAGATAGATACTTGTACGGGGCAATCTTTATGGTAAAGACCCATAACCCCATAGCCAAGGTAAACCAGTGGTCTAAGGTAAGCTCCATCAAAGAGTTCATTTTCTTGTAGAAGTTTTACCTGTGCATCATTGAGTTCCTCTACCGTGTAAGGTACATCCATGAGTGTCATTTTGGCGGAGTTAAGAAGTCTTGTTGTATGCTCATTTAGTTTAAAAATAGCACATCTTCCATCTACTGTTTTGTACGCTTTAGTTCCCTCTATAGCCCCATTTCCGTAATGTAGTGTATGTGTGAGAACGTGTACTTTCGCCTCATCCCATGGCGTAAGTTCACCATCCATCCAAATATATTTTGCTTTATCCATTGTTATTTCTCCAAGACTTACCTCTATAAGGCAGTCAAAATTAATGGATTATTTTAGCTAAAAAGCTGTTAATAGTGGGTTATCGGCAAATAATAAGCAGTTGCAATGAGAGAGAGTACTACAAAGAGCCACAAAGTGGGGATAAGCCTATAGCCTAATCTTACATTTTTTAAACCCATAAAATAATCAATGACCACCTGACCTTTGATAAAAGTGCTGATCAGAAGAATGGCAACAATGGAGCTATTGATAGTGTTAAAATGCCCGAGAAAAAAAGCAAAAATAGTAAGT
Source organism: Sulfurovum sp. (assembly GCA_030949725.1). GTDB lineage: Bacteria > Campylobacterota > Campylobacteria > Campylobacterales > Sulfurovaceae > Sulfurovum. The sequence continues at coordinate 42,790 of JAUZSE010000015.1, read as the reverse complement.
AATGCTAAGGTGAACCAAGCGATTTCAAGTTTGTTTTCCATGTGGATCCTTTACCGTATGATATAAATAAGTGGAAAAAGTACGATCCACAAGAGGTCAACCAAATGCCAGTAAGATGCACCTGTTTCGATGCCAGAGTAATCATCTGTGGTATAGCCAACGCGTTTTGTTTTTTGATAGATATTCCCCAAGATAATCAGACCCAACATTACATGCATAAAATGAAACATGGTTAAAAGCAGATAGAACATAAAAAAAGTATTGGTGCTTAGGTTGATGCCCATGCCAAAGATTTGTGTGAACTCAGATACTTTCATAAGTAAAAATAAGAAGCCTAAAAACATAGCAGACAAGAGCCATTTAGAAGCAACACTGTTCGCACTTTGTGTGGTTTGTTTTGTCATATTCTTTATGCTTTGTACTGCTTTTACGATGAAATAACTACTGGTAATCAAGATCAGTGTATTGATGAACCCTGAGGTTTGGTTAAGTACAAGTTGTGAAGCATTAAATAGCTCAACCTCTGCCCGTCTGGAAAAGGCATAGCCTATAAAGAGAAGGGAAAAAGTGAGTAGTTCTACATAGATGATGATCCAAATAGCAAAATCACCAGGAGGGTAGGGCGCTTTGATGGATAGGTGTCTAGGCATCTTGTTTTTTCGTAAAATATAGAGCAACAAGCTTTTCTAAGACTTCCAAGGTTTCTTCTTCATCACTTAATGACTGCACTATGGTATGGATACAGGCTTCATAGGCATCAAAATCTTTGACCATGAGTTTTGCAGCGTAGACCAATAGTCTAGTAGAAACAGCTTCTTGAATGTCTGTATCGCTAAGATTTCGTATATCCCCAGCGATAGAAACAAGTTTTTCTGCTGTAGCTTCATCTACACCACTTTCTTTGATAAGTATGTTTTTTTCGGTTTCAGGCTGAGGATAGTTGAACTCTAAAGAGATAAAACGTTGTTTGGTACTAGGCTTCATACCTTTTAAGACATTTTGATACCCTGGATTATAGGAGACTACCAACATAAAGTCAGGATGGGATTCTATGATTTCTCCTGTTCTATCTATGGGTAAAACACGACGATAATCTGCCAAAGAGTGCAATACCACAGTAGTGTCTTTTCTCGCTTCTATAATCTCATCCAAATAACAGATGCCGCCTTCTCTTACTGCTTTGGTTAAAGGACCATCCTGCCAGTAGGTACCGTTTTCATCGATGAGGTGACGGCCTACTAAGTCTGCTGCGCAAAGGTCATCATGACAGATCACGGTATAGACCTTTCTCTTTAGTTTTTCCCCCATATGCTCAATAAATCGTGTTTTCCCACAGCCTGTAGGTCCTTTGATGAGTACGGGTAGGTTCATCCCTGCGGATGCTTCAAACAACGCAACTTCATTTCCTTGGGCTTCATAATATATATTTGACATTTTTTTCCTTTAAAATTTCATTATTATTATTTGGTTAAATTGATATAAACTTCAGGTATAACTTTTGGTAACTTCTGACCATCTCTAACCACGGCAAAACCATTTCTTCCAAAGAGATAAGAAAGATACGCTTTAGCCTCCAAATCAATGGTGATACAAAAAGGTGTAATGCCCTTCTTTTTCACTTCTTCTATGGCTTTTTTCGTATCTTCTATGCCGTATCTACCATCATACCTGTCTTCATCATTGGGTTTTCCGTCACTGATGATGAGAAGGAGTTTATTGGCAGATTGTTGTTTATCTAAAATTTTGGATGACTCTCGTATGGCAGCACCGAGCCGTGTATAGTACTGAGGCTGCATGTTATTTATGCGACCGCGAATAAGGTCAGAATAGGTGTCATTAAAGTTCTTAATGATATTAAAATACACTTTTTTATTTTGCAAAGATGAAAAAGAGTAGATGGCAAATCTATCTTGTAGTTTTTCCAAAGCTTCTGAAAAGACCATCAGTCCATCTTTGATGACATCTATAATACGCACCTCTTGGGTGATACCCCCCTCCGTAGAAAGGGAAACATCTGCCAAAATGAGTGTGGACATATCACGTGTTTTCTTCTCATAACTGGTGTAGAACTTTTGATGATGCATGGACTTGTTGAGATGTCCTTTATAGTCTATCCATGTATCAAGATTGATCTCATCACCGTAAGGGAGCTTGTCATTTTTGATCCTGTCTAGTGCAAGCAAGTCTAACTCATTTTGAATTTTTCTGACCATCTTTTTGAGTCTTTTGGGTAATGCTATAGGAGTGATATTGAGTGTGACCTGTGGTTTGATACGCACATAGTTGATGAGGTAGTCACTTTTTCTATAGTCCCACTCATCGATGAGATGCCCTTTCCCCAGAGGATAAATCTCTGTCATATCGGGTTGCATATCTAAATCCATTTTGATTCTTGAAGCTAGATTTGCCTGCTTTTTACCTATGGTTATCTCATCTAAGTCTTCTGCATGATAGAGTGCATCTTCATCAAAACTGTCATCTTCCAGTCTATCTACATTCACCTGCTCAAAGATACTCATGAGTGATTCAGGTAAAAAAGCCAAAAACCCATCCGTTTCTTTATTATCATCTAGTTGTTTGCTCTTCTTCTTCATCTCCAAAGTGTCCGTCTTCTCTTTGTCTTGACCTCGTTGTGGTTTCTCGTCATCACTTGGGGTGTTTGTTTGGCTGTTTGAGATTATGGATGGGTAGATCCATAAAGGATCGGGGTAATCATTGATCAAGGCTTCATTGTCTTTGTTTTCTAAAGCATTTATAAATGATAACTGTTCAAACTCTTGACTGAGATACTCTGTGGCATCGTGGTAAAATATTTTAAATCCATGATATTTTGAGGTTAATTCTTTGACAGCTTGAGTGTTTTTTTCTTTTAAGTTATTGGAGTTTACATCTACCCTTGTAGCCATAGCGATGAGCCAATAGTAAAGCATTTCATTTTGCTCTTTGGTTGGAAAGTATGCAGATGATGCAGGGAGATAGATAGCTTTTGTATCTTGCCAGGTAAGGTAAAATTCTTTACCTAAGAAGGATACTTTTTGAAGCAGTGTTCGTGAAGTATCGACATATCGTTTGTCGGTGACATGAAGCTCTTTTCCTTTTTCACCACCTAAAAGATGATGAAAAATTCTGAGTGATTTTGAAATATCGGCAAAGTAAACACGCTCCTTTTCATGGAACTTGTTTACTCTTTTGTTGAGATAGGTATCCCAAACTTTACCGATACTCTCTTCAAACTCAAGCCAATAGTGAAGCATATTTTGCCTTAGGCTATTTGCTCTTCTTTGACGAAGAAAGAAGCAAAGTAAGTAAGTAGTCCAAGGAAAACCAAGACACCAAATCCGGCACGTACAGTATAGACACCAGCGATAGTCGTTTGTGACTCCATAAATCCTAGTAGCTCAGTTCCCACTCTTTGGTCAAGTATTTGCATCACACCTGCAGTAGCTAGTGAAAGTGTAAGTCCCACCATACCGATGTTCATCATCCAAAAAGATTTAAGCTCTAGCGCTTGTGCTTTTGCACAGTTCCCGTGAGGACGACCTCTCATAATAGGCATTGCATACGAGATAATCGTAAATATAATCATAATATACGCACCATAAAAAGATAAGTGACCATGAGCTGCGGTGAGTTGTGTACCATGGGTAAACATGTTTACAGGAGCCAAAGTGTGTATAAATCCTAAAACACCAGCACCTAAAAATGATACGACAGCAGTTCCTTTTGCCCAAGTGAGTGCCATCTCATTGTCATGTTTTATCTTTCTGTTTTTTGACATAGTAAAGGCAAAAAGTATCATCAAAAAGAACGGTAGTGGCTCAACAGCAGAGGCTATAGACCCGATCCATAACCAATACTCAGGTGCACCCATATAGAAGAAGTGATGTCCCGTACCTAAAATACCAGATATCATCGTCATCGCAATGATGAGGTAGAGCCATTTATCGATATGCTCTCTGTCTACACCCGTTACTTTAATCAGTACAAACGCCAAGATAGCACCTAAGATAAGTTCCCAGGTTGCTTCAACCCATAAGTGAATAGTGAACCACCATAAGAATTTATCTAAGACAAGGTTTTCAGGTACATAGAAAGCAACAAGGAAAAATGCAGCCATAAAAAATAAGCCTGTAAACAATACCGTTGTAATAACGGTTTTTCTTCCTAAAATGACAGTCATAGTAACATTGACGATATAAGAGACAACAACCAAAACAATACCCAATTTAGTAGGCAAAGGCTGTTCTAAAAACTCCCGTCCCATCGTGGGTAAAAGGTTGTTAAAGGTAAGCTCTGTGAGTTCTGCGTAAGGTACAAAAAGATAGCCCAAGATCGTAGCAACACCTGTAACTGCAAAGACCCAAAAAGTAATGATAGCCAACTTCGGACTCCAAAGTTCTCTCTCTGCCTCTTCTGGTACGAGGTAGTAAGACGCTCCCATAAAACCAAATAAAATGAGTACTATCAGCAAGTTTGTATGTACCATTCTAAGTACATTAAAAGGAATGAGTGGAAATAAAAAGTCTCCAAACAAATACTGTACTGCCATAAGCAGACCAAATAAAATCTCTCCTGCGAGAAGAATCAATGCAAAAATAAAATATGGTTTTGCGACCATTTGTGATGTGTATTTCATACGGTTATCCTTCTATAGTTGGTAGCCACTCATTGGTATCGACCTTAGATGTCCAAATCAAGAAATCTGACATTTCATTCACTTCTTTTTCAGTCAAATTAAACTGTGGCATTTTTCTTCTATCTGGAATAGCCAATGGTTGTGCCGCCATCCATCCCAACATATAGGCTTTAAAGGTTTGTTCATCCGAAGCACCCCTTCTTTGAAACACATTCCCTAATTCAGGGGCATAATATGCTCCCTCGCCTAAAATAGTGTGGCAACCCACACAGTTATTTTTTTCCCATAATGCTTTACCATGGACAACAGATTCAGTCATAGCAGTTTGATTTGACCGCTCTGGTATCTGTTGAACGCTATCAAACGTAAGACCTGCAAATATTAGGAGAGCAAACATACCGCCACCATAATAAATATTCTTAGCCATACTTTTTGTTATACGTTCAGTCATAAGAGTATCCTTTTTTAAATTCTACATTCAAGTAGTAAATCGAATTGTAGCAGGATGATATTTAATACTACCTTAGAGTAGTAATTAAATAGTATCTAATGTAAAATACGATACAACTGCCTAACTACTCCCTAAAAGGAAGACACATGCACTTAAGTAACACGTCAAAATACACGATACGAATTTTGGCATATATGGTCAAGCAGAAAGAATCATCACTGATTTCTGCAAAAGAATTATCGGAGAACTTGAACATACCTTATAAGTTTTTAACAAAAATAATGACTGAACTTGTCAAAGTCGGTTTTATAGAATCTATCAGAGGTCGTGAGGGCGGATATAAATTTCTAAAAAAAGCATCAGAAATCACCGTTGGTGATGTTTTAGCACTCTTTAATGATGCTATAAAAAATGAAGAATGTATACTTGGCATAGATTCTTGTGATGTAAAAGAAAAATGTGCACTGCATGATAAATGGATAAAATCCAAAGTCCAATTGCAAAAAATGTTTAGAGAATCAACCATAGAAAGTATAGCAGGTGAGGGTACTAAGATATAGAGGTTCCTAAAATGAATAAATATTCAGTTATACCCAATAAGATATCTATAAAATACATATTAAAAGGAAAAAAACAATGTGAAGAATATACACAGTGTTTAAAATATGCCAAGGTTGATAGGGACGATTTAAACCCAGATTAATCTAATATGATTAAATTGGTAGTATAAGGTTTCTACATAGTAGAGACAGTAAGTGAGACTCATTATCAAGGATGAAGCTAGGCAGTAATTGTTGGCTAAGGACTAGGATGATTTTGGCTACATTGTCGCTACTATGCAGAATCAAGTGTATGTTAGTTAAACTCACATTACTATACTACACACTTATCGGCTTTTGAAATATAAATACAGTCTCTTTTATGAGATTTTAGATATATTTTGGATAGGATACATTAGCTTATGAGCTGAAATCAAACTAAGTTTTGATAACATTTACTAAGGAGAATCAAATATGTCAAAGATAATAGAAGTTGGTCCGGTAGGCTATATGCCACAATCGGCACCATCTATGGGGGTTGAATTATCTCCCGAAGGACAAGCGTTACTTTATGGTAACATCGTATCAGAAGATGAGGCGATGAGAGATGCTGCAAAAGCTCTTTTAACAATGGATAATCCAACGATATTCCCTGGACCACAAGTTTTATGGGACTGGAGAGATGATGTTGCAGAAAAATCAGCAGCAATTTTGGATTTGGCGTCAGAAATTCCAAATTGTAAAATTATTCCAATGCCAGATTATAGACCTAAATATCCAAAGATTGATGTTAAGGCAGAAATTAATCCAAATCACCCGAACTTAACAATCCTAGATAACAGAATTAAAGCTTGTGTGTTTATTGGTGTACACTGTCACTATGCAAACCTTACTTTGAGAATGATTAGAGCAGGTACTGACTGTTATACAGTTGCTATGTGTGCATTTATGGGTCATGAAGAAGCTATGGCTTCAATCAGAGACGTACATGCCTCAGACATTCTAAAATTTAGAGATGTTATTATAGAAGTAAGAAAAGAACTTGGTATTGAGCACACAGCAACTATGCCACCAGAAAATCCATCTTTACCAAAAGAGGATTGGGGTTCACTTACACCTGCTGATTATGGTGAGTACAGATCTCTCATCATGAGTAGAAAAGGTGAACACGTAGCAGAAGTCGAATAAGGTAAAGGAGAAATATATGAGTTTAAATAAAACATTAGTAGATATGGATTTCCTCTTAAATGAGGCTCCAAGAGAAAAGCACTTTATTACAGGTGCGCAAGCAATGGCAGAAGCTGTTAAAAGAGCAAGCGTTGATATGGCAATTGCATATCCTATTACTCCACAGTCGGAAGTAATGCACCTTGTTGGTGATATTTTTGCCCAAGGTCACATCAAAGAGTACTATAGAGCAGAAGAAGAGCTTGGTACAATGTCTGCGATCGCAGGTGCGGCTAGAGCTGGTGTTCGTCTGTTTACAGCAACATCAGGACCTGGACTTTTAAGAGGACTTGAAGCAATCGTTTCATAGCCAGGACACAGAGTTCCTTGTGTACTTGGTATACTTACTCGTGTTGTAAATGCACCTCTTTCTATCCAGCCAGATAATATCGAAATGGCATATATGCTCCATTGTGGTGCAGTAATGCTTCACGCTGAAAATCAACAAGACACATTTGACTTTACACTAGCAGCATTTGCTATTACTGAAAAAGTTGATGTATATATCCCCGTTGCAGTTGCTACAGAAGGTTTCTTCGTAACACATGCAAAAGGCTATGTTGATATGATGGATGAGAAATATGCATATAAAGAAAATGATCCTTATGCAGCACCAGTTCCAGCAATGGATAACGAAGTGCCACCAGCGAGAATCCAAAGAGATGCTCCTGTGCAAAAGTCAAACTTTATGTCTTACTTGATTCACTCAGTATGGCAACAAGAGATTTGGGATTCAAATTCTAGAGCAATGAAATATATTTATCAGTACCTTGGTGGACCAATTGAAGTAATTCACCCTGATGCAGATGTATTTATTCTTGCTTCTGGATGTGCAGCTGCACAAGCCAGAGAAGCAAACAGATATGCTGAAGAAGAAGGTTTAAGTGTTGGTTTTGTTAAAGTAAAAGCTATTAGACCATTCCCTAAACAAGAGATTCGTGATGCACTTAAAAATGCTAAAGCGGTTATTATTCCTGAACATAACATTACTGGTTGGTTGGCAACAGAAGTTAAATCTTCTATTGATAACAGTGGTATCGTTATAGATGGTCCAAGAGTTTTTGGTGGTATGACATTACCGGTTGAGTTGATCATGGAAGAGATATACATTGCTCTTGGCATGGACTCAGAAAAATTACAAGCATAAAAGCTTAAAAGGATAAAGTATGAGTTTAAGATATATGATCCCAGCGTCAAAGTTTAAGAGATATCTTCCAAAAGATTATGTTGAACTAGTTGATTATGGTCCATTTGGTAGAAAATATAGTGAAGTAGGCGTTAAAAATATGGGCGCTTACAAAGAATTAGTTGAAGAACACCCAATGTGTTCTGGATGTTGGATGGCTTATTATATTAAGATCATCTTTGCAGCACTTCCAAACCCTGAAAATACAGTAACTATTGGTACTGCGGGATGTGGTAGACTTGCTATTTCTCAAGCTGCAGTTCCATTTGTATATGGTAACTACGGTGATCAAAATGCTATGGCATCTGGAATGACTCGTGCATTTAGACTAAGATTTCCTGACATTCAGAAAGATGTTATCACTATCGCCGGTGACGGTGGTATGATGGATATCGGTTTCTCTATGACTATGCATGCGTGGTTCAGACGTGAAAAATTCACGACTATCATGCTTGACAATGAAGTTTACGGAAATACTGGTGGACAAGAGTCTGGTATGTCTATTGAAGGTGCTGTTCTTAAAATGTCTCCAAAAGGTAAAAACTTTGGAAAAATGCCTGCAATGCAACTAGCAATTACTGCTGGATGTGTGTATGTTGTTAAAATGTCTCCGACAAATATAAACAAAGCAGCTAAAGCGATTAGAAGAGCAATCTTCGCAGCAAGAAACCTTGGACCAACGTTCATTCATGTATATACATCGTGTAACATTGAGTATTCTATTCCAACTCCAGATGTATTTAAAGATGCAAAAGAGATGGAAAAAGGTCGTTTTGCATTTGAAGAATTTATGACACCTGAAGCAAAAGAATTGTTTGCTCAAGTTGAATCTAAAACAAAAAGAGAGGTAAGCTAATATGGCAGCAGATAAAAAAAGATATAACATGCGTATATCAGGGCTTGGTGGACAAGGGGTTGTTACCTCTGCTCACATCCTTGGTTCATGTATGGATAATGCAGGTAAATTTGCATCTTTGGTACCATTTTTTGGTTCTGAAAAAAGAATGGCACCAGTTGAAGCGTATGTAAGAGCATCTTCTGAGCCTATCTATGAAGTAGGTGAAGTTGTATACCCAGATATTATTCTTATTTACCACTCACAAGTTGTAACACATGGTAAGTCATACACAATGCCTTTCTATACTGGTTTAAAGAAAAATGCTTTGGTTATTATTAATACTGATATTGATGTACTTAATGAAGATGATATTAAAGCACTAAAGGCTCAAAATGCTAAGGTAATTCAATTTAATGCTACAGAGTTAGCCATTAACATTGCTGGTACTGAACTAGCAACAAACATGGCTATGATGGGTATGTTACTTGGACTTACAGGTCTTGTAAATGAAGGTCATATTGAAGCTGCCGTAAGAGAAAGATTCTTAGGTAATTCATTTGTTGCTTCTGGTGGTACTGCTTCACTTGACTCCGCGATAGAAAAAAAGTTTAAGAAAAAAGAAGATCTTCTTGCTAAAAACATGGAAGTAATCAACGCAACATTTGCAATGGCTGATAGTATCGACCTTGAAAATGCAGAACTAATAACTAGAATCACAGTATAAAAAAGGAAAAATAATGTATTATGTAGCAAAAGTAAATTCAGAGATGTGTTCGACGTATAAATGTAATATGTGTACGCTTTACTGTCCAGAGCCAAACACATTGATGTTTGATAAAGAACACAAACACGGTAATGATCATGGAACTTCATGGGTTGATGAAGATAGATGTAAGGGATGTGCAATTTGTGTTTATGTATGTTCTGACCTTCTTAACAGAGATTGTATAGAAATGGCAATGGTTACTACAGAAGAAGCGTAAACTCTTATTTGGGGGAAAGTTTTCCCCAACTAAGAATTGAACACTCTTTCTTTTTCTAAGAAAGTGATATAACTGTCTTGCCATGTGCATAAGCTTTCCCCTTATATTTTAATTATGATTGAGGGTAAATTTTATACACATGGCAAGATGGTACAAGTAATTTATAGGAGAAAAAATGGCTAATTTAGGCCCAGCTTATTATGCACCGTACCCGGTTGCAACCTATGATGGTTTATTAACACCACCTGAAGGTAAAGCACTATTATTGACAGACATTGTTGATGAAGAGGTAGCAATGAGAGAAGTTGCTAGAGTAATGTTGACAAGTGAAAATGCAACGATCTTCCCTGGTCCACAAGTATTGTATGCTTGGAGTGATGAGGCAAAGAAAAAAGCAACACTTATCAAAGAAATGTCGGAAGTTTTGAATGCTAAAATGATACCTATGTATGATTATAGACCAAAATATCCTAAGATTGATCCAGAAGTAGAGATCAATCCAAATCACCCGAACTTGACAATTTGGCATAATAACATTAAAGCAGCGATCTTTATCGGTGTACATTGTCACTATGCGAACGTTGCATTAAAAATCGTGAGAGCTGAAACAGATTGTTATACCGTTGGTATGTGTGCACTTTCAGGACACGAAGACGCTATGGCTACGATTAGGGATCAGCATTCTGAAGACCTTGCAAGATTTATCGAAATTGCAAAAGAAGTCAAGCAAGAGCTTGGGAAATAGGAGGTTATTATGAGTATTAAAGATATGACAAAAGAAAAAAACTGGTCAGGTCAGAAATTAGTTTCTACTGACTATTTGCTTTTTGAAGCTCCTAGAGAAAAACACTTTATGACAGGTTCAGAAGTGACTAAAGAAGCTATCAAAAGATGTACAGTGGATGCATCAGTATCGTATCCTATTACACCTCAGTCAGAAGCGGCTCACCTTATTGGTGAATTGTGGGCAGAGGGGTATGTTGGTATGTACTTTAGAGGGGAAAATGAATTTGGTGTTATGTCTGAAGTTGCCGGTTGTGCAATGGCGGGTGCTAGAACAGTAACAACAACTTCAGGACCTGGTACACTTAGAGCCATGGAAAACTTTCCAATGTGGTCAGGTACTAGAATTCCAGTACAACTTATCTTGATGGCTAGAGGTATTAACTCACCTCTAACAATCCAACCAGATAACTTGGAAGTTACATTTATGCTTGAAACAGGTTGTATGATTTGGTATGCAGAAAATGTTCAAGAGCTTTTCGACATGATCATCGCAGGATTTACAGTAGCAGAAATGCCAGATGTACACGTGCCGATAGTGACTGTTGTTGATGGTTTCTTTGTATCTCATACAAGAGAATCAGTGATGCTTCCAGCCGATGATATCGCATTAATGCCTTATGACCCATACAGAGCACCATTACCTCCAATAGATTCAGAGATGCCTCCAGGAAGATTCTTGAGAGATCCATTTGTTATGAAGTCTAACTACATTTCTTATGCAACTCACGCTTCATGGCAGTGGGAAGTTAGATCTGCAGTAGATAGATCTATCCCGTATGCTAGACATTTCTTAAAAGGTCTAGTACACACATCAGGTGACCAAGATGCAGAGGTTGTATTTGTTGCTTGTGGTACGGCATCACATCAAGCGAAAGAAGCCAACAGAGAGTTGACTAAATTAGGAATTAAGTCTAAAGTTGTAAAACTTAGAACGATTAGACCATTCCCGCACGCTGAGTTATTAGAGGCTACTAAAAGTGCTAAATACATCTTTGTTCCAGAATTCAACATTGTTGGATGGTTAGATAAAGAAGTAACACAATCACTTTATGGTAAATCAGAAGCTAAAATTATCGGTAGACCAAGAGTTGCAGGTGGTATGAGTATGCCAGTTGAAGCTATTCTTCACGAAGTTTTAGAACACATTAATGAAGAGAAAGGGGCATAATATGTCAGTAGATATTTATAAAATCAATCCCGAATTTCGGGATATAATGCCAAAAGATATCATCGATCTTGAGGACAATGCAACATGGGGTGTAGAAAAGCGTGGTATTTCTGACCTTACAGATAAAAAAGAATTATTGGAAGAGCACTCTTTATGTGCTGGTTGTCCGGAATCTGCAGCATTAAGATATATCTTAACTGCACTACCTAAACCTGAAGATACTATCATTGTTAACTCAACGGGTTGTACTTCTCTAATGTTCCCACATATTGCATTGCACACAGTGCATTCACTATTTGGTAACCAAAATGCTGTTGCATCAGGTATCAAAAGAGCTTTAGAGTGGAGATTTCCAGATAAAGTGAAAGATGTTGTTGTACTTGCAGGTGATGGTGCTACGATCGATATCGGTCTAGACTATACTCTACAGTCTTTCTTTAGACAAGAGAAAATCACAACTATCTGTTTTGATAACGAAGTATATGCAAACACAGGTGGACAAGAATCAGGTTCAACACCAAAAGGTCAAGTTTTCAAAATGGCACCAAAAGGTAAAGTTTTTGATAAAGTACGCATGTGGGAACTAGCTGTAACATCAGGATGTCAATATTCTGTAAAACTTACTGCATCAGCGCCTAAATCTGTTGCTAAAGTAGTAAGAGAAGCTATCTTTATTGCAAGAGAACTTGGACCAACATATATCCACCTTTATACACCTTGTATTCTTGAAATTGGTTTGAGTGCGAGTGAAGGTTTATGGGAAATGAAAGAACAAGATAAAGATAGATTTGTCTCATTCAAATATGTTTCTGATGAAGCTGCAGCATATTTAAAAGAATTAAAAAAAATCAGGAGTTCTATAATGTCAAGAGATACTTCAATGGCTAAAGATTCCATCAAGATCAGAATGCCTGCTCTTGGTGGTCAAGGGGCAGTTACTGCAGCACATATTGCTGCAACTGCTGCTGATACAGAAGGTTATTATGCTGTTTCAAATCCATTTTTTGGTGCTGAAAAAAGAATGGCACCTTCTGAGAGTTATACAAGACTAGCCACTGTGCCTATCTTTGATAGAGGGGGAAGTTATATATCCTGATATCGTTATGATTTATCACCCACAAGTTATTACTATGGGTAAATCATATACTATGCCTTTTTATGCAGGTATTAAAGAAAATGGACTAGTTATTATTAATTCTGATATAGATCTTTTAACTGACCATGATAGAAAATTTTTAGAATCTAAAAATGTTAAAGTACTTACACGAGACTTTACTAAATTTGCTATTGAAATTGCAGGTACTGAACTTGCAACAAACATGGCTATGCTTGGTGCATTATTTGGTGCACTTGGTAACTTTGGTAAACCAGCAATTGAAGAAGGAATTAAAGATAGATTCCTTAAGAAATATGTTGCTTCAGGTGGTACTGCATCACTTGACTCCGTTATCGAGAAAAAGTTTAAGAAAAAAAGAGACTTGATTGCAAAAAACCTTGAAGTTGCATCTGCTGCTTATGACCTTACTGCAGAGTGGGCAAAAGAAGTAGAACTACATCAAATGTTAGAAACAATGTAATTCTTTTTCTAAGAACTGTACTTTGGTACAGTTCTTACCTTTCCTTTAAATACTATCAAAACATATAGCGTTATATTTTTATAGCATTTATCTCTTTTATGCACTCATTCCCATTAATTTTTAAGGTATACGTATGATCTCCTCTTTTATAATCACAGGTTTTTTAGGTGTTGGTAAAACAACAATGCTTACCAATAGTGTTAAACAATATTTCCCAGATAAAAAAATAGCTATTGTGGTCAATGAATTTGGTGACATTGGTGTGGACAGTAAAATACTGAGCAATGTCTACAGTGAAGTCCTTGAAATCTCTGAAGGGTGTATCTGTTGTCAATTGGCAGAAGAGTTTGAAAGTGGCGTGAGAGAGATCATAGAAAAATATAATCCTGAAATTATATTTGTAGAAACATCTGGAGCCTCTGAACCTTTTCCTATCTTTATGTCATTACAAAACTTAGGTATTTCTGTGGATGGTGTTATCTGTGTAGTAGATGCTAAGAACTTCTCTTCTTATAAGGACAATTCTACAGCCAAATATCAACTCGGTGGTGCAAACATCATTGTGTTAAACAAGACTGATCTTGTCAGTGAAGAAGAAGCGTTAGCAGTGGAAATAGAACTGGGAGAAATCAAAGAAAAATATAACATCAAAAATACCTTCACAGGGAAGGCTATATTTAAAAATTATGTAGTACATAGGGCAGAGCAAGGCTTGGTCAATAAAGAGGTCTTTGAGGGTATTTACAGGGTCGAAGATGTGGTAAAACTTGCTGAAGACTTTCAACATCTTGACCATACGATAAAAGATTCACTCACACAGAAGGTTGCTTACCTCAAAGAAGATATCGTGTTTGCTGATGTAGATGCTGTACTGGAAAATATTCCTAAAAATATTTATAGAGTGAAGGGTGTGATTAAAGTGACCGATGTGCCTAATGCTATATTTGTAAATTATTCTTTTGGAGATGTGTCTTTTGAAGAGCTTCCTGACTATGAGGGTAAGTCGCTGCTTATATTTATAGGTGAAGATATAGATCGTAATGTTGCAAGTTTATGTGAGAAACACGAGATCTTAAATCTCCCAATGTTTTCTACTTCTAAATCATAGTGAAAGTGTAAATCCTAAAAAGGATTTACAGCGCGTTTAACCGCAGTGTCCGCCACCACAACATCCACCACCAGAACCTTCTCCAACTGCGATGATAAACTCATCTCCACCTGTTGCTCTTGCAGTAAAACCATGTTTACCACAAAAGTCTTCATTCATTATCTCTGTTATCGCTTGTGAATAAAAAACTGCATCTTCTCTTTTGTCAAATGTTTTTTCTTTTTCAATGTCACTTTTACGTAAGCAACCGCATTCTCTCTCTACTTGTACTGTAAACATAATTTATCCTTTTATATTTGAAATTATAAGGGATAATAGCGATAAGTTCTTAAGGAGATATTAAATAGGAGTAAATTACTCCTTAAAGGTCATCTTCGTCCTCATCTTCATAGTCTGCACGTACTACAGAACGCATGATGATTTCATTACCCATGTCCTCTGCTTCAAAATAGTGTGTATGACAAAACTCTTGGTTCATACGACACTCCATTACTTTTGCTTTCATCAGTGCATCTGCTTTGTCTTCAAAAGTGAGGTCGTTTTCAAAATTGCTTTTTTTAAAACAATTACATTCATTTTCTATATGTATTTTATACATTGTGTATCCTTTTTTTGTTAAAGTTCTTTTATGACTATAAATTCTCCGAACTCATAAGAGTAGACTTTTTTAGCCGCTTTATCTATAATGATAGGTCGTATCCATTCGTTTAAGATGAAGTCCTTGGCGATAGAGTTTTCAACTGCTTTTGCTACGGTATCGAGTGGGGCTTCCATATAGGTGAGCAGACGTACAGGCTCATGGTAGGCTTCACCTTCGAGAAATACAGACTGTGTAGGAAGACCGATTTTTAAATCACTATAATTTCCATTGTACACACCAATCTTAGAAACGACATTATGGTACACCTTTGAACCTGCACCATAGACTTTGTTGTCTACAGTTGAAAAATAATGTTCAAGGTTGATCCATTCACCTACAACGAGTAGTCCCATCAAAGATACGTGTGAGAAAATCTGCATTTTCATTGTCGATGCTGGAGTCATAAGAGTGCAAAAATAATCTGTTCCTAAAGGGAATATGTCTACAAGAGTCTCTTGGACCAGCAAAGACTCCCATATTGCCTGCTAGACCCCATTCTGGACGAGGTTCAGACCAATCCATAGTTTTAGTAAACAGATCTTTTTCTTCATTGGTATTGGGTAAGTCAATGGCTCTTTCTGTTCTTGCTTCAAAAGATGCTTTTTTAAAGTCAGACTGCATTTTGGAAAATAGTTCGAGTTCCTCTGAGCTTAGTATATCTGTATCATGAAATGTAATTTCATCCGTGGTGGTAATATGTAAAGCAGGGATAAATCTTACATCAGCAGGAATATCTATACCCTTATCTTTGAGTTTTTCGCGTATCTCTACTTTGTTCCCGATCATACAGAGTGCTCTTGCATTGGGCAAGCTTATACTTCCTCCACAGGCACCACAATCTAAGGCAGATTCAAAAGGGTTGTTATCAGAAACAGAGCCATGTCCAGAGATAATAACAAATTTAGGGAAGTCTTTAACAAGACCTATCATATTGAGAAGATTTTCTATGTACATGGCTTGTTCATCTAGGGTAAATCCAACCATAGTAAGTTTCTCTTTTTGGAGAAGATAATCTTCAGGTGTGACGTGATAGGCATTTTTGAGTTTTTCAAGCATATTTTTAGAAACACTGGTACAGAGCATCTTGATCAAATATTAAGTGTTCCCAAAGCTTATCTATCTCAACGTGATCGAGTGACGTATCTGACTGTGTCGTCAAAACCTCATTGATAATGTTGATATAAAGTTTTTTTACATACTTTTCTATCTCGTCACTGCTAAGTTTATCTAGTGTGTAGGTAGTTTTAGGTTTTTTGGGTTTCATTTTGTCAAATAGTTTTTCAGTTTTTCCTGGAAAAAATGTTTTTCCAAAAAGTTTGATACCAAAAATCCATCCAATCGCTTCTACCATAATATAGGGGGTATACGGATTGTTCTTAAGATCAGTTAATACTTTTTTCGCCGTTTTCTGAATACCTTTTTTCTTATTATACTCTTCATGAGACTCAACAGGTATTTCAAAAACAATGTTTTGTAGGCTTGATGATGGCAGGTGCCAACGCGACTGTATGTGCCTTTCCAAACTCAACAAAAGAGATAGGAATACCAAGAAAACCACCTGCACCATAGGTATTATAGGGACCAGACTCTTCTACTTTTCTACGTATGGTTTCTGAACGTACATCCAAACAAAAGATAGTGGATGAAAGAGGTTTTTCATCATAGGTATGTGGTGAGACAAAGGCATCTACATGTTCAGATATATAGCTGTCTTCAAGAGATTTTAGCCAAAGAAACCCTTCTTCTTTTTTAAGCAATTCTGCAAAATTTGCAAACTCTATGAGCGTCATATCAAGGGAGGGAAGTGACTTTTTGGCAAGCTGTATTTGCAGTGAATCTAGATTTATTTCATCTTTTACATAGGCATCTAAGATTTCTTCATAGTCTTCATGCTCTTCCATAGCATCATTATAAGTACCTGTAAGTTTACCTTTTGACTGTAAGAGTTTTAAGATGGCATAGGCACGATTGTTTTTGATATACGCTTGTAATTTATCAAAATCATTTATCTTCCCATCTCTCATATATTTTAATTCAAAATGAAATCTAACTGCCATATAATCCATAAGTGATGAGGGGTGCTCTTGTTGTGGATAGTAGTCTTTGTCTTCTGAACGGTATTTGATAAACCCTGCCCATCCATGTAGTTTTAAAATATGCGTTAAAAAGGCTTTTTCTACATCTTTGATCTTCAGTTTTTCTAAAATTTCCTTGACATAACTTTCTGAATCACCGTCATGCTCTATATTTTCATAGAGTTTAAACGTATTAAACATACCAAGGTCTCTGTCTGTCATGCTGAGTGTGGTTTGTGCTTCATCAAGAAAACGTGCAATATACTCAATGACATCTTTTTCTATGAGTTCTTTTTCACTTGTGCCAAAGAGGGCATCATGGATCTCATAGAGTGTCAAATGCTCTGTCAATGATTCGATCCATGCTTCTTTTTTCAGGTAGATGGATTCCTCTTCAAGAAAAGTGTGTAGTGTCTCATCTATATCATTTACCTTTAAGTCTTCATAGCTTCTAAGGCTGTTCCATTTTGGACTTATGTCGAGCATAAATGTTTTAGCTGCACTTGCATAATCTTCAAGCTTTGCTTCTGTGAGAGGTCTTAACAAGTTTTTCTCAAGGAATTCAGGTCTTACTTTCCCCTCATGGTAGAGGGCTATATAATACTCTGGATCCATATAGACTTTGCCACCAAATGTCTTTTGTGCCTTGATCGAGTCCTTCTTTAAAATTAAGATGTTCAAAACCTTTGAGAGGATTATGATGAATAAAAGCACCTATAGGCCAATAATGTGGGACGGTATCTTTTACCGCATTTAATTTTTCAAGTAAACTCATGAGAGTATCTCCCTTAATCCTACAATACTGAGGACTATTAATAGTGCAAATATAGCCAAATGTAACCCTCTTTCTTTAGGGTTTAAGTCAATGTAATGCACATTATCATTTGGCTTACCAAAGACGGTTTTTGTCATCACTCTCATAGCCATAAGAAAGTTTCCAAAGAAGATGATGCTTATAGACAAATACCATAGTGAATGTGTATCACTAGAGAGGATAGCGTTGAAAAATAGCAAGGAGTTTGGGAATGGCGGATAGAGTGCCAAAGTCGTCAAATAAAGGGTTAAAAAAAGTCCAGCATAAGGCGTGACAAGTGTGATACCTGAGACAGATCTATAGTTCGCACTCCCGTAGTTCTTTTCATAGTATCGTCCCATAAGGTAGATACCAAAGAGTGTGACAAGTAATGATATACCATACAATATACTCTCTTTTGTTTCAAACATAATGAGCATGGGTGCATTAAAGAAAAGTAGATAGTAGCTTAGCTTGTAGAGATTGGTGGTGTGCTTCGCTTTGTAAAGCGAAACAAAAGAAGCAAAGAATGCCACAACGATGACCAGCGTACATCTCTCTTGTGGAAACATACTTGACAGTATCATCCCACAAATGACTAAAAATGCAGAGAGTAAAAATATCTTTTCTTTTCCCAAACTTTTTGTCTTTTCAAAATAAATATAGTACGGTACTCCCGCAAATAAAAATAATAAAATCAAATCTATTAACATGTGCATTCCTTTTTAAAAAATCTTGAAATATTTGACATACATATCGGATATGTAACCTTCTTTTGCCAGCATCTTATAAAATCGCCATTTTACTTTGCTAGGTTTATGTTCACCTATGGGGATGTCTACATAATGCTGTTTGTAAGTGAAATACCATCCCACAAGCATAATGGCTGCGAGCATGAATACGGTCATAGAAAATGATACATTGATCGTGGCTGTTTTGTAGAACAGTAAAGCATGTTCTCCATACAAGAAGCCTTCAAGCGCATGTCCAACGGCTTCGTAGGTAAAGAGAATAACAACAAATGAAGAGATAAGGATAGACAACACTTTGAGTGAGTTTGCTTTGGTCACTTCAAAGAACGATAAAAAGAGCTGTGTCCCCGTGAGCCAAGCAAAAGCAAGGATGATTATGGCTGCATTAAATTCAAATACAGATTCGCTAAGTAAATATTTGATACCTACAAATGCAATGACAGGCACTACCGTAAATAGAGCAATAAGTCGAAACATCTTAATGCTGTTGTATTGGGGTTTTTCCTCCCAAAAGAGTTCATAAGTGAGCCGTTTAGGGATATTTGGGTCTTTCCTTGCTTGTTTGATAAGAGAACCTGACTCTAAGAAGAAGGTAGCTTTGAAGATACCATGCACCATTAGGTGATAGATAGCAAGACTGAAAGCACCTAGTCCCACTTCCATAATCATGTATCCCATTTGACCCACAGTGGAGTAACCAAGATAGCGTTTGACATCTGAGACTGCTAGCATAAGTAGCGTTGCGAAGATAGCAGTGACTAGACCCATGACAAAAGCAACGTTCAGTACGGCAGGGGTTAGCAGTAATAAAAACGCCATTTTATTGAGTAATATACCACCCACATTGACAACTCCCGCATGCATCAACGCAGAAACTGGGGTAGGGGCTTCAGAGGTATAAGGTAACCAAAGGTGAAAAGGCATAATGGCAGATTTCATCATCGCTGCAAACAAGAACAAGAACCCAATAACATAGATGACAGGGTCATCAATGGAACCTTTTTCTGACATGTCTAGCCATATTTGGCTCAGTTCTGTCAAATCGAAGCTGCCAAAGGTCTTGTAGGTAAGTACCACGGCGATGATGAATAAAAGGTCTGCTAGCTTATGTATAAGCATCGTCCATCCACCATTTTTGATGGCAGATGTTGACTCGACATTAAAGGATATAAGTAGGTAAAGACTGATACTCATAAGTTGCCATGCAATGGTAAGAATGATCAAATTGTTGCTCATAACAAGTAAATAAATGGCTGAAAAGATGAAGTTTAAGAGTATAAAAAATCTTTTATATCCCGGTTCATCCCACATGTATTTGGTAGCATACTTCCGTATGACAAGACCTAAGATGGCTACATAAGGAACAAGGATAGCGGAGAGTTCGTTGAAGACGAGTAGTCCACCAAAACCATATATCTCCGTGTCATGGCTCATGACATAGTATGTCCCATAAAGTGCTAGAAGTGCAACACCTGAAGAGAAATAAAGGCTTATTTTAGGCATTAAGATTTTAGTATTTAAAAATCCTATTAACAAAGCAATTAAAATCGGTATAAAAGGAATGAATAAAACTAATTTTTCCACTGAAAACTCCATTATAAATAAATCATATATATCTTCTATTATCAAAGCATAATATCAGAATTTATAAAAGAGATACATGGGCTTTAACTTTTAATGTTTATTTAGTCCTCTTTTGAGCTAAAATGAAACATCTCCATAAGCTAAGAAAACTTTGCCTGCTTATAGACTAAGTTTACGCATGAAGTTCTCAGCGATATCTTTACTCTTTTGTTTAAAATATTCGCCAGTTGAGGGTATGTAAAGTGTATCTACTGTGTGATAAAAAAGTGTTAGCCAGCTTTTGAATGCATCACGTGTGAGTCCATTTATAAGAAGGTGAGGTCGTAGTGGGTTACCTTTGTACTCATCATATCCTAAGGCAACAAATTTCCAAAACTCAGTAAGAAGAAGTAAATGTTCTTCCCATTTATCGTTTTGAATATCTTCCCCTAAGATGGCTATGAAAAAAGGTGCCAATGTGCTATCTTTTAAGACTTCGGAGTAAAATTTTCTTACGAGAATTTCTATGTTTTCTTCATTGATACTTTTATGTAAGGGTTGATTCATTGGGGGATCCTTTGTTACTCAGGAGTGGCTAGTCTCCTGTACCTTTATATATTTCGTCATAATGGGCAGCCAGTTCTGTGGTATACACAGCAGCTGAGATAACATCACAGTTAAAACTATTGGAAAAACAAGAAGGTTCTTCAAATAGTTCACTACTTTGTTCTATCACTTTGGTAGCTTCTATTAGACCTTGATCATTTTTACTTGCATATTCAAGTGCTGCTAAGAATACTTCTATTTTCTTACCTTCAAATTGATCCTTTAGGAGATCTTTAATGAAGTTGTCATTTTTATAATCATGTAATAGTTTTTTGACTTGATCTGGTGACATGTATGCTCCCGCACTAAAAGCACCTTGAAGTTTATTATTTACTTGTAAGTCTTCTATGTAATCACTAGGAATCACATCTTCCCATGGGGTCACATAAGTCTCATGAAACTCAGGGTCAATGATGCTTGAGATAGCTGCACCTTGAATAAAATAAAATTTCTCAAAGAATCCTTGGACTATCGCCAAGAAATAACCATGCCATTTATTGAAATCATCATACTCAAGTTCTCTTGAACGTTTGATCATTTCTATATATTTGTCTTTATAATATGTTGTAAGGTCTTCAAGTTTATGGTTTTTGAGTTGCTCTTTGGGGATGAGTACTTCAAGGTCAAGGGCTGCACCCATGTCTTCAAATACATCAAAATACCATTCTTTCATCTGTGCTTCTGTAATAGGGTGATAACTTATACTAAGATCCATATTAAACCTTTTAATTTTATTTATTTACTATACATAGTATTGCTTGTGGGAAGATACAATAATTTTCTTTAAAAAAAACTTAATAAATAGCGTTTTCAATGACAAATAGTTGACGAATATATTGTGGGTATTTAATACTCTTACTCGTTTGAACCCTATTAGGATGGTTTATTAAAGATTGAAAGATTATGCTAGTGTTTGAGTCTGCTAGGGTTTAACAGCTGGAGCTTTTGAATGAGTTAAAGTAGCCTGTTACCTTTGTTTTTCATTCAGGAATCTTTCATTCAAAAATCGTAACCCCCTAAATAACCCCACCAACCCAATATTAAGCAAAGCATCACACAGCTAAAATAAGCAAAAAAACATCACATAAAAAAGTCATTTACTAACCAAGTATAGTAGTAGTTTTAGCTATAATAGCACTATGAAAACAGAGCTTATTGATATAGAAAAACTACAAGAAATCATTATAAATCAAGCTCAAGAAAGCAGTGTTCAAAAAGAACAAATTACTACTCAAGAAAAAAGAATACAAACCCAACAAATTGAAATAAATCACCTAAAAGAAAAGATAGATTACCTCATACGTCAACACTTTACCTCCAAAAGTGAAAAACTAAACCCTAAGCAACCAACTCTCTTTGAAGACAATGAAGAGAGTATTGAAGTAGTAGAAGATGAAGAGATTGAAATAACATTCAAAAGAAAGAGAGGTGGAAGAACTTCTCCACCTACTGATATACCAAGAGTAAGAGTAGAAAGACGATATCAGTGATGATGAGAAGATATGTAGCTGTGGTGATACAATGCACAAGATTAAAGAACTTGTATCAGAACAATACGATATAGTACCTGCAAAATTTCAAGTCATACAAAACGTTAGATTCGTATATGGTTTGTAGATGTGGAGAGAAACCAAGCACAACAGCATTGGCGACCATTTATCCTCCCAAAGACACAAGTAACCGCTTCATTCTTAGCAACTATTGCTGTACAAAAGTTTGAAGATGCATTGCCACTGTACAGACAAGCTAAAATTTATAAAAATAGATTTGTGGCTCCATTCAATGATACGACACTCTCTAATTGGATGATAAAAGCTTCTGAAAAACTAAAACATTTTAAAGAAAAACTCAAAGAGAGACTCCTAGAGAATGAATATATACAAGCAGATGAGACGACACTTCAAGTAGTGAATGCACACAAAGGCAAAGCAACAAAAAAATCCTATATATGGCTAGGTGTAGGAATGGATAAATATAAAATTGTCTATATGCACTATGCCAATAACAGGAGTGCAGTGGCAGCGACCGCACTCCTCGAGGGCTTTAGTGGTTTTCTACAAACAGATGGATACGCTGGATATAATGATGTGGTCAAGACAAATGATATGACACATCTAGCTTGCTGGGCTCACGCTAGACGAAAGTTTGCAGATATAGTCAAATCAGGAGTCAGTGACCCACAAAGTAAGGACTAAAACATAAATAAAACCAAATTACTAGTACTTTTTAGGAATAGCAACATAATTCCAAAGTGGTAAATGTATATCAAAGATAATTTTCATATTCTCTTTAAAGCCCTCTGCATATTTTCTTTTTCTATGAAATACCTTATCAAGAATAGAACTAAAAACTTTCAATCCTGTAGTCGTTTTAGTTTGTGTAATAAGGGTATTTACTAACTCTACACTTGTAAAAATGACTCCTTGTAAAGCTCTTGTGATATGAGGGAATAGGCGATGTTCTATAGGATTATACTTTGATGTATAAGGAGGATAATGAGCAATACGAATTTCAATTTGTAATTCCTCTGATAACTTCTGTAAATCTTCTTTAAAAATATAGTGACGAGAGCTATTACTGCCCCCACCATCGCACAGTAGTAGCAGTTTATCATGTCCTTGATATTCAATATATCCATAATTTAACCACCAATTTTTGATAGATTCACAAGCAAATTCACTGGTATCAGCACTTGTCCCTATGGTAATATAACCAATATTTAGGTTTATATCATACAGCCCATGGGGACAATTTTTCCCTCTGCGTAAGAAGGAAAATCATGGTCTTTAACTTTAATTATCTCTTGAGTATACAGTTTACCTTCTCGGTATAAATTTCCTAAAAACTCTTTTTTTTACATCCATACTCAAAACAGGATTCCCCTCTTTCTTATATTCTTCTTTTAGTTTTTCAATATTTTTAAATTGCTCATCTCTATTTGCAACATCTACTTTTCCTGAAAGTGTTTTAAATGCTTGTCGCTTACGAAAATGATGTTTTTTTAAGAGTTGTTTCACTATATCCACATCAACTACAAAACCTTTCTCTGACAATCTAGTTTGTAGCTCTTTCCGTGATAAATTTGTCCACTTTATCGTCTCATCCATCGGTGAACCTGCTGTACTCTCTGCGATAACCTCTAGGAATGCTTCGTCTAAGCCTTCTCTTGTGAGCAATATAGACTTTCTTCCTCCTCCCTCTTCTCTTTGTCTTTTATTATCTTTATCTAATTCTGTTCTTAACTCTTTTTGTCCTCTTGACACACCACTATAGTCACATTCAAAGATTTCGCATATATAGCTTATCCCTCCATGACTTAATTTGGTTGCTTCTATTCCTGCGTAGCGTCTTCTGTCTTTCTCTGATAAACTTTTATATAGATTTAGCATTTGCTCTTCTATTTCTTTTGGGTACTTTTTCATAAATAGTATTTTAGCTTATTTTGGGTTTGTTTATCTTGTTGTCCTAAGAGTTATGCACAAGAAGCCATAACACTCATACAGAAACTCTATAAAATAGAAAAAGAGATAAAAGATGATCCTCCTGATAAAAAGTTAATTATCAGAAAAGAGAAATCTCAACCTATCATCAACACTATAAGAGAATGGATTAACACAAAGTTCTATAAAGCACAAGAACTTGGTGGTGCTATTGCTAAAGCATTTGTGTATCTCAATAATCAATTTCCTAAGCTAAAAGTCTATCTTACTGATGGAAGACTCAATATTGATAATAATGGAGCAGAAAACCATATAAGACCTATGGTACTTGGTAGAAAGAATTGGTTATTTGCTACTTCTGTGAAAGGTGCTGAGGCTATTGCTACTTGGTACACTATTATAGAGACTGCTAAGGCTAATGGATTAGAACCCTATCACTACTTGAAGTATCTTATGACTGAGTTTCCTTATTATCAAAGAGATGGTAGGGATATTGAGGCGTTGTTACCTTGGAATGTAAGTGCTGATGGGATAGTTAGGATTTCTTAGAGGTTGGTTGGTGGGGTTATTGTGGGGGTTACCAAAAATCATTTAAAAGTAAGTATAATACATCTATCAATAAATGAGGAATAGTAAAATGAGAAACTTTTCGGACATACAAGAAATATTAAAACAGAATAATGAATTAGATTTATCTAAGATAAAAAAGATATATCTTTTAGGGAGTACAGGAGCAGGAAAAACTTCTTTAGTAAGAAATATTATTGATACTGTTGATTCTGCTTTTCCTACAACAACACAGACACGAACCACTGTTGCACCTACGGAATATATTATAAAAAAAGGTTTACCTCTTAAGACAATTATTATTTTAAAAAAGAAAGAGGATATTGTTGATTCTATTGAGATGCTCATAAAGGATGCTATAAAAAAAGCTTTAGATAATAGTAAAATAAATAAAGATAATTTAGATGATATAGTTTTAAAACTAGAAGAGTCTTCTGATGAAAAGTTTCGTCTAAAATATATGGTATCCAAAGAAACTTTAGATGCTAAAGCACAAATTATCTTATCTAATATTATTCCTTTAATTATTGAAAGGGATAATGATGAGACTCTTTTTGATACACTTGATATTAAAACGGAGATAAATAATATCACTACATCTTTCTTAAATGAAATAAAAGATAACTTTTTCAAATTAGTAGATTCTGATTATGAATTATTTTCAAATAAACCACTTATTATTGATAATATAGAGAAAAAATCTGATTTTATTAATAGAAATAAAACACTTTTAAAGACAGATATTGGTTCAATTTCTTTACTTGTAGAATATATTAGAATAGAGGGAGAGGAGCTATTATCTAAGTGGTTACAGCATTTAGATTTAGAGTTTTTATTAATTGATGGAGAAGGAATAGGGCATTCTTTAGAAGAAAGAAGAGATACCTTATCTATTCGTCATTATGATTTTTTTGATTATTGTAATCATATTCTTTTAATGGAAAAAGGAGAAGACCCTTTTATATCAGGTGGACAAGGTGCAATTGAGAGTATTTTTTTGAATGGTTATAAAAATAAATTTAAGTTGATTTTTTCTAAAATAGATAGAATAGAAAATAGTGATAGAAATGGATTTTTACGAAGAAGGTTAGCAAATTTAGAGAACGCACTTAAAGAGCAAAAAGTTTCTTTTAGTTTAGAAAATAAAAATACTTATAAATTAGAAAAGTTAAATGAATCTAAAATATCAGAATACTCACAAAAAGAGATAAAAAGACTTTTTGAAGATATGAAAAATCAAGATGAAGTAACATTCATTCCTTTAGAATATGATTTTAATAATTTCTTTGCTAACTTAAATACAAAGGATTTTATTTCTTATTTTAAAGAAAAAATTGATAACGAACATTGGACAAGAGTTAAAGCATTTACTAAACAGATGAAAAATAATCAAATAGAGTATGACTCCATTAAGCCTATTAGTGAAATATTATTATTTATAATGAAAGATATAAATCTTTTTTTACAAACAGAAGAGCAATTTAATTCTGATATTATGAGTTCTCAAAATGAGATAAAACAAGATTTTTCAACAAAGCTTAGAAATTATATTTATCATCAACTTATCATCCAAAACAATCATTTATGGAATCAAGCTTATCTTGAAAAAGGTAGGGGTTCTCATAAACAAAGAAAAGATTTTATTTTTAAAAATATTATTGAAGTCTTTTTACCTAGTAATGAAGATAAAAAATTTATTGAGTTTAAACTGGCAATAAAAGAACTACTTTTAGATGCAGGAGCAAGAGAGTTGGCTTCAGCTAAAAGAATTAATATTAAAGAGATTGATATTCAAAAGATTTATAAAGATAAAAATTTTAAATGGGAAGTTGGAGAAGATACAAATATTTTAATTGGTAAAAATGGTACAGGTAAATCAACAATTTTAAAACTTATTCATGCTTGTATTAATAAGGATAAAGAGGTTTTAGAAAAATTTAATTTTCCTGGAATACATTTAAAGATTAAGAAATTTTATGAAGATACTCTCACACAAGATATCATTATTTCAAATAATAAGAATTTTTCGGATGTAAAATCTATTTTAGTCGATACCTTTGATGGGAAAAATGAAAAATGTGAAAAAAGTCAAAATGATTTAGATTGTAAGTTGTTAAAGTTGGTTGATAAGTTTGGACAGCATCAACGAGAATTAAATAACATTTTTGAAAAAGAAAGCAAAGATATAAGTGAAAAAATTAGTGTAATTGTACAAAATATTACAAATGCAACGCCTGAGATATTACAACAGTTTCAAGAATTGACAATAAAAGAAAATATTATAAAAGAAGGTATTTATAAAAAAATAAATTTATTTAAAGAAATTATTAATAACTTTTTAAGAGATACAGAGAAAGAAATTGTTCTTAATGATAGTAAAGAAGCACTTTTAATTAAATTAAGAGAAGAAAATAAGAAATTATTTTTTAATGAAATTTCTTCGGGTGAAAAACAAATTTTAATTATATTTTTAACTATCTTACTAGAAGGAGATGAACCATTTATTTTATTAATGGATGAGCCTGAAACTTCTTTACATGTTGAATGGCAATTCAAACTTATTGAGAGTATAAAAAAACTTAATGATAATATTCAAATTATTATAGCAACTCATAATCCACTACTAATGCTAAATAGAAACTCTAATGAAATTGGAGTGATTGAGATAGGAGAAGAAAGTGTAAATACAGAGGGGAAAGGGACTAAATATTTAGATATATCAGCTGTGCTTATCCGATATTTTGGTCTAAATGCTTTGGTTGGTAAAGATATGCAAGATTTGGTTGAAAATCTCTTTGAATTGAAAGAAAAAAGAGAGAATGATAGTCAAAATTTTAATGATGAAGATAAAAATAAATTAGAACTTATAGAAAATGAATTAGAAGGAACAATGGCTTCCCGATTTATTTATGATAGAGCATATTTTAAGTTTTTAGCATTTGTCAAAGAGAATGAAGATATAAATTTTTCTGGACTAAAACAATTAAATAAGCAAGATTTTCAATCATTATTGAATAAATACAAGGATAAATTTTGATTTTTATGAATCAAATTAATAAACATCAAGATTTTGAAAAAGTGAATAGTGAATTTGAAGAAGCAAAAAGAGATATCTATACAGATTGTGCGTCAAATAAAGCTTGGACAAAATTTACACCTATTCATAAGAATATATCTTATAATAGATGTCCTATTTGTGAACAAAAACTAGATATGGAAAATGAACGGCATACTGGTTCTTCTATTGACCATTTTAGACCTAAAAGAAATCTTGCAAATTCTAAATTACCTAAAGATGCTTATGCCTTTTTAGAATGTGAAGAGAATAATTATATTTTGATGTGTAAAGGTTGTAATGATGGCTATAAAGAATCATTTTTCCCGTTAGATAATGATTTTGTTGCAAAAAGTATAGATGATTTAGTTTTAGAGTATCCTCTTCTTATTAATCCTAGAGAAGAAGACCCTTTAGATTATTTTGAATTGGTTTTTACGACAAAATATCTCCCTTTAGCGATTTTAGAATTGAAAAGAAAACAAGACTTAGGAAAAGGTAGTTATAGCTATAGAAAGGCAGAAAAAACAATATTATTTTTTGGATTAGGAAAATGTCATAAGTTAGAGATAGAAAAGAATGATAATAATTTATGTCGAGTGATAACACTTAATGAACATTATGAAGCTTTATATGATTTAGCAAAAGCTATTCAAGAAGAAAAAGATTTTAGTGAATTATTGGAAGATAATCCAAAACTTATAGAATATGGTTTTTTTAGATTTTTAATTGAGGGACAGTTTAGAATAGACTAGAATATGCTTATAATTTATCAATTATTATTGATCCATTAACACACTTGCAAAAAAGTGATAATTTAACCATCTTCTCTTATATAATCTTGGAAAATCATTTACACTTAGTTGGACAAAGTAATGGCTAGAGTAAATACAAAGAGTTCTTTCATCTTTACTGAATAACCTGCAAAAATATCAGCAAAAAATGCTACACTATTTGAAATATAAGGACTAAAACATAAATAAAACCAAATTACTAGTACTTTTTAGGAATAGCAACATAATTCCAAAGTGGTAAATGTATATCAAAGATAATTTTCATATTCTCTTTAAAGCCCTCTGCATATTTTCTTTTTGTATGAAATACCTTATCAAGAATAGAACTAAAAACTTTCAATCCTGTAGTCGTTTTAGTTTGTGCAATAAGGGTATTTACTAACTCTACACTTGTAAAAATGACTCCTTGTAAAGCTCTTGTGATATGAGGGAATAGGCGATGTTCTATAGGATTATACTTTGATGTATAAGGAGGATAATGAGCAATACGAATTTCAATTTGTAATTCCTCTGATAACTTCTGTAAATCTTCTTTAAAAATATAGTGACGAGAGCTATTACTGCCCCCACCATCGCACAGTAGTAGCAGTTTATCATGTCCTTGATATTCAATATATCCATAATTTAACCACCAATTTTTGATAGATTCACAAGCAAATTCACTGGTATCAGCACTTGTCCCTATGGTAATATAACCAATATTTAGGTTTATATCATACAGCCCATAGGTGGACAATTTTTCCCTCTGCGTAAGAAGGAAAATCATGGTCTTTAACTTTAATTATCTCTTGAGTATACAGTTTACCTTCTCGGTATAAATTTCCTAAAAACTCTTTTTTTTACATCCATACTCAAAACAGGATTCCCCTCTTTCTTATATTCTTCTTTTAGTTTTTCAATATTTTTAAATTGCTCATCTCTATTTGCAACATCTACTTTTCCTGAAAGTGTTTTAAATGCTTGTCGCTTACGAAAATGATGTTTTTTTAAGAGTTGTTTCACTATATCCACATCAACTACAAAACCTTTCTCTGACAATCTAGTTTGTAGCTCTTTCCGTGATAAATTTGTCCACTTTATCGTCTCATCCATCGGTGAACCTGCTGTACTCTCTGCGATAACCTCTAGGAATGCTTCGTCTAAGCCTTCTCTTGTGAGCAATATAGACTTTCTTCCTCCTCCCTCTTCTCTTTGTCTTTTATTATCTTTATCTAATTCTGTTCTTAACTCTTTTTGTCCTCTTGACACACCACTATAGTCACATTCAAAGATTTCGCATATATAGCTTATCCCTCCATGACTTAATTTGGTTGCTTCTATTCCTGCGTAGCGTCTTCTGTCTTTCTCTGATAAACTTTTATATAGATTTAGCATTTGCTCTTCTATTTCTTTTGGGTACTTTTTCATAAATAGTATTTTAGCTTATTT
Source organism: Sulfurovum sp. (assembly GCA_030949725.1). Taxonomy (GTDB): domain Bacteria; phylum Campylobacterota; class Campylobacteria; order Campylobacterales; family Sulfurovaceae; genus Sulfurovum. The sequence goes on along the minus strand of JAUZSE010000015.1, from coordinate 12,578 downwards.
TGGGTTTGTTTATCTTGTTGTCCTAAGGAGTATATTTTGGACTTCACCCCTCTTTATACCTAGAGATATTCAAGGCAATATTGATGCTGAGTTACTTTCATTAGCAGAAAGACTGTGCATTGAAAGTGCGACTTTAACAGCTTCAACACTTATTCAAGATTTAATTAAACTTGATTATTTGGAATCTGATACACACAAGGGTGCTATTCGCTTAAAGTTTAATCCCTCTTTTGCTTCTTATATTTTTCCTGAACTTATTCCAATAATATAAAAATAGCGGTATAATCTAATCCTAAATTTTAAAGAGGTAGAATGAATTCCAAAATTATTATTAGTTTTTCTATTACCCTTATGCTCCTTATCTTTTTGGGTATTTTTTCTATCTATAAGATGCTAGAACTTTCTCAACTCACACAAAAAATGTAACCCCCTAAATAACCCCACCAACCCAATATTAAGCAAAGCATCACACAGCTAAAATAAGCAAAAAACATCACATAAAAAAGTCATTTACTAACCAAGTATAGTAGTAGTTTTAGCTATAATAGCACTATGAAAACAGAGCTTATTGATATAGAAAAACTACAAGAAATCATTATAAATCAAGCTCAAGAAAGCAGTGTTCAAAAAGAACAAATTACTACTCAAGAAAAAAGAATACAAACCCAACAAATTGAAATAAATCACCTAAAAGAAAAGATAGATTACCTCATACGTCAACACTTTACCTCCAAAAGTGAAAAACTAAACCCTAAGCAACCAACTCTCTTTGAAGACAATGAAGAGAGTATTGAAGTAGTAGAAGATGAAGAGATTGAAATAACATTCAAAAGAAAGAGAGGTGGAAGAACTTCTCCACCTACTGATATACCAAGAGTAAGAGTAGAAAGACGATATCAGTGATGATGAGAAGATATGTAGCTGTGGTGATACAATGCACAAGATTAAAGAACTTGTATCAGAACAATACGATATAGTACCTGCAAAATTTCAAGTCATACAAAACGTTAGATTCGTATATGGTTGTAGATGTGGAGAGAAACCAAGCACAACAGCATTTAAGACCATTTATCCTCCCAAAGACACAAGTAACCGCTTCATTCTTAGCAACTATTGCTGTACAAAAGTTTGAAGATGCATTGCCACTGTACAGACAAGCTAAAATTTATAAAAATAGATTTGTGGCTCCATTCAATGATACGACACTCTCTAATTGGATGATAAAAGCTTCTGAAAAACTAAAACATTTTAAAGAAAAACTCAAAGAGAGACTCCTAGAGAATGAATATATACAAGCAGATGAGACGACACTTCAAGTAGTGAATGCACACAAAGGCAAAGCAACAAAAAATCCTATATATGGCTAGGTGTAGGAATGGATAAATATAAAATTGTCTATATGCACTATGCCAATAACAGGAGTGCAGTGGCAGCGACCGCACTCCTCGAGGGCTTTAGTGGTTTTCTACAAACAGATGGATACGCTGGATATAATGATGTGGTCAAGACAAATGATATGACACATCTAGCTTGCTGGAACCACGCTAGACGAAAGTTTGCAGATATAGTCAAATCAGGAGTCAGTGACCCACAAAGTAAGAGTTATGCACAAGAAGCCATAACACTCATACAGAAACTCTATAAAATAGAAAAAGAGATAAAAGATGATCCTCCTGATAAAAAGTTAATTATCAGAAAAGAGAAATCTCAACCTATCATCAACACTATAAGAGAATGGATTAACACAAAGTTCTATAAAGCACAAGAACTTGGTGGTGCTATTGCTAAAGCATTTGTGTATCTCAATAATCAATTTCCTAAGCTAAAAGTCTATCTTACTGATGGAAGACTCAATATTGATAATAATGGAGCAGAAAACCATATAAGACCTATGGTACTTGGTAGAAAGAATTGGTTATTTGCTACTTCTGTGAAAGGTGCTGAGGCTATTGCTACTTGGTACACTATTATAGAGACTGCTAAGGCTAATGGATTAGAACCCTATCACTACTTGAAGTATCTTATGACTGAGTTTCCTTATTATCAAAGAGATGGTAGGGATATTGAGGCGTTGTTACCTTGGAATGTAAGTGCTGATGGGATAGTTAGGATTTCTTAGAGGTTGGTTGGTGGGGTTATTGTGGGGGTTACCAAAAAATGTATAAACATCCTTATAGGGTTTCGAATGCAACCAAATCTATTCAGACCAATATTACTTCCATGCATAGATATATGAAAGATGTATCTATAGCGAAAACAAAAACAGACCTCAAAAAAGCTATTCTTCTTGTTGATGAAGATGAAAAACAAGTATATTCTGATTATATCATCGTATTTAAATATTACTTAGGAAGTAGGCATGATATTGACACAAGCTATCAACTGTTTATACAATGGAAAAATATTCGAGAAGAAGTGATTGCCCTAATCAAAGAAGCGAAATATGAAGAAGCCCAATATATTACCAAACATCGAGGTTATGAGCATATCCTACTATTGAATACACAGGTAGAATTCTTAGTAACTTATGCCAACAATAAAGCCAAACTATTTTTAGCACATAGTATCCAAAGTGAAAAAGAGGCGATTCGAATTACCCTTCTTTTGATTTTTATACTCATAGTACTCGTGATTATTATTGTCATTATTCTTATCAAATATATCAATAGCCTCAATACAAAAAGAGAAGAAACCTTACAGTTACTTTATCAAGCACAAGCTATTGCAAGGATTGGGAGATGGTCCTATGATATTAAAGCAGACATCTTAGAATGGAGTGACGAAACCTATAGTATCTTTGAAAGAAATAAACAAGATAAGGTACAGCACGGCAATGACTTTTTTGCTTATATCCATGAAGATGATTTACAGAGGGTAAAAGATGCGTATAGCAAACATTTATTAGAACAAGAATTCCATATTATTACCCATAGGATTGTCACCACTATGGGGGTTAAGTATATAGAACAAAAATGTAAAACCTTTGTGGATCATGCAGGACAAGCACTCGTCTCTCATGGGGTGATTCAAGATGTCACAGAAAGTATGAGCGAAAAGATAGATCTCAATAAAAAGCTCGTCTATGATGAACTGACACAAGTCTATAATCGCTTTTTCTTTAATAAGAATATCAATAGTATTATCAAACAAGTCAATCCCTTAGCCCATTTAGGTTTAGTAATGATAGATATTGATTTCTTCAAAAAGGTCAACGATAACTATGGGCATGATGTAGGTGACCATGTGCTCAAAGAATTTAGTCAGCTTATCAAAAGCTCTATGAAAAAGAAAGATTACTTTATTCGCTGGGGTGGAGAAGAATTTATTTTGTTACTAGAGATACCAAGTATGCCCATATTGATTAAGGTCTTAACAAAAATACAAAAGCAAATTATACAGCACGATTTTACAGAGGTTCACAATATTACCTGTAGTTTTGGTGCTGTACTCTATCAAGATAATGAAGATATAGATGATACGATTATTAGAGCTGATAAAGCCTTATATAAAGCCAAAACAAATGGTAGAAATAGAATTGAAGTTTTGTAAGTTAATTGAAAAGAAAATGCAACATCTAAAACCAATTCTAATTTTATTGCTATAGATATAGATTCAAATTGGCTATAATCTATTTCATTATATAGTAATAAGGATACACATGTTTAAAATATTTGACAACACATCTGACATAGCAGAGGCTAAGATCTTTTTTGGTTCTAGTGAAGAGACAAAAGAAGCGTTAGAAGAACGTAAGAGTCCTTTTGATGATGCGGTAGTAAGTACAGCTCCTGTATGTAACGCAGAGGATACGCTCAGAGCATTGGAGATTGCAAAAGAGGCGACAAAGTCTGCTGCTAAGTCTCCACTCTCTCAGCGTATCTTGTGGCTTGAAGATGTGGCTAAAAGACTCAGTGAAGAGAAAGAAGCTTTTGCTGTGATGTTGGCAAGAGAAGTGGCTAAGCCTATCACTTTTGCGCGTATTGAAGTAGAACGTTGTGTAGAAACCGTACGTCTTACTGCGATGGAGTTGGCGCATTTGCATGGGGAGACAATCTCTACCGATATTATGCCTAGTGGCAAAAAAACACTGGCATATTTTAGACGTGAACCTGTAGGGGTCATAGCGTGTATTACACCCTTTAACTTCCCCCTTAACCTTGTGGCACACAAGATCGCACCAGCACTAGGAGCAGGGAATACGGTTGTCCTTAAGCCCACTCCTGAAGCACCTATGGTTGCGTATATGTTTGCTAAACTTTTCATAGACTCTGAGTATGCCATCAAAGATGCACTTTCTTTGGTGTATGGTGATGCAGAAGTGGGGTCTGCTTTGGTGCAGAGCGACATTCCCAGAGTCATAAGTTTTACAGGGTCTGTACCTGTGGGAAACATCATTACCAAACAAGCAGGTATCAAAAAAGTAAGCCTTGAACTCGGAGGCAATGCCGCAACTTACATAGACAAAAGTGCCGATCTTCCTTTTGCAGCTGCACGTTGTGCCTTTGGTGCTTTTTATAACTCTGGACAAGTGTGTATCTCTCTTCAACGTATTTATGTCAATCAATCTGTATATGAAGAGTTTGCAAAACTCATAGCCATGGAGACGTTAAAATTAAAAGTGGGTTCTCCTTATGAAGAAGATACTTTTTAGACCCACTCATAGACGATGAATCACGTAAACGAGCCAATGGCTGGATTGCTTCTGCTATTTCTGAGGGAGCGACTGCCTTGACGGGTGGAGGGCAAGATGAAACGATCTTTAACCCCACTGTGATGGCTGATGTGACAGATGATATGCAGATTATATGTGAAGAAGTATTTGCACCTATCGTGAGTTTGCTGGCGGTGCCAGATTATGAAACAGCCATAGCAAAGATGAATGATTCGCCCTATGGCTTACAGTTTTCCATCTTTACGAATGATTTGAAACGAACACAGGCGTTTATAGAAGATGCCCAGTGTGGGGGTGTGGTGATTAATGACATTCCTACACTTCGTTTTGATGTACAGCCTTATGGTGGGACTAAACTTTCAGGCGTAGGACGTGAAGGGCCCAAATGGGCGCTTGAAGAATTTACAGAAGTGAAGTCGATAGTGATTTGTTAATCTAGTCATTTTTAGATAGCTTTGGTATAGTGTCAGTATTTATTTTTTGGAGAGTTTTATGGATTTTATATTTCAGTCAGGTTTTTTAGGGACACGTGCACCATTGTTTATGGATATTGTATCGGTGATCGTAGCGTTTTTACCATTTTTGATTTTTGGTGCTATTTTTCTTGCAAAGCAGAAGAATTATCAGGCACATGAGAGTGTACAAAAATTACTTTTTGTGGTGACAGTTATAGTGGTGGCATTTTTTGAGTTTGGTGTACGCGTGGTAGGAGGATACAAACATTTAATCGAGGGTAGTTCGGTTGGGCATAATTATTTTATCTATGTATTGATTTTTCATATTATCATTTCTGTGGTGACGCTTGTTTTATGGATTATGACACTCCATTATGCTAAGCGTTATAAAAAGCAGGGAACACTACCTGGACTTTATTCTAAAGCACATCAAAAAGCTGGACAACGTACCTTTATTGGCATTATATTGACGATGCTTACAGGTGGATGGGTGTATGCTTTACTCTTTGTTTATTAGAAATGAAAAAGGTTATTGCACTCTCTGCATGTTTATTGGGAAAGCAGTGTCGTTATGATGCTTCGGACAATAAGAATGAATCACTTTTAACGCTTTTAGAAGGTGCTGAACTTATCGCTTTTTGTCCTGAAGACTATGCCTTTGGGACACCTAGACCTACGATGGATCTCATAGAAACCAAAGAGGGATGCAAAGCCATTTCAAATGAGAGTGGGGAAGATTTATCTTCTCCTGTCATCGCGTACGCAAAAGACTTTTTTGACAGACATCCCCAGATAGATGTATTTATAGGAAAAGACCGTAGCCCTAGTTGCGGTGTTTGTTCTGCAAAAGTCTATGACAAAGAGAAAAACTTGCTTAGAATAGATGAAGCAGGACTTATGGCACAAGAAGCAAAAAAACGACATATTCACTGCTTAGATGCAGAACATTTTACCCTACAAGGACAAATTTGAAACTATTATTTACACTCTTATTAAGCATAGTGATGCTTCTAGCCAATACAGACAAAGAAGACATTACCAAGCAAGCCATCGTCAAGATATACTCCACGGCAAAAATACCAAACTATCAAGCACCATGGAACAGTTCTATGCGTAGCAGTACGGGTTCGGGAGCTATTATAGAGGGAGGATATATCCTTACCAATGCCCATGTGGTGGCAAACCAAGCTTTTTTAGAAGTACAACGCTATGGTCAACGTAAACGTTATATAGCCAAAGTCTATGCCGTTTCTCATCAAGTAGATCTAGCACTTTTGAAAGTAGAAGACGAGGCATTTTTGAAGGAGTGACGCCACTTACTTTTGGTGTACTACCACATGTGGAACAAAAAATAGTTGTCTACGGATACCCTATGGGTGGATCTACGCTTTCTGCTACCATTGGCGTAGTTTCACGTGTGGAGCATCATGTCTATGCACACAGTGGAGAGTCTTTTTTGGCCGTACAGGTTGATGCAGCTGTAAATCCTGGGAATTCTGGTGGACCAGCGTTGTCTAAGGGGAAGATAGTAGGTGTAGTGATGCAAGTCATTAAGAAGTCTCAAAACATAGGCTATATCGTCCCTGTTGATTTGGTAAAACATTTTATAGACGATATGAAAGATGGAAAGTATGATGGTTTTGCAGACTTAGGTTTGGGTACACAAAAGCTTGAGAACCCTGCATTAAGACGGTATTATGGTTTGGATGGAAATACCAGTGGTAAACTGATTAACAAAGTAGTCTACAGTTCAACGCTCTCCAAACTACTAAAAGTAGGAGACATCTTAACTGCGGTAGATGGGCATAATATCGAAAATGATGGTACCGTAGAATTTCGAAAGCATGAATATACCCATTTCCATCATTTTGTAGACAAATACCAGATGGGAGAGAGTGTGACATTGGATGTCATCAGAGATAAAAAGCCTATGCAGGTCAAGGCACTATTGCAACACACAGCGGATGATATGTATCTTGTTCAAACCACACGTTATGACACTATGCCAGAATACTTTATCTATGGGGGGTATATTTTTTCTCCTCTGAGTAGAAATCTTATCGTCTCCACCAATAGAAATCGTATCACATTGAGCAACCTCGCATCCAAATGGCAAGAAGAAGATAAAAGTGAAGTCGTGGTTTTGCTTAAAGTGTTGGCTTCAGATATCAGTAGAGGAGACAATGATTTTGGTATGTGGCCCATAGATAAAGTCAATGGAAAAGCATTTAAAAACTTTAAAGAATTTTATCAAATGATGCAAACTGCGACTTCAGAGTACATTGTGTTAGAAGATAAAAATGGTGTGCAGGTCATCATCGACAAAGATGAAGCACAGAATAAACAGGCAGAGATACTTAAAAAGTACAATATTGAGTTTGATAAGTCAGAAGGGTTAAGATGATGAAGAAGGGCTTAGCCTTCTGTCTACCCAAGCAAGACGATGAAGAGATATGTTTTAGAGATATAAGAGGCAGATGGGCAGTGCTTTACTATGCGATAGAGAAACTTTCAGAATCTTGATGAAGAAAATCTTACTTATCTCCCTCTCGTTAACCTTAGGTATCTTCTACTACATGCTTATACAGCTAAGTGTGACAGATCTCAAACACAGTAACGCCAAATCAAATACCTTTAGCTTTGTCTTACATTCAAACATAAATCAGGAAGTCAAACTACACATCGCTACAGAAAGATTTAAACTCCATTGGGTCAAATGCAACGACACGCAGATACTTTTCCCTGCAAAGAAAATGCAATGGTTTGAAGGGGTAGGGGAGCAGTTAAGTTTTGCTCTAAAAAAGGGAGAGAACCATTGTCAGGTAGAAACATATAATTCACGGAGAACTTACACCCCAAACATCAAACAAAAGATTACTTTTTTTGACTACAGTATACTTTTTATCTTGCTAGGTATACCGATCTTTTATCTTATCTTCATAGTGTTTATCAAAGGACTTGAACAAATAAAGCCTAGGAGTATAGCAGTACTCTCAATCATACCTAAAGATACTACGCTGCCCAAACTACTATGGGCTATCCTCTTTGCAGGAATACTCATACGAATCTTCTATTTTCAGAAGTTCGGTATTATGACTTTTCAGCATGATTGGCATGGGCATATAGAGTTTATCAAGGTTATCGCCGAGAATTGGACACTGCCTTTGGCTTCAAAAGGTTTGGAGTATCCTCAACAGCCTCTGTATTATTTGATAACAGGTGGACTGTATGCACTTTTGACCCAATTTGGGCTAGATGATGGAGATGCTCTTTATGGGCTAGGGTATTTTTCACTTCTTTGTTCTATGCTTTTCCTTTACTATAGCTACCGATTTTTGACGCTTGTCACGCAAAGTCTTTGGGTAAGAACTGTGGCTATAATCTTTGTCTCTTTGACTCCTTCACTGGTTTACCTCTGCGCACGTATCAACAATGATGCCTTGGTGATGGCACTTTCTGCCTATACTTTGTACGCGATAGTAAACAGTTATCAATCAGGATTTAAAACAGGTTTTTATGCTGCATTGATAGGAGTAAGTCTGCTCTTTATGACCAAAATATCAGCTGCACCCATGGAGCTGTTGTTGTTTGGGCTACTGATAGTGGCTTTTTATCAAGTAGAAGAGTCCCAACGCAGTATAGTCCAAAAGAGACTGTATTGCTTCTCTGTCGTGGGGATGTTTTTACTAGGCTTTACACTGCTAAGGGTCTATCTTCCTATAGAAGGTACTTTACATATGGTAAACAGTTCTGCACATTATCCAAACCAAAGCATAGAAGCTTTAGGGCTTGACTATTTTGGGACATTTCACATCACCTCACTACTTCAAGCAGGGTACAGCCATGTCTTTGGAGACGATGCCATACGCTACTCTTTCTTGACCTATCAGTACGGCACGATGTTCTTTGGGGAGTTTGATTATACGTATTTTGTACAAAAGAGTGAAGGGCTAAAAGCAGTGATGCAAGGCATACTTTTGTTGGGTCTGCTTTATGTGCTTGGTTTTTTGACTTACATCATCAAGCTTCATCAAGCCCCTCTACTACACAAGCTACTCTTTGCTACATTGGTGCTAAATCTACTACTTATCCTAAAGTTTATGTTTTCTTACCCTGTTATTTGTAACACAGACTTCCGTTACTTTGTAGCTTCATTTGCTTTGTTTGCTTTGGTGTTTGCACAGGGCTTAGATAGTCTAAGGCATAGTAAGTGGATGAGGTATGTCTTGAATGCTTCGTTGGGGATGCTTGTGGTTTTTGAATTAGTGTTTTTTGGGCTAATGTTGCTGGTGTAAGGGTTTGGTAAAACAAAAAAAATGAATAAAAAGTTAATCAATAATTAATATGCTATAATAGCAACTGAAATGTACTGAGTGTGTTTCTCTGAAGCCTAAAAGGTTTGATGGAGACATAGTTCAGAACAACGGGAACTAATGTGAAGTTTGGTAAATGTTTATTTATAAATATAACTTGACTTTTAAGAAAAGTAGTGGTAAAATACTACTAAACAGCAATATTGTGTGTGGTTAGGTCTCTTCTTTGGCATCAGAATATTTGAATTTCAAACTTCTTTTGTAAGCCCAAAGGTTGTAAGCCTAACTTACAAAATTTTTGCAAAAATTTTACACAGGAGTAAATATGACAAAGAAATTAATGTCAGTTGTAGCATTGGCTGCAATATTAGGAACAGGTGCAAATGCATTTGATATAAGTTCACCAGCGTTATTGAATCAACCAATGGTGTATGGAGATGCTACAAATGCACAAGCATTTGGAAATTATGTTGGAGTACTTAGTACAGCAGTACTAGCAACAACAGCAATAGGAGGAAATCTAGGAACGGTAGTTGGAACAGTAGAGCAACCAATCATTACTTCACTAACAGACAGAGGAGATGCACTTATTTTCCCTGCTTACTTTACAAAAGATGGATGGAGTTCAACATTTACAGTTGTTAATGATAGTACTACACAAACTATTGTAGCGAAAGTTGTTCTTCATAGGGGGACAGACTCTAAAGAGTTAATAGATTTCAATATATACCTTTCTCCAAATGACCTATTTAGAGCTACAATTAAAATGGTTGATGGTAAACCAACGATTGTTTCTACTGATAGCTCAACGGTTGTTTCAGGTAATACAGATACCACTGTAGCACCAATAGTAGATAACTTGTCGATGGCATCAGAAACGGTACCATTTAGTCATCCAATTGGTGCAGGTGCTGATACAGATGTTGACAATGGTTATATTGTAGTAATGGCAATGGCTGAACTTGAATCTACCCAAGGTCTTAATGCTTACCATAAAAAACATAACCTAATTGCTCAAGACTATTATAGAGCATTAGATAATTGTAGAACTACTGCTGGTGGAAATAGCTGGAGAGATACAACAAATATCACTCGTGGTATTTATACATCTGCAATGCAATCACCATTCCAATCAGGTTCTTGTGATATAGCAATCTCTTATACTGGAACTACCGCTCTTCCTCAGACAGCTACGCTTACAAACGCACCAGCTACATTGGTAGGATCAATGACGCTTACAAATGATGGATCGCTAGATGGTAAAAATACTAGAGCACTAGTTATTAAACCAACAGTAATCACGAACTTCTTAACTGGAAGTAACATGCAACTATGGGCAGCAGGTGAGCAAGCAAACTTAGCAGACAGACATTTGCAACAAGTTACACCTTACGCTAATGGATCAATTATAGGTTATAATGCTGTAGGTATTGCAAGTGATGCAGCTGTACTTGCTACTACTCTTCGAAACCCTATCGTTGAATTTGGTAATACTGCAGAGCAAAAAATACTTCTTACGCAACCATACAAAAGAACACACATTCAATCAACTTATGCAGCAGTTGCAGTTGGTGGATGGACATCAATAGTAAGACAAGCAGAAGCAACTCCAGCGAATACTATTGATCAAATTACTAATTATGGTGGATTTGCTTTATCAGCACCAATTCTATATAATGATAATGAAGATATGTTTAGCGTAAATAGTGATGTAATTATTATTTCTCCAGAACCAGGTATAGGTTCTACTGTTACTCCAGGTGAGTTAACAATTCTTGACTTTAATAATGCTATTTCTGCTTCAGGATTTACTTCAGGATTCGCTAGAGTAACTTATGGAGTAAACCTTAGTGCTATTGCTACGCATATGTCAGCAACTGATGTAGATGGAACTATTGAAACTAATTGGTATAACCAATAATAAATAAAGGATAAATATGACAAAAATAATTAGTGTTATCTTTATTGCTTTTCTTGCGTCTACACTTTTTGTAGGGTGTGGAAGCAGTTCAAGTGACAGTACTAACCCAACAACAGCGCCAACAACAGCGCCAACAACAGCGCCAACAACAGCGCCAACAACAGCGCCAACAACAGCGCCAACAACAGCGCCAACGCCAACGCCAACGCCAACGCCAACGCCAACGCCAACACGTTCTCCAGAAGACGGAGTATGTGAAGGTTATTTGCCTTGTACATAAGGTAGATAAGTCCACTTCTTTTGAAGTGGACATCTCAATCTTACACACTAAATCCCCCCCATATAATAGAAGGAACTATAGCTTATGAAAAACTATCTAATTGTACTTTTTTATCTTATTTTATTTACAGGATGTGATAACAAAATATACGCTTCAGAAGAAAATACAACACTCAAAACAACAATTAAGCATTTTAATCTTGCTAAAGTAAACAATCATCTCATAACAAGCAATATATTAACAAAGAAAAAAATCAAAAATTTTCCAAAATGGCATGAAGAAGAAAAGAAGAGAGTTGTTGAAAGTATGGTAAATCATGAGATAATTTTGCAGTATGTATTTGGCAAAAAGAATGAAAAAGACATTTTAAATGAAAGAAAGCGTATGAGTAGAGGTTTTGCACTTATACGAGAGATAGCTATAGAGTCAGCAAGTTCAACATTTACAGATGAGAACTTGATGGAGATTTATGAAAAAAATAAAAAATCATATTGGCATGAGAAAGTGTATAATACTTCTCATATATTACTAAAAGATGAAAATCAAACCAAAGATTTTATAGTAAAACTCCATAAATCAAATGACCTCAATAGGACATTTCATACACTAGCAAAAGAGTTTTCACAAGACAAATCTTCCGTTAAAGGAGGATATCTAGGACATTTTGAATCCAAGGTAATGGTAGAACCATTTAAAAAAGCTTTAGAATCACTTGCTGAAGGAGAATTTAGTAAATATCCTGTGAAAACAAAGTTTGGATATCATATCATCTGGTTACATAATATTGTAGAAAAAGGATATATTACATTTCCTAATGCGAAGCCAGAAATAGTTCGAAATCTAAAAATAGAAGTGATAGATAAATGGTACTTTAGTAAACTGAATGAATTAAAAGAAAAATCAACTATCGTCTATTTGTATGATTTAAATAGTACTA
>JAUZSE010000014.1 GCA_030949725.1 Sulfurovum sp. | reverse complement strand
ATAAATAGTATTATTTTCATCTATAAAACAGGTAACAACACGATAACCACCTCGTTTACCTTGATTCTTATTTCTATTTTTTATTCTAACTTTATAAACTCCATATCCCAAAGATGTTCCAATTGTAGGAGTATTTTCAAGAATTATTTTAAAGTCCTCAATATCATCTAAAATATTTTTGTATCTCTTTTTGAGTTGTTTAACATCTTTTACAAAAGTTTTAAATGGGATAATAGAGAGCTTGTCCACAGCTATTTTAACTCTCTAATCATATCATCAAGAGAGCCATCATAGAGTACAGAGTTATTATTACTTTTTAGATTTTTTATATCTTTTATAGTATCTCTAAAGATATCTAGAGTATCCTCTTCATTATCAGGACTAGAAAATCTCTTGTATTCTAAAAAATTAAGAAACTTATACATCTCTTCTAGCATATTAGATGGTAAAGTATTTATACTATTTATAAGGTTTTCTCGTAAATCTACAGCTTCCATATCTATCTCCTTTTTAAAATATTATAACTTAAAATCCTTAATAGATGTCTTGCTAATATTGAGCATTAATTTTTGTTTTTTGTTTTTTTAGGATTAGATTGTTTTTCATCTTTACCCTTTTGTAGATTATACAAAAACCTTCATAGCGTCCTGTTTCCTAACGCACCAAATATTTAAATGCAAAAAGAGTTGATTGTTTATTGGGTTTGTGGTACGTTGGGAAACGCACCACATCATATAAAAAGCATTTTAAGGGAAAAGAGGTGAGTGTTAAAATGATTTTAGAAATTAGAAGGTGTGGGTGTGTTGATCAAATTGTAAAATTCATTTCTTGTGCGTTGATCACTTTTGAAGAGTCCACGAAGTGCAGATGAGACTGTGGTTGAGTTTATCTTTTGAACCCCTCTCATCTCCATGCACATATGCCTAGCATGTACAACAACTGCTACACCTTTGGGTTTGATGGTATTTAAAATGGCATCGGCTATTTGTTCTGTCATTTGTTCTTGTATTTGTAAACGTCTTGCGTAGACATTGACGATGCGAGGTATTTTGGAGAGACCTACTACTTTACCATCGGGGATATATACTACTATGGACACGACCGATGATGGGTAACATATGATGCTCACACATAGAGTAAAACTCAATGTCACGTACCAAAACCATCTCATCATTGCTTGTGGTAAAAGTGCTTCTCCGAGTATCTCTTCTGGGTTTTGGTTGTAGCCTTCTGTGAGAAACTTGAGTGCTTTTACTACACGGCTAGGGGTTTTTTCAAGTCCCTCTCTCTTTGGATCTTCACCCAAAAGTTCAAGTACTTTTGTGATAGCTTGTTCAAATTCTTTATCTTTTGTCATTCATCCACCTTCAATTTGATGATAGTATATCTAAATACAATTTAATTATTTTGTCGTCTACTTTGGAAATGGCAAGTTTCTTTATCTCTTCAACAGTATAATAATGTGTCTGCTTAGGAGTATTTTCAAAATAAACATATACTTTACAGGTCAGTTTAAAATGTGTGTAGGCATGTGTGACTTCACCTATATACTCAGAAGCACAATCTGGAACTTCGACAGATTCAAATCCCCATAGCCCATGCAGAAACTTTCCTGTACGTTGTTTCATAGAGAGTCGGTCATTGTAAATGTAAAGGAGTATAGGTTCTTCTCGTGTAGGTACTTTTCGTTTTTTCTTTGTAGGGTAGAGTGTGGGTTCTTTTTTCCCTTGGCAGATAGTTTCCAAAGGACAACTTGAGCATAGAGGGTTTTTGGGTGTACAAATACTTGAACCTATGTCCATCATAGCCTGATTATAATCAAAAGGATTAGACTTGTCTATCATCATATAGGCACTATCCCAGAGTATTTTATCTGTAGGATTTTTGAGTTGATGCAGACGACAAAGGATACGTTTGACATTGGCCTCCATAATGGGAACAGCTTTTTTTGTAAGCAAAGGTAGCGATGGCATGTGCGGTATTTTTGCCAATACCAGGGAGCTTGATCAGCTCTTCTATGGATGAGGGAAGCGTAGGAGAAGAGTTATGGGGTTGACCTTGTATTAAGAGTTGTGCTGTCTTATGTAGATTTTTAGCCCGATTGTAGTATCCCAATCCCTCCCACATTTTTAGTACTTCATCAAGATTTGCATTGCCTAAGGCTTGAAGTGTAGGGAACTTCTCCAAAAAGGGGAAATAATATCTTTCTAAAACGGTCTTTACCTGTGTCTGTTGAAGCATCACTTCGGAGAGATAGATAGGGTAAGGATCTTTAGTCGTACGCCAAGGCAGGGTTCTTCTGCCTTGTGTTTTATACCATTTTTGGATCATTAGGTGGGTTTGTGTATACATAGCAGAGAGTATAGCTTAAGTTAGAAGTTTATTTGATTGTTAATCGCAGTTTAATACAATTTTTATTATCATACTTTCAAGTTTAATAAAACATAAGGATAAACATGAAAGTAAACAAGATCATAATGTCACTGATGGTATTAGTAGGTATGGCTCAAGCAGGAACAGAGTTAATAGCACAATTCCAAGGTGTAGCAGGTAACAACGAAGCAGAAATCAATACAATGATTAAAAAGATAGATTCTATTGGATTTTCTAGCGTAGCAGTCAATACACATATTGAAAACTTTTATTTTAAAAAGTTTCAAGAAAAAGGTGTAGAAATGCTTTCTTTTTATGGTATTAAAAATGATGAGAAATTAAGACCATTACTTCTTGCCAACCCTGATTTTGGTGCCTATGCTCCGTTTAACTTTTTGGTCTATAAAACACTTGATAAAAAAGCAGATGACAACACATGGTTTGGACATCTTGGGGCAGATACAATGCTTGATATCATTGGTGAAAAAGATCCTGCATTAAGAAAAGACTTTACAGATATGCTTACAGGATGGGATAAGTTTGCTGCCAAAGAATTAAAGCCAACAAAAACAAAAAAGTTTGAGCGTACAGCAGCACTTCCTACGCAGGGTTTGACTAAGCTCATTAAGAAGTTTGACAAGCCAGATGATCTTGAAGAATTTATAGAAGAATTAATAGGTGATCATGATGGACGTTTTGCAAAGCATAATTTTATCATTGCAGGATTTGTTGACTTTAAATTTGAATATGATGATCAAGAATTAGAGTTTGATAAATATGATGCATATTGGGTTTCACTTTTGTGTCACTTTGAATTCTCAAACTCCATTTTCAATAGAGGCACACCTGAAGCAGGTATGTTTGCACCATGTTCTGTGTATTTCTACATTCCAAAAGGTACCAATGAAGTACACGTAGGATTTGCAAGTGTAGAAAACTGGATCAGTGGACTGAATATGAAAGATGAAAAACAAATCAAGAGTATGAGAGCAATCGATGCTGAAGTAGTTGAAGTATTTAAAGAAATGGGTTTCGAACTCGTTAAGCAATAATATTAACCTTTGATGTGTAACCGTATGTTACGCATCAATTTCCCCTCAGTCTTCCCCTTAAAAATCTCCTCTTAGTAATACTTCAACATTATTTAGATAAAATCATGCAATTATATATTAAAGGATTGTAGTGAAAGTTACAGTAAATAAAGTAAACGAAGCAAATGTACTTGTAAGTGGTACACTTGATAACAGTGAGATTGAAGCAACTATTAACAAAATGGCTACTCAAGCTGGTAAAGAGTTGAAAGTAGATGGTTTCAGAAAAGGTAAAGTACCTGCACATGTGGTGAAAAAAATGCATGGTGAGAAACTTGCACAAGATGCTGAAGGTGAAACACTGCAGGCACTTATCGCTGAAGGTATGAAAGAAGCAGGTATTGATGGATCAAATGTTTTGGGTCAGCCTACATTTAAGAAGTATGATAAAAAAGATGAAGGTATTGATGTAGAAGTAGAAATCTCTACCCGTCCTGTATTTGAAACTGAAGGTTATATGGATGTGCTTCCTAGCTTTGAAAAACCAGTAGTCTCAGAGCAAGAGATTGATGAAAAGTTAAACGAAATTGCAGCACAACAAGCACCTTTTGAGAAGATTGAAACAGAACGTGAAGTAAGAGATGCTGATATGGTAGTGATTGACTTTGATGGCTACATAGACGGTGTTGCATTTGATGGTGGTAAAGCAGAAAAGTTTAATCTTAAAATTGGATCTAAGCAATTTGTTCCTGGATTTGAAGATCAAATCATCGGTATGAAACCTGAAGAAGAAAAAACTGTGACTGTGACATTTCCCAAAGAATATCAGTCAGAAGACCTTGCAGGAAAAGAAGTAGAATTTAAAGTAACACTTCATGAAATACAAGCACAAGCACCCGTAGAAGTGAATGATGAATTGGTCAAAAAGCTTCTTAAAGGTGAAGAAAATGTAAGCCTTGAAACACTGAAAGAAAAAATCAAAACACAAATTGAATCTGCTGCAATCTCGAAGATTTATAATGAAGACCTTAAGCCAAAACTAGTGGAAGCATTGGTTGCTAAATTTGATTTTGCATTGCCAAATAATATTGTTGAACAAGAAATTGATGCCAAAATCAATGCAAAAGCACAACAAATGGATGAGGAAGAACTTAATTCTTTCAAAGACAATAGTGAAAAAGTAGAAGCACTTCGCCAAGAAGTAAGATCAGATGCTGAAGACTCTGTGAGAGCTACATTCATCGTGGACGCATTGGCTAAAAAGAAAAAGTAAATGTGGATGATCAAGAAGTATCACAAGCGATTTATTATGAAGCTATGATGTCTGGTCAGGATGCACAAGAAGTGATCAAGCATTACCAAGACAACAACCTTCTGCCTGCGGTAAAAATGGGTATGATTGAAGATAAACTCTTTGGTAAAATGCTAGGACTAGAAAAATAAAAATTTTGACAAGGAACAAAGCTTTAAATCGCTTTGTCGCTTGTTAACTATACTAATCTAAAGGTACATTATGAGCTATATCCCCTATGTTGTAGAACAAACAGGACGAGGTGAGAGATCTTACGATATCTATTCACGCCTTTTAAAAGACAGAATTATTATGCTAAGTGGTGAAGTGAATGATCAAGTGGCTTCTACTATCGTAGCACAGCTTCTTTTCCTTGAAGCACAAGACCCAGATAAAGATATTTACTTTTACATCAATTCTCCAGGGGGTGTGATTACTTCAGGACTTTCTATGTATGACACGATGAATTATATCAAGCCAGACATTGTCACTATCTGTATGGGACAGGCAGCATCAATGGGTGCATTTTTACTCTCTTCGGGGACAAAAGGCAAGCGTTATGCCCTTCCAAATGCTAGGATTATGATACATCAGCCTTCAGGTGGGGCGCAGGGTCAATCTACAGATATTCAGATTCAGGCACAAGAGATACAAAGACTTAAAGATACGCTCAACGCTATTCTTGCAGAACAAACAGGCAAAACAGCCAAACGTTTAGAAAAAGATACAGAACGTGATAACTTTATGTCTTCAGAAGAAGCGTTGGAGTATGGACTTATAGATAAAGTACTTACCAAAAGCTTTACGTAGGTTCATAGGATGCTTAGAGAAATAGTTGTATATCCCGACAAAAGACTTAAACTCATCTCAAAAGAGGTCACATCCTTTAATGGAGCATTACATGACTTACTTGATGATATGTATGACACTATGCGTAGTAAAAATGGTGTAGGTCTTGCAGCGATTCAAGTGGGGGTGGATCAAAGAGTTCTAATCATTAATATTCCTATTGAAGATGAAGATGGTGACAGTTATGGTACAGAGCATGATAGCAATGATCAGCCCAAAGAGAAAACGATGGAAATTATAAACCCTGTTATCGTTGCACAAGATGGTACAGAAAAATTTCAGGAGGGTTGCCTCTCTCTTCCTGGTGTTTATGAAGATGTAGAACGTGCAAAACATGTGAAAGTTGAATACTTTGACAGAGAAGGTGCTAAACATACTTTGGAAGATGATGGTTTTCTTGCAGTGGTCATCCAGCATGAGATAGATCATTTGGATGGAAAAGTATTTATAGAAAAACTTTCATTTTTAAAAAGAAAAAGATTTGAAAAAGAGTGGGCAAAACAACAAAAATAGTATATTTTTAAAAACTTAATCTCTAAATGAGGGTAAAAATATGTCAATTTGACATACTTTTACCTCTTCACTCTAACTTATGTCACACTATATTATGAATGCACCCATAGATAGTGGTACTCCACCCAAACAACAAGCCATTAAAGTAAAACAAAAACAAGAAACAATTGTCAATAGACTTACTTGTGCAACCTTAGAGGGAGTCAATGCAAGGGTTATTGAAGTAGAAGCAACCTTTACCAAGGGATTGCCAGGATTTGCTGTAGTAGGTTTGGCGAGCAATGATATACAAGAGTCCAAAGAACGCACAAAGTCTGCATTGCTTACCAACGACTTTGTTTTTCCTCCTTTAAAAGTCACAATAAATCTTTCACCTAGCGATATTAAGAAATCGGGGACCCACTTTGACCTCTCTTTGGCATTACTCATCGCTTTAAATAAAACATCTATAGAAGAAGAAGGACTTTTTGTTTTTGGTGAGTTAGGTCTTGATGGAAAGATTAAGAGTAGTTCTATGCTTTTTCCTCTCATACTCTCACTTAAAGAGCAAGGGGTGATCAAGAGAGCTATTGTGCCTAAAGAGTCCATAGCGTATCTTTCGCACATATCAGGGGTAGATTTTATAGCAGTGGAGACGTTAAGAGAGACTATAGATATAGTAAAAAGTAAGAATTTTAAAGCCAATGTGCAAGCTTTTAGCTACGATGCTGAAAGTTTTACCATAGAAAATACAGCTTATTATTTTGAGCGAAAATATGAGAATGATTTTTTAGATGTGAAAGGACAGTCTGTAGCCAAAAGAGCTTCTCTTATAGCAGCAGCAGGTATGCACAATTTTCTGATGGAGGGAAACCCTGGATGTGGAAAGAGTATGATTTCTAAACGCATCAAAGATATTTTACCCCCACTTTTTGAAGAAGAAATTCTTTCTATCGCTAAACATCAATTTTTGGATGGGGTTACGCCTAGTTTTTCTGCATTGCGTCCTATAAGGTCTCCCCATCATACAGCTACATCTGCGTCTATCTTTGGTGGCGGTTCTTCTATGGCAAAAATAGGAGAAGTAGCATTGGCACATAAAGGTATACTGTTTTTTGATGAGCTACCACACTTTTCTAAAGCTGTCCTTGAAGCACTTAGAGAGCCACTACAAGACAAAAAAGTACATATCGCAAGGGTGAATACCAAGATAGAGTATGAAGCTGATATTATGTTTGTAGCAGCACAAAACCCTTGCCCTTGTGGTAATCTCTTGTCTAAGATGAAATCATGCCGTTGTTCTGAAGTCGAAATCAAGCGATACCAAAATAAACTCTCAGACCCATTTTTGGATCGTATAGACCTTTTTGTGGTGATGCAAGAAGTGAGCAGTGAAGACAAAGGAGACATCACTTCATCTACTATGCATGAGGCGGTGATAGAAGCATTTAAAGTGCAAAAACAAAGAGGACATCTCAGACTCAATGGGAAATTGACAGAGGAAGAAGTGGAACGTTATTGTATATTGGATGAGAAGGCATTAAAAATCTTAGAAAGTGCTATTGGTAAATTTGGACTTTCACATAGAAGCATTGCTTCTGTGAAAAAGATAGGACGTACTATCGCAGATTTACAGAAACATACAAAGATAGAAAAATCAGATATATTGGAAGCATTAAGCTATAGGCGAAGAAAATGAAGGAGGATTAAACTCCTTCCCTTATATATCTAGATAAACTCTACTACTATTTTTGTCACAACAAATCCACCTATAACAAGCCATATAAACATAACTAAGGCAGTATATACAGGAGCCAATCCTAAGCCTTTAAATTTGGAAAAAACAGTTCCCATGCCCAATGCCGTCATTGCCATAGTCAATAAAAATGTATCTATCTCATTGATTGTATCTACAAGAGGTAGAGGTAAGAGGTGTAAGGAGTTAAAACCAGCAACAAATATGAAGTAGACGGCAAACCATGGGATGACCAATTTAGTTTTTCCTGAAACTTCTTCACCCTCTTTTTTTGTGCTATACGCCAAATACAAACCAAGTACTATGAGCATCGGTGCAATCATAATAACACGCGTCATTTTAACGATTACCGCAGCATTTGCCATCTCTTCCGAAGCACCAGGGATAGAAGCAGGCACAGCCACCACTTGTGCCACTTCATGGATAGTTCCTCCTACATAAATACCAAATTCTCGTGCAGTCATATGTAAAAATCCTGTAGCATTCTCAATGATGGTTGTGTAGAGTATGGGGTAAAGAAACATAGAGACCGTTCCAAACAGTACCACCATAGAGACAGCGATGGCTGTTTTATGCTCTTGGGCTTTAAGTACAGGTTCTGTTGCAAGCACTGCGGCTGCACCACAAACTGCTGCACCTGAGGCTGTAAGTATGGAAGTATCTTTATCCATCCCAAAGATTTTAGTTCCTACCCATGAGCCAAGTATAAGAGTAGAAGTAAGCATGATAAGTGAGACTAAAAAACCATCCATGCCTACTTCAGCTATTTGCTGGAAAGTAATTCTAAATCCATAGAGTACAATAGCAAAACGTAATATTTTTTTTCCAGAGAAAGTAATACCATTTTTCCATGACTCAGGCGTTTGATTATGTAAAGTATTGGCATAAAAGATACCCATAACAATACCGATAACAAGAGGTGAAAGTCCTAGTGCTTTTACATGTTCAAGTCCTGCCACAAAAGTTGCAGCAGCGGCAAATATGGCAACAAACAAAATACCAGCCATGGTACCTTTGCGATTTGTTGTAGAAAACGACATAAAATTCCTTTTATTCAAAATTATTGATTATATTTCCAGAATTGTACTATAATTTTGATATAATTTCTTAATAATTAATTCAAATAAAAGAGAAATAATGAAATTAACACTGAGACAAATGCAAATCTTTTTAAATGTTGTGGTATCTGGACACTTAACCAATGTAGCCAAAGATATGAAATTGAGCCAGTCTGCTATTTCAATGTCTATAAAAGAGTTGGAAAGTATCTTGGGGAGACCTGTCTTTGATCGTATCAATAAAAAGCTTGTCCTTAATGAGGTAGGACGTGCTTTTTACAAGGAGATTGACCCTCTTTATAAAAAACTTAGAGATATTGAATACGAATTTAAAAATTCAGAAAATAAAGGGATGATACGGGTTGGAGCGAGTACAACGATAGTTGATTATCTCATGCCTTCGATTATCTGTAGTTATATGAGTTCTTATCCTGATGTGAAGATTACGCTCAAAGAGGGTAATACCAAAGAAATAGCAAATATGATCAAGGAAGGAAGCATAGATATTGGTTTTGTTGAAGGGTTTGTTTCTGGGTCTGATATTATCAAAGAGAAGATAGGCGTAGATGAATTGCTTGTGGTTACTGCAGATAAAAATTTGTGTAAGTCATGTAGCATTTCGGAAATTAGTGATAAAAGATGGGTACTTCGTGAAGAAGGCTCAGGGACAAGAGAAGTTTTCTTGAGTTATATCCAAGGAAAAGTAGATGACCTTAATGTCTTTTTGGAACTAGGACACACCGAGTCCATTAAGAGTATTTTGATGAACCGTGAATGTTTGACATGTATTTCTAAAATTTCTGTTGAGAGTGAATTGAAAGAAGGTAAATTACATAAAGTGCCTGTAAAAGATTTTGAATGTAAAAGAGACTTTTTGATGATTTATCATAAAGATAAGTACCATAGTTCACTCTTTGAAAAGTTTGTCTTTTTTCTCGTAAGCTTATGACGCAGATGATAGATGGGGGAATGTAAAAATACTTAGAGGTTTTTTTTGAAGGCTTCGCGATATTCTTGAGGATGATTGAGATTGGTGAAGGGGTCATCATCTTCAAACTCTATATAGTCTGTGTTTGCTAGAGCCAAAAGATTTAGGAGTTTATGGTCACCTTTCTCCAACTGAACATACGCCAGTGCTAGCATAGATCTTTTATAGCAGCCACAAAGTGCTTGTATGCCTGAAGGGCTTTTTGCCACAACAATATCACTCTTAAGGTTTCTACTTTTTAAAATACTTTCTATTACCTCTTTATTTATAAAAGGTGTATCAACACTTAAAATGAATACTTCATCAACCTTCAGGGTTTCAAAAATAGAGAGTAAAGCCACAAGAGGAGAATGCTCCTTGTGTGTATCGTTAATGACAACACAGTCAAAATCAAATTTATTTGTTTTAGAAGAGATATAAACATCTTGAAAATAAAGACTTAGTCTTTGGTACTGAAACTCGGTGAGTGTTGGGTACTTTCCAAAAGGAAGTAGGGCTTTGTCTTTGCCCATACGGGAGCTTTTCCCTCCTGCGATGATGACTAAGGGGAACTCTTTTATCATGTTTGTATCACTGCTTTACGTTTTTGATGTATGAGCAAAGTGAAAAAGGCCATAAGTGCGATGAAGGATTCTACCAAGAAAAGATATTCTCCATAGATTTGTCCTGAGAGTAGAGCCCCTACAGAACCGCCCAGTCCAAAGGCAATGCCTAAAAAAAACTGTTGGGCAAGCTTCTTTTGAGTATAGAGTGAAAAGACATAAGTAATGGCTGCGGTATGGTATAGGGCAAAAGAAATTGCATGTAAAGACTGGCTAGCAAAGGTTAGTGTGACAGAGTCAGGATAGAGGTAGAGCATCAGCCATCTACCTACTGTTACAAGTGTCGCAAACTGCAGGATATTGAGTAGGTTTTTTTGTAGGAGAGGCCCTTGAAAGTAAAGCATAAAAACTTCACAAATGATACCAAAACTCCACATCCAAGAGACCATTTCGAGTGAGACCCCATGGTCAGTTTGGTAGATGGTAAAGAAATTATAAAAACCTCCAAATCCTACTTGCATTAAAAAAATAGAAGCCCAAAAAGCCCAATACTTAGCCAATGAAAAGGAAGCATCATCTTCTGAACTAGAATGAGAAGTTCTATCATATTTTGTAACCATCGCACCAAAGAGTAGGGTTAAAAATGCCATAGCACTTAGGTAATAGAGTGCTTCATAAGGACTATTAAGTACTTTACCTAACCAAAGTGCAATTCCCATAAATCCAAGCGAACCCCAAAGGCGTACTTTCCCATAATGGTGTTTTGACAAAGTGCCTAGTGCAATGGTTTCAACATAAGGTAGAGAGATACCCATGGATGCACCAAAAGAAGATTAACGCCAAGGTATACCCAAAAGTCATTCACCGAAGCCAAAAAGAGAAGCGTACCTATAAAGGTAAAAAACAAGGAAAGTTGATAAATTTTAGGGGTGAGGGAAAGAGCATGTCTGAAGACAAAAGGGAGTAAAAACGCATGAAAGGGGCAGCGGCATAGATGATACCTACTTCCACAGTAGAGTATCCAAGTTCGAGGAGTACTTTTGGCATAAAAATGACATACACACCCACAAGAGCAAAGTAAAAAAGTAGTAAGATGCCAATAGAAGAGAAAGTTTTTTGTTACTTGTGTCATCTTTTATGCACAACCGCTGTGGCGGACAAGAGGTCATGTAAGGTTTTGTTGTCTTTTCTAAAAACATTAATGCCCAACCTATAAGTGTAAAAAGAGAAAGAATCGCAGACAAGTTTCTAAAGAGTATCACAAAGAGTGTAGGTTTTTCTTTTGTGTGTTCATCGATAAGGGTTATGTTATAAGCTCTATATCCAGGAGTTTGTCCCGTGAAGTACATAAAAATGCTTTGTACAAGCACAAGAGGAAGTAGTATGTAGACCCATCCCATTAACATATGTTTTGCAAAGTCTTCTCTTCCATCCATCACGAGGTAAAATACTACATACATGATAGGCATCACAAGCATAAAAGCATCCGTAAGAAAGGCTTTTATCTTAAGACCTACAGAAGCATAGTTATTGTCTGAACTCTTTTCTTTTTGTATTTTCGATGTTGGTAGGGCTTTGCCTTGTTTGACATTCCTAAAACGTTGTTTAGCCATTATGCGTCTCCAAGGTATGTTTGCTGCTCATTTACTGTAATCCTTGTGTCATAGTAAAGATAGGGAGAAGCATAGCAGAGACTATGACCCCAACAACTACACCAATGAAAAGCATCATAAATGGCTCAAGTAAGCCTAAAAGAAATTTGAGTTTATCTTCATTCTCTTCTGCGTAAAGGTGTGACATGTTATTGAGGATTTGTGCTACTTCACTGGATTCTTCTCCTAGGGCTAAAGATTGCATAAAATTACGTTTTAGTTTTACACCTTTCGCGAGTTGAAGGGCATTGGAAAGTTTATTTCCTTCCATTACTTTGATAGAGGCATGTTCAAACAAAGAAAGCAAAGCCTGATTGCCGAATGTCGTTTTTGCAAGTTGTACGGCTTGGGCATACGCAACACCTGATTCTAGCATGAGTGAGAGTATATAGGCAAACCTACCTAACTCATGGTTTTGAATCAAAGCACCCAATACGGGTATCTTTAGAAATAAAGTATCAATAAAGCGATGGAAGGCATCTATTTTGGCATAGGCTAGTTTGATAAAAACGATTACAAGTATGATACTCACAATGAGGGCTATATAGTGTGAAGTTAAAAAATCACTTATCCTTAGTACAAATTGTGTAATCGGAGGGAGTTCTTGCCCTGTATCATCAAATATATCTGTAATTTTGGGTACAACAAACGCGATGAGAAATGAGGTCATCGCTATGGCTATAGTAAAGATGATGGCAGGGTAGGTCATAGCACCTTTTACTTGTTTTTTGACCTTACTTTGTGCAGAGAAAAAGGTACCCATATTGGTCAGTACTTCTACCATTTTACCACTTTGTCCTGCCACATTGAGACTTTTTAGGTAGAAGTCTGGTAGTGAATAAACTTTTTGGGCATTGAGTGCATTGTAAAGGGATTTTCCCTCATCTATCATTGTCTTGATAGAATTTAGAAAAGAGACATATCTCTTTTCTCCTTCATGCTGATTTTCAAGTAGTCTTATGGCAGTGAGTATAGTCATACCCGAATTGAGGTAAGAAGAGAGTTCTTTAGAAAAATTACTGAGTAATTCTCCAGGCATTTGACGTTTGGAGAAGGCTTCAAGTGAAAATTCTTTGCTAGCAATCAGACCTTCATGGTAAATATCTTGCACACGTAACTTTTGTGTAGCTTCTTCAATAGAGCTTGCTATCACCGTACCTTTGACTTTTTTACCTGTTTTATCAAACCCTTTGTATTTAAAAAGCATTAGTGTACCTACTCCTTGCAGTAAATTGGAAGTATTATAACTTTTTTAGCCTTGTTTTAAAACGATTCTAACTTAAATCTATAATAGATGGCAGAGTGTTGACCTTTTAACATAATCTCATTGACGATAGTGGTAGGACCTTGAATATCTGGAGGGGGAAGAATGATAATTTCTTCGGGGATGAAAATATCTCTTTCATTTTCTTTTAAAATCTCACGGCTCTCTAACTCTTTTATCTTAAAGTGACGCTCTATGATGTCATAAGCACTTTTAGTATCTTTATGATGTCTGAGAATATTGGGACTTAGATAAAGAGAATCTTGTAAAGAGTGTTTGTTTCTTTCGGTGATATATACGATTTGTTCTTGATTGTCACTATGCACCTGAAGTATAAAAATAATGGCAAAAGAGAGGATAATCACAGAAATAAGGATCTCAATAATGGTAAAGGCAGGGCGTAATATTTTCAATAGAAATCTCCACTGTCGGATACGGCGGTAGAATTTCGTAACCAGTAGTCTTGTGCTTCTTCTGCGGAATCAAATACTTTAGGCTCACCAAAAAAGGCAGGTAGAAAATAACTTTTATCATCCTTTTCCAAAATAATTTGCGTGGAAGACCCATTGCTATAAAAATCCATGATAAGACATATCTTTTTGTCTTGATAGCGTTCATACTCCATAGGCATTAATGTATTATCTTTATCAAGGGTATAGGCTTTGATGTCTCTAAGGTCTGTGGCACTGCTATACTCTTCAAAACCTGAAGAAATATTAGATCGGAGGTAGCAGGTGAGACATTTATTGATACATAAAAGGGTAGCTTGACCAGCAAAGGATTCAGAAGAAACAATATTGGATTTTAGGTTGAGTGGGGTTAAAGGTTTGGGTCTTTGCTTGCCTATCTCGATGCCGTCAAAACCAAGGAAATAGACAATAGAGATAATAAGTATGACAATAAGCAGTTCTATAAGAGAAAAGCCTTTGCGTTTTGGATATCTCTTAGAAGAAGACATAAATTTTCTTATTTGGTACAGTCAGAAAATAAGATGTCTTTATTGCTTTCTTCTCCTCCATCTTTTCTATCTGCAGCAAAAGAGATAAGCTCAATATTATCTCCTTTTTTGACATACAGGAATGGTGTTTTCCACGAATCTTTAGGCATTTTTTTCAAGTAAGGCTTTGCTCTATAATTTGGATATTTATCAGCATCAGGATTAGCTACAAGGGCTTCAAATCCTTCTTCTGTGTCAGGATAATTACCATTGTCCAGTTTAAACATGTCAAAACGTTTCTTCAAATCATGCATTTTGAGACATACAGTATCTCTTTTGCACCATCTGCAGCATCCATAAGACCTGGTGCAACGACTGCCACAAGACCTCCAAGGATGACGATAACGATGAGCAACTCTATAAGTGAAAAACCTGCTCTTAAATTTTTTTGCATTCTAAATCCTTTATTATTCTTGGGTATAATATCTACTTCTTAAATTAGAAAGAAGAAATTTTACTGAAATAGAGCTTTTGAATGGATAAAACATATCATATAAATACTAAGGTTAAAAGTCGACAAGGTTTTGCTTTGATGATTACACTTTCTGTTTTGTCTGTTATTATAGCTTTGACTATGGTACTTTTGAGTTATTTTGAAGAAGTACAACAAGATGCTAGTAATACCAAAGCACTGATACAAGCAGACCTCTATTATGCTGATATTGGTACAATTTTTAAAGATTTCAAAAATAAAAAGACACTTTTTTCTATCCTTTATAGAACGGTACTTCCTCTAAACAGTGAAGATGGACGATTTTCCCTGATGCTACAGTGTACCCCTTTGAGTAAAGGAGTGAATATTAATTGGCTAGGACTTAAAAGTAATGCCAAAAATGATGAACGCCTAAGCGTGGCAGAAGAAGTATTTGAAGAGCTTGCACAAGAATATAACTTAGTAGATACAGGACGATTGCTTGAACTGATATATGAAGAGATAGGAAATGATAATAAGTTTATTGTCAAAGAGCAAAGTAGACTTCTGCAAAAAAAGGGTATAATATCATTTCAACAATTTTCAGGTATCTTGAGCCGTTACCAATTTGAAGTAGATGATTTGCAAATGGGAAGGATACCTTGGCAGAAGTATTTTTCTTTTTCAGAAAAATCTGAAAAAATAGACGGAGATTATAGCTCGGCTGAGCTTATTTCATATCTTTTTGATATCGATCTCTCCACTGTTGCAACATGGGTGTCAAGTCTTGAAAAAGGCTCATTAGAAACATTTGTAAATGACAATGGTGCTAACTATGCTGAAAGAAAAACACTTTTAGCGGGTAAAAGCTTTTTAGAAGAAACACAATGTTCTGTAATGTATGCTCTGCAAGGAGAATACTACAGATTTACATTTGAATATATTGAAGGTGAGGCAAAATATTTTGAATTTTACGGGAAGCAATAAAACATTGATCCTTGTACATCGTGCTATGGATAAGGTAAGAGTATCTAGTGATGTTAATGTGATGCTCACTCCCCAATTTTACACACTTAAAAAGCAACCTTTACCTGTGAGGTATGCTTATGAGGCAAAACGTATTGCTCCATCACTTTTTGAAGGCTTGCTTGAAGAAGGTAAATCTTATGATTATATGGTCTGGAAAGAAGAAGAAGATTGGGTATTCTTAGCCTATAACTTGGAAATGATTGCAGCATTTTTGAAAGATAAAGGCTTTGTCTTAGAGCATATCTCCAAACTCTTTTTCGCCCAACAGTCTGCGGATTTTTTTGTCTCTCCTCTGTTTCTTGGTAGCAATGAAGCTTTGCTTTCTTTTGACGATGTTATTGTTGTTGTTCCTAGGGTAGCTTTAGGTGAGGATATTGGCGATTCTCTTGTTTTTGATACGCGTTTTACCCCCAAAAAAGGCATTACGCTTCAAGATGCCTATGGGTCTATTTTGACACTTAGTCAAACAGTGATGCTCTCTTCTATTTTTGGACTTATGGCAATCATATTTTTTATTGAGGGGTCACGTTATAGTGGAAACTCCAAAGCCATTCAAGTAGAGATGGATGAAATAGTTGAAAACTACCCCTCTTTATCAAGTAAATATACGAGAGAAAGTATCGTGTCTAAGTATAAAACACTCGATCGTACTGAACGTAAAAAGCGTGAGACTATTAAAACTTTGGCAGGTATGATTTTTAAAGGAGTGACACTTACTTCCTTTGAAATGAATGATGAGAAATTTTCTGCACATTTTTCTTCTAAGGATGCAGAGGTATTCAAAAAAGTTAAAGCACTGGCAAAGAAAAATAATTTTAAAATGCTAAGTGCCGCTAAAGAGCATGATCTAAAAATAGAAGGCACCCTATGAGTTGGAAAAAATATCAAAATGAACTCATCGTTTTTATAGCCTTTACATTCATGTTTATGGGATATGGATATAAGCAAACACAGATGGCTTCAGGAGAAGAATCTGCACTTGAATCTAGGCTTGTTATCGAAGAGATCAAAGAGGTGATTGCACTTAAAAAGATTTGGTCAGATAAAAAAATCACCCAAAAAGTAAATAAAATCAAAAGCTTAATACCTGAAGATAAAATGAAATGGAAAAAAACAAGTAAAAAAGTTACTGCTTCTTATAAAGGGCTAAACGACAAAGAACTCAATACATTGGTGAGTAAAATATTAAATTTACCCATAATAATCAAAAAGTTACATATAAAGAATGTAGATTTTAAACATGTAGATTCAGCGTATGATGTGGAGTTCAAATGTCAATGGTAAAAACTATTTTAATCTTTTGTGTGCTTGCGTGGCTTGGTGTTGTGACACTTATGCCCAAACAGGAACTCTATTATAAACTTGAAGAAATACTATATACCCAAGATATAGCATTAAACGAGAAAGAGGTAAACGAAAATTTGTTTGGACTTAGTCTAAAGAATGTGAATGTGTACGTCAAAGGTATCAATATTGCAAATATCGAAGAAATCACCTTTTTTACCGTTCTTTTTTACTCTACTGTAGAAGTAAAAGGACTTAGCATAGATGACTCATTAAAAACAATGGTACCTCAAAAGACAGAACATGCTGTTTTTGAACATTCTGTAATGGCTCCGTCCTTTGTATCTGTTGAAGCCCTAGGATCTTTTGGTGCGATGGATGGCAAGATAGACTTAGGGGCAAGAAAAGTGTATTTGGACTTTAATGAAAGTGAAAATATAAGCATGTTAAAGCCTCAATTGAAAAAAGGTGACAAGGGGTGGGTATATGAAACATCTTTTTAAACCACAAGTGATAAAGTGGCTTTGGATTTTGCTGATTGTTTTGGTTGTGATCAAAGTGATATGGTTTGTTGTTTTGGTATGGCTTTTACCTACAAGTGGTATAAGTTATGTCCAAAAGAAAGGTGGCAAAGCACTTTACTACAGGGTTAAACTAAGTCCAAATAAGGCACCTGCACCGATAATAAAGAAAAAAGAGACTAAAGTTGTGGGAAGCATTAAAGATATTAAACTCTTAGCCATTTACAATTCCTCAGATGTTACGGTGGTAACGGTTGAGTATAAGCGTAAAACAAAGGTTTTGGGTAGAGGAGATGTGATCAATGGCTTTACACTAGAGAGTGCAGGACAAATGCATGCAACATTTAGTAAAAATCAGCAAACCTACAAAGTACCGTTGTTGATTAGTAGCAAAGGCAATAAAAGTATACGAAGCAACAAAGTATCTACTCAGACGAGACCTAAAGCAGAGGTAAAAGTAAAAGGTGAAGTGGTAGATGCGGGAGACCATAAGCTTATTGATAAGTCTTTGATTAGTCATTATGCTAAAAATATGGACGATATTTACAAAAATATTGGTATTAAAGAAGTTAAGAAAGGCAAGAACATAGAAGGATTTAATATTTCTTTCATTAAGAAAGGTTCTCCTTTTGCAAAACTTGGACTCAAAAGAGGTGATACGATAAAGTCAATAAACGGTCAAAAAATAGACAGCTATAATGCTGCTTTTGGCATTTATAAAGATATTGAAAATATAGAAAACCTTACATTAGTGATTGAAAGAGGTAAAGAAGAAATGGAGTTAGAATATGAAGTTAACTAAAATAATAATAATGAGTGTATTGCTTATCTTGTCTGTAGGACTACATGCTGAAGAAGAAACTGTAGATGTGAATTTTCGTGATTTAAGTGTGAAAGACTTTATCGAAATGGTTTCAAAAATCACGCAGAAGAACATTTTGATAGAAGGGGAGATAAAAGGCAAGATAAACTTTGTCTCTCAAACACCTATTAAAAAAAGTTCATTACTTCCTTTGGTCAACTCTATCCTTGGCGGTAAAGGGTTTACTATCATCGATCAAGGTGACTACTATAAAGTAGTCAAAAGTAGCCTCGCAGCAGGAGAAGGGCTAGAGGTTAGTAGTAGTATTGATGGAGAGACGATGAAGACAGTGATGTTTCCTCTCAAGAACTCAAATGCAGCTGTACTACGTGCCAAGATCAAACCATTGTTACATAAAAGTGCTAAAGTCATCTCTTTTAAAGAGAATAATGTATTGGCAATCACGGCAAATCCTAGAACCTTGAAGGCTATTTCCAAAATTATCTCGGCTGTAGAAGAGAGAGGGAAAAAACGATCCATTGTGATTAAGTTGAAAAATTCTATGGTCAAAGATGTATTTGCTAATGCACAAAATATGGCAAAAAAGATCTTTCCACAAACTATTGAAAGTGAAAAGGTAGATATTTTCAAAGATGAGGCAACCAACTCTATTATCTTAGTAGGACAAAAAGAGAATACGAACCGTATGATCAAATATATCAAGCAACTGGATATCAAGGGAGAAAGTACTACGCAGCAAATGTATGTGATAAGACTCAAGAACTCCAATGTGGAAGAGATGGAAAAGATCATGAGTAAACTGATTTCGCAAATGAACAATGTTGCAGTAAAACAACCTAAAAAGGGAGGAAAGCCTCCTAGTAAAGCGATGGTAGTTTCAGATATAGA
The DNA here is from genome assembly GCA_030949725.1 of Sulfurovum sp. Taxonomy (GTDB): domain Bacteria; phylum Campylobacterota; class Campylobacteria; order Campylobacterales; family Sulfurovaceae; genus Sulfurovum. Next base: position 6,527 of record JAUZSE010000014.1, on the reverse strand, counting down.
AAGAAATGCCTTAGTATTGCTTGCCACAGCAGAGCAAATGAAGAATATCAGGGATACTATAAGAAGAATCGATATTCCTAAAGTACAAGTCTATGTGAAAGCAAAAATTGTTGAAGTCGATACCAATCTTGCTGAACAGGTTGGATTTAAATATGGATTCAACGGAGGGGCTATTACCTCTGCAGGTCTTTATACTCTCGCGGGGAACCTAGGTACATCTGCCTTACAAATGTCTCCAGCACTTTTGGGTTTTTTGAATACCAATACAAGTACAACATTATATAATGATGCAGGTAATCCTATAGGTACAGAAACTAATCCTGCATTTAAGTTTGATTCAACAGATAAAGCTTTTGCTTTAGGTGCAACACTTGATTTATTAGAAAAAAATGGTGCAGCACATATATTATCTGAACCCTCCGTTTTATGTACAAACAACAAAGAAGCAAAAATCTATATAGGACAAACAAGATCTATTTTGTCAGCAGCACAACAGTCTACTACGGGTAATTCAAATGTAGTGAACAATTATGAAAGAGAAGATATTGGGCTTACTTTAACTGTGACACCAAGACTCTCAAGTAACAATCAAGTGACGTTAGAGGTAGAAGTAGTTATTGAAGGTGTATTAGAGGGCGAGTCACCTAATGCAGATAGACCAACGACAACTAAAAGAGAAGTAAAGACCAATGCTATCATACAAAATGGTAAAACTATTGTTCTAGGAGGACTCATAAAAAGGATTGGGGGAAAAGGGACATCTGCTGTGCCTTATCTGTCTGAAATCCCAATTCTTGGAGAATATCTCTTTACACATCATTCAGATGTGGAGCGTGAAACCAATGTTGTGATCTACCTTACGCCTTATATCGTAAGAAAAAGTGGCGACTTAGAAAAATTAAAGAGTATGTTGTCTGAACTTGACGAGGTACAAAAAAGATATAATAATCTTGTAAAGAAGGCACTTAATGGAGACAGAAAAGCTCCTAATTCTGAAGTAGTTGCTTCTGAATCTTATGTCCCTGCAAGCAACAGGATAAGAAGAACACACCAAGATCATCTTGATATGTTAGCAGGTGAATAGTGATGCAGTTCCCTCATTTAACAGATGTGAATCTTGAACCTCTTTGGGAAGAGGAGATCAATCATAAATTAGCACTAAAACATGCACTGCTTTTTGCTACAATCAATGGGGTTAAAACTTCCGTTGTAGAAAATAAATCTTTAGGGGATGCCCTTAACTATTTGTCAAAACTTTCATTAGATTATCCTATTAATATGCTTGATGAAGCAAGTTTTGAACGCTTAAAAAATAAATTTTTAGAGATACAGACAGGTTCAGACTTTGAAGATATGGCTAGTGCTTCAGATGAACTTATAGAAGTTGAATCAGACCTCTTGGAGTTTATACGTAATTCTCAAGATTTACTTTCAAGTGAAGAATCTGCTCCTATCATTAAGCTGGTTAATTCACTGTTTTTTCAAGCTTTACAAAAAGGTGCCTCTGATATTCACATTGAAAGTGGAGAGAAAAAAGGTGAGGTACGTTTACGTATAGACGGTGCACTCAAAAAACACCTTGACCTTGATAAAAGTATTGTAAGTTTAGTGATTAACCGTATTAAGGTCATCTCAAACCTTGATATTTCAGAAAAAAGACTGCCACAAGATGGTCGTACGCAGCTAGCCATTTCTGGTAAAAGTATTGATGTAAGGGTGTCTGTGCTTCCTACCTATCATGGCGAGAGAATAGTAATGCGGATACTTTCTCAAACTGAACATATTCCCACGTTAGAATCATTGGGTTTTGTAGAAGAAATCACCAAAGATCTTTATAGGCTTCTCAACCATGCCCATGGTATGATACTGGTAACTGGACCAACGGGTTCTGGTAAGTCAACCACGCTACATGCCTGTTTACAACATGTATCCACACCTGATAAAAATATTATTACCATAGAAGACCCTGTGGAGTACAATGCCGATAATATTTCTCAAATACAAGTAAACAGTAAAGTAGGGCTTACTTTTGCTGCAGGGCTACGTTCTATATTGAGACAAGATCCTGATATTATTATGGTAGGGGAAATCCGTGATTCTGAAACTGCAGACATTGCTCTACGTTCAGCACTAACAGGACACTTAGTTCTTTCTACCTTACATACCAATGATGCTACTTCTTCATTGAGCCGTTTGATGGATATGGGTATTGAAAACTTTCTTATATCTTCTACTCTTCTTGGGGTTCTTGCACAAAGATTAACCCGTAAACTTTGCGTAGACTGCAAGGAAGAAGCGAAGCTTAGTCCTGCCATTACACAAGAAATAAACCTTCCTGCAGACAAGTACTATTTTAAAGCTGTAGGCTGTACAGAGTGTGATTTTACAGGATATAAAGGTAGACAGGCTATTGGTGAATTATTTATTATTGATGCACCTGTTAAAGAGATGATGAAAGATGGATTTAATGATCATCAAGTAAGAGACGCGATGAAAAAGAATGGTATGCGAACCATCGCTGATAAACTTAAAGATATGCTTCTAGCAGGAGAAACCTCTTACGAAGAAGCTATACGTGTTGGACTTATGGATGGCTAAAATAAATGGCTAATCGTAAAGCTTTTACCCTCATTGAAGTGCTTATCTCCATAGCTCTAATGGGGATAATCATTGTGGCTCTCTTTTCTTCTGTAGATCTGCTTCAAAATTCAAATGAACATCTTTTAAAATATGTCAAAAAATCAAAAATAATCACAAAAGCCACTAAAACACTCTATTCTGATATTATTAGTTCTGATGGTAATATCAGTATAAAAAAAGATGAATTTACTAGAGTTTGCATGGAAGGAACTAGAAATTCACTCTATGCTTTATCTTCGGCAAAAGTATGCTGGATGGTGATTAAAAAAGATAAGACACTGGTACGGGTTGAAGGAAATGCCTATCGTTTGCCTTTACGTATGGATGATAGGGTTGAAGTAGATTTTATTATGAAGGGGGTATCGCTCTTTGATGTCTACCATGAGAAAGATAAAGTGTTGGTTTTGCTTCAACAAGAGGGGAAAGAACCTATCACATTTATGGTTCAGGGGGTTACAAAACCCAAAAAGAAGAAAAAACAAATAGTAAAACCTGCTAAAAAAGTAATTTAACCTTTACTTCCAGGTTTGATAGCTCTACCACCCTCTTTACACATGGGACATTCTTCTGCTGTGAACATTTCAAAAGTGAAATCATCGAGGGCAAAGAGTGGAACATCGTTTGGTAAAGCACATTCAGCTTTTGCTGTGCCATTTCCACCGACACGCTTGCAAAAACCTCTGTTGGCTAGGGATGCAAAGGCAACGATTTTCCCACCCAATGCCTCAATAGCCTGAGCTGCTTTGAGTGCAGAACCACCAGTGGTAATAATATCTTCACAAATGATGATCTTCTCACCCTGTGTTACTTCAAATCCACGACGAAGTTCCATACCACCTTCTTTTTTTTCAACAAAGATAGAACGTACATTTAAAGAACGGGCAAGCTCATACCCAGCAAGTACACCACCAAGAGCAGGTGCACATACAGTATCGACCTCAATACCAGCATTTTGTATCATCTGGGCTAATGTATCTGTAAGCAGTGCAGCTTTTTTAGGGTCTTCAAGTACTTTAGCACTTTGAAGGTATCGGTTGGAATGATTGCCACTTGCTAAAAGGAAATGTCCTTCAAGAAGGGCATTTGCATCTTTGTATGCTTGTTCCACATTCATAACTATACCTTTAGAATATCAGCTTCTTTTGTTTTAAAAGCTTCCTCTATTTTAACAATATGTTCATCTGTTATTTTTTGGATTTGATCCTGACCTTTTTTTGAGTCATCTTCACTTATCTCTTTATCTTTCTCAAGTTTTTTGATCTGGTCATTACCATCTTTTCTTACATTTCTGATAGAAATTTTTGCATGTTCAACCATACCTTTGGCTTGTTTAACGATCTCTTTTCTCTGATCAGATGTCATTGGTGGGAAAAATAGTTTAATGAAGTCACCATCATTATTTGGATTGACTCCAATGTTTGCTTCTTGAATGGCTTTTTCTATCACAGGTAAAAGTGTTTTTTCCCAAGGTGTGATACTGATAGTTGTTGCATCTGTAGCGATCACGTTTCCTACTTGGGTTAAAGCAGTCAAAGTACCATAGTAGTCTACTTTTATATTGTCAACAATACCTGTAGTTACTTTTCCTGTTCTTAGTGATGCAAAGTCTCTTTTAAGCGCATCAATACCTTTGTCCATATTTTCAATGGTTTGTTCAAAAATTTCATTTATCATAATATTCTCCTCTATTTAGTTTGTACTAGGAGCAGCAGGTGCGATAGGTGCTGAGTTCTCTGTTGTACTAGGTGCGGCAGGTACTGCTGCATTATTTGCTGGGATTATACTATCTGTCACAGAGGCAGAGTTTGATGCTGTGTAGAGGTATCCTAAAACCAAAGTATTTACTACAAAGGAAAAGGCAAGGGTAAAAGTAAGTTTAGCAAGAAAACCTGTAGGTCCTTTGGCTCCAAATACGGATTCATTACTCCCACTGTATGCGCCAAGACCTATGCTTGAACTTTTTTGTAAAAGTACTGCGATTGTGATTGCTATTGCAAGTACGATTTGTACTATTAAAAGTGTTGATGTCATCTATGCCTCTTTGTATGTTGGATAGCCCAATTAAATTTGGGTATAATTTTGGCAATTATACCTAAAAAAGTTTGAAACAGTGATGAAGAGAATAATTTGATGAAAAAGGATGGAGCCTATGTCTAATGCTATTGGAGAGTTTTCTCGTTATGCACATCAATATGACAACTATAATGTTATTCAAGTTGAAGTTGCCAAAATATTGGTAAAACAATTGGCTTCATCTGAGTATAAAACACTTATAGATATAGGGTGTGGTAGTGGAGAAGTGTATAAAAATGTAGTGAAACAAGATATTCTATTTGAACATTTTATTGCTCTAGACTCTTCAAGAGAAATGTTGGGAATACATCCATCTGATCAGAAGATCACAAAAATATGTGCTGACTTTAATTCACCTCAAACCTTCGAGAAGATTACTTTAGAGCAGAATAGTCTTTTGCTGTCTTCTTCCGCACTTCAATGGAGTACAAACTTAGAATATACCTTATTCGAGATTTCAAAAAAAGTTTCTTCTGTACATTTTGCTATTTTTACCTCAAATACATTCAAAACTTTACACAAAACAGCACAAATTTCTTCACCTATTTATAGTGTAGAAGTATTAAAAGATAACATTGGCAAATATTATGAAGCTACCTTTAGATTAAAAGAGTATAAACTCTATTTTCAAACGACAAAAGAAATGTTTAATTATATTAAAAAAAGTGGAGTTAGTGGGGGGAAACAGCAATTGACATACAAGCAGATAAAGCAACTTATGAAAAGCTATCCTTTTGATTATTTAGAATTTGAGGTATTGTTTGTAGAGGCTAGGTGTTAGCTAGCCAATAAGAGAATTAATCATCACTACCAAAGATACCAAGAAGTTGAAGCATCGCTGTAAACATATTTAAAAAGTTAATATAGAGGGATACGGCAGCATCAACAGGAGAATCATAAGCACCATTAGCAATATTCTGTGTATCATAAATGGTCATCACAGAGAATAACAATAGAATACCTGCTGTAATTATTACATGCATTATTGGACTTTGCAGTATAAAAATATTGATTAAAGAAGCTATAAATATTACAATCATGGTAATAAATAGTGGCTTACCCCAGCTTGAAAAATCTGCTTTACTGTTGATAGCAAAGATACTTAATGCACCAAAGAGTATTGCAGTCATCAAAAATGCATTACCAATCATCGCACCATTACCCATACCAATAAATGAAGCCAATAAAGGGACAAGTGATACACCAGTTAAAAAGGTAAATAAGAAAAGCATTGCTAGGTTAAGACCAGGCTTACCTCTTGACATACTTAGACCAAAAAAGAGTATGAGCATTTCTGCTCCAAATATAAACCATTTATAGTCTTGCACTACTGCCGCATAAGGCATAGTTGCAAAAGCTCCTGCTGCTGCTGCAATCATACTCGCACCCATCAATTGATAGGTCTTCTTCATAAACGCAACGGAAGTACCTTCTTGAACGTATTCAGTTTCTGCTGAACTATAATCTCTATCGTATAAAGCCATAATATTCCTTTATTATTGTTAATATAATTTCAAAGTATAGTGCAGTGAGATTAATCTAAGGTTAATAAGGAAAGATCTTATAACTTAGCGTATCCTTCGCACTGCTTGTAAGGTTTTGTATTCACTTTTTGCCTTTTCTGCATCACTTTTATTGCTTAGTATTTTATTGCTAGATGTTTGTATCCTTGAAGCAGGAATTTCGGGTGTACTACTGCAAGCAGAAAGTAACAATAGAGATAATAATAATGAAAGATGCATTTCAGTCCTTAGATATAAAATAGTTGGATTACATTATAAAGCAGTACACTTAAAGCCAAGAGAGAAGAAAAA
>JAUZSE010000013.1 GCA_030949725.1 Sulfurovum sp. | reverse complement strand
ATGACAACAAAACTTTAACTCATTATGAGTATGGCTTAACAATATGATATACTCATAAAAAAGTGAGCTAAAATGTACCAAGTGTCAAAATACATCAATCCCTTTACAGATTTTGGTTTCAAAAAGATATTTGGAGACCCTAACAATACAGAACTTCTCAAAAGTCTCCTTAATGATATTTTGAAGTTTGAAGGTAACGATAAAATCAAGGAAATTACGTTTAAAAATGGAGAACTTTTACCTGAAAGTCCTGAAGAGAGAAAAGCCATTATAGACCTTATGTGCGAAGATGAAAAAGGCAGTCAATTTATCGTAGAACTCCAAAAAGTTTCACAAGAGCATTTTCAAAGTAGAGCATTATATTATACTTCTTTTCCTATCCAACAGCAAGGTATCAAAGGCGGATGGAATTTTGAGCTTACACCTGTATATTTTGTAGGGCTTCTTAACTTTGAAATAGAGCTATTTAAAGATAGATCTGAGTATCTTCATCATGGTCAGATAGTAGATATTTATAGCAAAGAGATTATGTATGATAAATTAAATATGGTGTACTTAGAAATCCCAAAACTCAAAAAAACAAAAGAAGAGTTATCAAGCCATTTAGAGTGGTGGATGTATGTTTTTCAAAATTTAAACCTAATGACAGATATACCGAAAGAACTACAAAATGATGTCATTAAATATGCCTTTAGTAAAGCAGAGTTTGCCACTATGCCTAAAAATCAACAAGAAATTTATCATAAAAATTTAAAAACCTATAGAGATTTAGTCAATAGTTTTGATTTTGCAATTAAATCAGGGAAAGATGAGCGAAGTATAGAAATAGCCAAAAATCTTTTAAAAGCAAATATGGATTTAGATCTTATTGCTAAAACTACAGGACTAAATATGGAAGAGATAGAGAAACTTTTCTAAAGAATAACCAGTATATTATATTTTTATTTGTGAATTAAAAGATGGAGCAAAAGGGTTTATTTCACAATTTAAAAGTAGTCGTGTTTTTATTGAGTACTTAAAAGCGATTTTAAAAATTTATTATAATATAAAAATGGTAACCCCCACAATAACCCCACCAACCAACCTCTAAGAAATCCTAACTATCCCATCAGCACTTACATTCCAAGGTAACAACGCCTCAATATCCCTACCATCTCTTTGATAATAAGGAAACTCAGTCATAAGATACTTCAAGTAGTGATAGGGTTCTAATCCATTAGCCTTAGCAGTCTCTATAATAGTGTACCAAGTAGCAATAGCCTCAGCACCTTTCACAGAAGTAGCAAATAACCAATTCTTTCTACCAAGTACCATAGGTCTTATATGGTTTTCTGCTCCATTATTATCAATATTGAGTCTTCCATCAGTAAGATAGACTTTTAGCTTAGGAAATTGATTATTGAGATACACAAATGCTTTAGCAATAGCACCACCAAGTTCTTGTGCTTTATAGAACTTTGTGTTAATCCATTCTCTTATAGTGTTGATGATAGGTTGAGATTTCTCTTTTCTGATAATTAACTTTTTATCAGGAGGATCATCTTTTATCTCTTTTTCTATTTTATAGAGTTTCTGTATGAGTGTTATGGCTTCTTGTGCATAACTCTTACTTTGTGGGTCACTGACTCCTGATTTGACTATATCTGCAAACTTTCGTCTAGCGTGAGCCCAGCAAGCTAGATGTGTCATATCATTTGTCTTGACCACATCATTATATCCAGCGTATCCATCTGTTTGTAGAAAACCACTAAAGCCCTCGAGGAGTGCGGTCGCTGCCACTGCACTCCTGTTATTGGCATAGTGCATATAGACAATTTTATATTTATCCATTCCTACACCTAGCCATATATAGGATTTTTTTGTTGCTTTGCCTTTGTGTGCATTCACTACTTGAAGTGTCGTCTCATCTGCTTGTATATATTCATTCTCTAGGAGTCTCTCTTTGAGTTTTTCTTTAAAATGTTTTAGTTTTTCAGAAGCTTTTATCATCCAATTAGAGAGTGTCGTATCATTGAATGGAACCCCAAATCTATTTTTATAAATTTTAGCTTGTCTGTACAGTGGCAATGCATCTTCAAACTTTTGTACAGCAATAGTTGCTAAGAATGAAGCGGTTACTTGTGTCTTTTGGAGGATAAATGGTGCCAATGCTGTTGTGCTTGGTTTCTCTCCACATCTACAACCATATACGAATCTAACGTTTTGTATGACTTGAAATTTTGCAGGTACTATATCGTATTGTTCTGATACAAGTTCTTTAATCTTGTGCATTGTATCACCACAGCTACATATCTTCTCATCATCACTGATATCGTGCTCTACTCTTACTCTTGGTATATCAGTAGGTGGAGAAGTTCTTCCACCTCTCTTTCTTTTGAATGTTATTTCAATCTCTTCATCTTCTACTACTTCAATACTCTCTTCATTGTCTTCAAAGAGAGTTGGTTGGTTAGGGTTTAGTTTTTCACTTTTGGAGGTAAAGTGTTGACGTATGAGGTAATCTATCTTTTCTTTTAGGTGATTTATTTCAATTTGTTGGGTTTGTATTCTTTTTTCTTGAGTAGTAATTTGTTCTTTTTGAACACTGCTTTCTTGAGCTTGATTTATAATGATTTCTTGTAGTTTTTCTATATCAATAAGCTCTGTTTTCATAGTGCTATTATAGCTAAAACTACTACTATACTTGGTTAGTAAATGACTTTTTTATGTGATGTTTTTTGCTTATTTTAGCTGTGTGATGCTTTGCTTAATATTGGGTTGGTGGGGTTATTTAGGGGGTTACTAAAAATGAATAATTCAAATATTAAATTTATCGTTTTTTCTAAAAAAGGTAGATGGTATAGACTTTTATCATCTACCTTATTCTAAAAAATCTTATTATATAACAAGTTTCATATAAGGCAAGAAAAATTGAAGGGTATAATGTTTCTATATTTCTTT
>JAUZSE010000012.1 GCA_030949725.1 Sulfurovum sp. | reverse complement strand
TGAGTGTCAGTATCTATTGTTTCTGTTGTATTGAGAGGAAAATCATCTTCTGTGTCGAAGATGCCATCTTCATCGCTATCTGGCACTGAGTTTAACTCGGTGGGTATAGTACTCGGTGTTGTATCACCACCACAAGCAGTGAATACCATCATTCCAATGCTTAGTAAAAGCAATTTTAAAATATTTTTTGTCATCATAATTTCTCCTAATATTAAATTATTATTTACAATATCATGAAGATGTCACATCTGGTGTCACATTTTAAAAATAAGTGAAAACTGGGAAATAGACATTTTGCATCTTTAAGATAAAATAACAAAGATATTTATGATCGTATGAGGATATTATATATGACATGTAAACATTTTGGGTCTTGTGGGTCTTGTGGTCTTTATGACTTAAGCTACAAAGAGCAGTTAAAACAAAAAGAAGAAAGAGTGTCTGGACTTTTAGCACCTTTTTATAACAAAACATTAGAAGTTTTTGACTCTCCTAGTGATCACTACAGAGCGCGTTCTGAGTTTCGGATTTGGCATGAGGGGGATGTTTGTGCTTATGCTATGGGGAAGATGCCTGTGGATGGGTTAGGTGCAAAAGGTTCTATCAATATTGATGAGTGTCCTAAAGTCATAGAACCTATAGAAAAACGTATGTGGAGATTACTTGAGAAGATCAATGCTTCACCTGAAGTATTGAAGCAGCGTCTTTTGCAGTGGAGTTTTTGGCTACTACCACAGATGAATGTCTCATTACTATGCTATACCACAGAAAGTTAGATGATGTTTGGTCTGCTGAGGCAAAAATTCTTGAGTCTGAACTAGAGTGTAAAATAATGGGGCGTAGCCGTAAACAAAAAGTGATTCTTTCAGATGAATTTGTCACAGAAAAACTCACTATAGATGAAAAAGTATTTACTTATGTTCAGTATGAAAGTGGCTTTACCCAACCTAATCATGTTGTAAATGTTAAGATGATAGAGTGGGCGATTAAGCAGGCTAAAACAGTAGGATATGGAGACTTTTTGGAGGCGTATTGTGGCTTGGGGAATTTTACTTTGCCACTTTCACACTATTTTGACAAAGTATTGGCAACAGAGATTTCTAAAAATTCTATTTATGCTGCATTGGAAAATTGTAAACGCAACGACATCACAAATATCACTTTCGCAAGACTCTCTTCAGAAGAGATGACGGAAGCCTTAAATGAAGTACGTGTATTTAACAGACTAAAAGAGATTGATTTGAAGTCGTATAACTTTTCTACGGTATTAGTAGATCCTCCACGTGCAGGACTCGATGAGGCAAGTATCGGACTCATATCAAAAATAGAAAACATCATTTATATCTCTTGTAACCCCGATACACTGGCTAGAGACTTAGAAACACTGACACATACTCATAGAGTTGTAGAAGCTGCCATGTATGACCAGTTTCCTCATACTTCACATGTGGAGAGTGGTGTGTTTTTGCGGAAGAAGTAGAGGTTTCCCCTTTATTTAAAAAAGTATACAATCTGTGTTATAATAAAATAAAACAGCACAAAGGAAAAGTATATGGCACTATTAGCTCAAAATATTGAATATTATTCTTATGATGACTATAAACATTGGGAAGGTGAATGGGAACTGATAGATGGTGTAGCGTATTCTATGGCTCCTGCTCCGATGAGAAAACATCAATCCATTGCTAGTTCAATTATCTCTATATTGTATGCACAGTTAGAAAATTGTCCTAAATGTGAAGTCTTAGGAGAGATTGACTACAAAATAGATGAGTATACTACGCTTAGACCCGATATTGTATTGACTTGTGGGGAGACTCATGAACGTTATCTCACAAAAGCTCCAGAGATTGTCGTAGAGATCATTTCCAAATCAACAGCAAAACGAGATGAAGTACATAAGTTTGCTATTTATGAAGAAGAAAATGTAAATTACTACATCCTAATTTATCCAGATGATTTACGAGCCAAAATTTATAAACTCAAAGATTCAAAGTACGATAAAGTAGGAGATTTTTTGGAAGATAGCCATACATTTGAAGAGACAGCGTGTAAGGTAACATTAGATTTCAAAAAAGTTTTTTCTAGGTTTAGATAATAAACATCTTGCAAAACTAAAAGAAAGTTGGAATTACTTCCAACTATTTTTTATTACATGGCAATGCCCAATATGCCTATTGAAATAATCTTTTATGTTCTACCATAGCACAATAATTTTGTACCACATTGATACCAGCATCTTCAACCTTTTGTGCTGCATCGTTGTTGATGAGTTCTAGTTGTGTCCAATAGGTTTTGACATCACCTCTTGCAATGACTGCGTCCGCAATGGCATCTAAGGCAGCAGGTTTTCTGAAAACCACTACCATATCTACAGGTATTTCTATCTCAGCTAGACTTCGATACACTTTTTGACCCAATATAGTGTCACCTTTTGGATAAACAGGTATCATTTTGTACCCTGCATCTCTTAGGTAATGTGCTACGTGGTGACTTGCTTTAGTATCATCTGGTGATGCTCCCAAAACTGCAATAGTTTTGGCTTCTTCAAAATATTTTTTCATCTCGTCGCTGTTACTGTTGATTGTCGGTAATTCACATTCCATTTTGTCTATCCTTTTGTGATATAATTCTTCAATATAATATCTAGGAAAGATTAATGTTAGACTTAAAAAACATACAAAAAGCTTATGAAAGAGTAAAAGATGTGGCACATTGTACACCTTTTACCTATGCCCCAATTTTGAGCCAAATTTCTGGCTATGAAGTTTATTTGAAAAAGAGAATCTTCAGCGTACAGGAGCATTTAAACTTAGAGGGGCATTTAATAAAATTGCGACACTCATAGAAGCAGGAGATAAAGGTGGTGTAGTTGCTGCATCTGCTGGAAATCATGCTCAAGGTGTAGCATTTTCTGCAAAACATTTTGATATAGAAGCCACGATAGTCATGCCTAAATCCACACCCCTAACCAAGGTTTTGGGTGTGAAAGAATTTGGGGCGAAGGTTATCCTTCATGGATCTAACTATGACGAAGCTTATGCCTATGCTGTGACTTTTGGTAAAGAAAGCAACTATACATTTGTACATCCATTTACTGATGATGAAGTGATGTCTGGACAGGGAACTGTAGCCTTAGAAATGTTTGAAGAAGTGAATGACTTAGATGCCATCGTGGTACCCGTTGGGGGTGGTGGGCTTATATCTGGTATGTCTGTAGCGACTAAAGCCTTACGTCCTGGGTGCAAGATCATCGGCATATCTTCCCAAGGTGCTCCAGCGATGAAAAAATCCTACGATGCACGCACAGCGATAGATACAATATCTGTCCGTACCATTGCCGATGGCATAGCCGTACGTGATACTTCATCCATTACTTTAGAGTATATTTTAAAGTATGTAGATAGTTTTGAAACCGTTTGTGAAGATGAAATAGCAGCAGCCATACTCTTTTTACTAGAAAAACAGAAAGTGTTAGTAGAGGGTGCAGGTGCAGTAGGTGTTGCGGCACTTTTACATGGGAAGATAGATTTGCCCAAGGGTTCTAAGGTAGGGGTGGTATTGAGTGGTGGAAACATCGATGTAACGATGCTTTCACTCATTATAGAAAAAGGTCTTATGAAGTCAGCACGTAAAATGAAATTGCTTGTCATCCTTGTAGACAGACCTGGTGCATTGCAAGACTTTACAGGGATACTCACAAACATCGGTGCAAATATCGTACAAATAGGTTACGATAGAACCTCTATAGATTTAGAATTTGGTGATGCACATGTGCAGGTGTCACTTGAAACTAAAGGTGTAGAACATCAAGATATGATACGTAAAAAGTTAAGAGAGGGTGGGTTTTCTTTTAGGGAAGAGCATTAATGATAGCCATAGACTTAGGATCCAATAGTTTGCGTGTTTTGGAGTATGACTGTTTTACAGGAGAGCCAACATTTACTTATGAAAAGGTAGTTAAAACGGCTGATGGTCTTGCGAAATTTGCTAGGATTAATGATGATGCTGTAGATAGAGTGATTGCTGCGATTAATGTAGCCAAAGAAGCGATAGATTTTGGCTCTCAACCTATCAAGGCAGTCACGACAGAAGCTGTACGTAGAGCGTCTAATTCAGATACAGTTTTGGCACAAATCAAAAAAGCTACAGAGGTTAAATTTGAAATTATATCTGGTGAAGAAGAAGCTAGACTGACACTCTTAGCTGTGCAACACAGACTTGCAAAATTGCACGATGCATCTGATAGCTTTGTACTTATAGACATAGGTGGCGGGTCGACTGAATTGATCTTTCACTATGGAGATGAGACTGTAACTAAGAGTTTCCCCGTAGGTATTGTGACGATAGCACAGACTTATGAAAGTTTGGAAAACATAGTAAAAGCACTTCCACAAGAGATGCAGGAGATGCAAATATTCTGTACTCAAATATATACAAAAAAAGCGAAGCTCAATGCCTTTGTTGCCACGGCAGGTACACCGACAACAGTCGCTGCTATGAAGCTAGGTTTGAATTATGAAACCTATGATGCATCAAAAATAAACGGTACTTCACTAAGTATAGAAGAGTTAGATTTTTATTTAAAGGAATTACTTGCTATGCCTTTTGCAAAGAGAGAGATTGCTGTAGGTACGGGACGTTCTGATCTTATCGCCGCAGGTATACTTATCTATAAACAACTCTATAAAATATTGGGCTTTGATAGCTGCGTAGTGGTGGATGATGGCTTGCGTGAGGGTGTTGCCTTGGATTACTGTCATAGATCATAACTTCTTGAAGTAAGACCATGGAGGAGTTTTTAAGTGTCAAAATCTTTTTAGACCTATTTTCTTAACCAAGTATATTAGCAATTTTAACTATAATCTTAGTGAACATCTTACAAAATATAAGAAATTATTTGAGGAGATATAATGACACAAAGATATCAATCTAGGGCAGGGTACGTAGGGGCGTATGCGATATTTGTATTTTCGTATGGCTTACTTTATCTGCGATCTTTGGATATTATAAGCGATATCACTGTGGGGTATATATTTGTTATCGTGCCTCTTAGTTTTATGGTAATGTTAGTCTTTGAGTATTTTTTTAAAAAAAATTACAATATAAAATATAATCATAAAGTAGTTTATCTTGCACTTAGTAAATCAAAACTTTATTTAATGAGGTCAACACTTTGGCGTTTTTTTGCACTTTTATTTCCTGTGCTTCTTTTTTACTATATCATTCATAATCATAGTTATTTTACAAAAGGAGATTTTTTTGCACCGACAAGAGAATTTGCAGATTATTACCTTTATACTTTTCTTCTTCTCTCACCCCCGTACATTTTTTTAACACTCTTATACAGAGGAGATAAAAAGTATGAATTTGGTGATTATGCTATCTTGAGTATTATTGCTATGAAATCACTTGTAAAATCACTGTTATCAAGAAAATATAGCAAAAAATTTCATCGTAACAAAAGGGTAAAAAAAGTATGGCTTCTTTACTTGGTTAATTTTGTTTTTTTTGACGTTGATGGCTACTTTTATGATTCAAGAGTTTCATGGGTTTCAAAATAACTTTTTCTCTATAAGGTCAGAGCATTACTACACCTTGGGCTGGTATGAACAGTTTAAAAAATGGTATCTTCTTCTTTTTCATCTTATCTTTGTGATAGATGTCTCCATAGCTATTATAGGGTACTCTTTTGCAAGCCGTTGGCTTGACAACAGAACAAGAAGCGTTGATGCAACGCTAGGTGGATGGTTTGTAGCACTTATGTGCTACCCACCCTTAAACACTGCCTTTACTTCGCAGTTTATATCTTATAAAGGTCTTGATACGCACTCTATCATTACGCAAGACTTTTATCTTGCTATCATTTTAATGCTTCAGCTTTTGCTTTATATGGTGTATGTTTGGTCAACGACTGCACTAGGCTTCAAGTTTAGTAATCTAACCAATAGAGGCATAGTCTCCATAGGTCCTTACAGTTATGTGCGTCATCCTGCCTATGCTTCTAAAAATCTATCTTGGTGGATTGACAACAGTTATGTATTGACCAATATATGGGCTACTCTAGCGATGGCAATGTGGAACCTTATATATATAGTCAGAGCGATTACAGAAGAAAGACATCTCAACCATGACAAAGAGTATCTAGCATATAGTAAAAAGGTAAAATATAGATTTATTCCGAAATGGATATGATTGAATAAAAGAAGATAAAGCATCCTCTTTCAAGAGCTACAAAAGGCTCTTGAAGAGGAGAATAAAAATAGATATATTTTATTTGACGTATCTACATCTTACAGGGTTAGCAAAAGCATTTACATTGGCATGCGTGAATGAATCTGTTGCATAGGATTCAAAACGTACTACCTGTGCACCAGCACCTCTAACGGTACTTGTCCAGTACTCACCTTGAGCACCAGTACTAAATACAAGACCATTGGTATTGTCTCTCCATCCAGTTACTGTTAAGTGTAAAAAAGTAGGTGGCAAGAATGACCCAAGAGAACCATCACCTCCACCGCCTCCACCATCACGAATGTCAAGCCATTCTTGCTCAGTACCCAATCTCCAATCTTTAGGACATACTTGATTAGGTGCATTTTCACCAACCCAAAGATTTCTATCTGGGTTGACTCTCCAATCATCAGCTGAAAATATAAAGAGATTGTCGTTTGGCTCATCAGCTTTTGTGATAGTATTACCATTGATGGGATTACTAGAAGCCGCATCTATACGATTAATCATCTGATGACCATCTGATTTACGTCCCCACTGCCAAAGGTCACCAAAGGCAAGATGATCCTTGACTGAAGTAGGTATAGCTTTTGGGTTAAAGAATGGACTGCTTACTTTGATGTACTCAGCACCTAGATTATGATTGAGCCATATAGAATCATCAGGTCCCTACGACAGGTACGAAAATTTCTTCTTCATTATCACTAACTACGTAGCTAGTACCTTTGAGGTGGAAGTCAGTAGTGAAAATTTCAGTGTCATTAGCCTGTATTGGATACTCAAAATTAACAAATTCAACACCATAGTCTTTTGGAGCAGCCTTGGCAAATTCTTTACAATTTAATTCAAACTTACCATCATTATTCCCTTCTCTGTCATCTACGATAATAGTTGCTAAAAAAGAACCACCCTCTGCCTGGGTTAAGTTGTCTGCGGGTCATACAAACTTAAGTATTACATTTTCTTCAAATTCATTTGAGTATTTTGAATCAAGAATTTCACTTTTACTGTATGCACCTAAGTCTGCACTTCTTCCACTTGTTATTTCATAATCAAGCTTTTGGGTGATTTTATTTTCTCTGTTGTCAATCACACCTAGACGAAATTTATTACTGTTATTTATATCACATACCGACAAGATAGTCTGTGTAGGATTTAAAGTAGTGATGCGTAAGTTGTCTGGAATAACACCATTTCTAGGATCACCAGGTGTTCCAGTTGTTCCAGTTGTTCCAGTTGTTCCAGTTGTTCCAGTTGTTCCACTTGTACCACCACCATCACCTATCTCTTCTACATAGGCATCACTACCACAACCCGTTGCGATCAGTGCTGCTACAGGTATACTAAGTAGCATAGGTAGCGTTATTTTATTAAAATTCATATCTAATACCTCCCTCTATTGTTTGCATATTGTTGTGATTTATAGTTGATGTTTCATATATTCTCATTATATGATCAGGCATCATGTATCGGTATTCAGCAAAAAGTGTAAATTGGTCTGTAAGTTCAACGTCAGCACCTGCTTGTACACCAAAAGACATTTGACTAGAACTCAATTCGGTTTTTACATTTTTACCTGTGGTGTCTGTAGGTACCTCATTCCAACTTAAATAACTGTAACCCAATACTCCTCCCACATAAGGCATAATAAAGAAGTCTGTAAAACGGTAATTTATGCTAGCATTATAGTTATATATATCAAGTGCATCAAAATAATTCGCCTGAACAGAGAGTGTACTAAAGACATTTTCAGTATGTCTATATCCTCCACCAATTTCCCACACAGTACCTTCATCATTTAATGCATCGTCAAATACAACAAGTGCATTTACGAGCGATGGCGTAACATCTGCAATATTCATTCCTCCAGCAGCAAAGATAAAAAAGTTTTGTGTATCTATCTCAATCTCTGGGATAAAGTCATAGGTGGGTATGTCAAATAAATCACCTCCACTATATAGAGCTGAAGATAAGAGCATTGAAGCTACTAACATCTCTTTTGTTTTCATATTATTCCTTTCCTTTTAAAGTATATATCAATATATATGGAGTACTATATCAAATATATCCTTTGCGTTAAGCAAAATTTTCTAAAAGTAGAAGATTTACTACCTTAGGGTAATCTATCTTTTATTTTTATAGTGATATTATAGCTAAAACTGCTAACATAAGAAGTAGACTTAGCTTTACAAACCTATATCTATATTCACTTTACCCGATAGTTTCGTATGGATAGTAATATGTTTTTCATTGATTATAATATTTTCTATGGATGCTATCTGTAAATATGCAGATAGTTTCATATCACCTTTTGAAAACTTTTTTAATGCTTTATTTGCTTTGATGATGCCATTATCTATCTTTGGACCAAATTCATATTGCATAAGAGTAGAGAAGTAATATTTTATAGGTTCCCATTCAGCTGCATCGACCAATAGGTCAAAGAGATCACTGTTTGTCGTTGAGTCATAGACTAAGTTATCCAATATGAGAGATCTTGTCTCTGGATCAATTCTAGGTGAAGCATGAAAAATAATCTCTCCATCTATATCGAACCAGTTAAACACATCAATCATTTTGAGCCATGTGGATCGGTTATCATAATTTATATAGGCAGAAATACGAATTTTACCTTCAGCCGCTTTTTCTATTTTGGGTTTAGATACTCTGAGAACACCAGGTAAGGCATTTTCTATCAGTTCAACAGAAGAGGCATGCAATAGTTTTTTATTGGACAGTTCTAGTAGTTCTTCATAGGTCACAGAGACAGGAAGATGAAAATTAAATTTACCTTCTTTACAGGTGTTGGATCCTAATTGACAGAGTTTTGTCTTTTTGTAATCTATGTTGGGTTTACCTACAATGATTTTTGTGCTACCTTCGGCACTTATAAAAGCTTTGAGTACATTATCGACGATATTAAATCCAGAATAAGAAGCACTTTTGGGTTTAAATAAGAGGTAAGTTTCAGAATCGTCATCAAGTTTTAAAGACTCCTGTAACTCTTGCCACGCTGTATGTAGTTTTTCTTTCATTTCAAGATCTGCAAGTAATTTTGGTATTTTTTTGACAAAGGCTTTCATCTTTTTGCGTAGTTTGGGTTCTACTTTATTTTTGATATTGATCTTTAAGATTTCAAGTAATTTCACTGTAGGTTGCTGGGATATACAAAATGGGGTGTAATATCAAGAGAAATAGACCAGTCTTGGTTGATCTTTGGGGTAGCTTGTATGTGTAGCACGGCAGAGGCATGGGCTATGCCAGATATGCCTATTTCTGTGGATACTTGGGCTTTGATAGGGAATGTAAAATGCAAGGTTTTACCTTGTCCTGACAGCAAGATACGTCCATCTCTTTTGACCCATCCTCTGACATCACAATTTATCTGAGGAATGGTTTTTATCTTGATAGTTCTATCTTTACAAGATATTTTGTAGCCATCCATGCGACATTTTGGTATGCCTTTTGTTTTAAGATACTGAGCCTCTACACAGACTTTGTTAAGCTCTTCTATCTCAGCCAATAAATTAGGGACAAGAGTGTTGAGGTGATTTTCCAAAACTTTTAAATCTACTTCTATAGGCACGGTGATCACTGAATTTGGCAGAGGTTTGTTACTTGCCATTACGATGGTCGGAGAAAGCAGCATAAAAGAGACTAGCATAAAAATATAAGGTCTTACGCCCATTAGATATGTATGTTTATGCATAGAGAAGTCCTTTAGTCTTTTACAGTATAGCTCATAATTATAAGAGCATTAATGCTATTTTGCTATAATCTCTAAAAAAGATGACACAATGAAAATAATGAAACTATTTCTACTACTATGTACCCCACTATTACTTTTTGCAAAAGTGCATTATGCAAAAGTTGAAGCCTATGAGTCAATTGTTCTAAAATCAGCAGTGAGTGCTTTGGTGATGGATGTTGATCTCGAATCTGAAGGTAGCTTGGTTCATGATAAACGAGTGATATATTTGGATGACAGACTCGATAAAATTAACTTGAAAACATCCAATGCTAAACTTGAAATTCTTCATGAAACTTTAAAACGGAAAAAGTCATATTTTCAACGTATAAATAAGTTAATAACAGCTTCTAATACCCAAAAAGATAATGCATTTTATAGTTTTGTATCTGCCAAAAATAACTACTTGGATATGGAATATAAGGTTGCACAACTTAAAGATAGTATTGAAAAAAAATCGATTATTTTAAAAAACAAGTATATGTATAAGATGATAGTGCGTAAAGGGGATTTTGTAAATCTTGGGTCTCCCTTGCTACAGATAGCAGATATTTCAAAGGCAAAGTTGGTACTTTTTTTAGAGCCTGAAGAGTTGACTGGGTTAGAAGAAAAAAGTATCTATCTTGATGGTGAGAAAACAGCCTATAAAGTAGATAAAGTGTGGAAGGTAGCAGATGAAAAGTTTATCTCTTCTTATAGAGCAGAGATTTATATACCTGCACCTAAGGGTTTGTTTTCAAAGCTTATGAAAGTAGAAATAAAGTAGACATCTCTACTTTGATGTCTACCATAAAAACACTTCGCTATAATAATATCAATAATTAAAACATGGAAATAAAAATGACATTAGAACAACAAGATAAAAAATATGTATTACAAACCTATGCACGTGACTACACGAACTTTGTAAGAGGTGTAGGCTCAACACTTTATGATGAGAATGGTAAAGACTATATAGACTTTGCTTCGGGCATAGGGGTGAACTCTGTGGGGCATGGGAATGAGACATTGACCTCGGCACTTTGTGAACAGGCTAAAAATATCATACACATTTCAAACTTACAAGTGATAGAACCGCAGGCAAAGTTGGCAGAAAAAATCGTAGAACTTTCGGGTTATGATATGGGTATGTTTTTGCTAACTCTGGTGCAGAAGCCAATGAAGGTGCTATTAAAATTGCACGTAAGTATGGAGAGACGAAGTTTGATAACAAGCGTTATAAAGTCATCACTTTAGAACACTCTTTTCATGGACGTACGATTACTACGGTAAAAGCTACGGGGCAAGAGAGTTTTCATACGCCAAACTTTTCCCCATATCCTGACGGATTTTCATATGAAAAAAATATCGCGGATGTCTACATGGCTATAGATGACGAGACGGTTGCTGTGCTTATAGAACTTGTGCAAGGTGAGGGGGGTGTACAGCCTTTTGAAAAAGATGAGATTCAAAAACTGGCTGCACATTTGAAAGGTAAAGGTATTTTACTCATTGTGGATGAGGTGCAGACAGGTGTGTACCGTACGGGAGAGTTTTTAGCTTCAAACCTTTATCAGATAGAACCAGACATCATTACTCTAGCCAAAGGTTTGGGTGGGGGTGTGCCTATAGGTGTTGTGATGACAAAACATAAAGACATTCTTGTTCCTGGTGAGCACGGCAGTACTTTTGGTGGAAATTACTTGAGTACGGTTGCAGGACTGGCTGTTTTGGATGTTTTGTCTACACTGTATGACAGCGGTAGCATAGATGAAACCTTGGTATATTTTTCTCAGAAGTTGAAAGAGATCGTTTCAAAATATGACCATCTCTTTGAAAAAGAAGTAGGCTTGGGTCTCATGCGTGGGCTTCGTGCTAAAAGTGCTGAGGTTCAAAGTAATATTGTTAAAAATGCTATGGAAGAAGGTCTTATTGTACTAAAAGCAGGACGTAATACAGTTCGTTTTTTACCTAGTATTACTATCTCCAAAAATGAAATAGATGAAGGGTTTAAACGTTTTGAAAAAACTATTAGTACTTTGTAGCATTGTCGCAGGCACAACACTTTATGGGGATGGGTTAGGAGATATACTTTCTAGCAATAAATCATTGCTTTTTGATTATCAGTTTCAGAACAATGAACTTGAGAGTGATCAGCTTTCACGTTCTTGGGTGAGACCTGTGATGTTACAATATAGAAGAAACTATTCAACGCAGTTTAAAGATCGGACGACTAGGGTAGGGAACTATTCTATTACTGTGGATCAGCCTATTTTTAGATCGGGTGGAATTTATTATGGGATTAAGTATTCACAGGCATTACGTGCTGCGAATATCGCAGAGATAAAGCTTGGGAAGCGTCAGATGATCGGTGATGCTGTTTCTATACTTTTTAACCTCAAAAAAACAGCCTTAGAAAAGAAAAAACTGAAATATTTGATCAAAAATGACATCATAGACATTCGACAAAAACGTGACAGTTATGAAGCAGGTGTGCTGGACAGTAGTTTTTTAGATCAGGCTATCTTAAAAAGAAGTCAAGACGAAACAGCACTTTTACAACTAGAATTGAATGTGATGGAGTTGAGGCAGAGATTTTCACTCTTAAGTGATAAAAATCCCAAAAATTTACGTCTACCAAAACTAAAGCTGATAAGTAAGGCAACCTATAGCGATGAGAACCTTGCATTAAAAAGAGACAAGTTACGTGCAGAACAGTCAAAATATAATGAAAAAGTGACATGGGCAAAGTATATGCCTACGGTTTCTTTACAAGGACAATACATAGATGGAGATCTTAATCCTCTTTTCTTTAATCCTGCGATTGAAGAGAAGTATTATACCTATGGGTTTTCTGTTTCTATGCCCATTGATATCAATGCTTTGAGTGATATTGAATCTAGTAAAGTAGATAAACTTCGAGCAGCTGTTGAAGTATTAGATAGACAAGACACCGTGGAAGAAGAGTACGACTGGATACACAATAGTTTGGGCATCTTAGATAAAAAGATCAGTTTGGCACAAAAAGATGAAAAAGTATATAAAAACCTTTTTCGTCTCACAAAGAACCTTGCCCAAGCAGGTGAAAAGACTTCTTTGGATGCGGATACTATGTATAATTCCTTACAAATAAGGAAGATAGATCAACAGATTTTTAGGATCGACAAACAAGTACAACTCTTGAAACTCTATGTACGGGTGGAAAATGTACTTTAGTGACTATATGGATTTGTGGCTCTATGGCAAAGAGGGGTATTATAAAACCTTCAAAGCCATAGGTAAATCAGGAGATTTTTATACGGCTGTCAGTGCAAGTAGTTTTTTTGGTGCAAGCATTGGTAACTATTTTTATGGACTTTTAAAAGAAGGAAGTGCAGACAAAAATGGTTGGCTTATAGAAATAGGTGCACACCAAGGGTACTTAATATGTGACATCATACAGTGGCTTTATACTTGTGACCCTTCTTTGGTAAAAACATTGAAGTTTGGTATCGTCGAGCGTCAACCTGAAGTACAAAAAGAACAATTGGCGTATATTAAAGAACGTTTTGGAGATGATATTGAGATTAGACATTTTGATGACATCGCCGAGGTAGAAGCTAGCTATGCTTTTGTCGTTGCCAATGAAATCTTCGATGCCTTTCCTTGTGAACTTTTAAAAGATGAGAAAATAGCTACGGTAGAGAAGCATAAGATAGTATGGGAAAAAGCTCCAGAAGAGATCTTAACATGGGCAAAAACACATCACTTAAGACAAGGTGAAGTGGCTGTAGGCTATGAAGAGTTTGCGTTAGATATGGCTAAGGGCATAGCACATTGTGATTTTGTCACCTTTGATTATGGCGAAAAGTATGTGCGTAATGACTTTTCTATACGTGTGTACAAAACACATGAGACTTATCCTCTTTTTGATGAAGCACTCAAACTTTCTGAGTCGTATAACAAAGCTGATATTACCTATGATGTCAATTTTGGGCATGTGAGTGAAGCATTTAAGCATGCAGGATTTGAAGAGTTATTTTATGAGACACAGGCACGTGCGCTTATTCGTTTTGGTATCATAGATATACTTGAACAGTTTTCTAAGCAAACGAGTCAGGCTAGATACTTAAGAGAAACAGATAAGATCAAAACGCTTATATCACCCACGATTATGGGTGATAGATTTAAACTTATTCATTTTAGGAAGTAGGGGCTTATGACTGGTTCATGGCTTTTATCATATTGCATCGTTTGATAGAAGCAGTTTCGCTTCCAAACATTTCTGTGTATTTATCAAATTTTTCTTGAGAGATCATCGTAATACACTCTTCTTTATTCATAGCTGTATTTGTGGCTAAAGGTGTTTTTATAGGTTCTTCAACTTTTTCTTTTTTGACTTTATCTTCGGGGTACATGTAAGCTGAAGAGTAGTTTGTATCTTCTACTTCTTTTAATCTCATCTGTTTTTTTGGTTTAGCTGGATGCTTATAAGTCGTTTTCTTCTTCTTTGTCACTGGAGCTACTTTCACCTTTGCTTTTACAACAGGGGGAGTATGCTTTGATCCACATCCTGCTAGGAGAAGGAATGCTAGGAGAGCAATGCTTATGTTTTTCATCGTATGCCTTATTTTTAAAGTATTATAATGAAAAAGCATTAAAATTTAGCAATATTCTTTGGATGATTCGATTTTTAGAGTAATTGCCACAACAGCGATAGCAAAACCCCCATCATGGCTTATAGAAAGTGAGGATGATTCGATCTTATGTAGTTGTTGTGCCTCTTTGTTGAGGACAAAAATAGGTGTGCCTTTGTGATTTTTACGTATGATAATATCATGAAAACTTAGCTCCGCACCTATGCCACAACCTAGAGCCTTAGATATAGCTTCTTTGGCAGCCCAAAAACCTGCGATAGATTCTGTTTTTTTAGCGAGTTTTATCTCTTCAGGGTGTAAAAAACGTTCTTTAAATTTATCACCAAATTTTGCTAATGATTTTTCTATACGGTTAATTTGTACAATATCTGTTCCTATTTTCATAGAAGTATTATATCTATTACATCCATTCAACTACTTTAGAGACTTCATTTGCCACAAAACATTTAATGCTTGTTTTTTCAAGAGGTGTATTGGGGATAATGGCTTTGCTAAAACCTTGTGTTTCCATCTCTTTGAGTCTATGAGAAAGCCCTGATACCTCCCGTATCTCTCCTGTGAGGCTTACTTCACCTAAAAATATGGAGTCTGAACTAAGTTCTCTGTCTCGATAAGAACTTAATATAGCTGCGATGATGGCTAAGTCAGCAGAAGGATCATTGACCTTGATACCTCCTGCGATATTGATAAAGACATCATAAGTTCCTAGGGGTAGATCAAGCTTTTTTTCGAGTAGGGCTAGAAGCATGCCTAAGCGATTGTTGTCAAATCCTGTGGAAGATCTTTTGGCATGTCCGTAGGATTCAGAGACAAGGGCTTGTACTTCTATAATGATGGGACGAGACCCTTCCATAATGATGGTAAGTGCTGAACCTGACTGTAGTTTTTCTTTATCAAAGAATTTTCCTGCCATACTTTTGGCATCGTTGAGTCCTTCTTTGTTCATCTCAAAGATACCTACTTCATTGGTAGCACCAAAACGGTTTTTGAACCCTCTTAAAAGTCTGAGATCTGAGTTTACATCTCCTTCAAAATACAGTACAGTGTCTACCATATGTTCTAACACTCTAGGACCTGCGATAGAACCATCTTTGGTGATATGTCCAATGATAAAGATAGATATTTGTAAAGATTTTGCAATCCGCATAAGCTCAAAGGTAATGGTACGTACTTGCGTCACAGAACCTGGAGCTGAGGGTGTTTCTTCTGAGTAGAGTGTTTGTATGGAGTCTATGACGATGAGTTCATAGTTGTGCTTGGTGATTTCTGAGAGTACGGTACTTAGATTTATTTCAGGAAGAAGATAGAGATTGTCATGGTTTGCTTCAAGTCTATTTGCCCGTAGTTTGATTTGTCCAGCAGATTCTTCTCCTGAGACATAGAGTACTTTTTTGTTATCCCTAGCTAGATTGCCTGCGATTTTGAGTAAAAGTGTAGATTTTCCTACACCAGGACTCCCCCCTATAAGTGTAAGTGACCCAGGAACGATACCCCCTCCTAGCACAAGGTCAAGCTCTGTACTTCCTGAAGTAAAGCGTGTAATATTGTCTTCTTGGATCTGTGTGATGGGTATGGCTTTAGAAGGTACGGAAGAAGCACTACTAGAGCTAGAAGTCTCTTTTAAGAATTTGATCTGTTCTGAAGTGAGTTCCACCATAGTTTCCCACTCATTACAAGAAGTACATTTCCCCATCCAACGTGGACTCTGAAACCCACATGCCTGACACTCAAATACTATTTTTTTCTTTGCCATACTCTTTACCTTAGTGTTATGATGTTTGTATTATAAAGTAAATAAAAGTGTGAAGGTAAAAATATGTCAAATTGACATATCTTCAGCATTTTATCTCTTTTAGTTATAATCTAAACCTAAAAAAGGAGTGCCTGTGACTTTTAATGCAATAAAACAAGCTATTCGTGGTTTGTACTTAACAAATAGTTTTGGTTTGAGATTACGTAAGACGAATGACCCTATGGAGATAAAAAGACTTCGTTTAGGGTATTCTCTTGCACAATTAGAGACACTTAATATTAGAGTACATATAGAAAATAAAGAGAAACTCCCTCAAGATGGACAATATTTAGTGCTTGTAAACCACCGAAGTATTATAGATCCACCACTAGTAGAAGTGGCATTAAAAGATACAAATATTTTTGGTCCTTGGATTTCAAAGAAAGAATTGTATAATTCTTTTTTCTTTGGACTCTTTGTACGTAATGCAGGGTCTATTTTACTTGATCGAGAGAACAATCAAATGGGTGGATTTTTCTCAGATATCAAAAAAGCCACAAAGCGTGGTGAATCTATCTTCATTTTTCCAGAAGGTACGCGTAACAAAACAGATAAAGCTTTAACAACTTTTAAGGAAGGTGCACGGATTATTGCTTTGAAAAATAGATTGCCTATTTTACCTTTGTATATTAAAACAGATCCAGGTAAAGTGTTGAACAATGCTTTAGAAGACCCAAAATTGGCACAAGAAGTGACGTTGGTAGTGGGAGACCTTATTGATTATAAGGACAGAACAAAGCTAGAGGTATCGTATAGAGATATGTTTACTTTAGAAGATTAGTATTGTAAAAATGCATGTTCTTTTTCTTTGACTTTGGAAATAAGATGTTTAACATGTGTTACATTATCTATAGCCTGTAGTATAATTCGAGATGTGTGCCGGGTCAAAGAAGTGATACTGATTTCGATGATACCTTCTGTGGTTTGAATACGCATCGTTCCTTTTTTTGGGTCACTTTTTACTAGCGTACAAGTGCTGTTATTTTTGAGTGTATTAAGTGTCACATCAAAGGCTAGTTCTCTGTCCATCAATAGCATACACTTAATTTCTTCGGGGAGATTATTTTCTTTTGTAATAACAAGGGTTTCTAAGGGAACAATCACTTCTTCGTCTTCATAGGTTTTTGGTGTCCGTATGACGTTTGATATTAAACGTATAAGAGCAAGGGGTAAAGACATACTTACGCCTATGAGTACTCCTGAAAGTATCCCTAGCTGAAAAGCTTTGGAAAAGTTATAATCGAAGGTGAAATACCCAATAGAAAGAACCGTAAAAAGTAAGATAAGAGGAATAAGAAGATTAAAAACAAGACGTATATATATTTGCATAAAAACCCTTTTAAATAAATATCTCATCTAAAATAGTATTGACATAGGCGTTGGCCTTGAAAACTATAAGATCTTTGGGTTGTTCACCTGTACCTATATAAAAGATAGGCAGTTTTAGTTCATCTGCAATACTAAATAAAGAACCACCTTTAGCTGTACCATCAAGCTTCGTAATAATGATACCATCTATACCAATCATATCATCAAATGCTTTTGCTTGATTGATAGAAGAGCTTCCTTGTGTACCATCAAGTATAAGCATTTTTCGATGTGGTGCACCCTCTTGGGCTTTTTGGGCTATGCGAATCATCTTTTTCAATTCTTCACTGAGGTTGGTTTGTGTATGTAGTCTTCCTGCTGTGTCGATGATGACATTGTCAAACTCTTTTGCTTTGGCTGAAGTAATGGTATCAAAAACAACAGCTGAAGGATCATTTCCTTGCTTAGTTGCAACGATAGGGATATTTAATTTGTCTGCCCATCTTGAAAGTTGTTCTATAGCGGCAGCACGGAAAGTATCACCTGCACCTAGTATGACTTTTTTACCTTCTTGTTGATAACGGTATGCCAGCTTAGAAATGGTAGTGGTTTTACCTGCACCATTGACACCTATGATCATTTCTACAAAAGGTTTGCTAGTACTTTCTTTGAACTCAACGTCATATTGAAAGATAGAGATAAGGGAGTTAAATGCCTGTATCCTGTTAATCTTTTTGGGCAATGATTCTAGAAGCCTTTCAACCAAGTCATAGTTGACATCTGCTTCGAGTAATATATCTTCAAAGTCCTCTTTGGGGATTACTTTTCGCTTTATAGGTGCAATATCTTTGATAGCCTCGTTGGTCTTTCCTAATACTCTTTTTAAAAAATTGAACATTTTGTATCGCCTTAATTTTTGTTATGTTTTAATTGTTTTTGAGCTTGTTGTATATCATATTCTATTATTTCAACAGGGACAGCACCTTCATAGTGGGTAAAGTATTTATCTTCAACATACATGATTGTAAGTGGAATAGAAAAGTTTTCTTCTAAATGCAAGGTGGATGCCAAACGTTTTCCAAAGGCATTGGTATTGGGTGAATGGGAGATGAAATATTTGATATTATGTTTAGATGTAAAGCTTTCCAAGGAGGGTATATTGATACTATCGTGCATGAGTAATCCTGTAATAAAAAGGTCATCATTATATTTTTTTTGTAGCATATTTAGGTAACTCAATTGAGCTGTACATGGTGCACACCATGTCGCAAAAATATTGACAAGGACTATGGGTTTTTGGTTACGTTGGAAAATGATTCTCTCGTTGTTAAAGCTTATTTTTTGACTTCTGTTGTGTATGTCGAGCAGGATAAAGGTGTCTTTCTTAGAATATATTTCTTGTTTAGATTTTAAATCTTTTTCAGGGTTCTTTCCTTTAAGTCCTTGTTTGTCCCCAGATTGTGAAATAAATTCAGTAGTATTTTCTATAGGGAAAACTACTGTAGTAGGTTTTTCATCTTGACAGCCAGTTAAAGATACAATAGATATGGTTAGAATTAGAACAGATATTTTACGCACATAGTCCCTTTGGATATAATTAGGGATATCAGATGTACCCCCAGTGTCGAAATTATAGCCAAAGAGGATTAAATAAAATGGATAAAAAAGCATTTAGAAAAGATTGTCTAAAACGATTAAGAAAAACTGCTGTGTTAGGAAGTTATACAAAAGATAAAAATATATCATCTCTTTTATATAGACATATAATTAAAAATAATGCACAAAATGTGATGCTTTATTTACCTTTAGCCATGGAAGTGAATTTGTATCCGCTCATTTTACGCTTACGTAAAGAAAAAAGAAAGCTCTACGTACCATTTATGGAAGGTGCAAGTTTTAGATTGGTAAGATACCGATTACCACTCTTTCAAAAGAAGTTTGGGATTAAAGAACCAAAAGATTCAAAACAATATAGAAAAAAACAAATAGATATTGCTATCGTTCCCATAGTAGGTGTAGATGTGACACGCAGACGTGTTGGATTTGGGAAGGGTATGTATGATCGATTTTTTGAAAAGAATAAAAAAAATATAAAACAAGTCGTTTTTGTTGCGCGTGGATTGTGTTATAGCAAAGAGATTGTAACGGATAGTTATGATATAAAGGCAGACATGATACTCACGCCTTAAACGTGAAGGATTAATAATGTTAAGTGTAATCGTCGCAGGTTTTGCTGGGGTATCCACAGGAGCAGGTATTGCTTACTTTTGGACCAAAAATATAGCTAAAAATAGCTTTTTACATATAGAGATAGAGGCAAAAGCCAGAGCAAAAGCTATGGAAAATGAAGCAGATATATTGCTCAAAAAAGCGCATGTGCAAGTAAAAGAAAAAGAGATTGACCTTGAAGTTGAATTTCAAAAACGTGTGGCAAAAGTAGAAGAACGTAATCGTACTTTGATTTTGCAAACAAAAGAATATGTGGCAC
This sequence comes from Sulfurovum sp., assembly GCA_030949725.1. Lineage (GTDB taxonomy): Bacteria > Campylobacterota > Campylobacteria > Campylobacterales > Sulfurovaceae > Sulfurovum. The sequence goes on along the minus strand of JAUZSE010000012.1, from coordinate 20,467 downwards.
AAGAAGAGGCACTTAAACTTTTGGAACAAAAGGTTTTAGAAAAAGAAGCACATCTTGATATGCTAGAGGTAGAGAAAAAAGAAGCCATAGCTTTAACTGTAGATAAAATGCAAAATGTAGCTTCTTTTACCAAAGATGAAGCCAAAGCATATATTTTAGAAAAAGTAGAAGAACAAAGTCGTGCTGAGGTTGCAGGTATCGTGCGTAAGTATGAGCAAACAGCCAAAGAAGAGGGCGAAAAAAATGCCAATTATATTTTGGCACAGGCTACGACACGTTATGCAGGAGAGTTTGCGGGTGAAAGACTTATCAATATTGTGAATTTACCTAGTGATGAGCATAAGGGGCGTATTATAGGCAAAGAAGGACGTAATATAAAGGCTCTTGAAATGCTCTTGGGCGTTGATATTGTGATTGATGAAACACCAGGTGTGATACTGGTAAGCTCTTTCAATCTATATAGAAGAGCCATTGCCACACGTGTTATAGAGTTACTTGTGGAAGATGGACGTATACATCCAGGACGGATTGAAGAAGTGCATGCAAAAGTGGAAGCAGAATTTGAAGATAAAACTTTTGAAGAGGGTGAAAACATACTCATTGAACTAGGGATCTTTCCTATGCATGAGGAACTAGTTAGGTTACTAGGTCGTATGAAATATAGGGCTAGTTATGGTCAAAATGCACTGGCACATACACTAGAAGTAGCAAAATTAGCACAAGTGATGGCAGCGGAGATGGGTGGAGATGAAAAGCTTGCGTTACGTGCAGGGTTGTTACATGATATAGGCAAAGCATTGACACAAGATCTAGGTGGTTCACATGTAGATATAGGTGTGGATCTGTGCCGTAGACATGGGGAGCATCCTACGATTATCAATGCTATTTATGCCCACCATGGTCATGAAGAACCAGACTCTGTAGAATCAGCAGCAGTCTGTGCAGCAGATAAACTCTCTGCTGCAAGACCAGGAGCAAGAAGAGAAGTATTAGAGAGTTTTACAAAGCGTGTCAAAGAAGTAGAAGACATTGCTCTAAGTAAGTCTTATGTAAATAAAGCGTATGCTATCAATGCAGGTAGAGAAATACGCGTCTTTGTCAACGCACAAAAAATGTCAGACAATGAAGCCGTACTTTTAAGCAAAGAGATAGCCAAAGAGATACAAGAAAAGGTACAGTACCCAGGTGCAATAAAAGTGAATGTCATACGAGAATTAAGAGCAACTTCTTATGCAAAATAAATTTTAAACTGCTATACTATACACGAATCAATTTAAAGGAAAAAAATGAAAAAATTAGTAATGGGGTTGTTGTTTTTAGGTTTGAGCCTTCAGGCGTATGCAAAAGATACTATAGTAGTACTTGAAACGAATATAGGAAAGATAGAATTAAAACTCTATCCTAAAGTAGCACCACTGGCTGTTGAAAACTTTACTACACATGTTAAGAATGGTTATTATAATGGACTTATCTTTCATAGAATCATTAAAGGGTTTATGATCCAAGGTGGTGACCCAACAGGTACAGGTAGAGGTGGTGAGTCAATTTGGAAAAAACCTTTTAAAGATGAATTTGCTAATAATGTTGTGTTTGATAAACCTTTTTTACTGGCTATGGCAAACTCTGGTCCTAAAACAAATGGAAGCCAGTTTTTCATCACACTTGCACCTACAGGTTGGTTAAATGGAAAACATACTATTTTTGGTGAAGTAGTGAATGGAAAAGAAATTGTACAAAAAATGGAAAAAGTATCTGTTGAACGTGGTAGCAATAAACCAATGTTTGAACAAAAGATCAAAAAAGCGTATATCAAATAAACAATGAATCTGGATACATTAAGAGAAGAACGACAAAAATGGCTGACTTGGAAAAATATAGTCCCTTATCAAGAAGCCATTAAAAAGCTCAAAAATTATGAAAATATTGAGCTTGGATTTGGGGATAGGGTAAAGATACAGATAGAAGATTTAAGTTCTGAAGATGCAAGACAGATTAAAGACACTGCATTGTTGATGAAGCCTTGGAGAAAAGGTCCGTTTGAACTGAATGATCTTTTTATAGATTCTGAATGGCAAAGTCAAATTAAATACAACCTAGTTGAACCGCATTTTAATCTTAAAGATAAAATTGTGGGTGATATAGGATGTAACAACGGATACTATTTGTTTCGTATGCTCACACACAAACCCCAAAAGCTTATTGGTTTTGACCCTTCTGCTATTTATTATTCACAATTTCAATTTATCAATCATTTTGTAAAGTCGGACATAGTGTATGAACTTTTGGGTGTGGAACATGTGGCATTTTATGAACACAAATTTGATACGCTTTTTTGTTTAGGTGTACTCTACCATCGTTCTGATCCCGTGGCGATGCTCAAATCTCTTTTTAAAGGTCTTCATAAGGGTGGTGAACTCATTTTAGATACGTTTATGATAGATGGTGAGGGTGAAATGTGTTTAACACCTAAGGACCGTTATTCGAAGATTCCAAATATCTACTTTGTTCCCACCATTTCTGCACTTAAAAACTGGTGTCATAGAGCAGGGTTTGAGACAGTTGAAGTACTTGAAACGATGAAAACAGAAGCCAATGAACAACGAAAAACAGAGTGGATTGACACACAAAGTCTTGAAGATTTCTTAGATCCCAATGATGATACAAAAACTATAGAAGGGTACCCTGCACCTAAAAGAGTTTATATAAAAGCCAAAAAATCCTTATAATAAGTCATTAACCTCTCATAAACTTGTTACTTTTATTTTTAAACAAGGTACATTTGGCTATAAATACGCTAATAAAAGAGAAAAGTAGAAAAACTTTAAGTTTTAGCTACTTTTCTATATGATTGGAAATGAATGAGAATATTAACTGTGGGTTTTAGTGATGAATACGTTAAAGAACTTGAAAAAGAATTAGATAATTATTTTATTTGTATTGTTGACAATGCAAAAGACATTTATGATGCAACAAACTTTACAGACTTTAGGCATTATGAACTTGTTATTATCGTGGATGAGGGTGTCAAGTATTCACTTGAACGTTATGTCAATGAAGTCAAAAAGAAAAAGAGTGAAACAAAGATCATGATACTCGCTAGTAACCTTAAACAGCAAGTTGCTTTTTATGCTTTGGGCGTAGATGATGTTATCTATCAACATTGTGAACATCCTGATCTCATAGCTGCAAGAGTATTGGCAAATATGAGACATCTTTTTGGTACACAGGTGACGATAGACAAACTTGTGATTGACATAGCCAATAAAAAGATAGAGTATGATGAAAAGATTGTTTCTCTCAACGGTAAAACATTTGACATCCTTGCCTATCTTGCACTTCGTAAACAAAGGGTTTTCTCTAAAGATGAGATCATCAACGCACTTTGGGAAGAACCTGAGTATGTAAGTGATAATACCGTTGAGGTTGCAATCAACCAGATACGTAAACGCTTGAAGAGTATCCTTGGTTTTCAAGTGATTCATACAGTTCGTAGACGTGGGTATAAATTCTCATATTAAATTCATCGCATAGCTTATAGTGTTCTTTTGACCTGTTCTATCCAATAAGGCATGACTTTTTGTTCTGCTTTAAGTGTAGTACTCAAACCGTGACCTGGGTACACAGTATAATCCCCTTCGAGCGTTATTGCTTTTTCTAAACTTTTGACCATGGCTTCTCCACTTGAAAAAGGGAAGTCCCATCTTCCTATGGATTGTTGGAAGAGGAAGTCTCCTGAGAGCCATATATCTCCGATCTCTATAATGCTACACCCTGGAGTATGTCCGGGGAAGAGGCGGAATTTTATTTTTACGCCTCCCAGTTCAAGCTCTTCATCTCCTACTACTTCATAGTCCGCATCGCTTGGGGGTACAGATTGTCCCAATGGGCAGTCGGTGAGCATAAAAACATCACCTTTAGGACAATAAATAGGTATCTTTAAGGCATCTTGTACGGCTTGGTTTGACCATACATGATCAAAGTGAGCATGGGTGTTGAGTATGGCTATGGGATTAGTCACATTATCAACCACCCATTGGGTAGCCCCCATACCTGGATCAATGATGAAATCTTTACCCTCTACAGTTACGATATAACAGTTGGTTTGGGTAGACCCCATAGGCTGTATTTTGATTTCCATGTTATAATTCTCCTATGAATATATATGAAGTATTAGAGCAAGCCATTATTAGTGATGACATTTATCTTAAAGAAAAATTGACTGCTCAGTGTTTAGCGTATTGTAGCCAAAATGAAGTTAGTGTTAAGGAAGACTTTGTTCCTGTGAGGTTTACTCAGCCATCCTATGCCAATATCTGTACGATAGTTGCACCACGAGAGTTGCGTACACGTAAGGATTTTGAGACAGCTGAGGGGTTAGCTAGTTTGGTACATTCTATCGCACATATAGAGTTTTCGGCTATAGATTTGGCTCTTGACGCTGTGTATCGTTATCCCGAGATGTCAGGAGAATATAGAGTAGACTGGCTTGAAGTTGCGAGTGATGAAATACGTCATTTTAAGATGCTTAATGACCTCTTAGAAGAAGTGGGATTTGCTTATGGTGCATTTCCTGTACATTGTGGACTTTTTGACGCAGCAAACAATACCGCAGACAATATCTTAGACCGTATGGCGATAGTGCCACGTTATTTTGAAGCATCAGGGCTTGATGTGAGTCCACAGATCATCAAAAAGCTTGACAATAAACGTAAAATCCCTGCCGTTGGAAAACTTATAGACATACTACATATCATTTATGAAGAAGAGATAGACCATGTCCTTAAAGGCGACAAGTGGTTTAAGGTGCTTTGTGAAAAAGAGGGGAAAGATGTTTCTGTCTATTTTGAAATACTAGAACGGTATGACCTTCTCTCAAAACACAGACCCCATGTCAATGTAGAAGCTAGGAAGGAAGCAGGATTTAGCTGTGATGAAATTAAAAACTTGGTGCAAAGGTTTGTGAGTGAAACATTTCTTTGAAAGGATGTTTTTTTCACCACAATGGTATCATTATCCAATCATAATTGTCTTGACTCCTCTGTCGTTACTTTACGGTATAGGGATGTTTTTACGTAGAGTATTTGCGACGAAAAGATCTTTTGGGTTGCCTATCGTTTCTGTAGGAAATCTTATGGTTGGGGGGTCGGGTAAAACACCTTTTGTAATCGCCTTGGCTTCTAGGTTTGAAGGGGTGACTATCATCTCTCGTGGTTATGGACGTTTAAGTCAAGGCTTGATTGAAGTAAGCCGTAGGGGAAAGATACTTGTAAATGTCGAGCAGAGTGGAGATGAAGCTATGCTTATGGCAGAGTCATTGCCTCATTGTTCTGTCATCGTGTCAGAAGATAGACACTAAAGCCATAGAATTGGCTAAAAGTTTTGGTACAAAACTTATCATACTAGATGACGGGTTTAACCGTGTAGAGATAGAAAAATATGAAATACTTTTAGAACCTGAAAGCATCAAGAACTATTTGCCATTTCCAGCAGGAGCATTTAGAGAATTTTGGTTTAGCAAACGTTTTGCAGACATGGTGCTGAAAGAAGACAGAGATTTTGAGAGGGTAGTGGAGGTAGTAAATCCTACAGAGCGTATGGTCTTGTTGACAGCGATTTCAAATCCACAAAGACTCGATAAGTACTTGCCTTCAAATGTGTTAGCAAAAATGTATTTGGATGACCATGCTTACTTTAATAAAGATATGATTTTAAATTACCTAAAGAAGCATGAGGCAAGCAGTTTGTTGTGTACCTCAAAAGATAAAGTTAAACTTGACGGGATAGATATTGCACTCAGTGAAATGAAACTGAAACTAATGTTAAATAATGATATAATTAAAAATATAGAAACATATATTAAAGGATGTAAACTTGAAAGATAAGTTAGAAGTAGTAAAAACACTGCTTGAAGCGTTACCCTACATTAAACGTTTTGCCAATGAAAAGATCGTCATTAAGTATGGGGGTTCTGCTCAAACAAGCGAAGAACTTAAAGAACAGTTTGCCCAAGATATTGTACTTTTGCATTTGGTAGGTATGAAACCTATAGTGGTGCATGGTGGGGGTAAAAGTATTACCGATATGCTTACTGCACTGAATATAGATACAAGGTTTGTTGAGGGTCAGCGTGTGACGACAAGAGAAGTGATGCGTATTGTTGAAATGGTACTTTCTGGTAGTATCAATAAAGAGATTGTTTCTTTGTTGGATAACCATGGGTCTAAAGCCATTGGTATCTCTGGTAAAGATGGTGGCTTCTTAAAAGGCTTACCAAAAGATTTTGATAACTTTGGGTACACGGGCATCATAGAACATGTCAATCCTGATATCGTAAACAATATCATTGAAGATGGTGCAGTTCCTGTCATTGCTCCTATAGCAGGAAGCAGTACTATAGGACATCCTGGTTTTAATATTAATGCTGATCTGGCAGCTTCTAAAATAGCTGTGGCAATGGAAGCACGTAAGATACTTTTTTTGACAGATACACCAGGTGTGTTAGATAAAGATATGAAACTCATCACGAATCTAAGCATTGAAAAAACAGAAGCACTCAAAGTAGATGGAACGATACAAGGTGGTATGGTTCCTAAAGTAGATGCCTGTATAGAAGCATTGCGTGGTGGTGTCAAAAAAGCACATATTATAGATGGACGTGTGGAACACTCTTTGTTACTAGAAATCTTGACGAGTTCAGGTGTAGGGACATGTATAGAACTTTAAGGAAAGGATTCTAAAGTTATGAAAAAAAGTTTTTTTCTATTTTCACTATGTTTTTCATTGTTGTCATCCCCTCTCGTTGCAGCGGAGTTGGTTCCAATCCCTACAGAGCTTAAAGTAGATGATGAAAAAGTACAATTAGGCAAAAAACTCTTTTTAGATCCCATCCTTTCCAAAGACAAAACATTTTCATGTATGAGTTGTCATAATTTACTGCACAATGGAGCAGATACTACAGCTTATACCAAAGGTATCGATGGTCAGCAAGGTTTGTTTAATGTACCTACCGTGTATAATTCTGTGTATAATTTCAGACAGTTTTGGGATGGGCGTGCAAAAAGTCTTAAAGAGCAGGCACTAAACCCTATCATCAATCCTGTTGAAATGGGTAATTCTATGCCTGTAGTATTGAAAGATCTCAAAGAAAGTAAGGTGTATCCTGCTCTTTTTGAAGCATTGTATGAAGATGGTATTACGGCAGAAAACTTGGCTGAGGTATTGGCTGAATTTGAAAAAATACTTATTACTCCAAATTCACCTTTTGACAAGTATTTAAAGGGTGATTTGAAGGCATTAAACAGTCATGAGATTGAAGGTTATAGATTATTTAAAGCAAAAGGGTGTATCTCCTGTCACAATGGTGTCAATATAGGGGGTAATCTTTACAATAAGTTTGGTATTTATAAAGATGCCAAAAGTGAAGAACTAGGGCGTTACAATACTACACATAAAGAAGAAGATAAATATGTTTTTAAAGTACCTTCTTTAAGAAATATCGCACTAACCGCTCCTTATATGCATGATGGGCGTGCCAAAACATTGGAAGAAGCCGTAAATATTATGACTCAATATCAGCTGGGACACCCTATGGATAAAGACAGTCTTCAGCGTATTGTTGATTTTTTGAAGACACTTACGGGAGAATTACCTACTATAGTGAAAGATATGCATGTCCCACCTCAATAGTTTTCTTAACAAAAATATTGATGGGGTGATGATCCTTCTTTTATTTTTTTTTCTTTTCTCTTGCAGGTCTTTTTTATTATTTGCAAAATGTGAGTATCACGATTAAGAACAATGATCAATATATTATGGGTGTTGTGAAATTAAAAAGTTACAATCAAGATATGGACAATACTTTGATGCGTTCTTATCGTTATTTGGATAATGATCAAATCACTAAAATTACAAAAGAGTTTGATAGAGAGTTACTTGCTCTTCGAGACAATAAAATGCATGAAATTTTTAGTGCTAAGGTAAGTGATTTGCTTAAACAAATTAGTCAAAAATATGATATAAAAATAAACTTAGTGGAAAGTTTTAAAACGTTAAATGCAAGAATTACAAGTGCGGTGTATTATCTGTATGAATTACAAAAGTCTTTGGAACAAAGAACAAATGGAAATATACAGATTGAAAAGTTACTTAGTGATATTTTATTTAAAATAGGACAGATTTTTATAGGTAGAGAGTTAAAGGTATTACACTTAGATGAAGACTTAGCTAGCTTGCATTTACATAGTTCAGTAGATAAAGACCTTGATTATTTTTATAGACATAGCAAGCAGATCTTAAAAGATGTAAGATTATTGAATACACTTTTAAAAGAGAATGAGGCATTGGCATTGGGTGATACTATTGGTTCGTTGCGTGTACTGCTAGACCATGAATCACAACGTAACAAGGATGCAGAAGAGAAGATTGGGTTGGCATTTTTTATTTTTGCACTCATTATATTAATCGTATTGGTGCATACGTATTTAAAGGTACTTAGAAATAGGGCAGAAGTATTTTATTTGGCATATCATGACACATTAACCAAACTTCCAAATAGGGCAGAATTTGAACGTTATATGGATGTATTGATAGCTAAAAATGATAAGAATAAGAAAAGATTTATTGTTTTGTTTATAGACCTTGATCGGTTTAAAGTGATCAATGATACTTTGGGGCATGATGTTGGTGATGAAATGCTCATCATTCTTGCTACGCGTATTGCTAAAGTTTTGGGAAAAGAAAATCTACTTGCACGTTTGGGTGGAGATGAGTTTGTTTCCATCATTGAAAATGAGAAAAATATGGACACGATAGATATTTTAGTGGCTGAAATTACCTCTGTCATCCGAAAGCCTATGCATATACGTGAATACAATTTAAATACTTCTGCAAGTATAGGAATTGCAAAATATCCTGATGATGGCAAGACTAAAAGTATGCTCCTCAAACATGCAGATTCTGCGATGTATAAGGCTAAAGATAATGGTGGTGATACTTATGCATTTTACACCAAAGAACTTTCTGTCAATATGCAGAGACGTTTGGAATTGGAACAAGAACTAGTACATGCCTTGGAAAAAGAAGAGTTTCTCTTGCACTATCAGCCACAATATCATTTGGCTACAGGTAAAATCATGGGAGCCGAGGCATTGATACGTTGGCATAGTCCTCTACTTGGAAATGTTTCTCCTGAAGAATTTATTAACGTTGCTGAAGATACAAGGTTCATCGTAGAGTTAGGGTATTTTGTATTTCGTAAAGCTTGTGAAAGCTATATGCAATGGAAAAATCAAGGCATTGAACTTAACCTCATCGCGATCAATATCTCATCTATACAGCTACGTCAAGTGGATGCTTTTGAAAACTTTAAGAAAATCATAAATGAAACAGGTATAGACGCTAAACATATTGAAATTGAATTAACCGAACGCTATATTATGGAATACGCCACAGGAAAATCAACCATACTTAGATGATCTGCGTAGTTTAGGTTGTCGTATATCTATTGATGATTTTGGTACAGGATACTCGTCTATGAGTTATCTTAAAAATTTGGCAATAGACACCATAAAGATCGATAAATCTTTTATTTGTGGAATCACTACCAATACACATGATGCCCAAGTAGCCAAAGCAATTATAGTCTTTTCTCAAAGTTTAGGCTATGAAGTCATAGCAGAAGGCGTTGAAACACTTGAGCAAGAAGACTTATTGAGATCTTACCATTGTGACATGGCTCAAGGGTATTATTTTGCGAAAGCTATGGACAGTGATACTTTTATAGATTTTTACCATGCGAAAGATTCTTCATCTTGAACTTATCTAGCTAGTATGATACTATTAGCTTACTTTGCTATAATAATCGTTAATATAAATATAGGATAATTTAGATGCAATTTATTGAGACACGTGGGAATGATGGACAAAAACCTTCATCCGTACTATTTTCAGAAGCGATACTTAGCCCAAGTGCTAGTTTTGGTGGGCTATATGTACCCTCACAACTTCCAACTTTAGATCAAGAATTTTTAGAAGGTCATCTTTCAAGTCATTATAAGACCTTGGCATTAGACTTTTGCAACAATTTGGCATAGATATAGAAAAAGAAGTGCTTGAAGAGGCTTTAAAGCGATATGATGCCTTTGATGATCCATCCAATCCTGTTCCTCTTTCGAAAATAGAAGATGATTGTTTTGTTTGCGAACTTTACCATAGCCCTACACGAGCCTTTAAAGATATGGCACTACAACCTTTTGGGTATGTACTGAGTAAATTGGCACAAAAAAGAGGTGAACATTATCTTATCATGGCGGTAACCTCTGGAGATACAGGTCCTGCTACACTAGAGACATTTAAAGATCAAGAGGGTGTACAGGTAGCATGTTTATATCCTGAAGGTGGGACTTCTGATGTGCAAAGACTTCAAATGGTAACAGAAGATGCAGCTAACCTTAAAGTCATAGGGGTTAAAGGTAACTTTGACGATACACAAAACATGCTCAAAGAACTGCTTGCTTCTGAAGAGTTTAAAGCAGAATTGGCAGAGCGAAACATTAAACTTTCGGCAGCAAACTCGGTAAACTTTGGACGTATTATTTTTCAAATCATTTACCATATACATGCGTATTTAGAATTACTGAGAAAAAATGAGATTAGGATGGGTGAGAAAATTTATCTTGTAGTACCTAGTGGAAACTTTGGTAATGCCTTAGGTGCGTATTATGCAAAGAAAGCAGGTTTACCTATAGAAAAGATTCTTATCTCATCCAATAGTAACAATATATTGACAGACTTGATTACCACTGGATCATATGATCTTACAAGCCATACACTTATCCAAACAGAATCTCCAGCGATGGATATTTTGAAAAGTTCAAACGTTGAACGCATTTTCTGCGATAAATTTGGTCCAACGCGTACTAAGGAGCTTATGAATGCTTTGGAAAGTGAAGGTAAATATCAACTTACTTCCGAGGAACTGGCTTCCCTTGCGAGAAGATTTTGATGCTTCTTTTTCTGATGATGAAGTCTGTGAAGCCGTAGTAGGTGCTTATGCAAAAAAAGGCTATATTATGGACCTCATACTGCTACATGTATGAGAGCTTATGAAAACTTAAGAGAAAAAGATCTCAAAACAGTAGTCTATTCAACAGCTGAATGGACAAAATTTTCTCCGGCTGTTGCTAAAGCTTTGGGCAAAGAAGTAGAACATGATACCGAAGCATTAAAATGGGTAAGCGAGAATGCCAATGTTTCAGTTCCAGCTATGATACATGGTTTGTTTGCTAAGCCAATTATACATAGTGTAGTGGTAGAAAAAGAATCCATTAAAGGAGAGATGTTAAGCTTTTTATAGTTTAGCATAATCTAATGTCGAAAAGTTATTTCAAATTTTTTTTACTTGTATGTTTATTATCGGAAACGCTAGTTGCTAAAGTTGTAATAGATTGTAGAGTAGTTATAGGGACTATCATAGAGTGTAATCCTTATGGTGCAAAGTTTCTGAAGGCAAAAGAGATTGTGTATGCGGTAGGCACGCAAAAACTTATTCGTGTCAAAACATTAGCTGTACCAGAAAAAAAGAAAATGAAAGTTATTTCTGTGGCTGACATGATAGAAAAATATGTCAAAGTAGAAGATTCTATACGTTTTAAAGGTACTGAAAATATACCTTTGAAGATCACTGTGCTAGACGAGACTTTGACAGAAGAAACTTTGCGAATAGAAAATACGGAACAAGAAGTTTTAGAAAAAATAATAGCTAAAAAATCTGAAAAAGTAGAGGGAGAATATACAGTTGTTAGTGGAGATGTCCTTAGCCGTATAGCAAAGAAATTTGGTTTAAAAACAAAAATACTTGCAAACTACAATAATCTCACAACAAAATCAACCTTAAGTCTAGGACAAAAACTAAAACTTCCTTTTGATCAGAAGATGATTGATGCTTTTTCCTCTGCTACTTATACCGTACAAGATGGTGATACGCTGATTGCTATTGCTAGGATGTTTAAACTTGAACCTAAAGCATTAGTGAAATTCAATGCTATTAAAAGCAATACTATTATTGCTATAGGTAAGGTACTTAAGCTTCCTCTTCCTTATGTTTTAGAGCAGATAAAAGTGAAAGCAAAAGCAAAAAAGCTCGCTATCCAGAAAAAGCGTTCCAAATTAGATTTTACTCGTGGTTTTGGTAAAAGAAAACTCCGTGTGACGGCTACTGCATACAGCTCACATGTCAATCAGACAGATTCAACACCATTTATTGCTGCATGGAATAACCGTCTGCGTCCAGGTATGAGAATCATCGCAGTCTCAAGAGACTTACTCACACGGTATGGCATGAAAAATGGCACCAAAGTTCGTATAGGTGGTTTACGTGGTTTCTACAGAGTCCGTGACAAGATGAATAAACGTTATAGAAAACGTATCGATATTTATATGGGACTCAATAGACGAAGAGCCTTACGTTGGGGCAGACGTTCTGTTGTGATTTATTGGTAGCTGTCAATTCTCACCACGTTGTTCCAGCCCTTCAAAAACCTCTAAAACCTCCAAATACGCATCTGTTTTTTCTTCATATTCCACTTCAATGAGGGCTAATTCTTCAGTGAGGGTGGTGAGACCTTTTTCTTCATAGCATTTTGGGTCATAGAGGCAGGTGTTTATTTCTGAAATTTTATTTTCCAGTGCTTCTATCTCATCGGGTAGGTTATCGTAGGCTTGTTGTTGTTTGTAGCTAAGTTTTGTTTGTTTTTTACTTGTTGCATTTGTTTCTTCTTTTTCTACTACTTTAAACTCTTTTTCCAAAGAAGAAAGTTCTTTCATTTCTTTTTCTATATCAAGATACTCTGTGTAGGTTTGGTAAGACTCTTCTACGATGCCTTCACCTTTAAATACGATGAGTTTTGAAGCTATCTTGTCTATAAAGTATCGGTCATGAGAGACAAAGAGTAAGGCACCTTGAAAGGCGATAAGTTTGTCTTCTAAGATGGTAATGGTTTGTATGTCTAAATCATTGGTAGGTTCATCGAGTATAAGACACTCTACATTTTTGGTAAAGAGTAAGGCTAGTGCCACACGGTTTTTTTCTCCTCCTGAGAGTTGTCCTACTTTTTTAGTCATATACTCTGCAGGGAAAAGGAATGTTTTTAAGTAAGCATAGACATGCATATGCTTGCCTTGAACATCCACATGGTCACCACCATCGGGACAAAAAGTTTCTATGAGTGTTTGTGTATCGCTAAGCATTTCTCTGTGTTGGTCGAAGTAGCCTATGCTAAAATCTCCTTTGCTTATGAGTCCTCCATCTGCCTTTAATCTTCCTAGTAGAAGTTTGAGTAAGGTAGATTTACCTGCACCATTTATGCCCACTATCGCCAGTTTATCACGCTGAAGTATGCGTGTGGTAAAGTCTTCTATGAGTAGTTTATTTGCTATAGAATAGTTGAGATGTTCTAGATCAAAAAGCATTTTACGTTTGCTTAGACCCTTTTCTCCTCTCCAACTTTTTTTCTCACGTTCTAGTTCTACTTGCATCTTACGTATGAGGGTAGGGTTCTTTTTTGCCTGTTCTCTCAAATCAAAAACCCTGGCTTTACGCCCTTGGTTACGTTTTTCTCTAGCACGTACACTTTTACCTAACCATTCTTCTTCACGTTTAAGCATTTTGAGTAGTGTGCCGTGGGTTTTTGCCAAAGACTTCATACGTTCTTCTTTTAACACAAGGTAATCACGGTATCCACCTACGTAAGAGACTAAACCTTGATTTTCTACTTCTATGACGCGTGTGGCTATGGTATCTATAAAATGCCTATCATGAGAAATAAACAGCAGTGTAAACTTTTCTTTGAGTAGTATCTCTTCTAAAAATTCTACCATATACACATCAAGGTGGTTGGTAGGCTCATCAAGCAGTAATACATCAGGCTTTTTGAGTACCAGTGAAGCTAGTGCAACACGGCGTTGTTCTCCCCCCGAAAGAGAGATGACCAAACGATTTTCATACTCTTTAAGTTTGAACTCTTGCAAAATACGTTCTATCTTGTCGTCTAGGTTCCAAGCATTATGATGGTCTAAAAATGCACTGATATTTTCTAGTTTTGTTAACAACTCTTTGTTTTCAAAATCATTGGCTACTTCAAGGCTAAGTGAGGCATGTTCTTCTTGTGCAGTTTTGAGTTCGGCTAATTCATTTAAGATAGCACCTCTTACGCTAAGTGTTGCATCAAAACGAGGTTGTTGTGCAAGCATTTCTATATGTAGGTTTGAATTGACCACACGTTTACCCTCTGTGGGTTCTTCACTTCCTAGGGCTATCTTCATAAGGGTGGATTTACCACAGCCATTTTGCCCCACTATAGCGATGCGTTCACCCTCATTTAAATGAAAGTCAACATCATCGAGTAATAATTTAATGTCATATTGTTTTTTGATGTTAAAGAGGTCAACGAGTGCCATATAGGATCCTTGGAAATAATTGTTGCAATTATAGCAAAATGAGTAGTTTTTAAGGCTTGATTAGATATATTTCAAGCATAAATACACAAGGATGACGATGTTAGAAATGATTATTATTTTATACTCACTGTATACTTTTATTAAAATATATATAAGTATTATGCAAATAGGTTATATTAACGAAGAAAAAAGAAAAACACCCGTACTTATGTCTGCTGAGAAATACCTCGTAGCAGGCAATTATGCCGTGGCAAATGGTAAACTGGGGCTTGTGAGTACTTTTGTTGATTATCTGGTATTTATCTTCTGGGTATTTGCAGGGTTTGCTTGGTTGTCTACTTTGGTACAGATAGACAGTGCTATTATGCAAGCGGTACTTTTCTTGTTTGGCTTTATTGCTGTGAACTATATCATAGGGTTACCCTTTGAACTTTACCAAAAGTTTAAGATAGATGAAGATTTTGGTTTTAACAAAATGACAATCAAGATGTACATACTCGATACGCTCAAATCAACAGCCTTGTTTGTAGTCATTGGTGGGGCTATTTTTGCACTTTTGGCATGGATTATCACTAGCTTTGAAGCATGGTGGCTTTGGGGATTTGTTTCCATATTTACGGTTGCAGTCCTTGCCAATGTACTTATGCCTACATTTATGGGACTCTTTAACAAGTTTACACCCATAGAAGAGGGAGAACTTAAAGATCAAATTTCAAAAATGATGCAGACAGTAGGGCTTAAAAATGATGGTATATTTATCATGGATGCCTCTAAAAGAGATGGCAGACTTAACGCATTTTCGGAGGCTTAGGCAAGTCTAAACGTGTGGTACTTTTTGATACACTCATAGAAAAGCTCAATACCAAAGAATTATTAGCAGTATTAGGACATGAATTAGGACACTTCACCCATGGAGACATCTGGAAAAACATAGGGCTTATGGGGTTACTTCTCTTTATAGCCTTTTATCTTTTTGGACACTTACCAGATGCACTTTTTACGCAAATGGGAGTCATCCCTGAAGCAGGGGTTCAAATCGCTATGCTTATGTTGCTTCTGCCATTGTTAAGCTTTGTGTTTACGCCATTCATGTCAGCAGTAAGCCGTCATAACGAATATGCAGCAGATGAGTTTGGCTCAAAGATGGGTGGAAAAGAAAACCTTGTATCTGCACTGATGAAACTAGTGACAGAAAACAAAGCATTCCCAAAGTCACACCCTTTAGTCATCTTCTTTTACTATACACATCCCCCTGTATTAGAAAGACTCAAAGAATTAGGATTTGATGCTTCTAATACTATAGTGGGTGAAGAAGTAGTTGAAAAGGGTCTACCTAGAGATGGGATTTTTGCTTATATGGATAAAGAGTAGTATTTTAGGTAGAATAATAGAAAGGATACTCATGGAAGACCTACTTAAACGCATTACGATAGATACAGATATTTGTCACGGCAAGCCTACCATTCGGGGGCTTCGTTATCCGGTAGAGATGATACTGGAACTTTTAGGTTCGGGTATGTCACATAGTGAGTTGTTGGAAGATTATGAAGACTTGGTAAATGATGATATTTTAGCTGTGTTGCAGTATGCTTCTAAACTTTCTCAGGTTAAGTCTATTTATAAGATTAATGCAGCTTAATGAAATTTCTTGTAGATGCCCAACTACCTAAAAAAATATCACTCTTTTTAAATTATAAAGGTCATGATTCTTTAGATATAGAAAAACTGTTAGCGAAAAATTTAGAGCAGATTGTATTGTGTCTGGATGACAATAGATTTGTGGAATTGACATATGAAAGTATTGTTGTACATGGATAGAGGTATGACAATAAAAGAAACCCTACAATGGGCAAAAAAAGAACTAAAAGAGTCTTGCCAACGCCCACAATACGAAGCAGAACTACTTCTTGCATATCACTTGAAACAAGACCGTATGTATCTTATTACGCATGATAGAGATGAAGTGTTGGATGTAGAGGGCTTTGAAACCCTCATACAAAGAAGAGCAGCAAATGAACCGTACGAATACATCGTAGGGGAAGCCAGTTTTTATGATATTTATCTTTTTGTTGAGAAAGGTGTACTTATCCCCCGTCCTGAGACGGAGATTCTTATAGACCTAGTAGCAGAGATTATAGAAAAGGAAGATATTAGACATATTGCTGAGATTGGGGTAGGATCTGGTGCTATTTCTGTGGTTTTGGCACGAAAATTTCCTCTCTTAAAAGTGATTGCAACAGATATTTGTGATGTGCCTTTAAAGGTAGCACAAAAAAACATTGAGACTTTTGGACTAAGTGAGCAGATAGAAGTACATAAGTCTAATCTTATCGATGAAGTTACTGAAACACTGGAGCTTGTAGTCTCAAACCCACCCTATATCGCAGAAGATTTTATACTCAAATCAAATGTAGTGGACTATGAACCCAAAGAAGCATTGTTTGGGGGAAGAATCGGGGATGAGCTTTTAAAACAGATCATTTTAGATGTGAAAGAGAGAGGTATAAAATATCTTGCTTGTGAGATGGGATATGACCAAAAAGAACCCCTTCAAGCTTATGTTAATGAAGTTGGAGTAAAATCCATAAAATTCTACAAAGACTTAGCAGGCTTTGACCGCGGGTTTGTGATTGTGTTTAACGAAGGAAAACAATGAATAAATATTTTAGAATGGTAACGATGGCTTATCTTATGTTTTTATCTGCAGTACTTAGGGATGATGTTGTATGCAGGCATAGTAGTAACGGCAGTGACTTTTCATACCGATGCTTGGATAGGTGCTGCACTTTTGACCCAGTTTCAAGAAGGGCAAATTATGACAGAGAACTTTTTACGTTTGTCTTATGTTGTGAATGTCCTCATCGTTGTAGTTGTACTGTATGAGGGCTATAAGTTTAAGAAGTTTGAGCGTGATACAGTGACTAAAGTCGCTACATTTTTGTATTGGCTACTGCACTTTTGTTTTCTCAGTATTATATACCTGATATACTAGCGATGCAAGTAGAAGGTGAAGCTATGACCGAATCTGTAGCTTTTTAAATACACATAAAGGTTCAGAATTGAATTCTAAAATCTTTGCTTTGGCATTGATAGTGCTTATCGTACAAAACATGCGTAAAGCATGTAAATAAAAAGTAGCTAAAATGAAAAGTTACAAGGAATCATTGTAATGGCAGTTTGGGCTATAGGCGATATACAAGGGTGCTATAAATCCTTTCGAGAACTACTTGAGAAGATAGAATTTAATCCAAAAGAGGACAAACTCTGGATAGCTGGAGATTTGGTAAATAGAGGGGAAGGTTCGCTAGAAACCTTGGAATACCTTTATAGTATAAAAGAGAGTGTACATATAGTATTGGGCAATCATGACATTACCCTCATTGCAGCCTATTATGGTATCAAAAAATCCAATCCAACCATAGACCCTATACTTGACTCACCACAAGCAGAAAAGCTGATAAATTGGCTTAGAAAACAAAAGTTTTTACATGTGGATTATGAACTTGGTTTTTGTATGGCACATGCAGGTATCTCTCCAGAGTTTGATTTGGGTATGGCGATGATGTATGCAAAAAGTGTTGAAGAAAAACTACAAGGAGAATATGCTTCTACATGGCTAGAAAAAATGTTTAAGCATGGCATAAGACGCTTTAACCGAGATGCCAGCCTTGTCGATATAGACCGTTATATCGTAGGTACGTTTACACGAATGCGTTTTTGTTATGGAGACCATAGACTTGACTTTGACCAAAAAGGTACGCCTACAGATGTCCTTAGAGAAAAAGGACTGAAACCATGGTTTGAATGTGAGAAGAGAAAAGATATAGACTTGAAGATCATCTTTGGACACTGGTCAACCCTTGGTTTTTATCAAGATGAAGATGTATTGTCTTTAGATACGGGATGTTTATGGGGTGGGACACTCACCGCTGCTCGTATAGACAGCGGCCCACAATACGAAGCAGAACTACTTCTTGCATATCACTTGAAACAAGACCGTATGTATCTTATTACGCATGATAGAGATGAAGTGTTGGATGTAGAGGGCTTTGAAACCCTCATACAAAGAAGAGCAGCAAATGAACCGTACGAATACATCGTAGGGGAAGCCAGTTTTTATGATATTTATCTTTTTGTTGAGAAAGGTGTACTTATCCCCCGTCCTGAGACGGAGATTCTTATAGACCTAGTAGCAGAGATTATAGAAAAGGAAGATATTAGACATATTGCTGAGATTGGGGTAGGATCTGGTGCTATTTCTGTGGTTTTGGCACGAAAATTTCCTCTCTTAAAAGTGATTGCAACAGATATTTGTGATGTGCCTTTAAAGGTAGCACAAAAAACATTGAGACTTTTGGACTAAGTGAGCAGATAGAAGTACATAAGTCTAATCTTATCGATGAAGTTACTGAAACACTGGAGCTTGTAGTCTCAAACCCACCCTATATCGCAGAAGATTTTATACTCAAATCAAATGTAGTGGACTATGAACCCAAAGAAGCATTGTTTGGGGGAAGAATCGGGGATGAGCTTTTAAAACAGATCATTTTAGATGTGAAAGAGAGAGGTATAAAATATCTTGCTTGTGAGATGGGATATGACCAAAAAGAACCCCTTCAAGCTTATGTTAATGAAGTTGGAGTAAAATCCATAAAATTCTACAAAGACTTAGCAGGCTTTGACCGCGGGTTTGTGATTGTGTTTAACGAAGGAAAACAATGAATAAATATTTTAGAATGGTAACGATGGCTTATCTTATGTTTTTATCTGCAGTACTTGGGATGATGTTGTATGCAGGCATAGTAGTAACGGCAGTGACTTTTCATACCGATGCTTGGATAGGTGCTGCACTTTTGACCCAGTTTCAAGAAGGGCAAATTATGACAGAGAACTTTTTACGTTTGTCTTATGTTGTGAATGTCCTCATCGTTGTAGTTGTACTGTATGAGGGCTATAAGTTTAAGAAGTTTGAGCGTGATACAGTGACTAAAGTCGCTACATTTTTTGTATTGGCTACTGCACTTTTGTTTTCTCAGTATTATATACCTGATATACTAGCGATGCAAGTAGAAGGTGAAGCTATGACCGAATCTGTAGCTTTTTAAATACACATAAAGGTTCAGAATTGAATTCTAAAATCTTTGCTTTGGCATTGATAGTGCTTATCGTACAAAACATGCGTAAAGCATGTAAATAAAAAGTAGCTAAAATGAAAAGTTACAAGGAATCATTGTAATGGCAGTTTGGGCTATAGGCGATATACAAGGGTGCTATAAATCCTTTCGAGAACTACTTGAGAAGATAGAATTTAATCCAAAAGAGGACAAACTCTGGATAGCTGGAGATTTGGTAAATAGAGGGGAAGGTTCGCTAGAAACCTTGGAATACCTTTATAGTATAAAAGAGAGTGTACATATAGTATTGGGCAATCATGACATTACCCTCATTGCAGCCTATTATGGTATCAAAAAATCCAATCCAACCATAGACCCTATACTTGACTCACCACAAGCAGAAAAGCTGATAAATTGGCTTAGAAAACAAAAGTTTTTACATGTGGATTATGAACTTGGTTTTTGTATGGCACATGCAGGTATCTCTCCAGAGTTTGATTTGGGTATGGCGATGATGTATGCAAAAAGTGTTGAAGAAAAACTACAAGGAGAATATGCTTCTACATGGCTAGAAAAAATGTTTAAGCATGGCATAAGACGCTTTAACCGAGATGCCAGCCTTGTCGATATAGACCGTTATATCGTAGGTACGTTTACACGAATGCGTTTTTGTTATGGAGACCATAGACTTGACTTTGACCAAAAAGGTACGCCTACAGATGTCCTTAGAGAAAAAGGACTGAAACCATGGTTTGAATGTGAGAAGAGAAAAGATATAGACTTGAAGATCATCTTTGGACACTGGTCAACCCTTGGTTTTTATCAAGATGAAGATGTATTGTCTTTAGATACGGGATGTTTATGGGGTGGGACACTCACCGCTGCTCGTATAGACAGCG
>JAUZSE010000011.1 GCA_030949725.1 Sulfurovum sp. | reverse complement strand
AGGACAACAAGATAAACAAACCCAAAATAAGCTAAAATACTATTTATGAAAAAGTACCCAAAAGAAATAGAAGAGCAAATGCTAAATCTATATAAAAGTTTATCAGAGAAAGACAGAAGACGCTACGCAGGAATAGAAGCAACCAAATTAAGTCATGGAGGGATAAGCTATATATGCGAAATCTTTGAATGTGACTATAGTGGTGTGTCAAGAGGACAAAAAGAGTTAAGAACAGAATTAGATAAAGATAATAAAAGACAAAGAGAAGAGGGAGGAGGAAGAAAGTCTATATTGCTCACAAGAGAAGGCTTAGACGAAGCATTCCTAGAGGTTATCGCAGAGAGTACAGCAGGTTCACCGATGGATGAGACGATAAAGTGGACAAATTTATCACGGAAAGAGCTACAAACTAGATTGTCAGAGAAAGGTTTTGTAGTTGATGTGGATATAGTGAAACAACTCTTAAAAAACATCATTTTCGTAAGCGACAAGCATTTAAAACACTTTCAGGAAAAGTAGATGTTGCAAATAGAGATGAGCAATTTAAAAATATTGAAAAACTAAAAGAAGAATATAAGAAAGAGGGGAATCCTGTTTTGAGTATGGATGTAAAAAAAAGAGTTTTTAGGAAATTTATACCGAGAAGGTAAACTGTATACTCAAGAGATAATTAAAGTTAAAGACCATGATTTTCCTTCTTACGCAGAGGGAAAAATTGTCCCCCATGGGCTGTATGATATAAACCTAAATATTGGTTATATTACCATAGGGACAAGTGCTGATACCAGTGAATTTGCTTGTGAATCTATCAAAAATTGGTGGTTAAATTATGGATATATTGAATATCAAGGACATGATAAACTGCTACTACTGTGCGATGGTGGGGGCAGTAATAGCTCTCGTCACTATATTTTTAAAGAAGATTTACAGAAGTTATCAGAGGAATTACAAATTGAAATTCGTATTGCTCATTATCCTCCTTATACATCAAAGTATAATCCTATAGAACATCGCCTATTCCCTCATATCACAAGAGCTTTACAAGGAGTCATTTTTACAAGTGTAGAGTTAGTAAATACCCTTATTACACAAACTAAAACGACTACAGGATTGAAAGTTTTTAGTTCTATTCTTGATAAGGTATTTCATACAAAAAGAAAATATGCAGAGGTCTTTAAAGAGAATATGAAAATTATCTTTGATATACATTTACCACTTTGGAATTATGTTGCTATTCCTAAAAAGTACTAGTAATTTGGTTTTATTTATGTTTTAGTCCTAAGTACCTTAGTCTCTATGCTTTCCCCTAGCATTTTAATAGATGTTTAAACTTATAAATAAATATAAAATAAAAAATGTTGTTTGGAATTTGCAAGTGCTAATAATAACTATAGTAAAATACAAGCAACTTAATTTAAACAACACCTTAGCCAAAAATAAAAACAAAATATAAGCCAAAGCCATGAGACAACTACTATAATTTTAAACCAAAAAAACATAAAGTTATCCCATGACAGAAATTATAACACTCTTAAGATGTATCGCACCTATAATTGCAAAAAACAAGCATAAACAACTACAAATCATCATCCAAGCCTTGCTCTCAATGCGAGGACGGATTACTATGTTAGGATTAAGTAGATGGAGTGAAAAAGGAGGGAGTTATCGAACTATCACACGCTTCTTTCATTCAAAGATAAATTGGGAAGAAATCAATTGGATGTTTATCAAAACGCATTTAACAAAAAAGGGTTCAGTCTATCTTTTGGGTGGAGATGAAGTAGTAGTAAGCAAAAGTGGGAAGCATACTTATGGGATAGATAGGTTTTATTCTTCTATCCAAAACCAAGTGATACAAAGTTTGGCATTTCTCAATCTTTCCTTGATAAGTGTAGAAACAAGAAAAGCTTATCCACTAAGTACACAACAAATAGTTCGAGAGAAAAAAGAAGGTTGTATCAAAGACAAAAGTGTAAAGAAGAGTAAGAAAAAGAAGCATGGTAAAGTTGGAAGACCTAAAGGAAGTGGGAATAAAGATAAAAAAGATATTGAACTTTCTCCCTATCTTAAATTTGTCCAGGAGTCCGTAAATAAGGCACTTAAACGGATTGACAAGCATATTGATATTGTTTATTTTGTCTTTGATGGAGCATTTGGAAATAATCCTGCTGTACAAATGGTGAGGCAATGTGGATTACATATCATTTCTAAACTTCAAAAAAACTCTGCACTGCTATTTCCTTATAGTGGAGAGTATGCAGGAAGAGGATCTCCTAGGAAATATGGAGATGCTATTGACTATGATAATCTTCCAGAACCCTATCTAAAATCAGATACCATAGACGAAGATAAGAATATCCAAACAAGAATTTATCAAATGGAAATGCTACATCGTAAGTTTGCAGATAGGCTCAATGTTGTGATTATTCAAAAGATAAATCTAAGCACAGGTAAAATTGCTCATGTAAATCTCTTCTCTACAGATTTGACATTGAACTATGAAAAGATTATTGATTACTATTCACTTCGTTTTCAGATTGAATTTGTCTTCCGAGATGCCAAACAATATTGGGGAATGGAGGATTTTATGAATATTAAAAAAACACCTATCCATAATTGGGCAAATCTCTCTACTTTTATGGTCAACTTTTCTCATGGATTACGTCAAAACTCTACTATGAAAGAGATGAGTATTCTTGACCTAAAAGCCCACTACCATGGGCTTAAATACGTCAAAGAGGTATTTAAATTACTTCCGAATTTAGCTAACGAGTATTTAATTCAGAAGGTATCGCTTAAGATTGCGAATTTAGGGGCTATTCACTCTACTGAGAGGGTGGGTTAGTGGGGTTTTTTGGCTAAGGTATTGTTTAAAGGATAAGTATGAAAAAGATTTTAAAGGTCGTAATAGGTACATTTTTACTATTAGGAACAAGTGTGTATGCAGAGGAAGCTCAAAATATTCAGATATTTTCTGTTGATAACTCAAAAGGTGTCATCTCTGCCAAAAGTATAGAAAAAGCTTTTAATGAAAGTGCTGTCGTAGTGGATGTCAATAATGACATGAACTCAATCTTTTCAAAAATATATGGCAAAGTACATCATAAAAACTATAACTTAGCTATATTTACCCACCCTGAGTTGGTTTCAAAACTTATGAAAAAGTATCCTACCATTGGTCTTATTACACCTTTGTCCATGTCGATTTATGAAGATGCTGCAAAAAATACTATTAATATAGCTACTTTATCACTAATAGGTATGGCTAGAATTACTCAAATTCCTGTAACAGATTCAGACTTAATAGCCTATGCGAAAGCAGTAGACGCAGCCCTTCATAACGCTTTGCCAAAGGGTAAATATCTGTCTGTAAGTCATCATACTAAATCTTCAAAACCCTTGGTCACTGAGTTTAGCATAGAGCTTGAAGTTGAAGAGGGTGACACAGTTACAGATGCCAAAGAGAGTTTTAAAGAAGAGTTTGAGAGTGAACTAGGGCCTGTTGGTTTTTTAATACCAAAGTCTTACACCTTTAGGCATGATGATTATGATTTCTTCGATACCTACTCAATCATTAGGTTTAATGCCATCTACCCAGTATCTAAAAATCATCCAGATGCGGGTGCGTATGCTCCTTTTTCAGTGCTTAGGACTAAAACATAAATAAAACCAAATTACTAGTACTTTTTAGGAATAGCAACATAATTCCAAAGTGGTAAATGTATATCAAAGATAATTTTCATATTCTCTTTAAAGCCCTCTGCATATTTTCTTTTTGTATGAAATACCTTATCAAGAATAGAACTAAAAACTTTCAATCCTGTAGTCGTTTTAGTTTGTGTAATAAGGGTATTTACTAACTCTACACTTGTAAAAATGACTCCTTGTAAAGCTCTTGTGATATGAGGGAATAGGCGATGTTCTATAGGATTATACTTTGATGTATAAGGAGGATAATGAGCAATACGAATTTCAATTTGTAATTCCTCTGATAACTTCTGTAAATCTTCTTTAAAAATATAGTGACGAGAGCTATTACTGCCCCCACCATCGCACAGTAGTAGCAGTTTATCATGTCCTTGATATTCAATATATCCATAATTTAACCACCAATTTTTGATAGATTCACAAGCAAATTCACTGGTATCAGCACTTGTCCCTATGGTAATATAACCAATATTTAGGTTTATATCATACAGCCCATGGGGGACAATTTTTCCCTCTGCGTAAGAAGGAAAATCATGGTCTTTAACTTTAATTATCTCTTGAGTATACAGTTTACCTTCTCGGTATAAATTTCCTAAAAACTCTTTTTTTTACATCCATACTCAAAACAGGATTCCCCTCTTTCTTATATTCTTCTTTTAGTTTTTCAATATTTTTAAATTGCTCATCTCTATTTGCAACATCTACTTTTCCTGAAAGTGTTTTAAATGCTTGTCGCTTACGAAAATGATGTTTTTTAAGAGTTGTTTCACTATATCCACATCAACTACAAAACCTTTCTCTGACAATCTAGTTTGTAGCTCTTTCCGTGATAAATTTGTCCACTTTATCGTCTCATCCATCGGTGAACCTGCTGTACTCTCTGCGATAACCTCTAGGAATGCTTCGTCTAAGCCTTCTCTTGTGAGCAATATAGACTTTCTTCCTCCTCCCTCTTCTCTTTGTCTTTTATTATCTTTATCTAATTCTGTTCTTAACTCTTTTTGTCCTCTTGACACACCACTATAGTCACATTCAAAGATTTCGCATATATAGCTTATCCCTCCATGACTTAATTTGGTTGCTTCTATTCCTGCGTAGCGTCTTCTGTCTTTCTCTGATAAACTTTTATATAGATTTAGCATTTGCTCTTCTATTTCTTTTGGGTACTTTTTCATAAATAGTATTTTAGCTTATTTTGGGTTTGTTTATCTTGTTGTCCTTATCTACAAGAAAAAAGATGAAAAAGAAACACATATAGCGTATCCTTCCATAGACAACTGGATATCTGATCTTGACATTACAGATAAAGAAACAGTGAAAACAGTGCAAGAAACTCAGGGTATGGTTAAGACTATTCTTGAGGAACTTACGGAGTAATTAAGTTTATCTTGCTATATGTACTCGTCTAAAGATGAGTACATATCCTTCAATGATTTAGTTACCCGTATAATTAGCACCTCTTATCTCACCACCTACACTTACAAATATATAAAGCATTTGTCTTTTTTATTTTTTATTTTCATATTATCAAAACCGACTACCCAGTCATCTGTATCGCCATAGTGTGTTTTACCTATCTTTGAAATGGGGACATGTTTCCAGCTTTGGGGTATCTTCTTTTTTGCCACTAAACTTTGCACTTCTTTTATAGCTGCCTTTTCAATCGTTTTTTTACTCACTTCATGTTTAAAAGGATTATCATGATGTGCATGACCATGTCCATGCGTGCTTTCTGAATATAGGCTTGTCAAGCTTAGTGCCAAGGTTAATACGGTTATTTTTATGGGTTTTTTAAGATCTATCATTTTATAATCCTTTGATTTCAATATTTTTCTATTATTTAAGCTATTTTTTCGTCTTTTTAATTTAATTAATATTATACTTACTTATTAATATATAAAGGATTACTTATGAAGAAAATTACATCGGTACTTTTGGCATCGACTATGATGTTACTAGCAAATAATACAGCAGATAAAAACAAAGACATCCATTGGGGATATACAGGTCACGTCACACCTGATGCATGGGGGAAACTTTCTGAAAAATATAGAGAATGTGGTACAGGACTCAATCAATCACCTATCAATATCACACATTCTATACATGGAAATCTTGCAGCACTGTCTCCCTATTATACAAGTTCCTCTAACTTTATAGTAGACAATGGACATACTGTTCAAGTCAATATGGCTAAAGGCGGTACAGTCGTGATAGATGATATAACCTTTGAACTTAAACAATTTCACTTTCATGCACCTAGCGAGAATCATATAGAAGGAAAAGCTTTCCCACTTGAGGGGCATTTTGTTAATTTAGATAAAGATGGAAATATCGCGGTACTTGCCATCATGTTTGAAGAAGGTGAAGAAAATAAAGAATTGGCAAAATTTTGGAATACTATGCCCACAAAAGCAGGAGAGATTAAAGTATTGGAATTGCCTAAAATAGCCAATGCCTTACTTCCAAAAGACAAACATTATTATCGTTTTAATGGTTCATTGACAACGCCTCCATGTACAGAAGGGGTTAGATGGTTTGTGTTCAAAGAGACGCTAACTATCTCAAAAGAACAAGTAGCCAAATTTCATACTGTCGTCCATGGCAATAACAATAGACCTATTCAGCCTATAGATGCTAGAATTATCGTTGATTAATTTTTTCTAGTTGTAGAGGTGTAAATTCAAGAAATCTATGGCGTTATTTGGGTAAAATCGCAGATATAATTATAGATAGAAGGATTACACTTGCTTAGTACAGTAAATTTAACACAAAGATACGGAAAGAGAGTACTTTTCGATAAAATCAATATGACTTTAGATGTAGGTAAACGTTACGGACTTATAGGTGCCAACGGTGCAGGGAAGTCTACATTTATGAAAATACTTGCAAGAGAGCTTGAACAGAGTGATGGAGAAGTACAACTTCAACCAGGACTTAAACTCGGAATGCTTTCTCAAAACCAGTATGCTTTTGAAGACTATACACTTTCTGACGCAGTACTCTATGGAAACAAAAAGCTTTTTGATGCACAAAAAGAGAAAGAAAAACTTTATATGGAAGGTGACTTTGAAGATGATGCAGTCAATGCTCGTCTAGGAGAACTAGAAATGATCTGTGCAGATGAAGATCCTACCTATGAGTCTGATGTTAAGATAGAAAAGTTGTTGACTTCTTTAGGTTTCCCTACCTCACAACAAACTGACCTCATGTCTTCCTTGACAGGTGGTGATAAATTTAAAATCTTACTTGCCCAAGTACTGTTTCTGAAGCCCGATGTTCTTTTGCTTGATGAGCCTACAAACAACCTCGATATGGAAACCATCTCATGGCTTGAAAATGAATTGAAACGTCATGAGGGTACTTTGATGGTTATCTCTCACGATAGACACTTTGTCAATGGTGTTGTGACCCACATACTTGATCTTGACTTTCAGAATATACGTGAATTTAGAGGAAATTATGATGAATGGTATATCGCTGCAAACCTCATAGCCAAACAGGCGGAGACAGATAGAGGTAAAGCACTCAAAGAAAAAGAAGAGCTTGAAGGGTTTATAAGAAGGTTCTCAGCCAATGCTTCTAAAGCCAAACAGGCAACATCACGTCAAAAACAACTTGACAAACTTGATGTTCAGGCGATTAAACTTTCTTCAAGACGTGACCCTTCTATCATGTTTAAAACACACAGAGACATCGGAAATGAAGTACTTGATGTAGAAGATGTATCTAAAAGCTATGATGAAAATAGTGTTTTAGAAAATATCAACATTAAGGTCAAAGAAGGCGATAAGATTGCGCTTATTGGTGCCAATGGTGTAGGAAAAACAACCTTACTTAAAATTCTTATGGAAGAGATAAAACAAGACTCAGGAACTATGAAATGGGGACAGACCATTACTTTTAGTTATTTCCCACAAAATACTACAGATCTTGTAGTAGGTGACGATGAATTACCACAATGGATACAGGGTTTTGACCCTAAATGGCACATTGATGACATAAGAAAAACATTGGGGCGTATGCTTTTCTCTGGGGAAGAACAGAAGAAAAAGATAGATGCTTGTTCTGGTGGAGAAAAGCACCGTGTAATGCTTTCTAAGATTATGATGGACGCTTCAAACTTTCTTGTGATGGATGAGCCAAACAACCACCTTGACCTTGAAGCCATTATCGCCCTTGGTGAGGCACTACACAACTACAAAGGCGGAGTAATCTGTGTCTCTCACGATAGAGAACTCATCGATGCTTTTGCAAATCGTATCATAAAACTTAATGAAGATGGTACTATGATCGACTTTGAGGGTGATTATGAAACATTTATAGAGCAGTACGGAAAATAAATATTTTCCGTAGGGTGTTGTCTCCCTACAACAGCAAATATTTTTTACTCTAGTGATTAAAAATTAAACACTATTGATGAGGAGAAATAGGATTTGAACTGTATTTTATTAGCCAAAAATTCCAAAAGTATTCGTGATGAAAATCAAGTAACACATATCAAAGAGATACTCAAATCTAAAATAGGCGATAGTTTGACTATTGGTGAAATAGGTGGCAACATAGGCAAGGCTACTATTGAAAAAATAAATCATCATGAAATACTTCTTAGAGATATTAACTTGGATAGAAAACCACCAGACAAACTTGATTTAGGACTAAAACAGGACTAAAACATAAATAAAACCAAATTACTAGTACTTTTTAGGAATAGCAACATAATTCCAAAGTGGTAAATGTATATCAAAGATAATTTTCATATTCTCTTTAAAGACCTCTGCATATTTTCTTTTTGTATGAAATACCTTATCAAGAATAGAACTAAAAACTTTCAATCCTGTAGTCGTTTTAGTTTGTGTAATAAGGGTATTTACTAACTCTACACTTGTAAAAATGACTCCTTGTAAAGCTCTTGTGATATGAGGGAATAGGCGATGTTCTATAGGATTATACTTTGATGTATAAGGAGGATAATGAGCAATACGAATTTCAATTTGTAATTCCTCTGATAACTTCTGTAAATCTTCTTTAAAAATATAGTGACGAGAGCTATTACTGCCCCCACCATCGCACAGTAGTAGCAGTTTATCATGTCCTTGATATTCAATATATCCATAATTTAACCACCAATTTTTGATAGATTCACAAGCAAATTCACTGGTATCAGCACTTGTCCCTATGGTAATATAACCAATATTTAGGTTTATATCATACAGCCCATGGGGGACAATTTTTCCCTCTGCGTAAGAAGGAAAATCATGGTCTTTAACTTTAATTATCTCTTGAGTATACAGTTTACCTTCTCGGTATAAATTTCCTAAAAACTCTTTTTTTTACATCCATACTCAAAACAGGATTCCCCTCTTTCTTATATTCTTCTTTTAGTTTTTCAATATTTTTAAATTGCTCATCTCTATTTGCAACATCTACTTTTCCTGAAAGTGTTTTAAATGCTTGTCGCTTACGAAAATGATGTTTTTTAAGAGTTGTTTCACTATATCCACATCAACTACAAAACCTTTCTCTGACAATCTAGTTTGTAGCTCTTTCCGTGATAAATTTGTCCACTTTATCGTCTCATCCATCGGTGAACCTGCTGTACTCTCTGCGATAACCTCTAGGAATGCTTCGTCTAAGCCTTCTCTTGTGAGCAATATAGACTTTCTTCCTCCTCCCTCTTCTCTTTGTCTTTTATTATCTTTATCTAATTCTGTTCTTAACTCTTTTTGTCCTCTTGACACACCACTATAGTCACATTCAAAGATTTCGCATATATAGCTTATCCCTCCATGACTTAATTTGGTTGCTTCTATTCCTGCGTAGCGTCTTCTGTCTTTCTCTGATAAACTTTTATATAGATTTAGCATTTGCTCTTCTATTTCTTTTGGGTACTTTTTCATAAATAGTATTTTAGCTTATTTTGGGTTTGTTTATCTTGTTGTCCTTAACTGTTGTTCTTGCTTTGCCACGTCCAAAAGTCTTACGTAGATTGATTATGGATATGACATCTCTTGGTGTCAATAAACTTATTATTGTCAATAGTTACCGATCTGAAAAAAGTTATTGGCAAAGCCCACTACTCAACCGTATAGATGAGTTTGTTTTTGAAGGCTTACAACAAGCCATAGATACAGTGCCGTTAGTTGTTGAGTTTAAAAAACGTTTTAAGCCCTTTGTTGAGGACGAATTTTCTGCCCTATTGGGTGATGCCGTGATTGCTCATCCTTATGCCTCACAGTCTTGGAAAACCTATCTTGATACAAACACTATGCCAAAGGTACTCTGTATCGGAGCAGAAGGTGGTTGGATAGACTATGAAGTGAATTTACTTTGCCAACACGGTTGCACATCTGTGAGTTTAGGAGCAAGAATTTTACGAACTGAAACTGTGGTGAATGTGTTGCTTGGTCGGTGGTTGTAGGGGTGACATGCTTACTTCTCATAATCTAAGATGCGATAAGCTCTAATTGGATAAAATACAACATATAATATAAGGTTGAACATAATGAGCAAAAGCAGTAGTGACAGCAAAGATTTTTTACGTACCATAGTTGAGCAGGATTTAAAATCAAGTAAATATGCAGAAGTAGTGACAAGGTTTCCTCCAGAGCCTAATGGCTTTCCACATATAGGACATGCTAAATCTATCTGTATCAACTTTGGTATCGCAGATGACTATGCGGGTCACTGTAACCTTAGAATGGATGACACCAACCCCACAACAGAAGATACTAAGTATGTTGAAGCACTTAAAGATGCTATAGAATGGCTTGGGTTTGAGTGGGAAGGGAATGTACGTTTTACTTCTGATTATTTTCCTAAGATATATGATTATGCGGTAGAGCTTATCAAAATGGGTAAAGCATACGTTGATAGTACAGACGAAGAAGAGATGCGTGAGCTTCGTGGGACGGTTAAAGAAGCTGGAAGACGTAGCAAATATGCTGAGCGTTCGATTGAAGAAAATCTAGATCTTTTTGAGAAGATGAAAAATGGCGAATTTAAAGATGGGGAACATGTACTAAGAGCGAAGATAGATATGACTGCTGCCAATATGAAAATGAGAGACCCACTTTTGTACCGCATTAGACATGCACATCACTTTAGAGCAGGGGATGCTTGGTGTATTTATCCTATGTATGATTTTGCACATGGTTTGTCTGATTACATCGAAGGGGTGTCGCATTCTATTTGTACTTTAGAATTTGAAAACAACCGTGACATTTATAACTGGGTGCTTGATACACTTGGCTTAACCTTACCACGTCCTTACCAACATGAGTTTGCTCGACTGGGTATAAACTATACAGTGATGAGTAAAAGAAAGCTTTTGGAGTTGGTGGATGGTGGACAGGTAAGCGGTTGGGATGATCCTCGTTTGCCTACTATTGCTGGATATAAAAGAAGAGGATATACCCCAGAATCTATCTTAAGCTTTTGTGATGGTATAGGGATAGCAAAAGCAAACTCTATGGTAGATGTGGCACAGCTTGAATTTTCTATAAGAGATGATCTCAATACAAAAGTACCTCGTGTGATGTGTGTGCTTGACCCACTCAAAGTAACTATAGGAAATTATGAAGGATCCGAAGAGCTAGACGCTTCTTATTATCCTGATGATGTACCTAAAGAGGGTTCTCGTATCTTACCTTTTTCTAAGGAGATTTATATAGAGCGTGATGATTTTATGGAAAATCCTCCAAAAGATTATTTTCGTCTTACCCCTAAACAAGCAGTAAGACTTAAACATGCGTATATCATCACTTTCAAAGAAGTGATTAAAGATGCCGATGGCAAGATAGTTGAAATAAAAGCAGTGTATCATCCCGAATCTAAGAGTGGTTTAGATACGAGTGGTATTAAAGTAAAAAGTGCTATACAATGGGTAGAGGCTAAGACGGCTAAACGTGTTGAAGTGAGACTCTATGATAGACTCTTTAAAGAAGAAGCACCTGAAGGTGTAGAAGATATCAACCCTGACTCACTCAAAGTAATCAAAAATGCGCTTATTGAACCTGCTGTTATCACAGACAAACCTGATGTGAGATTCCAGTTTGAAAGACAAGGGTATTTTTATGCTGATCCTATTGATTATACAGATGAAAAGCCAGTGTTTAACAAAATAGTTGGGTTGAAAGACTCTTGGAACAAAAAAGAAAAGAAAAAAGCTAAGGAAAGTACATCTAAATCTCAAGAAAAGAAAGTGCAAATAGATGGCGAGGTTGTACCTATGAGTGAAGTACAGCAAAAACTTTATGATAAGTATACTACAGAGCTTGGACTAAACAGCGAAGTGGCAAATACCCTAGCACGTGATGAGACACTTTCAAACTTTTATTATGAATCTCTAAATTTATCTGAACCTAGTCCAAATCCAGTGGGTTTAGCCAATATGGTAAGCAATGAAGTAGCTAGAGAATTAAAAGAAAAATCACTAGATGCCTTAAAATTTAATCCAATACAAATAGGTGCATTGACAAAGATGGTTGAAAATGAAATTATTTCTAGTAAAATTGCCAAACAAGTATTTGAAGAGATGGTAAAAACTGGAGAAAATCCAACACAGATAGTAGAAGATAAGGGACTTGTACAGATAAGTGATCCTAGTAAAATTGCACCTATTATTGATGAGGTAATGGAGAAAAATCCAGACAATGTGGCGAAGTTTAGAGCAGGGAATACAAAACTTTTGGGTTTCTTTGTCGGACAAGTACTCAAAGCCACAGGAGGAAAAGCAAATCCTAAAGTGGTCAATACCCTTGTGAACGAAAAGTTAAAATAAATTATTTTGCATAATGGTTTAGGGTAAATAACATGTCTTCATCTAAATCCATGTTCTTTGTCATCCAGTTGATGTAGCCTTTGTCTGCATTGACTATCTCTGCTATGTCTCTGTCTTTGTATTTACCAAACTTAAAGGTTTTGAGAAGTACAGGGGTTTGAGTGAGTTCTGCTAGTTTTTTCATAGGGTTTACCCCTGCAAATTTTTCTTGGATACGTTTGACAAGTAGGGAGAGTAAAAGTTTCATGACCAAAACATCGCCTATGGCATCATGTGCTTTAATAGTCACTCCTAGCTTGGATGCTTCCGCACCTTCTATTTTGTAAAGTTCTAAAGCATAACGTAAGTATTGGAGTGCATGCGAAGGCATTTCGTCTATGAGGTGTTTGGCACAACGTAGGGTATCTATGAGTGTATAGTTATTTTGAAAACCTTCTTTTTGTATCATGGTTAAATCAAAAGAAATGTTATGGGCGATAAGGTAATTCTCTATACTGTTGTACTCGTCTAACTTTTTTGTGAAATTCAACTCAGCGTAGGGAGGTTGGTTTTCTATGACATCAGGCGTAATGTTATGTATTGCCATAGCTTCAATGCTTATGGGTACTTCTGTAGAACAGAGTTCATCTATGACTTCTATCTCATCCCTGCCATGCACGATCATAGCACCCACTTGTATAATGCGGTCATTTTCACTTGTACCTGTTGTCTCTGTATCAAAAAGTATATATTTCGCCATCTCTTCATCTCCTGTAGTAGTGAGAAAATAATAACCTATTTCTGATATAATACACATAATTTTAACTTTAGGAGTGTTTTTATATGAAAAAACATTATACATCCATACTCTCTAGCGGTTTTGGCAAATTTGCCTCTTATGCTTTTCCTTCGATAGTTCAACGTATTGTCAATGTTTCGTATGTCAAGCTTATGGGTTTAGATATGTCTGAATTTAAGAAGCCCTCTGCTTACCCAACACTCAACAAACTTTTCACAAGAGCATTTGAAACACCTAGAGCATTACCCGAAGATAGTGATGCACTTATCTCAGGTGTGGATGCACTCATCACTGATGCAGGAAAGATCGTTGAGGGGAAAGCCTATCAAATCAAAGGGATGTCGTATGATATTGACACACTTTTTGGAACACAGCATACAGGATTAGCAGCTAAAATAGAAGGAGGGGAGTTTATAAACTTTTATCTTTCGCCTAAAGACTATCACCGCTATCATATGCCTATGACACTCAAGATATTGAGCCTTACGCATATTCCTGGAAAACTTTACCCCGTGAATTTCCCACTTTTAAGAAATAAGCATAACCTTTTTATAGAAAATGAAAGGGTCATTATAGAGTGTGAAGATGAAAAAGGAAGCGTGCAAGTGTTGGTACTTGTAGGTGCATTAAATGTGGGAAAAATGGCAGTGACGTTTGAAGAGAATATACGTACAAACTCAGAGATACGTGAACCTGTACATTACACTTATGAAAACCTTATATTAGAAAGGGGAGCACTTTTTGGCTGGTTTGAGATGGGATCAACGATTTTAACTTTTTCAGAAAAAGGGAGTATCTTCCCAGAAGTCTCTATCAACCAAAAAGTAAGTTTTGCAGATGTTTTAGGCAAAATACTTTAACCCTAGAAACTATAAAAAATTATTAAAAAAAGGATGAACCATGCGAATTAAAGAAATGCAGGAATATGCACAGATACGTGCAAAAGCAAGAGCTTATTTATGTTATATCATAGGACGAAATATCACTGACACTATCAAAAATGGTAACATTCAGACTGTACTTTCAAAGCTTGAAGGGCTCAATGACAGCATCGAAAAAGCAGAAGCCATTTATGCCTTAGATGCAAATGGTGTGCAGATGATAGAAAATATATCTAAAAATAAAAAACTAAAAGGATTGGGCAAAGGTTCAAATAGAGCAGATAGAGCATATTATTATAAGACGATTAAAGAACATAGATGTACCCTAACAGAACCTTATCCATCAGATGTAAGTAACACGATGGTGGTTACTTCTTCATTCCCTATCTATGATGAAGAGGACAATCTTCTTTGTATTATTTGTGTAGATATATCTATGGGAAACATCTTGCGTATGGTACAT
The DNA here is from genome assembly GCA_030949725.1 of Sulfurovum sp. Taxonomy (GTDB): domain Bacteria; phylum Campylobacterota; class Campylobacteria; order Campylobacterales; family Sulfurovaceae; genus Sulfurovum. Next base: position 115,459 of record JAUZSE010000011.1, on the reverse strand, counting down.
CCTAGTTCTATTGACTCATACTTTGGGCTATTGACCAAAATAGCGTATACCTCTTTTTCTGTAGCTTTGGCATTGGTTTCTTTACTTCTGTTTGTGAAGGGTGCAAGTGCATTTTTACATTTTGGTTTAGACCTCGGTGCGATCAATATCAATGAAATGTTCAAAGCAACTATTCTTTTAACCCTCTCTTTGGCTATTTTTGACTTGGTAAAAGCCATATTTGAAGAAGAAGTGTTAGGTAAAGAGAAGAAAGATGATGCAGGTGGTGGACACCAAACGATGATACGTTTTTTAGGTTCCATTGTCATAGCCCTCTCTATAGAAGCTTTGATGCTTGTCTTTAAGTTTGCACTCACTGACCCTGCGCAACTCAAATATGCAGTATTCTTGATAGCTGGTGTTGCTTTGTTGTTGATAAGTTTGTCTGTCTATATTAAGTTCAATAATCCGACTGAACAAAATACAAAAAAGAATAAATAGTGGATAAAAAACTAATTATTTTCGATATGGACGGTACTTTAGTCAACTCTTCGTTGACCATAGCCAATGCCATTAACTATGTGCGTAAAAATCTTGGGTTTGAAGCGATGGAGCAAGAGTACATTTTGAAACGTGTAAATGACCATACCATTAATCCTTCACAACATTTCTACCATGCGAAAGCCTTTGACGCAGACCATGAAAAATGGTTTTCAGAGTATTATACGAAAAATCATGAAAATGAATTGGTACTTTATGAAGGCATCAAAACGTTGTTAATTACGCTTAAAGATAAGGGCTATGCCCTTGCCGTAGCAACCAATGCCTACAGAGGCTCTACACTTGAATCACTCACACATTTGGAAATCTTAGAACTTTTTGATGGCATAGCCTGTTATGATGATGTCTTGCAAGGTAAACCACACCCCGACATGCTTTTTAAACTTTTAGATGAATTGAATTTCACTGAAAAAGAGACACTCTTTATCGGGGATGGCCCACGAGATGAGCTAGCAGCCAAAGAAGCAAAAATGGACTATATTATGGTAGATTGGGGTTTTACAGATCACGATGATGCGGTGAGGTCTGTGGAAGCCTTGAAAAATATCTTGCTACATCATTTAGGATAAAAATATATGTCTAAATCATTTATTACCGATCTTCTTTCCTTGCTGCTTATAGGCGTATCCTTTATAGTGCCTGAGGCATATACTCAAATGGTACTTTTTACGGGGCTTTTTGCTTTTTCTGGTGCGATCACCAATCAACTTGCCATCCACATGCTTTTTGAGCGTGTGCCTTTTCTTTATGGTTCTGGAGTCATAGAGAAAAACTTTGAGACTTTTAAAGAGTCCATAAGAGCTATGATTATGAAACAGTTTTTTACGAAAGATCAGTTAGGTGATTTTTTTGCCAAAGAAGAACAGAAGATAGATCTCAAACCTTTGGTAGAAGGTGCAGATTTTTCTCCTGCCTTTGATGCTTTGTCAAAAACAGTCATGGAGTCTAAATTTGGTGCTGCCATAGGTATGTTTGGAGGGGAAGAAGCCCTAGAAGGTTTACGTGAACCTTTTGCAAAGAAGCTAAAATCAGCGGTAAGTTCCATAGTTTCTTCTTCAGCATTTAAAGCACAACTTGACCATCATATACAAAGTTCTGTACTCTCAAAAGATATGATAGATTCAGTAGAAGCACTTATCACAAAGCGTTTAGATGAGCTTACACCACGTATGGTCAAAGAATTGGTTCAAGAACTCATTAAATTACATTTGGGTTGGTTGGTAGTGTGGGGCGGTGTATTTGGCGGACTTATTGGATGTATTTCTTCATTGATTATATAATATCAAATCACAAAAATTCTTGAACCGTATAAACTTCATCTTGACTCTTGGGTGAGTAACAATAACCCTTCAGAATCGTGATCTTGAACTGGTTCAGGTTTCATATTATGCATTATAGTTTTCTAGCGACCATAGAAGTTTTCATCGTTTTAAAACCTTTGTAGTCAACAGCCGAAAATTCTACTAAATGTAAAAGTGTACACTGCTTCCCAAAATATGCTTCAAGTTCACCTTTATTTAGACGAAAAGCAGGGTTGGAAGGTGTGCGTTCATTGTTTTCATCATGCAAAAATGTCTCTAACAGTATGCGTCCACTTGGCTTGAGTGCTTCTATCATTTGAGGAAACAGTTTTCGTTCTAAAAAATAAGTACAAACTATGAGGTCATAGCGTTCTTTAGGAAGGGTATAGGTATCAAAATCTACTTCTTTAGCATCTATATTGGCTATATTTTGAAGCCCTTCTATGGCAACAGATGAAACATCTAAGGCATCTACTTCAAAACCTAAGGATACTAAGTATTTACTGTGCCTACCTAATCCACAGGCTATATCTAGTGCTTGTTTACCTGTAGAAAGTGTTGCATACTCTTTGATGAATTTGATAGGTTTATTGGGTATTTGATTGTTTTGGTATTTTTCATTCCAACGTTTTTTATCTGCAAGTGCCATTTTTAGCCTTTTTATAGGGTTTTTCGTTATTATTCTAGCAAAACTAATAAGATTTAGGATGAATATTATGGCAAAACTTACTTTTATATCGTGGAATGTAAACGGCATTAGAGCTGTAGACAAAAAAGGCGCACTCAAATGGATAGATGAAGAAGGGGTAGATTTTTTAGGACTACAAGAAATCAAAGCAGAAGCAGATCAGATTCCTGAAAGCATCTTTGAGCGAAATTACAAATTTCAAAGCATCAACTCTTCCTCCAAAAAAGGTCAATCAGGTGTGGCACTCTATACGGACATGAAAGGTGAAGCAAGTTCTTGTGACCATGTGGACATCTTGGATGAAGGACGCATCAACGAGTATCATTTTGACAATATTGCTTACTTCAACGTATATTTTCCAAATGGACAACGCAATGAAGAACGTCTGGTGTACAAAATGGCATTTTATGAACGTTTCTTAGATCATATCCTTGACTTACGTAAGCAGGGTAAATCTATCATCATTTGTGGGGATGTCAATACAGCACACCACGCCATAGACCTTGCACGCCCCAAAGCCAATGAAAAAACCTCAGGCTTCTTACCTATGGAGCGAGAATGGCAAGATAAATTACTCTCCAATGGTTTCATAGACACCTTTAGGCATGTCCACGGAGACGAAGAAGAGCGTTATAGCTGGTGGTCATATAGATCAGGAGCAAGAGGAAACAATGTAGGATGGAGAATTGACTACTTTTATGTCTCTGATGACTTAAAAGATAAGATCGTAGATGCTGAGATACTTGATCAAGTTTTGGGATCTGACCACTGCCCTGTGAAGTTGGTGTTGGAGGTTTAACCCTTCGTCAAATGCCAGCCTTTTTCATAAGGGCAGGGGTAGGAGTATAAAGAGATATGTTTACTTGCAAGGAGATACTCTATTTCTTTTTGTGAAGTGTAGAGATATTTATTCTCACCATTGGCGTCTTCGCAGGTGCAGTAAACTTTATGGGATGTGTCTTGTTTTGGTAGGCTAAGTATTTTTTGTTTATTTGGCTGTGTTAGCAGATGACTTTTTAAGTTTTTTAATGCTTTCAAAAAGTCTACATGCTTCATTTACTCTTCCATATCTCCACCAATAAAGTAAAACTCATCTAAGCCATCTAAAAATGCCATGAGTAATTCATCTGAACATGCTTTAAAGTTTTTGTGACCTTCTTTACGAAAGAGGGATGCGAGTTGTTGTTTGGAAAGTTCTACCTCAGCAAGACCAAAAATGATTTCTACCTCTGCCTCTTTGAGTTTCAAGGCTATACGGAGTTTTTTAAGTATGAGGTTGTTGGTGAGGTCTACTACTTTTTCACTAGTTTCAGTACTTTTTTTAGGGGAAGGACCTCTTTTTAGTGTCACCAATCCATCGAGAAAAGTACCGAGTTCTTCATAAGAACAAAGCATAAAATCATCATCATTACGACGTTGAAGAAGTGCTTCGAGATGCGTAGGTTCCATAGGGTAGTTTACAAGTGTATAGGCTTCAAAGTATGTCAGCTAGCTTGAGATGCAGGGCTTTTTGTATACGGTAGAGTATTTCATTTGTTGAGATGAGCATTTATTTTTTCCCTGTTTCTTCTGCAAGATTTGCAAGTGCAATCTTTGCTTTGTTTAGTATGGCTAGGCAATTTTTATCTATAATGTTGTGTTTAAGCGACCAATATTCTGGATTGGTGTATAAAATAGTGGTTAAACCTTCATAATCAGTGCTAATAAGTATACGTAGTGGCAAGTCTAGTCCTATGGAAGGATTACAGTTCATAAGTACTGTACCCATTTTGGGATTACCAAAAACCACAAGCGTTTCTGGTTTCAAGTTCATCTGTACGGCATCAGCATTTGCCTTATGGTCTATAGTAGAAAAATGTGTTAAACCTTTTTCCTTAATGAGGTTTTCAAGTTTTTTCACAGACGTGGCATGGTCATTTTGACTTTCAACCGTGTTAATAAAAGCACCTTTTTTAGTATCACACGCTGTAAAAAATAGTGCCAATAAAGTGATTAAGAAGATTTTTGTCATATTTTCCCTTAGTTTATACATTAAAACGAAAGTGCATGACATCGCCATCTTGTACGATGTACTCTTTGCCTTCAAGTCTATTTTTACCTGCTTCTTTTGCACCTACATCTCCACCAAATTCAACAAAATCTGCATAACTGATAACTTCGGCACGGATAAAGCCTTTTTCAAAGTCATTATGTATGACTGCTGCTGCTTTAGGTGCTGTTGTGCCTTGTCTTATAGTCCAAGCACGTACTTCTTTTACACCTGCGGTAAAGTAAGACTGTAGACCTAGTTTATCAAATCCTTTATGAATGATCTGTTCGAGTCCAGACTCTGTGACACCAAGGTCTGCAAGCATTTCATCTCTTTCATCATCTTCAAAGTCTACCATGTCTTCTTCAACTTTGGCACAAAGCTTAATCACTTCTGAGTCTCTCTCTTGTGCATACGCTTTAAGCCTCTTCACATAGTCACTGTCTTCTTCAAGACCATCTTCATCGACATTTGCTCCATAGATGATGGGTTTAGCGGTAAGTAGACGTAAGTCTTTGTTCATCGCAAGAAAACCATCACTCTCTTTGTCCCCAAAAGTAGAAACAGGTGCACCATCTTCGATGTGCAAAAGCAGTGCTTCAGCAACTTCTAGTTGTTCTTTGGCATCTTTGTCATTGCCTTTGGCTTTTTTCTTGAGCATATCTATACGTTTAAGTAACGCATCTATATCTGCAAAAAGTAATTCCTGCTCGATGATCTCAACATCACGGATAGGATCTATAGAACCTTCAGTATGCACGATATTGTCATCTGCAAAACATCGTACTATGTGTAAGATGACTTCAGTCTCACGGATGTTTCCCAGAAATTTATTGCCTAGTCCTTCACCTTTACTCGCACCTGCTACAAGACCTGCAATATCTACAAAGTCAAGTGTGGAGTATTGTACTTTTTCAGGTTTGACTATGCGTGCTAGCTCATCCAGTCTTTTGTCTGGTACGGGTACTACTGCTTTATTTGGTTCAATGGTACAAAATGGATAGTTGGCACTCTCTGCATTTTGTGCTTTTGTAAGTGCGTTAAAAGTCGTAGATTTTCCTACATTTGGTAGTCCAACAAGTCCGATGCCTAATCCCATAATATTCCTTGAGTGTTTATTAACGTGATTTTATCTAAATGTTGGTGTAATCTACATAAAATAATATAATGCTCCTGAAATATAGGAATGACAACTATATTCATGGTTTCAAACCACCCAATTCTCCCCATCAAAAACCACTCTATCATCTATAGTTAAAGAGTCTGTATCTATCATCACATCTATGTGAAATCTACCGCTGTTTCTTCCAAAACCTTCTTTGCCATAGATGCCATGTTTTGCACCCAGAGATAGGTGTAAACCACACATGCGTTCAAAAGTACCCATGTCTGAAACAAAATTCTCTTTACTCAATGCACGGTTTAGTCCAAGTCCTAATTCGCGTACCCAGATGACACCTTCTTCTTCTCTTATGAGATCCAATACTGCTTCAAATTCTTCTGTGGTATTTTCTGTTTTGACAAGTTGACCATTTTCAATGACTATAGTGATGGACTGTTTTGGGATGTTTACATTGTAGTGTATGTCACCAAATGCCATGACTCTTGTTTTGCCATTTAAAGATGTCAACTCTTTTAGTTCTGTAAATACCTCTCCAATGGGGAACTGACCCCCTATGTTTTTCATTTCCCTGTAGTCACCAATGTTGAGTTTTGCATCTTCAAAAGTACCAGGATAGATGAGCGTTTCACCTCCACTATGTACAACCGCACGTGAGGCAGTGTTTATCATGCCTTTTAGCGTATGTCCCATGTGATGATAATACTGTTTATCGTAAGCAAGAGCGTTCACATAGTTTTGCACTTCAAAGTCTCTAGGCATTCTCTCTAGGTGAGGGTGTTCGACTACCTTTATGCTTTTTTTAAAGAGTTCAATACGTATACGAAAAGCAGACAAACGAAAACTTGTAGACTGGATAAGTGCCACAAAATCACCACTTTCAAGTGCTTCCATCTGTGACATGATATCGTCTTTGTTCGCATCATGGAAATTGATAAAGACTCCATGGGGTAAGGCTATACGATATGCCTCTGTAAGTAGTATAGAAAGAGGAGAGTTTAGATCGTAAATGACCAATGACATGGTATCTTCATCGTGGGAAAAAATATCACGAAGTACATCGCTTAGATTTTGTGAAGCAGTTTGTAGTAAAATTATTGACATTGACACTCTTTTTGTATAGGATTCTTAGGCATATTTTACAAAAAATATACTTCTTTTACGATTTCATAAGTAATTTTTCTATTCTTTTGGCTGGTACTGGTTTAGAATAGTAATGTCCTTGAATATATTTACAGCCATTTTTTATTAAAATATTTTTTTGTTCGAGGGTTTCAACACCTTCTGCAAGTACTCTTAAGTTTAAACTTTTAGCAAGTGCTATAATGGCTTGAGTAATAGCTAGGTCTTCTTCGTCTTCAGAAAGATTCTCTATAAACGATTTATCTATTTTCACTATATCTATAGGAAGACGCTTAAGATAAGAAAGAGAAGAGTACCCTGTTCCAAAATCATCGATGGCAATTTTTATGCCTAAAGTATGTAGTTCTTTCAGTGCTACTATGGTCAGTTCAGGATTTTTCATCATCTGACTTTCTGTAATTTCTATGGTAATCCATTGTGCTTTACACTCAGTTTCTGCCAATAATGTTGTAAAATAATATACAAAATTATTTTCTTGAAGTTGTAGCATAGAAAAATTGACTGAAAGAACACCAGGGTTTAAGCCTTTTTTATACCACTGAACCATTTGGCATCATGCCTTCTCTGGTGATCCATCGACCTAAAGGAACAATCAGTCCTGTATCTTCTGCAATAGGTATAAATGTATTAGGAGAAATAAAACCTTTACTTGTATGATCCCATCGTATTAAGGCTTCCATTCCTATAAAGGTATTTCCAAATGTATTTACTTTAAATTGTGGTTGATAATACAGAGTAAAATCCTCATTTTCAATAGCACTACGTAAGTTTATTTCCAATTCCATACGTGACAAAGCTTTGTGCGTCATGTCTTCTGTATAAAATTGATAGTTATTGCGTCCCAAATCTTTAGCCTTATACATGGCTATATCAGCATTTTTCAAAAGGTCATTGGCTATGAGTGAATCATCGGGATAGATACTAATCCCGATGCTTACTGTAGTAACCAAGGTCTGACCATCAATGTCCATAGGGGTTTCTAGACTTTTTATTAATTTTTCTAGGATATAGGTATTGCCTATAGACATAGAAATCTCATTTAAAATAAAATTATCCATTATATCTTAGTTCTTCACTTTAGGTACCAAAACCCACAACTCAACTTTTTCATTGTCCCTAGAATCTCTACGTTTTGTTCTTCTTGAGGATGCTCTTACCTCTCTTGTGAGGTGCAACTCTTTTCTAAAACGTTTATGTTTCTGTAGCTCTTCTATGATGGGGTGTGTGCTTTCTTTATCAACAACACGGGCTAGGTTTGAAAATATCAGTACTACTTTTCCCTCAGGCGTGAGGTGATCTAGTGCTTGTTCAAAAAATCTAGGAAAGAGGTCTTCTTCATAATACATCGCTTTATCTATGCCTTCTTCTAAAGCATGTTTGGCAAGTAACCAAGGAGGGTTAAAGACAATGAGATCCGCTTTGACATCACAATTTTCAAACAAATCGGCATGATTTAGAGTGATCTTGTCTTCAAAACCCAATCTTTTACTTTCTTCAGCTACACCGATGATGGCATTTTTATTTGTATCTGTTGCAAAGATGTTTTTAAAACCATTTTGGATGAGTTGAAAAGTTAAGATACCAGAGCCTACACCGATGTCGATGGCATTTTCTTTTGAACCTTCATACTTTTTCAACCACTTGTCAAATAACTTCAAATGGTCAAACCGTGTAGGGAAATAAGTACCATAGTAAGGCTTAAGTGTTAAGTCTAAAGTTTTAATCTCTAGTCCCTTCTCATACCACTGCCATGAACTGTTCATGCCTTGCATTTGAGGGAAGGGTACATAAAACTCAGATACATCAGGGTATAAGACGGTTAGCCAACCACTGTCAGGTGCTTTTTTAACGGTGAGTTTATTGTCTTTTACTTTGAGTAGTAATCTATGTGAAGCTTTTCTAAAAGCAGCACGATAATCACGTTGTCCTTGAAAACTTTTGTCCTGATGTTTAAGCAATAGGTTTTTTCTTAGTTCATTGAGAACCTGTAACCCATTACTGTAAAACTCTTCGACAAGGACATATTTCCCTGCAATCATTTCGTTGACTGTTGCTGTAGTATCCATTTTACGGTAGAAGCGTATGGCTTCAATCTCTGTGGTGATTATGTCTGGTCTATCTGCTTGGATAGCGTTTAAATCTTTATTCATAGTGTTATACCCTTTGTAATGTTACATTTTAATGCATGCAGGCTTTGTTTTGGTTTGATTTTTACTGTATCTCTTCAAATTTCAAGATAACAGTGTAAACAGCCAAAGTGAGTGTGGTCAATTCTGCTTTTGTGATGATAAAGGGTGGCATGATATACACAAGGTTTAAAAAAGGTCTTATCCAAACTCCTTCATTTACAAATGCTTTACTCATCCAAGCCAAATCTACATGTTGGTTTAATTCTACTACACCGATAGCACCCAGTACACGCACATCTTTGACTATGGCTAAAGCTTGACATTTAGAGAGTTGCTCTTTTAGTATATCTTGTATGTTTAAAACACGTTCTTGCCAAGGAGATGAGGTAAGTAGTTCAAGCGAGGCGTTTGCAACGCAACATGCCAAAGGATTTGCCATAAATGTAGGACCATGCATAAGTACATTGCCATTACTCTCTACGCCTTTGACTACTTTTTGGTTGGTTAAAGTGGCAGCTAGAGACATGTATCCACCAGTGATGGCTTTTCCCACACAGAGTATGTCGGGTATGACATTTGCATGTTCATAAGCAAATAGTTTTCCAGTACGCCCAAAGCCCGTGGCTATTTCATCAAATATAAGCAGTAAGTCATACCTGTCACAAAGATGTTTGACTTGTTTCAAATACTCTGGAGAATAAATGTTCATACCACCAGCACCTTGTACGATAGGTTCGAGTATCACAGCGGCTATTTGCTTATGATTTTCTTCAACCAACTCTCTAAAAGCAGAGATGTAACTGTCATCCCACTTTGCATCATACTGACATGTAGGACTAGGTGCAAAAAGGTTTTTATGAAGTACGTCGTTAAATATACCATGCATTCCTGTCACAGGGTCACATACGCTCATCGCACCCATGGTATCGCCATGGTAGCCTTTTTCAAGTGCTAGAAATTTTGTTTTTTGTGTATCGCCTTGGCTTTGATGAAACTGCAAAGCCATCTTCATAGCCACTTCTACACTCACTGAACCAGAGTCGCAAAAGAACACATAGTCTAAAGAGTCATCTGTCATTTCGAGTAATTTTTTGGCTAGGTCTATAGCAGGTTTATGTGTGATACCCCCAAACATGACATGCGACATGTTTTGAAGCTGATGGGTGATAGCATGATTTAGTTGGGGAACATTATAGCCATGAATAGTCGACCACCATGAGGACATACCATCTATGAGCTTATCTCCATTCTCAAGTTCTAAGTACACCCCAGAAGCTGATGTTACAAGTTGCATATCTGAGGGTTCTTGCATACTTGAATAAGGATGCCAAATGTGTTTTTTGTCAAATTCAAGCATTGTGGTTTTTTTGATCATCTTTTTACTCCTCATATATTATAAAGAGATAGTATCAGAATGACTCTTTTTAGTCAAGAAAAACTTTTTCAATACTAAGAGGCTTTGTTATCAAATACCCACCCACAAGTACAGGGATAATACCCATTATTTGACGAAATTCAGGGGTTTCATCTAAGTAGAGGTAGGCAAAGAAGAGTGTAAACACGGGAAGTAGTGCTAACATAGCAGAGAGCTTTGTGATGCTAATACGGGTAAGGGCTTCTATCCACATGATTTTTGAAATTACGTAAATAAGTGTGGCTATGAGAAATAAGTAAGGTAAGGCTAACAGTGCTACAAAAGGAAAACCAACTACGGTTCTAAAGCCTAGTATCGTCTCAGCAGAACAGTATACACGTGCGCGTTTTTGGTAGAGGTTGACTATGGGTGCGGCTGCTGCTGCGATGAGGATGAGCCAGTCACCTTTGTTGAATGCGAAATTGGCTGGAAACAAGATGACCAAGGCACCCATACCCATGATAATTGCACCTATCAGATGAATAGTTTCCATCTTTTCCTTGCCAAAAACATTAAAATAAAGATAGGAAAAGAGTACTTGCAAGAAGATAATGACTGCCATATTTCCTGCTGTGGTGTATTGTAATCCTATGAAAACAAGCGTAAAAATGAAAGTAATCCAAAAGGTAGTAAGTAGTAGGTCTTTGTAGGCAGCTTTATTTTTAAGCTCTTTAAATCGGTCACGTTTGTACATGATAGCCATATAAAAAAAGAATGCAATCACTAGGCTATACATATACATATACGTATGCATAGCCCCAATATAAGACATGGCTACAATGGAGAGGATGGGAAACCAAGCTTCCAAAATACTTAGTCCTATCATAAGTGTTTCGCCTTCACGTTCTCGTGTCATTTCAATTCCTTTGTGTGGTGTGCATTGTAGCTAAGTATTTGTGCAGTACACATAGAGTACAGAATTAATAGTGTAGAATGATATTCATATTTGTAATCATAAGGAAAATCATGCGAACACAACATCAAAAACCTCTTTTTATAGTATTGTTATTTGTTATTTTTAGTACATTTCTTCTTGCAGGAGATGTGACAACCCAAAGTACGGTGAGTATCATCTTGGGGGCTTTTGTCGCAGGGATACTCTTGACATTTACCCCTTGCGTGCTTCCTATGGTTCCTATAGTTTCTAGTATCATTGCAGGGCAGGGTGAAGATGTGACTAAGACTAAGGCAGTGATGCTGGCTGTCTCTTATGTTATGGGAACAGCTGTAACCTATGCCCTTATGGGTGCGTTAGCAGGGGCTACAGGTGAGCAGTTGCAGTCATATTTCCAAAATGTATGGGCGATAGGTGCTATGACGATAGTATTTGTATTTATGGCACTGGCAATGTTTGGGCTTTTCACCATCCAACTGCCGTCATTTATACAGTCTAGGATCAATGCAGGATCTGGGGGTATCAAAGGTGGAAACATTGGTATGGTATTTGTGCTAGGCATGATCTCTGCACTTATATTGGGTGCCTGTGTTTCTCCTGTGCTTATCTCCTTTTTATCCGTAGCGATTTCAACCTCTGATGTAACATTGGGTGCTTTAACTATGTTCTTTTTGGCTATAGGTATGGGTGTTCCATTGATACTATTAGGCTTTGGTGCAGGGTATCTTATCCCTAAGGCTGGTATGTGGATGGATAAAGTGAAGTATTTCTTTGGTGTATTGCTCTTGGGTGTTGCGATTATGATATTCTCAACATTAGAGCTGGTCAATACGCTTTTACTTTGGGGTGTTTATGCGGTGAGTATCAGCATCTATCTAGGTGCAACGCAAAGACTTAGTCTTAAAAGTAAAGGGTGGGAGAAACTTCAAAAAGCCTTTGCCACCGTATTACTCATTTGGGGAACGATATTGCTTGTAGGAGCAGGGTATGGTGAAACGGACGTTTATCATCCTTTACCTAAAACTTCTCTAACCGTAGTGGGAGGTAGTGAGGCTAAACATTCAGAAGAGTTTCCTTTTGAAGAGATAGGTACCCTAGCAGAGTATGAGTTGAAAAAACTAGATGCAATGCTAGATGGGAAAACTATGGTTCTTTTCTTCCATCATGATCAATGTCCTGTTTGTAAACGCTTAAAAGAATCAACATTTAAAGATGCTCGTGTACAACAAAAGCTAAGAGATGATTATGTGGCACTGGGTATAGATATGACTGATAAATCAAATATGAAAATAGAAGAAATCAAAAAGAAATTTCAAGTCTTTGGACCTCCAGGTTTTGTCTTCCTTGACTCTGAAGGTGAAGAGCTGAAAGATAATATGTTTTATGGCTATCAAGATGCCAGTGATTTTTATGACATGCTTGATATGATTGCAGAATAAGAGGAGAAAAAATGGCCGTAAAATTTGACAGTATAAACGAAGCACATGAGACATTTATGGAAGCTCAAAAGATGTATGTGATAGGAAGCGCAGGGGCAGATGGGTTTATAAATGTTTCGCCTAAAGGGATGGATACCTTTAAAATCATAGATGAAAACACAGTGGTATGGCTTAACTTCACTGGCTCAGGCAATGAAACGTCTGCACACGTACAGGAAAATGGACGTATGACCATCATGTTTAACTCTTATGATAAAGCCCCTTTGATACTCAAACTTTATGGACATGCCACAGTCATACACCAAAAAGATGCAAGATGGGATGAACTATCTGCACATTTTGAACCTCAAGCAGGAACCAGACAGTTTTTTGAAATGAAAGTAGAGTTAGTCTTGACCTCATGTGGCTATGGTGTACCCAAGTATGAGTATAAAGGCGAACGAGAGACACTTAAAAAGTGGGCAGAGAAAAAGGGTCAAGAGGGAATAGAAGCGTACTGGGCTGAGAACAATACACTTACTTTGGATGGCGTAGATACTAAAATACTTGACAAAAGTGTTTAAAGATTGGGTTTAAAGAGCCAAGACACTCTTGACCCTCTCTACTGTATCACCCTTATGCAGTGAAAGCCTTACGACGGATTGTTGAGTGGCTTTAAGTTCATGGATGACATTGCCTTCAAGGGCGATAATGTTTCCTTCATTTAAGACAAACATTTCTCCACCCACCGAAAACTCTATACAGCCTTTAAGCGTCATCACCGTGATAGGAAATTTTGTTTTATGCTCGTTCATCACTTGACCTGTTTGAAAGGCAATACGTATTTCTTTACCAAAATCAGAATCTAGCATAGGCGTGATGACAACGGAGTCATCAGAAAAGTTTAAATCTGTATAAAATGATGAGGTAAGTGGTTGTTTAGTTGAGCTATTTGAAAATTGCATGTGTATCCTTTATGTTAGATGTTTTGTAATGAGGGTGTAGTATAATTAAAATTATAAAAAGTGTAGTTGATATAAGTCAAGTAATCAGTGCTTTTTAGCTATACTTTCTAAAATATGACTAAGGATTATTATGGATGAATCATTAAACGTTTTGGGTGAAACTTTGGAGTCATGTTCTTTGAAGCCATTAACTGGTTTTCATAGAGATGGCTCTTGTAACACAGGAAAAGATAACCCGGCAGTACATGCCGTATGTATTTATGCGACGAAAGAGTTTTTGGAGTATTCAAAAAAGTAGGCAATGACCTTTCTACGCCTATGCCACACTATGGGTTTGCAGGAGTCAAAGCAGGGGAGAGTTGGTGTTTGGGTGGACATTCTTTTGTGCAAGCACATTTAAATGGTATGGCACCACAGATATTTATACATGCCACACACTTAAAAATGCTTGAACTGATAGATTTAGACACATTGAAAAAATATGCTATAGATTTATAGTCTTAATACACCCTACAACAGTACTTTCAAATCATTTAAGTCAAACAAAAGTAAGGTATCACTTTTTTGCTGTAAAAGTTCATTTGAAAATCCACTTTTTGAAAAAAGTGCATACACATCTACTTTTATGTCGGATTCTTTTGCTTTGAGCTTAAGTTTTGTAAGTTCATTTTTACAAACTTTTCTCTCTTTATATTTACACTCACCTAAAATAAGCCTTTTGTTTTTAGTAAAGGCTAAGATATCAAACTCAGAATAGACATTCCAATAAGACCCTGAGCTAATGATAGGACTTTTCTTCTCATACTCTTGGACTAAGAGTGCATCACAAAGTTGTTCGTAAACCAAAGAACGTAAACGTTCATAATGTTTCTCAAAATTTTCTAAAAAAGCATCCCCTTTGCCTAAGAGCAAATCTTTTCTATAATAACTGACAAAACCAAACCAAAAACGCATAAAGGGTTGTACAAAACGAAGTTTGTCTTGTATACGGTAGGAGCGTTGCTCTTTTTTGAGTTTGTATTTGGGATGGGTGCGTAAGGGTGATTCTCTTGAACGTTCTATCTTTAATACATTTAAAGAGACCAACTCTTGAATGATTTGTTCACCAATACTCTCACTTAGTTTTGCTTTTCTAAGTACAGAATAAAGCTTTCCGTCACCTCTGGCTACTGCTATAAGTATTTGCCTATAAGGACTTTCTAAAAGATAAGAGGGAGAGACTAAAGCTTGAAACTTTGTAAAGTCTTTTACAAAATGAGACTCTACCATAGAAAAATATCATCAAAATAGTCCAATTCTATATTTTCTTCTATTCCACCGAGTATAGAAAAATACTCAACTGTCTGTTCTATTTCCAAATAAGAAAAATGTTTGTGAAATCTTTGAAATGATGCTTTGATGAAATTCCTTTCTTATATCAGAGACTTATTTTAACATAAGCGGTATACTTAAATATTAAAATTTCAGAAATCTATGTTATGATTAATTATTAATCACAATAAAAGAGACTTATGGAAACATTTTTTACCACATCAGAAAAGATACAACATATTATGAAAAGTTTTAACCTGACAAAAACACTTTTTGTTTCCTCAATCATTATCGGAGAAGCACATACGGGGAAAAAGTCTCTTGCTCGTTATTTATTTCCAGACACAGAATTAGTTTCAGGAGAAAATCAAGAAGAAGTTATCGCTGCACTTGAAAATCATGATGAGCTTATTATTACAGACTTTGAAAAGCTTTCCAATCAAAGTGCTTCTAAATTTTGGGAATAAACGCATTATTGCTACTGCAAATTATATGGGGAATGCACAACTCATAGATGAACTATTTGCTTTTATCTATACTATGCCACCCCTACAAGAAAGACCTGATGATATAGACTATATTAAAGAGCTATTTATTAAAGAAGCACTTCGCACTTTGATGATAGACAAGAGTGATATACACTCCGATCAGATTCCGACCAACCTAACAAGCAATACTGAAAGTTTGAAAAAATCAGTCTACCTTTATCTTATGCAGTATTCGATGAATGATAAAGAGATAGAGTCTGTATTATATGCCTATTTGTTAAAACATTTAGAGGGTAAAGATGGATATAGAGAATATCTTGCTTTGTATGAAAAACCACTTATAAAAGCAGGTCTCAAAAAATTTGGATCACAACTGCAGCTCTCTCAGGTTTTAGGCATCAATAGAAATACGTTGAGGAAGAAAATACATGAACACAACATTGATTAATTTTGAATCTTTTGTAGAGTGGGATAACAATCCCTTCATTCTCTTTAACAATCAAGAAAAAATACTTTATTTAAATAATGCTGCTGAAATACTCTTTGGTTATGTTGCAAAAAAAGAGCTTTATGACATTGCTATCTCTTATGCACCTCAAAATTTTGGATACAAAACCACCTCTTTGTCACTGGGTTACGATTCTTTTATGTTTCATGCTATTACAGTAGGATATGAAAATGAAGAACAAATTTCACTACGTCTCTACAATGCCCCGCGTATAAAACACACACATAAACTTGAAACCAATACTTTTATAACCACAGATATAAATATTTTGCTTGAAGCAAACATAGCACTTTTTAGAACAAAAAACTCTAACCCCCTCACACTTTTAACCGATCAGGACTTACCGCCATTTAAAATAGACCAAAATAACTTTTCTAAACTTCTTAGAAAAACCCTTGATGCCTTTAGATCATCTGACTCCATAGACATTTCACTCAAACTGCTTATTGGTCAACAGGTTATTATTGATGATAAAAAAGAATCTATTGTACAACTTTGTATACAAGCCAATGGACGTTATGCCGATACTGACCATGAGATTAGTGCATTTGCAACCCACAGTCATATCAAATGCCTCTTGCAAGAATATGCAATCAAACTTGAGATTCCTCTCATTCAATAGATAGTAGCTATTGATTAAAA
This sequence comes from Sulfurovum sp., assembly GCA_030949725.1. Lineage (GTDB taxonomy): Bacteria > Campylobacterota > Campylobacteria > Campylobacterales > Sulfurovaceae > Sulfurovum. The sequence continues at coordinate 98,868 of JAUZSE010000011.1, read as the reverse complement.
ATTAATCAACTAAGTATTATAAAACCTATCAATTGATGCTAATATAATCCTGTAAAATTAATTTTAAAGGAATTAGTATGAAATTAAAACTTTCAGTTCTTATGGCATTGTTCTTGCCTATCTTTGCTTTTGCAGAAGATAAATTAGACTCTGGAGATACAGCGTGGATGATGATATCAACAGCATTGGTATTACTTATGACACCAGCAGGTTTAGCACTTTTTTATGGTGGTATGACAAGATCTAAAAACGTACTTAACACCTATGCTATGGTTATGGGTGCATTTGTAGTTGCATTTTTAGTATGGATTATTGCAGGGTATTCTATTGCATTTGGTACAAACGAAAGCGCTATGCTTCAAAATGTATTTGGTGGATTTGGTAACGTCATGCTAGATGGTATTAAGTGGACAGACCTTTCTGGTACTTACCCAATGTTTGTATTTATAGCATTCCAAGGTACATTTGCTGCGATTACAGTAGCGATTGCTTCAGGTTCTGTTATAGGACGTATGAAGTTTTCTACTTGGATGGTTATCGTTGTTTTATGGGGGCTTTTAGTCTATGCTCCAATAACACATATGGTATGGGGTGGAGAAGGTGCATACTTGTTTGATGCAGGTGCACTTGACTTTGCTGGTGGTACTGTTGTACATATGAATGGTGGTCTTGCAGGTCTTGTTCTTGCTATCCTTATTGGTAGAAGATCTGGTTATCCAAAAACTGCTATGAAACCTTACAGTATTTTATTTACTGCTGTAGGTGCTGCTTTACTATGGTTCGGTTGGTACGGATTTAATGGTGGATCTGCATTTGGTGCAAATGCTATCGCTGGTCTTGCTGTCATGACTACAACCATAGCAACTTCTGCAGCCGCAGTGACATGGATGCTACTGGAGTGGTTCATCTTTAAGAAACCAACACTTCTTGGGATTGCGTCAGGTATCATCGCTGGTCTAGTTGCCATCACACCAGCTGCTGGATTTGTTGGTGTTGGTGGTGCGTTTGCAATAGGTATCGTAGGATCAGTCATCGCATTCTTTGGTGTGATCAAACTTAAGAAGATATTTGGTTATGATGATTCACTTGATGCATTTGGTATCCACTTCCTAGCGGGTCTTTGGGGTGCACTTGCCACGGCATTCTTTGCATTGAATGACCAAGCCTTATTATGGGATGGTCCACTTAAAGAATCTGGAGACAGAATGGGACAATTTATGGTTCAACTTGAATCCGTAGCTATTGTTGGTACATGGACACTGGTTGGTACAGTGATTGTTTACTATATCGCATCAGCTCTTACTGGTGGCGCAAGAGTGGATGAAGAGACTGAGCACAATGGTCTTGATGAAAATATTCACGGTGAAACTGTAACAAATGCATAAGCATTTGTTACCCACTATTTTATAAAGGAATTATAATATGAAAAAAATTGAAGCAATAATTAAACCATTCAAATTAGAAGATGTTAAAGATGCTCTTGTAGAAGCTGGAATTGAAGGTATGACTGTATCTGAAGTAAAAGGTTACGGAAGACAACAAGGGCATTCAGAACTCTATAGAGGTGCTGAATATGTGGTTGAGTTCATCCCTAAAATCAAAATTGAAATCGTTGTAAGTAATGATGAATTTGCAGATACAGCTGTAAAGATCATTGGCGAAGCAGCCAAAACTGGTAAAATCGGTGACGGTAAAATTTTTGTGAGTACGATTGAATCAGTTCTGCGTATCAGAACAGATGAAACTGACACTGATGCTTTATAGATAGGACGAGAAATGGGCAAAGCCCATTTTTTATAGCGTCATCTTCTCTCATATTTACAACAATTTAATACAAACTTTTCTGGGTTTTTTATGAAGTCAAGACCTCTGTACATAGTGTAGATTCCAAAAATTATAACAATGATCGCATTCTTTTCTATATCACGCCCAATCTACACCATACATAATTATATATTATTATAATTATAGTTAAAAGCTATAATAATTAAACTACTTATGAACATATATGCAAATATAAATTAGATTGGACTTGCTATGCAGCAACTTGGAAGAAGAAAGATCATACGTCATATAGAAGCAGATCACAGAATGGTTTGTTTTAAACCCTGTGGTATTCGAGGTAAAGATCTTGAAAAAATAGAACTAGACTTTGATGAAATGGAAGCGATACGCTTAAGTGACTATGAAGGACTCTATCAACAAGAATGTGCAGACAAAATGGGTATTTCTCGTACAACTTTTTCGAGAGTCATCCAACAAGCTCGCAAAAAAATTTCAGATGCTTTACTTCATGGTAAAGCCATCGTTATGATTCAAGACTAAATAATAAAAGGATATAAAATGGCAGTAGCAGAAGATATAGGATGTTCAAATAGTGTATGTGTTGATGCACCAAAGTGTGAAAGAACCGTTATTTATGAAAATGGGGCAGCCAGAGAGGTAAAAAGTTTTGGTGGTACAGCAGAAAAAGGTTGTGGAAAGTTTATACCAAGAAAGAACAATCATGAATAAAAATGTAGAAAAATATTTGACTCAAAGAAGATATTTAGATGTTAGCGGTTCTTAGTAGTATTAAAAAAATCTTCCAGTTTTATCTGGATGGTTTTAAAAATATGAAATTAGGTAAACGCCTCTGGGCAATTATTGGTATCAAATTTGTGCTTTTTTTTGTCATTATAAAAATCTTTTTTTTTCCAAACTTTTTAAAAGTGGTTTTGTAATGGGGTCACTGTTTGTAGTAGGGATTAGTGCTTGGTATCTTCTTAAAAACAAAGACATTGTTAAAGCAAAAAAGAGCATCGTAGTGGGAGCTACCTTTGGACTGATTACCTCAATATTCCTCATTTTTACAGGAGATGAGGCAGCACATCAAGTTGCACTTACACAACCCAGCAAACTAGCCGCGATGGAAGGACTTTATCATGGACATGAACGTGCAGGTATTGTTGCCATTGGGCAATTAAACCACCATAAAGAGATAGGTGATGACCAAGATGAGTTCTTTTGGAGTATCGAAATTCCACAAGCACTCTCTATTTTAGGTTTTCATGATCCTGATGCTTTTGTACCAGGTATCAATGAGCTAGTCTATGGAGATATGGATCGTCATAACATAGAATCTGCGAGTAATAAGATGGAAAAAGGAAAAGTAGCCATAGCAGCACTTAAAGCCTATAAAAAAGCCAAAAAAGAAGGCAATACAGCAGAAGCAGAAAAAGCATTGGCTGATTTTAGAGCCAATGAGAAGTATTTTGGGTACGGCTATTTAAAAGACGCGAAAGACATCATTCCTCCTGTAGCATTGACTTTTTATAGTTTTCATATTATGGTTGGTTTAGGCACATGGTTTTTAATACTCTTTTTCTTTATCCTATATTTTACTATGGTTGGTAAATTAGAGAAGAAAAAGTTACTCCTTAGAGCAGCAGTATTTTCTATCCCCTTAGGATATATAGCAGGAGAAATGGGTTGGATAGTTGCAGAAGTAGGTAGACAGCCATGGGCTATTTTTGAAATGTTACCTGTGGGTATGGCTACTTCACAGATAAGTACCACTGCTGTACAAACTACATTTTGGCTATTTTCTATTATATTTACAGGACTACTTATCGCAGAAATACGTATCATGACCACACAAATTAAAAATGGAATGGAGGGACACTAATATGTTTGAATCTTTATCACTTTTGACACTACAACAGTACTGGTGGTTTATTGTCACCTTGTTAGGTGCATTTTTTTGTCTTTTTGATGTTTGTTCAAGGTGGACAGACATTGCTCAATACTTTAGCCAAATTGGGGGTGCTCTTTTTGCAGCATTTCCTTTACTGTATGCCGTGAGTTTTGCTGGAGCATACTATGTTTGGATGGCGATACTTTTTTGTTTTATCATTCAGGCAGTCTCTTATGAGTATCGTAAAAAACCCAATAACTTTTTTTTGGACAAAAAACTTACGAAACCTTTTTATATATCAATGGTTCGGTAGGTATCATTCTTATTGGTATAGCCTTAGCAACTTTTTATACGGGTGGAAACTTCATCAAAAATGACATGAACCTTTCTTCTTGGACAAACCATACTTATGGACTTGAAGCTATTCTCAACCCTTTTAATGTTGCTTTTGGTGTGACTATCTTTTTTCTTGCTCGTGCACAGGCAAGTCTATATTTTATTAACAACATTAACGAAGCACTTATCGTGCAAAGAGCACGTAAACAACTTAAATATGATGCACTACTCTTTGTAGGTTTTTTTCTTATCGTTACCGTCTTACTACTTCTTATGAGTGGGATAGCTTACAGTAAGGAAGGCTTTGAAATAGTAAGTTATAAGTTTTTACACAACCTTATAGATACACCTATACTCCTCATATCACTGCTTAGGACTAAAACATAAATAAAACCAAATTACTAGTACTTTTTTAGGAATAGCAACATAATTCCAAAGTGGTAAATGTATATCAAAGATAATTTTCATATTCTCTTTAAAGCCCTCTGCATATTTTCTTTTTGTATGAAATACCTTATCAAGAATAGAACTAAAAACTTTCAATCCTGTAGTCGTTTTAGTTTGTGCAATAAGGGTATTTACTAACTCTACACTTGTAAAAATGACTCCTTGTAAAGCTCTTGTGATATGAGGGAATAGGCGATGTTCTATAGGATTATACTTTGATGTATAAGGAGGATAATGAGCAATACGAATTTCAATTTGTAATTCCTCTGATAACTTCTGTAAATCTTCTTTAAAAATATAGTGACGAGAGCTATTACTGCCCCACCATCGCACAGTAGTAGCAGTTTATCATGTCCTTGATATTCAATATATCCATAATTTAACCACCAATTTTTGATAGATTCACAAGCAAATTCACTGGTATCAGCACTTGTCCCTATGGTAATATAACCAATATTTAGGTTTATATCATACAGCCCATAGGGGACAATTTTTCCCTCTGCGTAAGAAGGAAAATCATGGTCTTTAACTTTAATTATCTCTTGAGTATACAGTTTACCTTCTCGGTATAAATTTCCTAAAAACTCTTTTTTTACATCCATACTCAAAACAGGATTCCCCTCTTTCTTATATTCTTCTTTTAGTTTTTCAATATTTTTAAATTGCTCATCTCTATTTGCAACATCTACTTTTCCTGAAAGTGTTTTAAATGCTTGTCGCTTACGAAAATGATGTTTTTTAAGAGTTGTTTCACTATATCCACATCAACTACAAAACCTTTCTCTGACAATCTAGTTTGTAGCTCTTTCCGTGATAAATTTGTCCACTTTATCGTCTCATCCATCGGTGAACCTGCTGTACTCTCTGCGATAACCTCTAGGAATGCTTCGTCTAAGCCTTCTCTTGTGAGCAATATAGACTTTCTTCCTCCTCCCTCTTCTCTTTGTCTTTTATTATCTTTATCTAATTCTGTTCTTAACTCTTTTTGTCCTCTTGACACACCACTATAGTCACATTCAAAGATTTCGCATATATAGCTTATCCCTCCATGACTTAATTTGGTTGCTTCTATTCCTGCGTAGCGTCTTCTGTCTTTCTCTGATAAACTTTTATATAGATTTAGCATTTGCTCTTCTATTTCTTTTGGGTACTTTTTCATAAATAGTATTTTAGCTTATTTTGGGTTTGTTTATCTTGTTGTCCTTAGTGGAGTATTTTTGCTCCTGTATGCCTTTTATATTACTTTGTTTAAGGCATCTAAAAAAGGTATTTGGTTTTCTGGTGTAGGTACTGTGCTGACAGTTGTAAGTCTACTAAGCCTTCTTGGTTTCAATCAAACGACCATTTATCCATCACTTAGTGACATTGCTAGTTCTCTTACGATAGAAAACAGTTCAGGGACTCACTACACACTCACGGTGATGAGTTATGTTTCGCTTATGGTACCGTTTGTACTAGGGTATATTTATCTGGTATGGAAAGTAATGGACAGAGAACCTATTACCTCTGAAGAAATCGAATCCGACCATCACCACTATTAAAATAAAAGGAAAAATTATGGAAACTATCAATTATACATCTGCTTTACTATGGTATGCCTCATGGCCTATTGTAATCTTTATCTCTTACAAGTTTGTACTACTCAATATAGAGCATCTGGAAGATAATTTAGAAAAGAAAAATGGTGAACCATTTTAGTGATTCCCCCATACTAGGTGGAGTCATATTCACATTTATAGGGAGTTATACAGTGATTTATCTGCTGACCATTGGGCTGTTGTTGGGTTTTATTTTGAGCAGTAGAATGAAAGAAATTTAAAACTATAGGTATAATATAAAAAATAATTCTGATTTAAGGAAAAAATCATGCATGGTGAGAGAAGAAGTGAAGTTAATGTTAGACAATTTTAAAGATAAAATGATTCAAATAAAACATCCAAAACAACTTGGACTTCCTGAACTCATAGCCATTGCTCTTGGTGGCATGATAGGTGGGGGAATATTTACTGTTTTAGGTATCTCCGTTTCCATGATTGGGGTCTATACGCCATTGGCTTTTATATTAGGAGGTCTATTGGCAATAATGGCTGCCTACTCTTACATAAAACTGGGGGTTTATTACAAAGATGAAGGAGCAACTTACTCCTTTTTTAAGAGAACCTTTCCAAACTCTCCTTTTTGGGCTTCACTCATTGGATGGGGAGTTATTTTTGGCTACATTAGTACCTTGGCTCTCTATGCTTATACCTTTGCTTCTTATGCCATTAGTAGTTTTCCTTTTGCCGATGACGAGTGGATACGAAAAGCTGTTGCAGGTGCTATTATTCTTCTTTTTACACTTATTAATCTTTGGAGTGTTAAAGGAATGGGTAAAATCGAAGACCTTATGGTTTATACCAAACTGATTATTTTAACCATTATTGCCTTTGTACTAATGAGCCATTCAAATACAAGTCTTCCCATACTTTTAGAGAATAATGATGATATACATATTATTTCGATTTTAATTGTTGCTTCATTAACTTTTGTTGCCTTTGAGGGCTTTCAATTGGTTATTAATGCCGTCAATGAGATGGAAAACCCAGAAAAAAATATTCCAAAAGCCATATATTCTGCGATGTTCTTAGCCATCTTAATTTATGTAATCCTCTCTTTGGGTGCAATTTTAGCCATTCCTTTTGAAGATATTGTTCAAAATCAAGAGTATGCTTTAGCAGCAGGAGCCAATAAAGTTCTAGGACATTGGGGAACAGACTTGGTGATTATGGGAGCTTTATTGGCTACAAGCTCTGCTATTAGTGGCACATTATTTGGCTCATCAAGACAAGTTAGCGTCATAGCAGAAGATGGTTATTTTCCTAAATTTCTAGCCAAAAGAAAAAATAATATTCCCATATACGCCATTATTAGTATGGCTATTTTAGCCTTTTGTCTTATTTTAGCAGGTAACTTAAAAGTTATTTTAGAATTTGGTAGCGTTACTTTTTTGTTGGTCTCTTTCTTGATGGCATTTGCAAACTTCACCATTTATAAAAAAACAAACTCTTCTCTTTGCTTAACTATTGGTGCGATGATTGGGTTAGCTATAGGAATAATACTTATCATCTATTATGAAGCCACCACACAGATAGAACAGCTCTATTTTATCGGTGGATTGTATCTTTTACTTACTTTAGGGGCTTGGATATTTTCGCTTACACATAGTAAAAAGTAAATAAGGTTTTATTATTTACTCAATTTAACAAAGGTTGAAAAATGACAGACAATAAACTCACCATCTCCATTTTAGGGGCTGGTATATTTGGAAGGTGAGAGACCTTCGGAATAGGCGACCCCTAAAAGTAAAAAGAGCGTTAAAAAAAACTGTGTCATCTTCGTCTTACTTACGTAAGTTTAAGTAAATACCAATGGCTTGAAGTTGTTTGCCTTTGAGTGCACCACAAGGTTTTTGCGTTAGCAAATATGTTTTAGCTTCAGCAATACTACTGAATGTATCATCAAACGGGGTACACATGTTTATATACATCATTTCACCTTTTTGAGCCATCATTGCCTGTTTCTTATGTATCATTTCTGTTTCTTTAGCCAAAGATTTTTTGACTACATCCATCACAGCATAATAGGTCATCACTTTTCCACCAAATTCTTTTGCGAATTTTTCAGCGGCATTTTTATGACCAAATGCATATTTACTAATGGCACCCTTTAGTAGCTGCTTTATCACTCCCCATCACATACCATGAGTTGATGACACTTATGAATTTTAAATTTATATTATCTACAACTTTAATTCCTGTAACTTTTTTGCCATCTACCATAGTTTTAGCTAAACAATGGATAGAACAATATTGCTTAACCTTTCCATTTAAATTGGAAGCATGGTTTGTTTTATATGACATGGCAAGTTCTTTTGTGCATTTTGGACAAAACATTTTAGCTTCACCTTCTTGAAGGATGATTGCTTTATCTGGATGAACAGCTTGAAAAGGTGTAGGTGTCTCTTGGGCAAAAGCATTTGAACTTATCATTAGCGATGCTACAATGAGAAAGATTATTTTTTTCATAACGTTGTCCTTTAAATTTAGTATTAACTAGTAAAAATTATGCAGTATAAAGATGTTTGGCTTTTTGAACGTGGAAGTTCAGTCCTATCTCTTTTTCTGTACATCCTAATGCAAGTGCAACCATTTGTGGCATGTGTAAAACAGGTAGTTCTACATCACGTCCCATGACTTTACCGATGCTATCTTGATACGTGTCCATTTTGAGGTGACAAAGTGGGCATGGTGTGACCATAAGGTCTGCGTTGTTGTCTATAGCGTCAAGCAGGGCATTTCCTGAAAGTACTTCAGAAGTATGGTTTGCTTGTAGTTCCACGTGAAAACCACAACATTTGTTTTTACTCTCATAGTCTACTGGATTACCTTCAAGTGCCGTTATAAGACGGTCTAGTGAGTTTGGATTGTATGAATTTTCACGTCCATTGGCATCTTGATGTAACTCAGAAGGTCTGATGTTGTGACATCCATAAAATGGTGCTATGTTTAGGTGAGAAAGAGGTACTGTTACTTTTTCTTTCACATTTTCTAGCCCATATTCATCTATAAGTGTATAAAGGAAATGTTTTATCTCAGAAGTACCTTTGTACTCAAGTCCAACTTCTTTTAACTTTTCATTGACTCTAGCTTTAAGTTCTGGGTCTTTGTCTAGGGCATGTTTTGTCATAGCAGAGTTGAGTTGACAGGTATTACAGATGGTAATCATCGTAAGTCCTAACTTTTCTGCATAACAGATATTGCGTGCGTTGAGTACGTGTGCTAGAAATTCATCAAAATCTTGTAAGTGAGATGCTCCACAACATGAAGCCTCTTCAAGTATAGTGATTTTGATACCTAATTTATCAGCTACTGCAAGTGTAGATGATAAAAGTTCAGGTGTAGACTGCTTTGCAGTACACCCTGTAAATAATGCATAATGTAGTTGTTCGCTCATCTTTTTCTCCTTACAGTTTATTTGTTTGTGAAATTTCGATGAGTTTTTGCACTTCATCAAGATTTTTTATCTTAGGGATAGAGTCTATAAATGGAATACCTGAATGCCAGTGAATTTTACCAGTCTTCATCATTTTTAGTGCTGTGCCTAAGTGTTTGTATACGCCTAAATATCCTTCAGAGTATGTTACGATATCGGCTTCATCTAAGTAGCCTGTTTTCTTCATACCACGTAAAAAACCTTCTGCGTGACGTGTGGCTACATTACTTTCTGCTATGCCACGAACAAATTGTAGGTTATGAAGTTTACCAATTTTTCCGATAGGGTCTATCTCTTTTGGACATGCTTCAGCACATTCAAAACATTTTACACAGTCCCAAACACCCGAGCCCATTTTGGCTGTGATTTCAAGTCTTTCATCTCCAACTTCATCTCTAGTGTCTACGGTAAATCTATAAGCAGCATTGAGTGCTGCTGGTCCAAGAAATGCATCGTTGACTTCAAGTGCAGGACAGGAGTAGTGACAAGCACCACACTGTATACAAAGGTCAGAGTCTAGGAAGTTGTTAAACTCTGCTATGCTTTGTTTACTCTCATGCTCTGGACGTGCTTCTACGTCAGTAACGACATAAGGCTTGACTGCTGCATGTTTTTCCCAAAAGTCTGACTTATCAATGATCATATCTTTAACCGCACGTTTTTTGCTACTTGGCTCTAAAGTAATGTCATTGTCAAACATATCTAGTAATTCAATAGCGTTTTGTTTACAGGCTAATACAGCTTTTCCATTTACCTTAATGGCACAGGCACCACAGATACCATGTCTACATGAACGTCTATAAGAAAAACTTCCATCATGTTCCCATTTGATACGGTTCATAAGATCAAGGATTAGCTCATCTTTACTTACTTCCATCGTATACCCTTTGGTGTAAGGGAGGTAGTCTGTCTCTGCGTTAAATCTCCATGCTTTTATGGTGACTGTTCTAGTACGACTTTCTTGTGTTGTACTCTGTTCTACGGTTTCTACTTCACTCATATTGTCCTCCTAAATACTTTTTAATATTTTCTTTCCATCGGCTCAAATTTACCAGGTGTTACTTTACCCCACGATATATCTACATTGTAGTCTTTATCCATCGTTGCATAAGTATGCTTCATAAACTTTTCATCATCTCTAGTCGGGAAATCTTCACGGAAATGACCACCTCGGCTTTCTTCACGTGTAAGTGCACCCACAACCACAACTTTGGCGGATTCTATCATATGCCCAAGTTCTATGGCTTCTTGTAAGTCTGTATTAAATGTTTTGGATTTGTCATCGATACGGATATGTTTAAATCGTGCCAATACATCATCAACAAGTGCTAACTGTATGTCTAAAGATTCTTTGGTTCTAAAGACACCAGCATTGGCAGTCATACCAATCTGTAGTTCATCTCTAAGTTTAGGAACGGTTTCATTCCCATTAGATGTTTTAATGCTAGTCATTTCATCTATACATTGGTCTGCATCCGCGAGTGTTGCTTTACGTAAGCTAAGACCATCGTCAAGTGCTTTTATCATATTTTCACCTGCATGTCTACCAAATAACATCGCTTCAAGTACTGAGTTTGCTCCTAGACGGTTGGCACCATGCACAGAAACACAGGCACATTCACCCGCAGCATAAAAACCTTCTACGGTATCACCCTCAGCATTTTTTTGTACTTGACAGTTAATGTTGGTAGGTATACCACCCATAGAGTAGTGTGCTGTAGCAGATATGTGTATGGCAACTTTCAGCATATCTTGCCCTTGGAAAGCAATGGCTAGTTCGCGAAGTTCAGGAAGCCGAGTAAGGATGATTTGAGGGTCTAGGTGTGTGAGGTCAAGCAGTACTGACTGACCATCTTTACCCACACCACGTCCTTGACGTACTTCTTCCATAATGGCACGGCTCACAACATCACGTGATGCAAGCTCCATGGCATTGGGTGCATACTTAGTCATAAATCTTTCACCGATAGAGTTAAAGAGTCTACCTCCCTCACCACGTGCAGCTTCAGAGATAAGTACACCAGAACCACCCAAACCAGATGGATGAAATTGTACAAACTCCATATCTTCAAGAGGAAGACCTTTACGTGCGACGATAGAAAGAGCATCGCCTGTATTTGCATGGGCATTTGAGTTAAATCTAAAGAGTCTACCGTTTCCACCTGTTGCAAACATCGTTGCTTTTGCATTAAAGATAGCCACTTCAGAATCTCTAATGTTATAAGCAACCACACCAGATACTTTTCCATCGTCATAGATGATATCACTCGCATACCATTCATCATACACTTCTATACCTGCACGGTCTGCTTGTTCATAGATAGTTTGAAGTAATGTTAAGCCTGTTCTGTCTTTTGCATAACAGGCACGAGGTTGTGACTGTCCACCAAAAGGACGTATAGCAATATCACCTTTATCATCACGTGAAAATACAGCACCCATACGTTCAGCCCATCTGATAGTCTCAGGTGCTTTGGTACACATAAGCTCTACACAGTCTTGATCTGCAAGGTAGTCTGAACCTTTGACTGTGTCAAACTCGTGAAGTTCCGTAGAGTCTTCTTTGCCAAGAGCAGCATTAATCCCCCCTTGTGCGGCACCTGAATGTGAACGGAGTGGGTGTAGTTTGGTTATAACGGCTGTTCGTTTACCAGCTTCAGTTAGTTCTTTGGCAGCTGCCAAACCTGCTAGTCCAGAACCAACGATAACAGCATCGTATTCGTAGATTTTAATATCTGAGTTTTTGCTCATAGAAGTTTATCCTTTTTTAAAATTACTTTTGCATAATGTTTTTATATTAGCGTATTGTAGTTTAATATCACGAAAAATTATATAAGGTTTTTATGTAAGAGGTGTGAAGTGTTACGCAGAGTCCCCCCTTAAAGAAGAGACAGTGTATTTACTCGAAAAATTTGAAACTAGCCTGCTACAGTAGAAACCTGAGCCATAAAATCTTCAGTTGGCATAAGCTCTAAGCCTATTATCTTTCTACCTATAATTTTTTCTATAGAAGAAAAGTTTTCTATAAACATATCAAGGACATCCACATCTTCAACCACAAGTACTTCTGCACCTGAATCATAAGCATCTAAAAGCGTTGCACCTGCTTTTTTAAGTGCAAGATCTTTGTTATCATCAAGTATTGCAAGACCTGAAAGTTTATGTGCTCTTGAGAAATGAATTTCTTTCATGCCCATTTTAGCGATTAATGCATGCATTTCATCATGTGAAGCCAAACCTGCATAGTGTGCCACTTGTTTCTCTCTAAGGTTTTCTATAATAATACGCTTTCTTACTATAGGAGTAGGGGCTTCTGTTTCTTCTTGCTCTTTTTTGAAAAATTTAGCTATAAGCTGAGAACAGAGCGATGGTTCAGGCTCTGGATTTGCCATGGCTTTGAGTGCATTGATCGTCTCTGTATGGTCTTGGGCATTAAAAAGATTGTTTTCATATTCACAATCCATCAAACTTGAGTGTGTAGAAGTGATTGCTTCCAAGATTTCTTCTGTATGCTCCGAACCTTCTTCTATCATCTTATGTGCAAGAATCAGTATGGCATCACCAATGTAGGCATGGTCAAAGTTTTCTGTTTCAGATGCATAATGTAAAGCATAAAGTGTTTTATAGTATTTTAAATCAGCATCACTTGCATACGGTGCTAAAAGAGCATACGATACCATAAAGTCTTTATCGTTCATTCTTAGCCCATCATTTGAACGGTAAGCCTTTACGGGGTCTATCTGTAGGGTTGTCCCAAATTTTTTGACAAGTGAAGCTATGGATTGTTTGGCTTCTACAACCAGTCCATTAATCTTCATAATAAGCTTTTGCCTAGGGAAAGAGAAATTTTCATTTGCCGCTTGTATTTCCATAAGCAAATCTTTAACTGTGGCTTTATCTTCCATCGTGATATTGAAGTTTTTATAATAAGGTAGGTAATCTGTTTTTGCATTAAAAAAGAATGCTTTTATCTCAAGTTTGTTTGGCATAGGTATTTCCTCGTATAAATATTCTTCTTAGTATAGCTTATGGAGCTATAAATGAAACTATCTAACTCTTACTAAAGCAAAAACACTTTAACTATGTTACAATTTTGCCAAATATAGAAATGCCAGGAGAATAACGATGCCCATTCAAGATAAAGAACACTACTTGATCAACAAACTAACCTCAAAACACATAGGTGATGATGCAGCTGTCATCGGAGATACACTTTACAGTATGGATGCATTCTTTGAAGATGTGCATTTTAAACGTGATTGGATGAGCATAGCCCAAATAGGGCGAAAAGCTATGCTTATAAACCTTTCAGATGCTATAGCGATGAATGCCCAACCTAAATATGCACTCGTTACGGTCTCTTTACCCAAAGATCTTACAGAAGCAGACATAGACGAACTGACACTCAGTCTTGAAGCAACTGCCAATGAGTACGGTTGTGAGATCATAGGTGGCGATACCATAGGTGGCGATAAATTACATCTTAGTATTACCATCATTTCTAAAAGTAAAAATCCACTTTTACGCACTGGTCTAAAAGAGGGTGATTTCTTGGCATACACTGGAAAATTAGGTGAGAGCAAACAAGACCTAGATGCACTGTTTAGAGGTGAGAAAATAGCCGATAATTCACGCTTTTACAATCCCACTTTACGCGTAGAGTTCATAGCCAAAGCAAGAAGTTATTTACGTACAGGCATGGACATCTCTGACGGACTCTACTGTGATACAAACAAAATGTTAGATATTAATAAATATGGATTTGATATTCTTGAAATTATAACTGATGGCGTAGGGCTTAGCGGTGAAGAGTATGAAATGCTTGTTTCTTTTGCCCCTGAAAATTACAGCGAGGTAATGGAAGTTGCAGAAGCGACAAATACACCGTTGACTGTATTTGCAAAAGTGGCTAAAAATGATGAGAGATTCAGATGTGATAGTCATCATTTTTCTAATTGATAACCTTTTAAAAAATCTTAAAATGATACGCTTTCAGTTTTAACAGATAAAATACAAGTAATAAAACACAGAAAGATACCTATGAACCCAATTTACCCTTTAAACGTCAAAAATGATTTTCATTTTAATTCCTCTGCTAGAGATTTTACTGTGGAAGAGATACCTCTCTATGAATTTACAGGAGAGGGTGAACATCTAGTATTACATGTCCGTAAAAAAGATATGACTACATGGGAAATGTTAGATGCCATTTCTAACCATGTGGGTATTCGTCGTCGTGACATGGGGTATGCAGGACTCAAAGACAAGCATGCCATGACTTTGCAGTACATCTCGGTGATGGCGATACATGAAGAAAAGATCAAAGCCTTCACACATGACAAGATAAAGATACTTTCGACCATACGTCATAACAATAAGATACGCGTAGGACACCTAAAAGGTAACCGTTTTAATATTCGCCTTAAAAAAGTGCTTGGTGTGCAAAAAGACAAACTGGACTCAGTACTCAAGTGGATAAAAAACAATGGTATACCAAACTACTTTGGAAATCAACGTTTTGGAACAGATGGAAACAACTGGGTAGATGGCAAGAAACTCCTTGAAGGTACACTCAAAATGCGTGACCGTAAAACCAAAGAATTTTTGATGGGGTCTTACCAATCTTACCTTTTTAACAATTGGCTCTCAAAACGTATGGAGTTAAACTTATTACTCGAAAAATTTTCAGAAAGAGAAACAGAGCAGGTGATGAAGTTACCCGAGGGTTCACTTAAAGGTACTAAAGTCCCAACCAAATTTTTTAAACTCGTAGAGGGTGATGTGATGATGCATTATCCTTATGGACGACTGTTTAATGTTGAAAACTTGGAAGAAGAAGCCAAACGTTTTGAAAGTAAAGACATCGCACCGGCAGGATTGCTTCCTGGCAAAAAAACAAAACTGTCTGAAAGTACAGCAGGACTCATTGAAGCATCTTATGTAGAAGAAATCAATCTAAATGGTGCAAGACGTTATGCGTGGATACAAGTGACAGAAATTACCAAAAATTATGTAGAAGAAAAAGCCCATTATGAGCTTTCATTTGTCTTACCTAAAGGTTGTTATGCAACCAATGTACTTGATATACTTAGAGGTGGAAAATATTAAATGCACAATTTCTTCACATTTTTAATGTAGTATACAAATAACAACGAAAAGGATAGCCACTATGATAAGAAAAAAATTTAAACGTTTAAGTTCAATAGCCGTTCTCTCTTCAGCATTGTTTTTCAATGCTTGTACCCCACAAGAACAGGCATTGGTTGCAGGAGTTGGGGTAGGTGCGATTGTTGCTTCTTCCTATAGTTATCCACATTATTATAATCAACCCTATTATTATAATGCAGGACGATACCTATACGGTGGACATTATAGCGGTGGATACTATCATTATCGTGGTCGTAGATATAGAAATGGACACTATTATAACCATGGATATAGATACTCTAATGGACGTAGGTATAAAGCTCAAGTTGGTCAGCATGGTCACTACAACAATAAAAAACAATACAATAACAGACGTAACTATCGCAATGACAAAAGCCATAGAAGCAACAGTAATAATAGAGGTAATAGAAGTAGAAATAGCAGAAGTAATAGAAATAACACAGGTAATAGATATACTAGATGATGAAATATTGATAAGAATTTGAAGTATCTTAGGCATGACAAAAAGATCATTAATGTTTTTTAAAAGGAAGAAGAATAAAAATACTGCCACACCTAAGATATGAGTGAAGTATAACCTAATAAGATAAAAATCTTCTTAAACATTAAACTTATAATTATATTTTGTTTAACTTATACTATATTTTAGCATACAAGCCAGTTCTCCATTTTGAAAATGTCCTCGGTAGAGGGCATTCCCTTCCATCCATTAGATTCCAGATACATCATTTTATTTCCAAAGTATCCCACGATATATTTTTCTTTATAGATAGGAAAAGTTCCAGAATGTAACATAGCAAAGATATCATCATAGGTCTTTGCTGTTTCATAATAGCTAAAATCAAAATTATGTAAAGCTATGATGGAAGATTGAAGCATCTCATTTTTATGCATAGAGGTTGAGAGTACATAGTAAGAGGGGTAGGGTACGGCTGGATTATCGAGTAAGTCAGAGATATAGAGACGTTCTTTTTTCTTTTGATACATATTTTTATTCTTCCAATTCTTCTTTATTGTCTTTAAGTGCATAGATATAAGTATCAACATCCATTTCATCGTAGCGTTCAACACAAACAGCCGTACGCACAAATTCTTCACCTTCAAATTCATCTAAGTTTTCCCAATGATCATCTAAATTGTGAGAATAAAAGAGAAAGCCATGTATCGTATCACCTTGCGGGTCAAGTTTGATGCCTGGGTAGCCCATAGAAGCAGACCAACCAGCCGCGATAAGTTCACCTCTCACTGTAGCGGGAATGAACTTGCCCACAATATTTTCTAATACATGCCCGTTAGGACAGTTTTGCATAAGTGTGCCGTAAACAAATAGTGTTTCCATAATAAACCTTTATTTTTCAAAAGGATTTTATCATGTATCGCATAAAATAAAATTTAGAAATTCGATTTTTACCCTATATACTTTTTTGATAGAATTTATATTATGTTAACCAAAGGATAAAATATCAAGAATGGGAAGCAAGAATAGGAAGATCGTAAGCTAGCTTCCCATAGACCCCATGCACTGTTAAACAACAGTAGACCCTGATCCCTTAAAGGGACTACTGTATACCATAAAACAACTGGACAGTATGAGAAGATAACTACATTCTAATTTTAGCTTTATTAAGCTTCAAGCTATGTAGTTTTGTTATAGATAATTATATATTTTTAATTATCTATCCGTGTACCTGTATATGAAGGCACACGAATATTCTCAACCAAAGCCTAAATCTCAGATGTATCTATCGACTGTTGGCTTGAAGTCCATATTCTATTAGCTCACCTTTGCTATTTATCGTCATTCTTTGACCATTTGTAGCCCTTTTCTCTTTATCCAATGATGTATAACCTTTAGAACCATCAAATATGGCACCATTGGCGTACTATGCAAGTAACCTACCCTATCTCTCAACTTTTAACCGTAAAAAATAGTATAATATGACAATTTGACATATTATATTAATAAACATCTAAAATATATTATAATGTTAATAATACAAATCAGGAGGTTAAGGTGGATGGTATGATAAAAGTAAGTTACACGGTAATGTGTAAAAATGATGTAAGCAAAGAGATAAGTCTTGCAGCGTTATTGAGTAATGAAAAAGTTGAAAAAGCCATTAAGAGTGAGTTTGCCAAAGGTTTGAGAAATTTGGTACTTAGCACTAAAGAAGAAACCGATGTCTTGATAAAAACAGACAAAGAAGTGTTTGAATTTACTGTAAATAAAAATGACTTTGCCGACATTTTGGAGCTTTGCGAAGAAGATGCACGTAAGCATAAACGTATCAAAAAAGAGTGTGATGGTGTGGAGTTGGTAGATATATTGACACTTGAGCTATAGTAAGAGATGTATTTTCCTGCTATACTTAGTGAAAATAAAATAAAATTAAGTGATCATGGCAAAAAAAAAGAAAAAATACCTTATAAAACTCAACAACAAAATACGTAACTACTTTGATGGTCTGCCTTTTGATGAGGGCATCAACACAGTAAGTGATGATAAGCTAATAGAACTCATAATGATTCTTGAACTTCAACTACCCTCACATGAGCATGCAGATATGGTGCGTGCTTTACGTCGAGTATGGTCAGAAGAAGGGGCAGGAACGCGTGAAATGATAGTCTCTTATCTTGTGGAACCTTATAAATCTATACATCATACGACTACTAGAGAAAAACGCCCTTTAGACAAAGTAGAAAAGATCCTTCAACTTTTAGAGGATACGAAATATAGTAAACATGAAGAAAACCTTGTATTAGAAGCATTTATAGATGTTAAAAGTGCAAAAATAACAGAAGAAAAAGTACTCTCTAAACTGGGTTATCTACGTATCAAATCAAAGCTTTCTTCTCTTGAAAAATCACTTGATGTACAGTTTAACACCAACAATGAAATGGAGTTTTACCACAGTTTTACCTTTAGATTAAAAAGTTTTGACTTCAATAAGTTACTTTTATGTAAAACTGAATCATTGGGTATGGATGATCTTTGGGAACTTAATGACACAGAATTATTACTTAAACTCACCGTAATAAAAGAAGAAGCTACAGCTAATAAATCTCTTGAACTCAACCATTTTCTCACACAAGTAATAGAGATAGAACACCCCTACTTTGCAGAAAATGAGATAAGCCAAACACTCAAAATAATGCCTCCTGAAACTGTACTTTATCATGCCCCAATACCTTTTGAGATAGTAGAAAAGATATTGGTGAATATTAGCGACAAGTATGAAATCTTTGAAAGTACGGATCACATTATTATAGAGAAAGAGAAAAACCATGATCTTTTTGGTACGCTTGTGTATTATAAGACCACGGTATCGTATGAAAAACCTTTCTTTTACAACCTCATTTGGAGAGGTCAAGAACCGCCAGTCAAAGAAGACATCAACAGGGTAAATGATAACCTTTTGGCACACTTTAAGGTCGCCATAGATGATGTACTAGAAGAGTTGCAAGCAGACAGTGAAAAGCTGGAGATTTCAGAAGAAACACTGCATGAGTTCATCGTACGTTTTGTAGAACCTCAGATTAGATCATCTAGCACATTAAAATTCAAAGACAAAAGTAAAAGACGGATACTCTTTCATTTTGGTGAGTATATCAAACCTTTACTTGCCAAACAAAAACGTGAAGAGTTACTGGCAAAAACCATACGGGATTTTAAAAACCTTTTTCCTCTTGCACGCGCACTCAAACGTAAGATCATTTTTCATGTGGGTCCCACCAATTCAGGCAAGACCTATACAGCACTCAAACAACTTGAAGAGGCAAGTACGGGATATTATCTTGCACCCTTGCGTTTACTCGCTTTAGAAGGATATGAAAACCTCAAAAGTAAAGGTATTGGCGTTTCACTGATCACAGGTGAAGAAGAGATTATAGATGAAGAATCCACACATATCTCTTCCACGATAGAGATGATGAATGCTGCCGTGGATGTAGATGTCTGTGTTATAGATGAGATACAAATGATCTCTGATCGTGACAGAGGCTGGGCATGGGCAAATGCACTGATGGGTGTGCCTGCTAAAACAGTGATTTTGACGGGGTCTGTTAATGCATTACCTGCGGTAGTAGAGTTGTGTGAGTATCTGGGTGAACCCTTAGAAATCATTCATTTTGAACGTAAAAATGCACTCTCCATGATGAGCCATGCTACGCCTATGAAAAATATAGAACCTCAAACTGCCATCGTAGCTTTTTCAAGACGTGATGTATTGTCACTCAAACAACAACTCTCTCAAAAATATGAGGTCTCAGTAGTCTATGGAAACCTTTCTCCTGAAGTAAGACGGGAAGAAGCCAGACGTTTTAGAGAAGGTGAAAGCCAAATACTCGTCTCCACCGATGCCATAGCCATGGGACTGAACCTTCCTATAAAGACCCTGCTCTTTGCAAAAGACAATAAGTTTGATGGTTTACGCCGTCGTCAACTCTTACCTACGGAAGTATCACAAATATCTGGACGTGCAGGACGTTATGGTTTTGAAGAAAAAGGCTATGTAGGTGCGTTAGAAGAGAATGCTCTGGAAAACATCGGCAAAGCATTTTATGCCCCTCTTCCCGACATAGAACTCCCCGTGTCCGTTATGGCAAGTTTAGAACATGTGATGCTCATAGGTGAGATACTAGAAACCGATAATATTTTGGATATCTTGGCATTTTTTGCTGACAATATGGAGTTTGAAGGTCCTTTTATTGCAGCCAATATTGACTCTATGTTAGAGATAGCTATCATCGTAAGTGAATATACACTGGACTTAAAAACGCGTTTTTTCCTCTCCTGTGCGCCTGCAAGTATATCTTCTCCCTATATAGAATCTGTTTTTCACCGTTACATCAAGCAGATAGAAGCAGGAGGACAAGTACTCTACATCCCTCCTCGTGATCTCCCTGCTTTTGCACAGACGAACGATATGTTACTCAACGCTGAAGACCGTGTGCGTGAAATATCGCTCTATTTATGGCTTAGTTTTAAGTTTCCAGAGATTTTCCAAGATACACAACTAGCCATTAAAACCAGAGTAAGACTCAATCAGTATATAGAAAATTCTCTTCGGCAAGGACTTTTTACTAAAGCGTGTAGAAAATGTGGAAAAGTACTTGATTTTTCTTATAGATTTTCTATCTGTGATAAATGTCATGGTCAAAACAAAAGAGGTTCAAGGTCTTATAGTCGTGGTGGATCTCGCAGTCATGGACGAAGATAAAGGAATAAAATGAAACTATTAAAATTATTGGTCGTACTTTTTTTTACAACGTCTTTGAATCTTTATGCCTATGATTTATCTGGGTTACAAAATAAAAGTCTTATATGTGAGGTAAACCAAACACTTAAAATACCCTTGCCTAAAAAGAGAAAACACTCTGAAACAAGGTATGAAAAACTTGAACGAAAATTGTCTGAATACAGGGGAACTTGGTTTAACGACATGATGCTATATTCAGTAGACATATTCATACCCGATGAAATGATGCGAGCAGTGAAAGATGTGATGCAGAACAGAGAAAAAGTAAGATTTGGTAATCAAGTCGAAAAGGTACCTAAAACCTTAATGAATGATTCTTATAATGTAGCACTAACTACAGCGTACTATTATATGCAAGACATCGCTCGTATTAGTGAACGTCTATGGAAAAATAAAGCTTGTACTCCTGATCATTTTGAGTATGATATAGCTAAAGAGCCTGCCGCACCTTTTTTAGATTTAAGTGAATGTGATCCCATGTCAATAGGTGTGACTAAAAATGGTATAGTATTACCAAAAAATGAGAACTTTCCTTCTGCACTTTACCCTTATGCCTCTAAACCAGATGGATGTAGTGCAGAAGGACTGCAAGACCTCTATGATCAATCTAATGACATTTTAAATAATGCTAAATGGCTTAAAAAGGTATGTAATAGACATGATCAATGTTATTATACAGAAGGAACGACAATCAAAGAATCAATACCTTAGCCAAAAAACCCCACTAACCCACCCTCTCAGTAGAGTGAATAGCCCCTAAATTGGCAATCTTAAGCGATACCGTCTGAATTAAATACGCGTTAGCTAAATGCGGAAGTAATTTAAATACTTCTTTGACGTATTTAATCCCGTGATAGTGGGCTTTAAGGTCAAGAATACTCATCTCATTCATATCAGAATTTTGGCGTAATCCATGAGAGAAATTGACCATAAAAGTAGAGAGATTTGCCCAATTATGGATAGGTGTTTCCTTGGTGTTCATAAAATCTTCCATTCCCCAATATTGTTTGGCATCTCGGAAGACAAATTCAATCTGAAAACGAAGTGAATAGTAATCAATAATTTTTTCATAGTCCAATGTCAAATCTGTAGAGAAGAGATTTACATGAGCAATTTTTCCTGTGCTTAGATTTATCTTTTCTATAATCACAATATTAAGCCTATCTGCAAACTTACGATGTAGCATTTCCATTTGATAAATTCTTGTTTGGATATTCTTATCTTCGTCTATGGTATCTGATTTTAGATAGGGTTCTGGAAGATTATCATAGTCAATAGCATCTCCATATTTCCTAGGAGATCCTCTTCCTGCATACTCTCCACTATAAGGAAATAGCAGTGCAGAGTTTTTTGAAGTTTAGAAATGATATGTAATCCACATTGCCTCACCATTTGTACAGCAGGATTATTTCCAAATGCTCCATCAAAGACAAAATAAACAATATCAATATGCTTGTCAATCCGTTTAAGTGCCTTATTTACGGACTCCTGGACAAATTTAAGATAGGGAGAAAGTTCAATATCTTTTTATCTTGATTCCCACTGCCTACAGGTCTTCCAACTTTACCATGCTTCTTTTTCTTACTCTTCTTTACACTTTTGTCTTTGATACAACCTTCTTTTTTCTCTCGAACTATTTGTTGTGTACTTAGTGGATAAGCTTTTCTTGTTTCTACACTTATCAAGGAAAGATTGAGAAATGCCAAACTTTGTATCACTTGGTTTTGGATAGAAGAATAAAACCTATCTATCCCATAAGTATGCTTCCCACTTTTGCTTACTACTACTTCATCTCCACCCAAAAGATAGACTGAACCCTTTTTTGTTAAATGCGTTTTGATAAACATCCAATTGATTTCTTCCCAATTTATCTTTGAATGAAAGAAGCGTGTGATAGTTCGATAACTCCCTCCTTTTTCACTCCATCTACTTAATCCTAACATAGTAATCCGTCCTCGCATTGAGAGCAAGGCTTGGATGATGATTTGTAGTTGTTTATGCTTGTTTTTTACAATTATAGGTGCGATACATCTTAAGAGTGTTATAATTTCTGTCATGGGATAACTTTATGTTTTTTTTGGTTTAAAATTATAGTAGTTGTCTCATGGCTTTGGCTTATATTTTGTTTTTATTTTTGGCTAAGGTGTTGAAGAATGTAATTCTAAATTTATAATTGAAATGGTCGATGCATGCAATAATATATCTACAAAAGACAGCATTACCTATATGGGTATAAAAAATATTTTTTGTGGTATGAAAAGCTTTTGGGTCGCTACAGGAGCAAATGCCTGTGCACACAAATATTTTGCATATGCACAAAAAATACAACGCACTTATAATCTTTGGGTTGAAAGATATGAAAAAGCATACGCAGAAGCAAAAAAACAACAAATAGTTAAAATAAAGGGTCAATAATTATGGCAGAAAAATTTCAAATACAACAACGTACAAAGCTCTTAGCATTTTTATTTACAGCACTTTCAGGCTGGTCTAAAAAAAAAGGTCAAACAACGCCTACAAAATGCTAGTATAACGGTAAACGGTGTAGCTACAACCAAACATGATTTTATCATAGAGGCAGGAGATGTAGTAGAAGTAGATGGCGTACCTGGTACATTTTCAAAAAAGCTTTCTTCAAGAACACTCAACAGCCTTGAAATACTGTATCAGGACAAAGATCTCATAGCCATCAATAAACCTTCAGGACTCTTATCCGTAGGAACCACCCAAGAAACAAAACTACACGCTTTGGCTTTGCTAAGAAAGCAACTATCTCGTGCAGAGAATCTTGTGAAACTCTGTACTGGTGCATAGACTTGACCGAGACACATCAGGTGTATTGCTCTTTGCCACTTCCAAAGAAGTACGTGAAGGTGTCATGGATAAGTGGGGTGTTTCTGAGAAAACCTACCTTGCCATCGTTGAGGGTATACCAAAGGAAAGCAAAGGAACGATCACAGAACCTTTGAGACTTGATGAGAACGAATACCGCATGCATGTAGGAAAACATCCCCAAGCTAAATCTGCTATCACGCATTATGAACTCAAAGAGAGTAAAAACGGTAGATCACTTTTAGAAGTACGTATAGAAACGGGTAGACAACACCAAATACGCGCACATATGTCTTGGCTAGGCCATGGTATTGTTGGTGATGAACGTTATGGCACCAAAGGTGCTAAAATGGGACTTCATGCTTTACGACTGAGTACCATTCATCCAAAAAATCATAAACAATTGGTTTTTGAAGTGGATGCTCCGAGGGATTTTTATGGGTTGCTTTAAAGTATAGCAACCCAATTAAATAAAAATCCTTAAATCATCCCTCCAGTATTCACTCCCCATGTCGTTCTCCATCTAGTCTTCACAAATGAAATACCTGCAATGGCTACAAGGACGACTACTGCAAATATCATGAACCCTGCTCCGTAACCATCAAATGCACCTTTTGACCAACCTAGCGTTTGGATAAGAAGCGTTCCCCCAATACCACCAGCTGCTCCTACAAGTCCTGTCATGATACCGATGTCTTTGCCAAATCTTTGAGGGACAAGTTGGAATACTGCACCGTTAGCCATACCTAGATTTGCCATGATAAGGAAAAGTACGATAATCGCCAACCAAAAAGGTAAGGTCACAAAAGCATTTAAAAATGCCAATGATGCCACCACAGTAAAGAAAATATAAAGTGACTTTATACCCCCTACTTTGTCTGCCAGTGCTCCTCCAAAAGGTCTAAGTACTGCCCCTGCAAAAATTGTCAATGCTCCAAAATATCCTGCGATCACTTTTACATTTGACTCATCAAATACATCTAATCCAAATGCAGCCATATCCACAGAATAAGTATTCATCAAGTAGACTTTCATATATCCTGCAAACCCTACAAATCCACCAAATGAGATGGCATAAAAGAGTGAGAACCACCATGTATCTTTATCTTTCAAAAGTTTACCGTAGTCTGAAAGTTTTTTAGGTCTTGCTTTATAGACGGACTCTGGTGCATCTTTTGCGATGAATGCGTAAGCTATAAATACGACAATTGCCATCACCGCACCCACTAAAAATACTGTTTCCCATCCCCATAACTCAGCGATCTTTGGGTGCGAACAAGAAGTCAATCACAACACCGATGTTACCTGCCCCTGCGATACCCAAAACCACACCTTGTAAGCTTTGGTGGATACCACTGCCCTGCTTGAGGAAGTGCCACGGCAAAAGAAGCCCCTGCAAATCCTAGACCAAGTGCCACGATGAGAAGTGCATTATAGGTAATAGAGTCACCCATAAAGTATGCGGTTAAAAGTGCGGCTATAACCACTGCTTGTGAGAGTAGTGCTGTTACTTTAGCACCTAGTTTATCAACGCCAAAACCAAGTAGAGATCCTTAATAATGCTCCAGAAAGGATAGGAAGTGAAAGTAAAGTTGCTTTCTCTCCTGATGTCATCATATGACCCGTAGCAGCCAATGCCTCACCTATTTCAGTAGAAAGTGGACCTAACATAGTCCACACCATAAAACTCATATCGAAATACAAAAAAGCCATAAACAGTGTTGGCGTATGCCCCTGTCCTTTTAGTGCTTTAAATCCTGCCATTTTTTATCCTTTAAGTTGATGTGAGAGAAGTATACAATATTTTTATACACATAATTAATATTAGTTGTATAAATTTTAATCATCAAATAGTCTGTACAGAAAGCATATATATGAGTTATATTCAAAAATAAGTTATTACAATGATTAAAATATAGGCAGTTAAATAATTCTTTTATAACATTAGTAAGATATAATAAATACAATTAATACTGACGATATAAAAGAGAGTAAATAAATATGACTATTTTAGCAAAAGCCCTAGAAGCAAGAAGCAAAAAAGTAAATAAAGTAGAAACAACCAAAGCACTCAAGATGCCTATGGATGTATATGCTAAGCTTAAAGAGATCGCTGCAGCAGGTTATGAAGGTTTAGCCAAAGAAGATTCTGCATACTTCTTAAAATGTTTTGGTCTTTTTGACAAGGGTGAAGACTTTATGCTTCGTGTACGCATACCTGCTGGACAACTGAACTATGCACAAGCGTTGCGCATTGGTGAGGTGGCTAAAAAGTATGCTAATGACTACATAGACATCACCACCCGTATGCAAATTGAACTTCGCTACTTAGAGATAGCAGACATTGCCAAGGTATTGTCAGAATTAAAAGAAGTGGGACTTTCCACTTTTCAAACAGGTGTAGATAACCCTCGTGGTATTGTTGCTGATCCACTTGATGGCATTGCCTATGATAACATCATTGAAACGATGCCTATCATCGAAGAACTTCAGACACTATTTGGTGAAAATCCTGAATGGATCTCTGTACTTCCTCGTAAATTTAATACAGGAATTTTAGGTTCACTCTCTAACTCTTGTAACATTTTTGGACACGACTGCTGTTTTGTCTTGGCTCAAAAAGAAGGTGTTTTTGGATTTAACGTGTACTTAGGGGCAAGAGTAGGAGTACAATCACAAGATGCCAATACTTTTGTAACCATAGAAGAAGTACCACTCTTTTTCAAGTCACTACTTACTGTCTTTAAAAATTATGGATACCGTGACAACAGAAACAAAAACCGTTTGGTCTTCCTCATAAATGATGTGGGTATAGACAACTTCGTCGACGCAGTAAAAGAAGAAGCTGATACTATGTTCACAACAGCTGGTATAAGTATGGTACAGTCTCAATCCATAGCACTAGGTTCAAACAAAGTACTGGGACGTAACAATAAGTTTAACTACAAGATCATCGTACCTTCTGGTATCTTTACAGGAACAGATATGATCGCGACTGCCCAAACCGCAAAAGAATTCGGTACAGGAGATGTGAGACTAACGTATGACCAAAATATCTATATAGTGAATCTTCCAAAAGAATCACTCTCCAACTTTGAATCAGCAGAACTCATTAAAAAATACGCAAAATTTAACAACCTATATTTTAACGACATGATAGCCTGTGCAGGTACGGCTACTTGTAGTTTTGGTGTCATCCCAAACAAACCTGATGCCATTGATATGGCACACTTTTTAAGTTCAGAAGTCGCCATAGAAAATGCAAATGTACGTATGAACTGGTCTGCATGTCCTAAAGGATGTGGAGTACATGGCATAGCAGACATTGGATTTGAGGGATGTAAGGCTAAAGACAGCGAGGGTAATCGTGTAGATGGTGTACACATTTACCTAGGTGGGAAAATAACACGTAGAGCAATAGAAGCACACACACTACACAAAGCGCTACCTATTAGCGAAGCAAAACACCATGTAAAATATCTGCTTAAGACTTACGCTGCACAAAAACATAGAGCAGAGACTTATGAAGCATTTGATGATAGATTTTTATCACAAAACTATAGTTTTCAAGCTTTGGCATTTTTCACCAAGATAAACTATATACTCAATGACAAACTGAACTTAGATGTAGCCTTTGAACTTGAAGCAGAGCCTAAAAGTTCTAAGCGTGAAGAGTATGAACTTTTTGGTTTTGGAATCAAACTCTTTAAGTTACTTACAGGTGAAAAACGTTTTGAGTCTGTCATCGGACTTGAAGCCACCAAAGTAAGACCCCGAACCATAAAAAGGGACGAAGTCTCCAAACTTAACCCAAAAGTACCCGCTAAACTTTCTGAGATTATTTACATGATGACCCATGAGATCAAAAAAGAAAGAGCAGCCGTTTTTTCTGAATTACTTGTAGCATTAAAGGAAGTGTAATGCCAGTAGAAGCACTCACGAAAGACACTCCTCTAGCAGATTTCATAAACCACAAAACAAACACGGGTATGCAATGTGGTAACTACAGTATAGACCTCCCAGACCTTGGTGAAGGTGAACAGTATCGTTTTCATTTTGATGCTACGGCTTGTGTAGGGTGTCATTGTTGTGAAGTAGCATGCAACGAACAAAATGCAAACCATGATGACATCAAATGGAGACGAGTCGGAGAGATGGAAATGGGTGAATTTCCAGATACCTTACAACTTTTCAACTCCATGAGCTGTAACCACTGTATAGAACCCGAATGTCTCATAGGCTGTCCTACAGAATCTTATGTCAAGTTTGACAATGGTATCGTCTGGCATGATGATCCTAGCTGTATCGGCTGTCAATACTGTACATGGAACTGCCCCTATGAAGTACCGTCCTTTAACGCTGATAGAGGCATCGTAACCAAGTGTCATATGTGTGCTGATAAACTAGAGATGGGGCAAAGTCCTGCTTGTGTACAAGCTTGTCCATCCAATGCCATAGAAATAGAAGTCTTTAATGTCAAGGACTGGCTAGAAACTGATATGGAAAAAGAAGGTGTAGCACCACATTTGCCAGATACAGAAATTTGTAAACCCACCACACGTTACACCCTACCAGAACTCAAAGAGGGAGAAGAGATACGTGTGGCAGATGAACACCTCTTGAAACCTGCACATTCTGAACTGCCTCTAGTGTTTATGACAGTACTTACACAAGTGAGTTTAGGGGCATTTATAGCTCTATTTTTAGGGCAATTACTTTTTAGTTTAGGATTTAACTTACCTGAACCTACCATAACTATGGCACTGTTAGCCTTTTTGCCTTCTGCCATTGGCTTGCCACTTTCTGCCTTGCATCTTGGTCGTCCTATCATGGCACTCACGGCTATGAGGAATTGGCGTACTTCATGGCTAAGCCGTGAAGCCATTGCTCTTGGGGCATTTACAGGATTAGATTCTTTGGTAGTACTACTATACTTCTTAGAAGTAAGTGGTTTTGTATTACTTTTGGTTGAATCTATTACTTTAGCCATAGGGATCTTCGGTATCTACGCCCAAGCGATGATATACCGTATCAGAGCTAGACCCTCATGGGACAGAGTAAGCACAAACAAAAAATTCTTTGGCACAAGTTATGTAGGCTTTTTACTCATCGCTACCGCCCTACTCATCGTCAATGGTACACAAGGCGTGATGGTACTTTTGGCTATCACACTCTTAGCAGGTATGGGACAAGCTCTGGTCATTTATGAAGAAATGATGTTTTACAAACACTTAGACAAAGAAGAACCACTTTATTACCAGTACAACAGAAGCCGTATCCTGCTTGAGGAACATTTTGCTACTCTAAAGAAGTTTAGAGTATATTCTTTGGCATTGTTTGCTTTAGGATTACCTCTCTTAGCTATCTTATTTACTGCTAGTGGGCTTGTTGGATTGGCTATTGCGACATTGGTTATTGCTACGATTGGTGCATTTGTAAGTGAACTAGTAGGACGTTATCTGTTCTATAGAACCGTTGTACCTTTAGGTTTGGCAGGGAATTTCTTTGCTGGGAATCAGAGACACTAGAAAGGAATAACAAAATGAGTTTAATACAAAAAACAAAAGCCTTTTTAGGCTTCGACATCAAAGAAGACAAATACGCATTGGTAGATGACCCTATCTTTGGAAAAGTAGCCAAAGACAAAGCACCTGACAAATGGGTGCGTACTACTTGTGGTTACTGTGGTGTGGGGTGTGGGATGTACATTGGGGTGAAGGCTGGTAAGGCTGTTTACTCTAAAGGGGATCCTTTGCACTCTGTCAACTTTGGGACACTCTGCCCTAAAGGTTTGAGTGAACATACCATGATATATGCAGATTCTCGTGTAGAAGCACCTCTCATACGTAAAAACGGTGAACTCACTCCTAGTACTTGGGAAGAGACTTTTAAACATACATCAGATGAATTTAAACGCATACAAGAAGCACATGGTAAAGGTGCAGTAGCAGTCATCTCTACAGGGCAACTCCTGACTGAAGATTTTTATGCTTTGGGTAAATTTGTACAATTGGGACTTGAAACGAACAACTTTGATGGGAATACTACACTGTGTATGTCCTCTGCTGTTATGGGTTACAAACAGACCTTTGGATCGGATGGTCCTACAGGATGTTATGAAGACTTTGAAAAAGCAGATGTCATCATGCTTATAGGTGCAAATATAGCCGACAATCACCCTATCTTAAAACTGCATATCGCTAAGAACCCTAAGACCCCAAAGATCATAGTAATAGACCCACGCAAGTCTAAGACTGCACAAATGGCAGACATATTTGTACCACTAAAACCTCGTTCAGATTTGGCACTTGATCAATGGTCTTTGTTACATCATTTTTCAACAAGGATGGGAAGATGAGAAGTTTATCAAAGGAACGCACCAATGGTTCTATGGCGTTCAAAAAACACATTTTAGCTAACTATCCTCCACAAGTTGTAGCAGAAATCACAGGTATAGACGTAAAAGAACTCTATAACCTAGCTAAAATATACGCACAAGCAGACGCAGTAATGTCTGCATGGACGATGGGAGTCAACCAAAGTAGCATTGGTACGGATACCGTCTCTGCCATCTGTAACCTTGCACTCATCACTGGGAACATAGGTCGTGAGGGTGCTTCTCCTATGTCTATCACGGGTCAGTGTAATGCTATGGGGACAAGAGAGTTTGGATTTACCTCTTCCATCCCTGGGTATAGAAATTATGCATCTGACTCTGACAGACAAGCTTTTGCAGACATTGTTAATGTCCCTGTGGATTTAGTACCAAACAAAAGGGGCTATGCTTATCCACAAATTATAGATGCCATCAATAGAGGTGAGATCAAAGCTTTATGGGTGGTTGCTACCAACCCTCTTGTTTCTTTTCCTGACCAAAATGCTTTACGTGAAGCCCTCAAAAAGTTAGATATATTAGTCGTTCAAGACTCTTTTATGTCCGACACGGCACAAGTAGCAGACGTAGTCTTTGCAGCTGCCACATGGTCTGAGAAAGAAGGCTGTTATACCAACTCTGAGAGACGTTGTAACTATGCGAAAAAAGCAGTAGAACCCTTGGGTGATTCCAAAGCAGATCTTGACATCGTTTTAGAATTTTCTGAATACTTTGAAGACAAGCACGCATTACTCTTTAAAGATTTTAAAACACCTAGAGATGTATTTGATGAGATTAAACGTGTGAGCAAGGGGCAACTTTGTGACTACTCTGAAATGTCTTATGAAAAGATAGAACAACTAGGAGGCATACAGTGGCCTTGTAATGAAAAATCACCTGAAGGCACCAAACGTCTCTACTCCCCCGATATGCCATGCAAAACTGCAAATGGAAAAGCCAACCTACTTCCTGTTGACTGGAAACCTCTCACCGAAATGGCATGTGCAGGTCTTCCCATCATTTTAAATACAGGAAGAACCGTAGAACAGTTTCACACCAGAACCAAAACAGGCACCATAGGTATACTTGATACTCTTAGCTCCTGAAGCATGGGTAGACTTAAGTCCTAAAGATGCCTTAAAACTCCAAGTAAAATCTGGGGATCGTATAGCACTTTCAGGGACACGTGGTCGTGTGGAAGATGTGATAGTCAAAATATCTGAAACTGTACGTGAGGGAAATGTCTTTGTACCTTTTCATTATAATGAGCAACTTATCAACAATATCACCATCCCAGAGTTTGATCCCAAATCTTTTGAACCCAACTACAAACAATGTGCCGTTCAACTACACTCTGAAGCTGTACCTGAGGGTATCGTCTATGAAGAGATAGAAATAGCTGGGTATCTCGAAGGCATAAAAGTTTATGATGAAAAAGTATTTGTAGAGGAGAAAGTTAAAACTTCCGATGCGTCTTAGATGACACTCACAACATTTACATACTGTTGATGTTGTGAGTAGCTAAGACCTTAGTCTTCTTCTACCTTCCCGATAAGTGTAGCTATACGTTCAGGCTGCTTTTTGCCTTCGATCATAAAACGCAATGCATTCAAACGAATGAACCCTTCAGCATCTTTTTGATCATAGACATCATCTGCTTCAAATGTTGAGTGTTCTTCAGAGTAGAGTGTTCTGTCTGATTTTCTACCTACTACTGTAACAGAGCCTTTGTAGAGTTTCAGTTTTACATCACCTTGTACTTGATCTTGTGTTGCATCAATGGCAGCTTGTAACATGCGACGTTCTGGAGACCACCATAAACCGTTATAAATGAGTTTTGCATACTTAGGCATAAGCTCATCTTTCATATGTGCTTCTTCACGGTCTAAAGTGATAGACTCTATAGCTCTATGTGCTTTAAGCATGATAGTTCCACCTGGAGTCTCATAACAACCACGGGCTTTCATCCCCACCATACGGTTTTCTACAATATCAATACGCCCTATGCCATGCTTATTACCATAAGCGTTTAGTTGAGTAAGAATCGTCGCTGGACTCATCTCTTCACCGTTGATAGCTACGGGGTCACCCTTGATGAAAGAGAGGGTAATATACTCCGCTTTATCTGGTGCATTCTTCAGGACTCACAGACCACAACCACATAGCTTCTTCAGGTTCTGCATAAGGGTTTTCCAAATGTTCACCCTCATATGAGATATGTAAGAGATTGGCATCCATAGAATATGGTTTGGCTTGACCTTTGTTGTCAATATCTATGCCATGCTCTTTTGCATAATCAAGAAGTTTTGTACGAGAATTTAAGTCCCATTCTCTCCACGGTGCGATCACAGCGATATCTGGATCAAGAGCAAGATACCCAAGCTCAAAACGTACTTGATCATTCCCTTTACCAGTAGCACCATGACTTACTGCGTCAGCACCTGTTTGATGTGCAATCTCTATCTGCTTTTTTGCTATGAGTGGACGTGCTATAGAAGTACCCAATAAATACTCTCCCTCATAAATAGCATTGGCTCTAAACATAGGGAAAACAAAGTCTTTTACAAACTCTTCTTTGAGATCCAATATAAAGATATTCTCTTCTTTGATCCCCATAGCCAGTGCTTTTACACGTGCAGGTTCTACCTCTTCACCCTGACCTAGATCCGCAGTAAAAGTCACCACTTCACACTCATACTCATCTTGAAGCCATTTTAAAATTATACTCGTATCTAACCCACCAGAATAAGCCAATACTGCTTTTTTGATCTTTCTTTTTGCCATACCGTAGCCTTTGTTATAATATTGACAAGATTTTATCATAATGTTAGTTATGGTTGGATTTATCCACCTATGCTATAATGACATATATACAAAAAAAGAGTACCTATGAATCAAACAGAAAAAAATAACTTTTCACTACAAAGCATCAAAGAAAAAGGCTCCAGTCTTCTTGAAATGACAGGCAATTTCTTCTCTAATGCCATTTCTATTTTTAAAAAAGATGAATCTTTTATGACCCTTGATGAAAAGTTAGAAAAACAGCATCTTTTAAATTTCATATATGGTATCGTGGCTGGGATTGTGATTTACCATTTTCTTATAGGAGCAGTACTTATTTTAGGGATTATATGGTTTTATAATCTTTCTTTAAAAAAGACAAAAACAATCATACAAGAGCATAAACCTGTAAAGCGAAGCTACAAAAAAAGAAAAGCAGTAGAAACTTCTTCAAATAAGGAAAATTAGCATGTTATTAGGTGTAAACATAGACCACATCGCAGTACTTAGAGAGGCACGTAAAGTTGCAGATCCCGATCCTTTGGATGCCTTGAGTATCTGTAAGCGTGCAGGAGCAGATCAAATAACCATACATCTGCGTGAAGACAGACGGCATATGCAAGACATGGATGCAAAACATATCATCGCACTCTCGTCTCTTCCTGTTAATCTTGAGTGTGCAATCTCGGCTGAGATGATAGACATCGCCTGCGATTTCAGACCCCATCGCGTCACCCTAGTTCCTGAAAAAAGAGAAGAAGTGACAACCGAAGGTGGTTTAGCAGTCATAGGCGAACAACCCAAACTCAAAGAAGCTATACAGAGATTGCAAAATGAAGAGATAGAAGTTTCACTCTTTATAGACCCTAGCCTTGAGGCAGTCAAAGCTTCTGTAGATTTAGGTGTAGAATGGATAGAGTTTCATACGGGTAAATATGCCAATATTTATGCCATGCTCTACACAAATCTCCCCAAAACACACCACAGCATAAAAGCACTTGATTTCCCACGCAAAGTCCTCCAACAAATGTTAAAAGATGAACTTAGTAACTTACGTTTACTTGCTACTGAAGCCAAGAAACTTAACCTACGTGTAGCAGCAGGTCATGGCTTAAATATGCAAAATGTAAAAGAGATAGCCAACATAAAGAGTATAGAGGAACTTAATATCGGTCAAAGTATCATTGCTCGTTCTGTGTACACGGGTCTTGAACAGGCTATTGTGGATATGAAGGAATTGTTGAGGGGCTGAAAACGTGGCAATAGTACAACATATTTCTACTTACAACCCTTTATCTAGCTTATCTAATAAAAAGCAAACTTTAAAGATTAACTTGATAAAACGAAGTATGAAATTTTCAAACTTAAAACTCACAACACCCTACTTAGATCTAGCACCTACTTTTTACCAAAAAGTAGCGCCCACCCCACTAGATAAACCTTTCCTCATTTCCTCTTCACAAAGTGCTGCAAATCTCTTGGGTGTGGATGAGGATTTGGCTTTGGATGAAGCACTTCTTAGTATTGTCAATGGAGAAACAAAATTAGAGGGGTCTGAGACTTTTGCTATGTGTTATGGTGGGCATCAGTTTGGTGAATTTACAGGACTATTGGGCGATGGACGGGTGATAAACCTAGGCAAAGTACAGGGACAGAACTTACAACTCAAAGGTGCGGGACTCACTTCCTACTCTCGTCTTGGTGATGGTAGAGCTGTACTTCGTTCATCATTACGTGAGTACCTTATATCTGAGGCTATGTATGGTCTGGGCATTGCGACCTCTCGTGCTTTGGCACTCATAGGAAGTTATACAGATGTGAGACGTGAAAAACCTGAGAAAGGTGCTATAGTATTACGCTTATCTCCTACTTGGGTTCGTTTTGGGACTTTTGAATACTTTTATGCTTCAGGAGAACATGACAAACTCAAAGATCTTGCTGATTATGTGATAGACGAGAGTTTTCCATCTCTTAAAAATTCGGAAGATATGTACTTAAATATGTATACGCAGATAGTCAAAAATACAGCAATCACCATAGCCAAATGGCAAAGTGTAGGCTTTAACCATGGGGTCATGAATACGGACAATATGTCTATAGATGGTAGAACCATAGACTACGGACCTTTTGCATTTTTGGATGATTATAACCCACACAATGTATGCAATGAAACCGACAAACAAGGTCTGTATAGTTTCAAGAATCAACCCATCGCTGCCCGTTGGAATTTGGATATGTTGGCACGTGTACTCTCCCCACTTATAGAGTATGACCTGAGTGAAGAAATACTTACCGATACTTTTTGGAGTACGTATACAAAAGTATACCAAACCTTACTTTATGATAAAATGGGACTCTATAGAAAAGAAGATGAAGACAAAGAACTTTTAGAATCTATGATGAGAGCATTGGGAAGTTCAACCATAGATTACACACTTTTTTTTAGAAAACTCTCTCGTTTTAGCGTAGATAAAAATAAATCCAATATCTTAGCCTCTTGTGTCAATAGAGAACCTTTAGATAAATGGCTAGATAGCTATAGCCAACGCTTAAAAAAAGAGACGTTGAGTGAAGATGTCCGTCAGCAAAAGATGCTAAAAATAAACCCAAAATATATACTCAAAAACCATATACTTCAAGAAGCCATAGTAAAAGCCGAACAAGATGACTTTTCTATGGTCAATGAGCTTCTCATTGTAGCACTAGCACCTTTTGATGAGCATCCAGAATTAGAATATTTATGTAAACCTGCACCTATGAAGACTAATAATGTGCAACTTAGTTGTTCTTCGTAGTAGTATGATATACTGTCTGCAAAAAAAGGATAGATAAATATGCTCAAACTCATCAAAAACAATAGATATAGTTTTTTGTACTCATTAATTATTAGTTTTTTAATTATTAATTTCATTACAAGAATAGTATTGATGTCTTTAGAGATTAATGAGGTGGAATTACAGGCGATAACACTCTTACAAATGTTTTCTGTAGGTTTACTTTATGATGTTATTACGGTTTTTTATTATTTTATCCCCCTAATAATATACCTTTTTATCATACCTACAAAAGTATATAATACAAGATTACATAAAATTATATTATTCATAATAGCTATAATGATATTTTTTAGTATGATATTTAATGGTATCAGTGAGTACTTTTTTTGGGAAGAATTTGGAAAAAGATTTAACTTTATCGCTGTGGATTACCTTGTATATACCCATGAAGTCATTAGAAATATCAGAGAATCTTACCCTCTTCCCTATATCCTTAGTGGTATAGCTATAGTAAGTATATTTATTATTATTTATTTTAAAAACTATTTTTTTACAAAAGAGGACAATACAACTTATACCTATAGATTGAAAGTTTCTGGGATATTGTTACTCATACCTATTGTGTTGTTTAATCTATTTGATAAGCAGGGGTATACAGAGATTTCTCATAATATTTTCAATAATGAATTAGCAAAAAATGGCACATATTCACTCTTTTCTGCGTTTAGGCATAATGAACTTGAATATAATGAGTTTTATAAAAGTCTCTCCAAAAAAGAAGTATTTGAGAATTTAAAAAAACTAGAAAACTTTGATGATATTACTTCAAAAAGTTTTACTAATCCCAAACAAGACAAGAAAAGAAATGTAATTTTCATAATGGTTGAAAGCTTGAGTGCCGAATACATGGGTATTTACGGCAATAAAAAAGGATTAACACCAAACCTTGATAAGCTTACCCAAAAATCTCTATTTTTCAATAATCTATTTGCAACAGGAACAAGAACAGTAAGGGGTATGGAAGCTGTCATTCTATCTGTTCCTCCTACAGCAGGAAGAAGTATCGTCAAAAGACCTATTAACGATACATTAGACTCTTTTGGAAGAATATTTGCCCAAAATGGCTATGACAATAAGTTTATCTATGCCGGGCATGGCTATTTTGATAATATGAATGATTTCTTTTCAAAAAATGCTTTTACTGTAGTAGATAGATTAGATTTTAAAGATGATGAAGTAACATTTGACAATGCTTGGGGTGTTTGTGATGAAGATCTCTTAGATAAAACGCTCAAGGAAGCTGATAATTCTTATGCTCAAGGTAAACCTTTTTTCTCTTTTGTGATGACCACATCAAATCATAGACCTTATACGTATCCAAACAATAAAATCGATATACCTAGCCATACAGGTAGAGATGGTGCAGTAAAATATACTGATTATGCCATAGATGCTTTTCTCAAAAAAGCAAAGAATAAAGCATGGTTTGATGATACAATTTTTGTTGTTATTGCAGATCACAATGGTGGAAGTGCAGGTAAAAATGCCTTACCTTTACATAGATATAAAATACCACTTATTATCTATGCACCATCATTTATAAAACCTCATACCATACAAAAATTATCTTCTCAAATTGACACGATACCAACTATCCTCAATATTTTAGGCTTAAATTATAAGGGTAAATTTTATGGAAATAATATACTAGATGATAATTTTACCCAAAGAGCATTTATAGGAAACTATCAAAAACTAGGTTATGTTACAAATAATTATCTCTACTATCTGACACCAGATAAGAAAGTACATAAAAAGAAAATCAAGACACTATCATTAAGAAGTGTGAAGTATCAAGATGAAGACAATAATATATCTTCTGATGAAGAAAAAGAGATCATCAGCTATTATCAAAGTGTAAACTTTCTTTATAGATGATGCTTTTGTACAACACTTATGACAACACTACCTCATTACCTCACTACATTGGACTATTTGCCTTTAGAAAACATATTTTTTCCATCAGAAATGCCTTCGAACAAACTGATGATACTTTTGCATGGTCGTGGTGGTGCGGCACAAGATTTCACATGGATACCTGAAACATTTGACTTTGAAGATATGCACTACCTTCTACTAAATGCCCCTAATAGCTATGATGAGGGTTATACTTGGTATGCAAATGTACCTTGTCACGGGGAGGGAATAAAACATTCCTCTGGCTTACTGACGGAGACATTTAACATGCTCTTCAAAAAAGATTTTGATGCTTCACAGAGTTTTCTTTTTGGTTTTTCACAAGGTGCGCCTTACTTACCTTTGAATTTGGTGCGAGATATAAAGAAATACTTGCAGGATACATCGCTGTAAGTGGTCACTTAAGTAATCCTGAACTTTTACTCCAAGAGATGAACCCCAAACTTAAAAATGCCAGCTGGCTCTGTACCCATGGCACCCAAGATGAAGCACTAGATTTTCAAACTGCAAAACGTCAAATAGAGCATTTACAAAAAGGTGGTTTCAACATCCAATTTCAAAGTTATAACAAAACACATTGTATCCAAAGGGAAGAGATGGAAGTCATCAAAGAATGGATAAAAATCCATAGTTCCTAAGGATCAGGGGATTAGATTTTTTATTTTTATAGACCTAGACTCTTTATTTTATACTTTAAAACCCTACCATTATCATCGGCTAGATATACATGACCTTTGTCATCAAAAGCGATGCCTTCCCATGCACCTTTTTTTAGTTTTATTTTCTCTATAACTTTCTTTTTATCAAGATCATATTTGATTAAAAGATCTTTTTTGTCACTCACCATATAGAGTGCTTTGTCATGATAGGTTAGCCCTGCTATATCTGGTATATCAAGCTTGATGATATCTATCATTTTAGCGGGATACGGTTTTAATCTAAATACGGCAATAAAAGAGTGCTTTTTCTTTTTTGATTGTTTTGAAAGATAGACAATATTACCTATTTTAGCGATGCCTTCGATACCTGCTTCTTTATCAAAGAGTTTATATTTTTTACCTTTGTAAGATGTATCTAAAGCTATTTTCTTCTTTTTCCCTGTTTTTCTATCTAGCCAGAAAAGCCCTTTATCTTCACGTACAAATAGTATCTTTTTCTCTTCACACACCACACCTTCGAGATCATAATTTTTTAATTTTATCTTTTTAAGAATTTTACCCTTAGTATCAATCTCATAGTAAGTCCCTTCATCATTCACAACGATGAGTGTGTTGGTATTGGCACAGTAGCTAATGCCTGAAGCTTCTGCTATCTTTGCAATGACATTTTCAGCACTTTGACTAGACACAGTTATTAAAACTGATAATAGTATCAAAAGATTATATTTGATAGACGGCATTGTAATTTGATCCTTTATTTGTTTTTTGCTATAACATAAAGACCTGTTACAGTATTCATGTCTTTTAAAATGTCATTTGATTTTTTATAAATAAGTGTTGGAATAAATTTTGATTTCGATTTATTCATCATTTCAAAGAACATAAAGGACATTTTTGATTTTTTCAATAAAACATTGATCTCAGGTGTATTCATCTTTGATGCCATCAATTTTTCTTGAGAAGTTTTAAACAGTGTTAAGGCACTATCCATTTTCTTTTTAAACTGTGGATCATCTATACCCAATACTTTCAACATATATAAACTTGCCATACGTTGGGAAAGCATTCTTTGACGACCTGAAATATTGATGATCTCTCCTGATACTTTTCCTGTCTGTTTTACGAAAAGTCCAACTGCTTCATTGGATTGTTTGAGTAAAGCTTCTAAGTCTTCCTGCATTTTCCCTACATTTTCTTTACTAGGTGCTTCAGCTAATGCTATTTTGAGAGGTGTCCAAAGTACTTTAACTTTAGCAAGGCTCTCTTTTGTTCTAGCCTCAGTGTTAAAAGAAATTAAAGAATCTAAATGGTTTTCAAAGGCAGCCATTATTTTTGTTAAATCTTCACTTGGGTTTCCAAAATTATTTTTCAGTCCTATCATCGCATAATTTTTTAACATTCTTTGTGTAAACATTCTTTGCTTACCTGAAACATCCACAGCATGAGATAAATCTTTTATTTCCAATCCAAAACTATAACTAGCTAGTAAAGAAGATAGGAGTACACTTTGCATAGCCTTTTTAATATTTATTGATATCATAAAGTCCCTTGTATTGTATTGAAATTTTAGCTACTTACCAAATAAATATTTTAGCAAATAAAACCTCAAATCTCTTTAAAATATGGAGAAAGTGTGTTTTTCTATGGAAATGCCCTTTTTAAAGTAAAGCAACACTATAATTAGTGCAATATAAGGAGAAAAAATGAAAAAATTACCATTTGTATTACTCACTTTAACTGTGATGGGTTTTAGTGTGGAGGGTGTGACAAGTAGCAATACGGTATTTCGACCCATCATCAAACCCACACTGCCACTCACAAAGACCGTGCTACCTAGGGCTAAACCTATCGTAAATACTGGACTTGTACATCAAGACAACTATTATAATACCAATATC
Source organism: Sulfurovum sp. (assembly GCA_030949725.1). Lineage (GTDB taxonomy): Bacteria > Campylobacterota > Campylobacteria > Campylobacterales > Sulfurovaceae > Sulfurovum. Next base: position 58,655 of record JAUZSE010000011.1, on the reverse strand, counting down.
ACCAGTAATTGTGACAAATATATAGATAAACTTCGTCAGAAAAATGAAGAGATTGAGGCATTGAAAAAAGAGATTGAGAGTCTTAAGAATAAAGAACAAGCCAAACTACAGAAAAAACTTAAAAAAGAGTATAATGCAGGACTCAAAGAATTTGAAAATAGACAAAGTGACCATAGTACTAAAAGCCGTGCTATTATCTCAGATAAACCTATAGACTAGGTAAGGAAGAACATGTATACAAAAGTATTGGTACTTATAGGGATTTTGGCGATAGTCTTACTTTCTGGATGTGATGACAAAAAGGAAAAAGTAGCTGTGATTAAAGAAGTACCTGTCGCGGTGAACGTGCATACCCTAAAAGAAGATACCTACCCTATATGGGTGGACTTTTCGGGTAAGACACAGGCTGTAGACCAAGTGATGGTCATCTCACGTGTCACGGGAGAGTTGGGAAAATCACGCTTTAACCCTGGAGATAGAGTAGAAAAAGATCAAATACTTTTTAGCATAGACAAACGTGAGTATCAGGCACAGTGGGACCAGAAAAATGCTATCTTAGAAAAAGACCAAGCAAGTCTTGCTTTGGCAGTTGCCAATGTAAAACGCTATGCGCCACTGGTCAAAGAACAATTAGCCCCTAAAGAAAAGCTAGATGAACTCACAGCAACACAAAAACAACTTGAAGCCACCATTCGTGCCGATAAAGCAGCACTTGATGCCGTGACTTTAGATCTGGAATATTGTGATGTAAGAGCAAGTATCTCTGGACAAATTGGAAAAGAACTGGTACTCACGGGGAATATCGTCGACAAAGGTACTGAATTGGCAACTATAGTTCAAACAGAATTTTTGTATGTCAACTTTTATCCCTCTGCCAATGAAGTAGCACTCATCAAAAAATATAAATCAGAAGACAAACCTAAAGTCAAAGTCATACTCAAAAGCAAAAGAGGGTTAGATATGACGTTTGATGGTGAGATAGATTTTATAGACAATGTAAGTAATACTTCTACCGGTACAGTTTCTATGAGAGCCAAGATAACCAATAAAGACCTGCTTCTTTTCCCTGGTACTTTTGTGGAGTTAAAACTTTTTGTGACAGACGAAATGGCTGTTATTGCTGTACATCCAGACCAAATCTTTCAAAACCAGCAAGGTCAATACGTGTATGTGCTAACAAAAGAGAATACTATTACCTTAAAGCAAATAAAATCTGGATACACAAACAATGATCTAGTCATGATAACCCAAGGGCTAAAAGCAGGTGAAAAAGTTGTGGTAGGCACGGTGAATGGTTTGCGTGAGGGTTTAAAAGTGACGGGTACAGAAGTTGCTAATCCTATACTCTCATCTACAAATAAATAAGGAAAAATATGTTTTCACTTTTTTTCATTCGTCGCCCTATTGTCGCAAAAGTTATTTCTATTTTTATAGTACTCGTAGGGATGATAGCCTTAACACAACTTCCTATCGCACAGTTCCCTCAGATAGTCCCACCTACCATACAAGTGAATGCCAACTATACGGGTGGTTCTGCTGCTGTAGTGGAAGAGTCAGTGACTTCACCCATAGAAGAACAGTTAAATGGTGTAGAGGGTATGATTTATATGGATTCTACCTCTTCTTCGGATGGTTCATCTACGATTAAAGTGTATTTTGAGCTTGGGTATGACTTAGACATTGCAGCCGTTGATGTGCAAAATAGAGTAGCTTTGGCTACACCTGTCTTACCTGATGTGGTTAAACAAAAAGGGGTAAGTACTAAAAAAGTCTCTTCTTCTATGGTGCAACTATTGACTATCACTTCTAGTGACAGTACACATGACTCTTTATTTTTGTCTAACTTTGCTTCTTTGAACATCATGGAAGAACTTAAACGTATAGATGGTGTGGGAGATGTACGAAATATGGGTGAACGTAAGTATGCGATGCGTATTTGGCTCAATCCTAACAAACTTTCTTCTTTGGGCTTGACGATTAAAGATGTCAACCAAGCGATAAAAGAGCAAAATCTACAAATAGCCCTAGGGACTATCGGCGATACAGGTGTAGCAACACAAAACAATTTTCAATACTCTCTTGTGTCTAAAACACGTTTAAATTCTAATAAAGATTTTGAAAATATCGTCATAAGAGAAAATGAGGATGGTTCCAAAGTACGTGTGAAAGACATAGCACGTGTAGAACTTGGAGCAGAAAATTATATCTGGTCTGCCACACTCAACAACCAAGATACGGCTCTGCTAGCCATCTATCAACTGCCCGATGCCAATGCATTGGATGTAGCACAAAAAGTACAAGCTAAAGTACAAGAACTCAAGAAGCGTTTTCCTAAAGAGATAACAGTCACACCCACCTATGACACCACAATCTTTGTTGAAGTCTCCATCAAAGAGGTCATTATCACACTCATAGAAGCACTTCTTTTGGTACTTCTAGTGGTGTATGTCTTTTTACAGTCTGGACGTGCGACCATCATCCCTGCTGTTGCTATACCTGTTTCACTTATAGGTACGTTTGCTCTCTTGATGCTTGTTGGATTTTCTATCAATACCCTGACACTTTTTGGACTCATCTTAGCCATTGGTATCGTAGTAGATGATGCCATACTGGTGGTGGAAAATGTAGAAAGTAACTTAGAGAAAAATCCAGACTTAACGCTAAAAGAAGCAACAGAGACTGCTATGAAAGAGATATTTGCACCTGTTATTTCTACCACATTGGTACTCTTGGCAGTGTTTGTGCCTGTGACATTTATACCTGGTATCTCTGGAGCCTTGTATCAGCAGTTTGCTATGACCATAGCCTTTGCGCCGTACTTATCTCGTCTATTACTGCGTTGACCCTTTCTCCTGCCCTTGCAGGAAGTATACTCAGACGAAGCGAAGAAAAGAAGAAGAAAAAAACATTTTCTTTAGAAAGTTCAATAGTGGCTTAGAATCGTTAAAACAGGGATATGAAAAACTTTTACGTACACTCATAAAGTTTTGGTATGTTGTGGGATTAGCGTATCTTGTACTTTTGTTTGCAGCTTATGGTGCTTTTAAGGTACTGCCTACTGGATTTTTGCCTAACGAAGATCAAGGCACACTCATCGCATCAATATCTATGCAACCAGGTACCACCTTGCATAATGTTGAAGAGGTAGCCCAAAAAGTAGTTAAAATATTTAAAGAGACCGAGGGTGTGGCAGATGTGATAGCCATCAATGGTTATAACATGATAGCCTCCTCTATGGACTCTTCAACTGTCACCATCTTTTTGATTTTGGAAGATTGGAGCGAGAGGAAAAGTGTAGCGCTCTCTTCTGAAGGTATCATCAAAAAACTCACCCTTGAAACCAAAGAGAAAATCAAAGAGGCAGGTGTAAGAATATTCTCTCCTCCTTCCATACCGGGACTCTCAGCTGTAGGTGGATTTGAATTTAAGTTGCAAAATCTCAATGCCATACCACTAGAAGATTTTGAAAAAATTGCAAGAGAGTTTATAGACACATTAAAAGCAGACCAGCGTATTATGATGGCATACACGATGTTTAATGCAAACTACCCTCAACTTTATATAGACATTGATAGAGACAAGGTTTTCTCTTTAAGATTAAATCTTAGTGATGTTTTCTCTGTACTGCAAACCTATCTAGGTTCGTACTATGTCAATGATTTTAATAAGTTTGGTAAAACCTATAGAGTCTTTATGCAAGCAGACGATACCTACAGGACAAACAGCAAAGATATATCTAAATTCTTTGTCAAAAATAACAAAGATGAAATGATACCACTGAGTACAGTCGCTAGCATAAAAAACACTGTGGGTGCAAACAGTATCACACACTTTAATGCCTATCAGAGTATCGCTATTAATGGGGTACACAATATAAGAGAGGGCTACAGTTCAGCAGATGCCATCACTGCCATAGAAGAGATAGCAGAGGCCTCTTTACCCTCAAATGTGGGATATGCGTATTCGGGGATTACCTTGCAAGAAAAAGAGGCAGGTTCTGCGGCTATTTTTATCTTTATACTTTCGCTTGTGATGGTCTTCCTTTTTCTTTCAGCTCAGTATGAAAGCTGGATGACTCCGATGATTATTATGTTACCTATCCCTGTGGTTCTCTTTGGTGCTTTGGGATCCAATATGCTTGCAGGACTACTCAACGATACCTATACACAAATAGGGCTAGTATTGCTCATAGGAATGTCTGCCAAAAATGCCATACTCATCGTAGAGTTTGCAAAAGAATTACACGAAACAGGCGTTGATTTGGTAGAGAGTGCCATACAAGAGCATCGGTACTGCGTCTGCGTGCTATATTGATGACAGCATTTTCTTTTCTTTTAGGTATCTTGCCTTTGGTGTTTGCATCAGGTGCAGGTGCTGCGTCGAGACAGTCACTCGGAACTGCGGTTTTTGGTGGAATGCTTATGTCTACACTTTTAACCTTTTTACTGACCCCTATACTTTTTGTGGTCTTAGAGCGTCTCAAAAAAAAGATTTGCAAAGGAAAACAATGAAAATTAAGTATCTATTTATAGGATTACTTTTGCTTACTTCTTTAGAAGCAAAAACACAAGTCTTAACCATAGACAAATTGATAAAAATAGCTTTGGAGCATAGTCCAGACATTGATATGAGTCGTTTTGATTTTGAAAGTGCACAAGAGCGTACGAAATTTTCCAAGGGTTTTTATTTGCCTAGATTAGATGCACAAGTGGGTGGAGGTAGACAATATTCTAAATTTTACAACCAAAACGAAACAACTATAGAGATGTTTGTAGGAACACTAGGTGCTTCACAACTTCTCTATGATTTGGGTGCAAACTTAAAAACACTAAAACCAAAATTAATACATTTTTAAGAAAAAACCCCTAAACTATCAATAAAAAGAGAAATATATGTGTAACCCCCCACAATAACCCCACCAACCAACCTCTAAGAAATCCTAACTATCCCATCAGCACTTACATTCCAAGGTAACAACGCCTCAATATCCCTACCATCTCTTTGATAATAAGGAAACTCAGTCATAAGATACTTCAAGTAGTGATAGGGTTCTAATCCATTAGCCTTAGCAGTCTCTATAATAGTGTACCAAGTAGCAATAGCCTCAGCACCTTTCACAGAAGTAGCAAATAACCAATTCTTTCTACCAAGTACCATAGGTCTTATATGGTTTTCTGCTCCATTATTATCAATATTGAGTCTTCCATCAGTAAGATAGACTTTTAGCTTAGGAAATTGATTATTAAGATACACAAATGCTTTAGCAATAGCACCACCAAGTTCTTGTGCTTTATAGAACTTTGTGTTAATCCATTCTCTTATAGTGTTGATGATAGGTTGAGATTTCTCTTTTCTGATAATTAACTTTTTATCAGGAGGATCATCTTTTATCTCTTTTTCTATTTTATAGAGTTTCTGTATGAGTGTTATGGCTTCTTGTGCATAACTCTTACTTTGTGGGTCACTGACTCCTGATTTGACTATATCTGCAAACTTTCGTCTAGCGTGAGCCCAGCAAGCTAGATGTGTCATATCATTTGTCTTGACCACATCATTATATCCAGCGTATCCATCTGTTTGTAGAAAACCACTAAAGCCCTCGAGGAGTGCGGTCGCTGCCACTGCACTCCTGTTATTGGCATAGTGCATATAGACAATTTTATATTTATCCATTCCTACACCTAGCCATATATAGGATTTTTTTGTTGCTTTGCCTTTGTGTGCATTCACTACTTGAAGTGTCGTCTCATCTGCTTGTATATATTCATTCTCTAGGAGTCTCTCTTTGAGTTTTTCTTTAAAATGTTTTAGTTTTTCAGAAGCTTTTATCATCCAATTAGAGAGTGTCGTATCATTGAATGGAACCCCAAATCTATTTTTATAAATTTTAGCTTGTCTGTACAGTGGCAATGCATCTTCAAACTTTTGTACAGCAATAGTTGCTAAGAATGAAGCGGTTACTTGTGTCTTTGGGAGGATAAATGGTGCCAATGCTGTTGTGCTTGGTTTCTCTCCACATCTACAACCATATACGAATCTAACGTTTTGTATGACTTGAAATTTTGCAGGTACTATATCGTATTGTTCTGATACAAGTTCTTTAATCTTGTGCATTGTATCACCACAGCTACATATCTTCTCATCATCACTGATATCGTGCTCTACTCTTACTCTTGGTATATCAGTAGGTGGAGAAGTTCTTCCACCTCTCTTTCTTTTGAATGTTATTTCAATCTCTTCATCTTCTACTACTTCAATACTCTCTTCATTGTCTTCAAAGAGAGTTGGTTGGTTAGGGTTTAGTTTTTCACTTTTGGAGGTAAAGTGTTGACGTATGAGGTAATCTATCTTTTCTTTTAGGTGATTTATTTCAATTTGTTGGGTTTGTATTCTTTTTTCTTGAGTAGTAATTTGTTCTTTTTGAACACTGCTTTCTTGAGCTTGATTTATAATGATTTCTTGTAGTTTTTCTATATCAATAAGCTCTGTTTTCATAGTGCTATTATAGCTAAAACTACTACTATACTTGGTTAGTAAATGACTTTTTTATGTGATGTTTTTTGCTTATTTTAGCTGTGTGATGCTTTGCTTAATATTGGGTTGGTGGGGTTATTTAGGGGGTTACATATATGTCAATAAAAATTATATCAAATAACAAAAAAAGAGTCACATTAGAAGTAAGTATAGATTTAAATGGTGAGAATTTTTTGGAAACAGAAGAGATAATAATGAATAAAGTGAATGAATTAGGGCAAAAAATAACAGAAGAAGCACTAAAGAATTTGGAAATAAAAGAGACCGTAATAGAATTGAAAGAGCAAAAACTCTATGCTAAAGAGGTAAAAAAAAATATCAAACACCTTATGGAGAAATAGAGCTAAAAAGAAAAGTATTTGCTCCACTAGGATCAGGTAAACAAGTTTGTCCGATTGAGAAAAAAGCCCATATCATCAAAACATCCACACCAAAATTTGCAAAAATGGTCTCAAATAAGTATAATAATGCTCCTGCCCAAGCTGTACAAAAGACCTAGAAGAGAATCATAATAGAAATATATCATGCTCATTTATAAGAAGTACCTCTCAAATAGTTAGTAATTTATTGCTCAAACAAGAGGATAATTGGGAGTATGAGATAGTGAAAATGGATAAAGAAGTAGCAACAATATCTCTGGGATTAGATGGAACATGTATGCCAATGGGTGAGTCAAATTGGCGAGAGGCAATGTGTGGAACTTTCTCTTTTATGATAGTGAAGGTAAAAGAATGCATACAATATACATCGCTAATGCCCCTGAGTATGGTAAAGAGTCGTTTAAAAAGAAATTTGAAAAAGAAGCATTGCTTATCAAAAGAAGTTTCCACAAGCAAAGATTATAGGTCTTGCAGATGGAGCGAGAGAGAATTGGTTACTTCTTGAAAAATATACAGCTTCAAATACACTGGACTATTATCATGCTACAGAGTATTTGTCTAAAGCCTCAAAAGGTGTGCATCCACGAAGCAAAGAAAAACAGCGTGTGTGGTTTGAAAATGCTTGTCACATTTTAAAAAATATTGAAAATGGTGCTAAAGATTTATTAGAAGAGATAGAAGCATTAAAGAAGAAGAAAATATCATCTAGCATCAAGAGTGGTGTTGAGGCAACTATCTCTTATTTTACAAATAATTTGAAGCGAATGCAGTATAAAAATTCTATAGACAATAATTTACCAATTGGTTCAGGTGTTACGGAGAGTGCTTGTAAAATAGTAGTCAAACAGAGAGTTTGTGTCTCAGGTGCTAATTGGAGTGAATATGGTGCAAAAAGATTTCTACCTATCAGAGCTATTTGTTTAACTGAGGGGAGATGGAATCAGGCTTGGGATAACTTAATTGGACATATTGATATGGTTGCTTAATCTTTTAGCAAGAGAAATTGATGGGTTTAGTGTTTTTAAGTTTGCACCCCTATGATTTTGGAAAGACTGCAGGAAAAGTAAGCAGTTCTGCACAAGAAGCTTTAGCACTTGAAGCACAGATGCAACAAACCATTTCAGATAAAATTTTTGTACTCAAACAGCACTACTATAGTATCTTGAAAGACAAGGGTATAGTTGATGTGCAAATCAAGAATGTCAAGCTACAAAAACAACAGCTTCATCGTGCAAAAGCATACTTAAAGTCAGGTATTAAGACCATCATTGATGTCTCTGATGCACAGGTGCAAGTAGAACAAGCAAAACTGGCACTGACCAATGCGCGATATAGTGTAGAGCTTCAAAAAGCAGCATTGGAAGAAGCTTTAGGCGTAGTACCTTTTGGAGGAAACTATACGCTTTACAGCAAAAAACTGACTATGAAAAACTTGGACAAGCAGTTATCTCCTATGCATACACCTATAAAAGCTTTGCAAGAGTATGCCTACAAGCATCGTTATGTACTGAGTGCCTCAGAGTACTACGTGAACAGTGCCAATGCCAATGTAGATGTCTCTAAAGGTGATTATTATCCTACCTTGTCCTTAGACGGTAATTATAAAAATCAGCATATAGATAGTAGTAATATAGATGCAAACATTTTAGGGATTACCCCACGACAACAGACCCAAGTTATAGTAAGTATGAAATGGAACCTTTTTTCAGGGTACCAAACAGATGCTTCCGTTCAAGAAGCCAAGATAGGCGTTTTAAAAGCATCATCTCAGGTAGAAAGTGTGAAGCTTAGTGTCAAAAGAGAAGTTTTAGAATCGCATATTACCCTACGCCAAAGCAAAGACAATGTTGTGCTTTCACAAAGCATAGTAAAATCCAGTTTACTAAAGTTCACACAGGCACAAAAACGTTATGAAAATGAACTGTCAGACTATGTAGAATTACAAGATGCACAACAAGAATACATTCAGTCATTATCGGATTTGGTTAATGCTTATTATGATTATTTTATTGCTCTCGCCCAGTTAGACCATGCTATCGGTAGATAGGTCAAAAATACGAAGTTATTTTAGCTATACTATTGATATTAAAATAAGTCACAGGTAGAGAAGATGAAAAAAACACATGATGAATTACCCACAGAACTAGATGATCCTTTGATGGCTTTTTTAAATCAGTCTATAAAAGTGGCAGTCAAATTATTGGCAATACTTATGGTACTGGTTATCTTTTGGAGTGTTGCGGAGGGTGCAAACTTAAAAACACTAAACCCATCAATTTCTCTTGCTAAAAGATTAAGCAACCATATCAATATGTCCAATTAAGTTATCCCAAGCCTGATTCCATCTCCCCTCAGTTAAACAAATAGCTCTGATAGGTAGAAATCTTTTTGCACCATATTCACTCCAATTAGCACCTGAGACACAAACTCTCTGTTTGACTACTATTTTACAAGCACTCTCCGTAACACCTGAACCAATTGGTAAATTATTGTCTATAGAATTTTTATACTGCATTCGCTTCAAATTATTTGTAAAATAAGAGATAGTTGCCTCAACACCACTCTTGATGCTAGATGATATTTTCTTCTTCTTTAATGCTTCTATCTCTTCTAATAAATCTTTAGCACCATTTTCAATATTTTTTAAAATGTGACAAGCATTTTCAAACCACACACGCTGTTTTTCTTTGCTTCGTGGATGCACACCTTTTGAGGCTTTAGACAAATACTCTGTAGCATGATAATAGTCCAGTGTATTTGAAGCTGTATATTTTTCAAGAAGTAACCAATTCTCTCTCGCTCCATCTGCAAGACCTATAATCTTTGCTTGTGGAAACTTCTTTTTGATAAGCAATGCTTCTTTTTCAAATTTCTTTTTAAACGACTCTTTACCATACTCAGGGGCATTAGCGATGTATATTGTATGCATTCTTTTACCTTCACTATCATAAAAAGAGAAAGTTCCACACATTGCCTCTCGCCAATTTGACTCACCCATTGGCATACATGTTCCATCTAATCCCAGAGATATTGTTGCTACTTCTTTATCCATTTTCACTATCTCATACTCCCAATTATCCTCTTGTTTGAGCAATAAATTACTAACTATTTGAGAGGTACTTCTTATAAATGAGCATGATATATTTCTATTATGATTCTCTTCTAGGTCTTTTTGTACAGCTTGGGCAGGAGCATTATTATACTTATTTGAGACCATTTTTGCAAATTTTGGTGTGGATGTTTTGATGATATGGGCTTTTTTCTCAATCGGACAAACTTGTTTACCTGATCCTAGTGGAGCAAATACTTTTCTTTTTAGCTCTATTTCTCCATAAGGTGTTTGATATTTTTTTTTACCTCTTTAGCATAGAGTTTTTGCTCTTTCAATTCTATTACGGTCTCTTTTATTTCCAAATTCTTTAGTGCTTCTTCTGTTATTTTTTGCCCTAATTCATTCACTTTATTCATTATTATCTCTTCTGTTTCCAAAAAATTCTCACCATTTAAATCTATACTTACTTCTAATGTGACTCTTTTTTTGTTATTTGATATAATTTTTATTGACATATATTTCTCTTTTTATTGATAGTTTAGGGGTTTTTTCTTAAAAATGTATTAATTTTGGTTTTAGTGTTTTTAAGTTTGCACCCGTTGCGGATGTTGTTTATGTACTGTATCAAAAACTAATGACACCACCGTTTCTACTACTTACGATGACAGATATTTTGAAAATATTTGCTGCATTTTTGGCTGTACTTATAGCTATAGAGATCTATCAAAACATTGTTTTGTATTTAAGAACAGATGTGATACCTATTAAACTGGTTATCGCTACTGCACTGATGGCCATTGCCAGAAAGGTCATTATTATAGATTTTAAAGAGATAGGACCTATGCATATTTTTGCGACAGCAGCCGTTGTGTTTGCTCTGGGAATTACCTATTATTTAGTAGGACTGCACCATACAGATGAAAAAGTACATTAGAAACTTAGTCTGAAAAGCGTCAATATGCAGACAAACTAAACCCATCAAGGAGAAAATCATTTCATGCTAGAAATCATCATTTTCACTATACTCATATCCACACTTCTAAATTTATTTTTAGGTCAATTTAAGATCCCTACCATTATAGGTTATATCGCCACTGGTACTATCATAGCGTATGGCTTTGATCTGCACGATGCTATACATAACCAAGAATTAAAAGAGATAGCAGAGTTCGGAGTGGTTTTTCTAATGTTCACTATTGGGCTGGAATTTTCCGTCAAACATCTTTTAAAAATGAAAAAAGAAGTCTTTTTATACGGTGGGCTTCAAGTCATAGTTACAGCAAGTATTTTTACGTTTTTTACTTATTATCTTTTCGATATCAACATCGAAACGTCCATTATCATAGGTGCAGCAATGGCACTCTCATCTACTGCCATTGTACTAAAACTGTTAAATGAAAATGGAGATATAAACAAGCATTATGGTCGTAAAGTATTGGGAGTATTACTCTTTCAAGATATAGCAGTCATTCCTATCTTACTTATGATTACCCTCTTCTCCATTAAAGATGCATCCGTCTCATCTCTTCTTTTTCTAACACTCATTAAAGCTATTGCCTTGATAGTTGGTTTATTTATGGCTGGCAAGTATTTGCTTGAACCATTTTTCCATGAAGTCAGTAAAACCAAATCAAATGAGATATTTATAGGATCTATCTTACTTGTTGTAATTGGCTCTTCCTTTATATCACATCAGTTTGGGTTTTCATATTCATTGGGTGCATTTATTGCAGGGATGATGATCTCTGAAACCAAATACAAACATCAAGTTGAAGCTGACCTGATTCCTTTCAGGGATTTGTTACTTGGTGTCTTTTTTATAACAGTCGGAATGCAACTTGATTTTAGAACAATCTATGAAAATATACTCACTATATCACTGCTTCTTCCTGCTATCATTGTGATAAAAATGCTTATTATTTTTAGTATTTTACGTTTTGCTACAAACAAAAGAAATGCACTTAAAGGGTCGTTGGCATTGTTTCAACTTGGCGAATTTGCACTGGTTATTTTTGAACTCTCATTTGCCAGAGGTCTACTTGAACCGGAACTGGGTCAAATTTTAATCATCACCGTTGTCATATCGATGGTAATGACACCCTTTGTTTTACGAAATATCTCTCAACTGGGGCAGACCTCTTGCTCAGAGAAAAAGATACTGACACAGATCTTACGGTTCACAAACAAGATCTCTCAGGGCATATTGTGCTTATAGGTTTTGGTAGGCTTGGACAACATATTTCAAAATTAATCCAAAAAGAGGGGCTTGAGTTTGTGGCTATTGAAAATGATATTCAAGCTGTCAAAAATGCACAAAAAAAAGGTTTACCTGTTATATTTGGAAATGCTGCACAAAAAAATATCTTAGAATCTGTCAATATTAAAGATGCATCAGCTGTGATCATAGCACTAGGGAACAGCCAAAAACTAAACCATGTTTGTGAAGCAGTCAATGATTTGACACACAATGTAACAACCATAGTGAAAGTCAATTATCTCGAAGATAAAGAGTCTCTCTCTGAATTGAACTTAACACATATTATCGTTGAGACTGAGAAAACAGCAGTAGCCATGTTTACAGAAGCTAAAAAGCAAAACTATTGGCTCTAAGGTATTATCTTTATTTTTATGATAAAGTTTTGAATTAATTAAAAAAACATTCAGAAGGAAAAAATAGTGGAAATAATAATTGCACTTACAATGGTGGTATTTACCACATGGATTATAGCAAAAGCATGTGATGGGTTTGAAATAGCGGCAGATCATCTAGGTCGAAATATGACAGATGGCGTAAAAGGTGCTACTATCAATGCTATCGGAAGCTCAATGCCTGAATTGTTTGTTACGTTTGTATTTTTATTTTTCTATGCAAATACAACTGGTTTTGCAGGAGGTATTGGGACAACGGCAGGTAGTGCAGTTTTTAACACGATGGTTATTCCCGCGTTAAGTATTCTTATTGCATTAAAAATGTTTAGACTTTCCTCTATAAATGTATCCAAAAAAGTAATCTTACGTGATGGATTGACGCTTATTGCTGTAGAGTTTATCTTGATAATAACCATTGGCGAAAAACTAGAATGGTGGCATGGGATGATACTTATGTTACTTTATGTTGGATATGCTGGATATATGTTATTTGCTATGAGAAAAAACACACATAAAGAAGATGCAAGTAATGCAGACGAGGAAGAAGAAGATGAGGAAGAAGAAATTAAATCTAACAGAGTAATTTCTTTATTGAAATTAGACTTAGAATATGCTGTTATAGGTGGGAATAAACTTACAACTAGTAACTCTTGGCAACTCCTCACTGTTGCGACTATATTTATAATGATTGCTTGTTTCTTCCTTGTTGAAGCAGCAGAATTATTTGCAAGTGAAATTGGTATTGCTAGTTATTTTGTAGCCGTTATCATCATTGCTGCTGCGAGTAGTGTCCCTGATACTATCTTATCTATGAAAGATGCAAAAAAAAGGAAATTATGATGATGCTGTATCTAATGCTTTAGGAAGTAATATTTTTGATATATGTTTTGCTTTAGGACTACCATTATTTTTATATGCCATTATATATGGTCCCATATATATCCCCAAAGACATTGCATCAGATATTGTAGAACTTAGATTGCTTTTATTATTTTTAACCATTGCCGCAGTATTCATATTCTTTTTTTGGTCATGGAATGGGTAAGAAAAAAGCATATAGTCTCTTAGGAATATATAGTTTCTTTACAGTATTTATTGTAGCAAGAGCTTATGATATACCATGGGCAGCACCTATTGCTGATTCATTACATGTAATTCAGCAATACTTATCATAAATAAATAAATTAACTAAGGACAACAAGATAAACAAACCCAAAATAAGCTAAAATACTATTTATGAAAAAGTACCCAAAAGAAATAGAAGAGCAAATGCTAAATCTATATAAAAGTTTATCAGAGAAAGACAGAAGACGCTACGCAGGAATAGAAGCAACCAAATTAAGTCATGGAGGGATAAGCTATATATGCGAAATCTTTGAATGTGACTATAGTGGTGTGTCAAGAGGACAAAAAGAGTTAAGAACAGAATTAGATAAAGATAATAAAAGACAAAGAGAAGAGGGAGGAGGAAGAAAGTCTATATTGCTCACAAGAGAAGGCTTAGACGAAGCATTCCTAGAGGTTATCGCAGAGAGTACAGCAGGTTCACCGATGGATGAGACGATAAAGTGGACAAATTTATCACGGAAAGAGCTACAAACTAGATTGTCAGAGAAAGGTTTTGTAGTTGATGTGGATATAGTGAAACAACTCTTAAAAAACATCATTTTCGTAAGCGACAAGCATTTAAAACACTTTCAGGAAAAGTAGATGTTGCAAATAGAGATGAGCAATTTAAAAATATTGAAAAACTAAAAGAAGAATATAAGAAAGAGGGGAATCCTGTTTTGAGTATGGATGTAAAAAAAAGAGTTTTTAGGAAATTTATACCGAGAAGGTAAACTGTATACTCAAGAGATAATTAAAGTTAAAGACCATGATTTTCCTTCTTACGCAGAGGGAAAAATTGTCCCCCATGGGCTGTATGATATAAACCTAAATATTGGTTATATTACCATAGGGACAAGTGCTGATACCAGTGAATTTGCTTGTGAATCTATCAAAAATTGGTGGTTAAATTATGGATATATTGAATATCAAGGACATGATAAACTGCTACTACTGTGCGATGGTGGGGGCAGTAATAGCTCTCGTCACTATATTTTTAAAGAAGATTTACAGAAGTTATCAGAGGAATTACAAATTGAAATTCGTATTGCTCATTATCCTCCTTATACATCAAAGTATAATCCTATAGAACATCGCCTATTCCCTCATATCACAAGAGCTTTACAAGGAGTCATTTTTACAAGTGTAGAGTTAGTAAATACCCTTATTGCACAAACTAAAACGACTACAGGATTGAAAGTTTTTAGTTCTATTCTTGATAAGGTATTTCATACAAAAAGAAAATATGCAGAGGGCTTTAAAGAGAATATGAAAATTATCTTTGATATACATTTACCACTTTGGAATTATGTTGCTATTCCTAAAAAGTACTAGTAATTTGGTTTTATTTATGTTTTAGTCCTAAAAAGGATAAAAAATGGGAATCAACTTAAGCAAAGGTGGCCGAATAGATTTAGGGAAAGAAGCACCAGGACTCAACAAGATAGGTATTGGATTAGCATGGGACACCAACGAATCTGATACTGGTACTGACTTTGATTTGGATGCATCTATATTTTTATGATTGGATCAAATGGGGAAATACCTTCACAACCACATTTTATCTTTTACAACAACCTAACTTCTCCTTGTGGTGCACTTGAACATACAGGAGATAATTTAGATGGGTCTGGTGAAGGTGATGATGAGCTTATCAATGTCACGCTTAACGATATCTCAGATAACATCAAAGAACTTGTGATTGTAGTGACTATTCATGATGCTCAAGCAAGAGGTCAAAACTTTGGACAAGTATTAAACTCATTTGTAAGAATTTTTGATACAAGTAACGATAATGAAATTGCAAAATATGAGCTAGATGAAGACTTTTCAACTGAAACTGCCATAGAATTTGGACGTATCTATAAAAAATCTGGAAGTTGGAGATTTAAGGCTGTTGGTACAGGATATACGGCAGGGCTACAAGGATTTGTTGATAAATTTGCAAGTAAATTTCTTTAAAAAATGACCAAAATAAAATCATAATATAGATAAACAATACCTTAGCCAAAAAACCCCACTAACCCACCCTCTCAGTAGAGTGAATAGCCCCTAAATTGGCAATCTTAAGCGATACCGTCTGAATTAAATACGCGTTAGCTAAATGCGGAAGTAATTTAAATACTTCTTTGACGTATTTAATCCCGTGATAGTGGGCTTTTAGGTCAAGAATACTCATCTCTTTCATAGTAGAGTTTTGACGTAATCCATGAGAAAAGTTGACCATAAAAGTAGAGAGATTTGCCCAATTATGGATAGGTGTTTTTTTAATATTCATAAAATCCTCCATTCCCCAATATTGTTTGGCATCTCGGAAGACAAATTCAATCTGAAAACGAAGTGAATAGTAATCAACAATCTTTTTATAGTCTAATGTCAAATCTGTAGAGAAGAGATTTACATGAGCAATTTTACCTGTGCTTAAATTTATCTTTTGAATAATTACAACATTGAGCCTATCTGCAAACTTACGATGTAGCATTTCCATTTGATAAATTCTTGTTTGGATATTCTTATCTTCGTCTATGGTATCTGATTTTAGATAGGGTTCTGGAAGATTATCATAGTCAATAGCATCTCCATATTTCCTAGGAGATCCTCTTCCTGCATACTCTCCACTATAAGGAAATAGCAGTGCAGAGTTTTTTGAAGTTTAGAAATGATATGTAATCCACATTGCCTCACCATTTGTACAGCAGGATTATTTCCAAATGCTCCATCAAAGACAAAATAAACAATATCAATATGCTTGTCAATCCGTTTAAGTGCCTTATTTACGGACTCTTGGACAAATTTAAGATAGGGAGAGAGTTCAATATCTTTTTATCTTGATTCCCACTGCCTACAGGTCTTCCGACTTTATTATGCTTCTTTTTTTACTCTTCTTTACACTTTTGTCTTTGATACAACCTTCTTTTTTCTCTCGAACTATTTGTTGTGTACTTAGTGGATAAGCTTTTCTTGTTTCTACACTTATCAAGGAAAGATTGAGAAATGCCAAACTTTGTATCACTTGGTTTTGGATAGAAGAATAAAACCTATCTATCCCATAAGTATGCTTCCCACTTTTGCTTACTACTACTTCATCTCCACCCAAAAGATAGACTGAACCCTTTTTTGTTAAATGCGTTTTGATAAACATCCAATTGATTTCTTCCCAATTTATCTTTGAATGAAAGAAGCGTGTGATAGTTCGATAACTCCCTCCTTTTTCACTCCATCTACTTAATCCTAACATAGTAATCCGTCCTCGCATTGAGAGCAAGGCTTGGATGATGATTTGTAGTTGTTTAGGACTAAAACATAAATAAAACCAAATTACTAGTACTTTTTAGGAATAGCAACATAATTCCAAAGTGGTAAATGTATATCAAAGATAATTTTCATATTCTCTTTAAAGCCCTCTGCATATTTTCTTTTTGTATGAAATACCTTATCAAGAATAGAACTAAAAACTTTCAATCCTGTAGTCGTTTTAGTTTGTGCAATAAGGGTATTTACTAACTCTACACTTGTAAAAATGACTCCTTGTAAAGCTCTTGTGATATGAGGGAATAGGCGATGTTCTATAGGATTATACTTTGATGTATAAGGAGGATAATGAGCAATACGAATTTCAATTTGTAATTCCTCTGATAACTTCTGTAAATCTTCTTTAAAAATATAGTGACGAGAGCTATTACTGCCCCCACCATCGCACAGTAGTAGCAGTTTATCATGTCCTTGATATTCAATATATCCATAATTTAACCACCAATTTTTGATAGATTCACAAGCAAATTCACTGGTATCAGCACTTGTCCCTATGGTAATATAACCAATATTTAGGTTTATATCATACAGCCCATGGGGACAATTTTTCCCTCTGCGTAAGAAGGAAAATCATGGTCTTTAACTTTAATTATCTCTTGAGTATACAGTTTACCTTCTCGGTATAAATTTCCTAAAAACTCTTTTTTTTACATCCATACTCAAAACAGGATTCCCCTCTTTCTTATATTCTTCTTTTAGTTTTTCAATATTTTTAAATTGCTCATCTCTATTTGCAACATCTACTTTTCCTGAAAGTGTTTTAAATGCTTGTCGCTTACGAAAATGATGTTTTTTAAGAGTTGTTTCACTATATCCACATCAACTACAAAACCTTTCTCTGACAATCTAGTTTGTAGCTCTTTCCGTGATAAATTTGTCCACTTTATCGTCTCATCCATCGGTGAACCTGCTGTACTCTCTGCGATAACCTCTAGGAATGCTTCGTCTAAGCCTTCTCTTGTGAGCAATATAGACTTTCTTCCTCCTCCCTCTTCTCTTTGTCTTTTATTATCTTTATCTAATTCTGTTCTTAACTCTTTTTGTCCTCTTGACACACCACTATAGTCACATTCAAAGATTTCGCATATATAGCTTATCCCTCCATGACTTAATTTGGTTGCTTCTATTCCTGCGTAGCGTCTTCTGTCTTTCTCTGATAAACTTTTATATAGATTTAGCATTTGCTCTTCTATTTCTTTTGGGTACTTTTTCATAAATAGTATTTTAGCTTATTTTGGGTTTGTTTATCTTGTTGTCCTTATGCTTGTTTTTTACAATTATAGGTGCGATACATCTTAAGAGTGTTATAATTTCTGTCATGGGATAACTTTATGTTTTTTTGGTTTAAAATTATAGTAGTTGTCTCATGGCTTTGGCTTATATTTTGTTTTTGTTTTTGGCTAAGGTGTTGAGATAAAAGGAAACGATATGAATCGTAGATTACCCGTATATTTGTTGATAGACACCTCTTATTCGATGGAGGGAGAAGCCCTGGAAGCTGTTCAAAATGGTCTGGATTCATTGGTCACTGCATTGAGAAGAGACCCTCACGCTTTGGAAACAGCCTATTTATCAGTGATAGAATTTAATTCTACGGCACAGCAACTTGAAGAATTAAAAGAATTAACTGAATTTCAGGTACCAACGCTTAAAACAAATGGGATGACTTCCATGGGTGAAGCTTTGGAGGTATTGGTCGAGTGTGTAGAACGTGAAGTTTTGAGCTCTGGTCGCCGTGATTGGAGACCTATAGCGTTTTTATTTACAGATGGTATGGCTACAGATGACTTAAAAAAAGGAATTGCAGCCTTGAAGAAAATAAAGATGGGTATGTTTGTTGCCTGTGCCGCTGGTCCAGGTGCACAAATAGATGATCTCAAAAAAATCACAGAAGCCATTGTCAAACTTGATGAAGCAGATTCAAACTCTATCGCTGCATTTTTCAAATGGGTTTCTTCTAGTATCTCTGTAAGTAGCCAACAAGTTGATGCAGGCAAAGAAACAAATGGATTTGGAGAATTGCCACCACCACCTCCTGAAGTAAATATCATTGATTTGAGTAAACATTAATTTAGTAAAAGGAGTAAGCAAATGAGTAGAAAATTACCTGTTTATCTACTCATTGATTCAAGTGGATCAATGAATGGAGAACCAATTAATTCAGTAAACGAGGGACTCAGGGCGATGATGAATGCCCTAAGACAAGATCCTTATGCCCTTGAGACTGTACTCCTTTCTGTGATTACTTTTGATAGAGAAGTAAAAGAAGTTTTTACTTTGACACCCATCGTGGCGATTACCCTAGGAAATGGAGCAGATACTTCAGTCTTAAAACAATTAACACCCCATGTATTGATCTATGAAGGCAGTGGGGATGATGATTTTCGTAAGTTTGTTGACTGGATTTCCAATTCTGTCAAAACGCAGAGTCAAAAAGCAGATGCAGGTAAGGGCAGTGATGGCATTGACCTAACCAAGGTGGGAGATAAATTAAGCTTTGCCCAAACAGATCAGCATTCTCAAACTGATCCTAATACTGTAATCTTAACAGGAAGATGTAAAACAAAAAAACAACCCTATCTGATGAAGTATTCGCGTATGGCAACCTTGCAATCATTTGACAAATATAACCAAAACCTCCAATACAATCTCGAAGGATGTTTCCCCATCACCGAAGATTACTTTAATTGGTCATCGGAGAGTGAAGTCAACGAGATGGAAGCTAGTGCTTTGTTAGGCACTCCTGGTTGTCCTCACTGTGGTAACCCTGTAGCCTTTGCAGTATGTGGACTTTGTGAAAAAATCATGTGTATAGAGGGTGAAGGAAAAGCAATTTGTCCGTGGTGTGACAATGAAAATAATTTTGCCTCAGGCAGCGGAGACTTCAGTGTCAAACGTGGACAAGGGTGAGAGAGAAGGAAGTAAATGAGTAGAAAAAAAGCGTATCTACAAGTGATAATCAACGCTTACCTAAAAGATGTTGCATACACAGGACGAATGGATATAGACAACAATCTGATTGAATCTATGTTGTCTAAGAGTCAAGTATCTGAAGGATTAGACATGATAGACAAGATGATAAATGATAAAAGCAAAGAGTTATTGCCCGTATTGGAACTCCATTATAGAATAGAAAATATTTCTGTGGGTAAAACAAATCATTTAAAACCAGAATTATTAAATGCTCCTGCAACAGTATTGGGTGATTTTCGTATCGATGACATTGCTGGACTTGAAGATATAGTCGGCATTTCTTGGAATAACGAAACACAATGTCTTGAAGGTGAAGCTGAGAATGCAGGTACGTTTAAACTTGAAATACACGGTGTATTCAAATCTTCAAAAGGCTATGAACAAAAAACAAAAGGTGTAGTCTCTTTGACTGTGATTCCTGATCCAAAATCACTTTGGAAAACGTTGGAACCTGAAGAAGATATACCTTATCCAAAACCCCATGAAGATAGCATGCTCGTTGAGGCAGAAGATGGAAGCCGTTTGTTGTATGCCTCCAAAAGAGGTCGTTCTCATGCACATGTTGGTACCTATAGAGATGATGATGGTGAGATACTTGCCTCTAAATCTGGATGGTCTATCCTTGTGATTTCAGATGGTGGGGGTAGTTATCCTTTGGCTAGGAGAGGGGGCACAAATCGCAGTGGATAAATCTACCTCTGCACTTGAAAAGGTTTTGTCTTCTGAGTTGGGCAAAGATTTGGAAGAAATATTTTTCAACTATCATGAAAACAAAACAGATGAATTGAAAAATATTTTAGATTCTAAATTGAAAGAAACTATTTTAAGTGCTGCGTATACAGGCTTAAAAGGTATAGCTGATGAAGCAGAAGAAACGCATAATGATATTAAAGATTATTCTACTACCTTATTAATGGCGGCACACAAAAAAACGAAATACGGACATCTTGTTGTAACTTTTTGGGTAGGTGATGGGGTGATAGCTTTATATACGAAAGAAAAAGATGTTCTTTTACTTGGTGAACCTGACAGTGGAGAATTTGCAGGACAGACACGCTTTTTGGATGCAAGTTTTTTCTATGATACTAGTCGTATCAAGATAGAATTGGTGCAGGATTTTACTGCGCTTATCTTGGCAACAGATGGCGTATCTGATCCTTATTTTGAGACGGATGAATCTTTGGGAAGTGTTGAAAAATGGGATGATTTTTGGGCTAAAATATCTTCTTTTGTTACGCAAAAAGATAGTGCATCTGCTCGGAAAGATTTACTTAGGTGGTTGGACTTTTGGTCCAAAGGCAATCATGACGATAGAACCATCGCACTTTTATTACCATCAGAAAATGCACTACCTGAAGATGAGAATATAGATCTGATTGAGGTGAAGGAAGATGACAATGGCTGAAACTAAAACAGTGCAGACTTCTGATGGTGAAATCATTACGTATTATGATGAAATTATTGGCTCGGGAGGGATGAAGGATGTTTATTTTTCCACAGATGGAAAAAAAGCTGTAGCTTTTTTTAGAGACCCTGTAGATAAAATAGGTTTAGAGCGTTTGGAAATGATAACGGGCTTATATAGAAAAGGTATTTTTGAGAAAGAGCATGGTGAGTATTGGAAAACACTCTTTTGTTGGCCTGAAAGTGTAATTTTCGATGGGAAGAGACACGGAGTAGTTCTGCCTATTTATGACAAACATTTCTTCTTTGAATATGGAAGCATCAATGATGATTTTTTAGGTATCAAAGGAGGAGAGAAGGAAGGGAAATGGTTCGCTGCACCTACCAATAGATTTACCCGACTTGATCCAAGAGAACGTGGTGATTGGCGTATCTTTCTACGATTATGTTTGATAATTTCCAGAGCTACAAGAAGAATGCATGCGGCAGGATTAGCACACTCAGACTTGTCTTACAAAAATGTACTTATCTCTCCCTCTACGGGACATGCGTGTATGATTGATGTAGATGGGTTGGTAGTACCAGGAAAATATCCACCTGATGTGGTGGGGACACCAGACTTCATCGCACCAGAAGTCATAGCGACCACACATTTAGATAAAAATGATCCCAATAGAATCTTGCCCAGTCGGCATACAGATCGCCATGCACTAGCAGTCCTTATTTACCAATATTTATTGCTCAGGCATCCTCTAAGAGGTCGCAAGATACATGATATTGATGATCCGTCCAATGATGAAACTTTGGCGATGGGTGAGAAAGCACTGTTTATTGAACACCCTAGTGATAAAAGTAATCGAACAGATACTTCTGTAGCAAGAGCATCTGATAAAAAATGGTTAGACACAGGCACTATGCCTTACACTATCGCTGGACCCTATCTTTCGAAATTATTTGAGATGGCATTTATAGAAGGTTTACATAATCCAAATAAACGACCTACAGCAGATGAATGGGAAAGTGCACTTATTAAAACTGTAGATTTGATTCAACCTTGTGAAAATAAAGATTGTGTGGGAAAATGGTACGCTTTTGATAACAGTAACAAACCAATTTGTCCTTTCTGTTCTACGCCCTACAAAGGAGAATTACCTATCATTAATCTCTATTCAGACAGAAGTGGAAAAGGTAAATTTATGCCTGATAACCATAGATTGATGATTTATAAAGATCAGTCTATCTTCCCTTGGCATATAGATAGAAATATCATACCCAATGAAAAATTAAATACTAAAGATAGCAGCAGAATAGGTTATTGTATTTTTCATAAAAAACAATGGGTTTTTGTAAATGAAAAATTAAATAACATGTTTAATTACACAAATCAGAATGATATAAAAAAAATAGATATAGGACAGTCCATAATTTTGGAAGATGGGGTTAGAATATTGGTAAAGAATAGAAATTCATCAAGACTTTTATTGCTTCAAATGGTTAGATAGCATTAATAGAATATTTCCTACACAAGCCGCACAGGAACCTTCTTTGGTATCATACGAAAAGAACATAAATTCATAAAATCTAGGTCTGACATATTGTCTCCTGCACCTAAAGTTAGTATAGGGTTATTGTTTTTTATGAGATACTCAACTGCAAACTTCTTATTTAAAAAGTTTGGAAGTATGGCAAAAGAGTTGTCATTTTCATAGAGATAAAAATCCTTATGTTCAGATAGAAAGTCTTTTAGATTTTCTTTTATCTCTTTGAGAATATTTTTATTGTCAAGATTAAATTTATTGTATATACTGATATAGAAACCATCAATTATCTTAATAACTAATTTCATACTCACCGATTCTAGCTTATGGTTTAGAAGTGTACAGAGGGATTCCATGGTCATAATGTTGGTATAAGACATATCCATCTTTCTTTCCCACTCTCTATCTGCTTTCCCATCAACCAATATAAGTCCTCCAAAATTCAAAACAACATATTTTATCGCTGCATTTTTTGCAAATACGGTTCTATTGTATGAGTTTAAATTTCTAGCTGTTGTGGGTATAAACATAATATTTGAAGCGATGAGTGTATCTATAAAAAGTTTAGTACCCTCATAAAAAAAAGAATTCTCTTCCCCCTCTTTTGTATATGCTCCAACTACTGTAGATTTTGTAAAATCTGTTTTTCGTCTTGTTTGCATAAGTGTGTCATCTATATCACTAAAAAAGAATATTCTATTTAGCATCTTTTATTCCATAATTTTTATATCGTTTCATGATTGATCTCGCCCAGTTTGAGTGTGTTGATTTCTCATACATTCTATTGTTATGAGGAAATATAGCTAACCCTTCATTTAAAAGTTTAGAAGCAATAAATTTTTCATCCAAAGTAACCTTGTAACTCTCTTGAATAATTTCGACTTGTTTAGGGTGAATTGAAGTCTTATTGAAAATCTGATGTTCCATATCACTCTCTAACTCTTGCTTTAAAGTGTTGTTTGCTTGAAAACATGAAAAGACAGGAGAAGATACATTAAAAGCATTGGCTTTAAAGAGATTGATAATACTAGATAATATTAGATACAGAGGAAGTACTTCATAAATGGTCTTCTCACAAGATCTTATCATTCCTAGCATACTCAAAATATCTTCCCCTCCTGTACGCACTACTAAAATACGCTTTTTAAAGGGTTCTAACTCTTGCATAATATGTGTCAGTTTTAGAGTACTAAATACATCTTTTGTCTCCAAAATAGGCATAAGGTAAAAATGATTTTGTTTAATAAAGATAGAAAGGTACTCAGCTATATTTGAAGTATCAAACTTTGCCAAAGCAAATCCATCAATAGCATCAATATTTTTCAACTTCAATAGTGTTTTTAAATTTTCAATATTTCGAGGACGGATAAAAATCTTCAACTCACATATCTGCAAGCCTGCAACAATCTTCTCTAATTTCTCCATGCCCTTTGGCATATCACATTCAGCCGTAGAGTCTTCCAAACAAATTACTACCGATTTAAGAAAAGTGTACTTTTTACGTTTTAAAATAAGTTTTAAATTTTTGTGCATAATGGGAATATAAAGCGTTGCCCCTAGCTCAAAATAATCAATTTTTCTCAAGGTAATACCTTCTCTCTCACATTTTTAATAATAGCTAATGCTTTATAAGGCAAGTACTTATCTTCTATCACTTTTGTCTCTTTTTCTTTTGCTAATAGTATTAAATGTTCCGTCTCTTTGGAGTCTAGGTCTTGTATGATTAGTAGATATGGAACGCGTCTAAGAAGTACTCTCGTACTCTCTCCTATGCCAGGTTTGATATGATTTATATCTGTAATGCCCCACTTCTTTTGTAAATTTGTCAAGAAATCACTCATTTTTGTACGCAAAAAAGTATTTTTAGATACTAAAGGTTTACTATCTAACTCTAAATTTTTGATAATGTCTGTTATCTCATCTATAAACCAAAGACTTAAATCACTTTTAGCATATTCTTTATAGTATTTACAGCCGTGAAAATCGCCCTCTTCTATATGCTCATCATTTAAAATACTACGAGATCACTAAACCTGAAATAGTAGAGTTTAATGCTGATGAGGGTATAAGATAATCATCATTATTTACAGAAAAGTCAGACACAGAAGCAATATCAGAAATAACATAAAGATTATCACTTATATTACTATTATTCTTTTTGTTAAATTTTTCTATAAAATATTTTAATTCTCTATTAATAACACCTTTACCTGTCCAACCATCTACAAAAATAAACTCACTATTTGGATTATGTTTTAGTATATGTTTCAGTGCTAGTTCATCTATCTCCCTGTCTCGAATGATAGAGATAGAGTAGTGATTAACCTCTCCATCAAATATATCTTTAAGTGTCCGTTTAAGCAAAACACCGATAGGTGTTCCTGCTCTTAATAGAGATACCAAAACAATATCTTTTTTCTTACTTAAATTATAAGACAAGGTTAAAATATCTTTTGCAAATCTTTCTTTGTTGAGTGCAAAAGCTTTATAAAATATCTCTAAGTATTCAGGACTAGGCTCATACTCAGGGCTTATCATTTGGGAATAATGTAATGCACCACTTTGTATTAGCTTCTCTTTGGTATCAACACTCGTAAACTCTATATCAATTATTTTAACCAAAAATTCTACATCTTCTTTGAGATAGGAACCACTAAACATTAAAAAAATCTCTTCCACATCAAAATATTTTGATAATTGTTTCTTCAAATCAAAATTTTGTGGTAATTTTGTCGTTTCATAACATAGAAATACTTTGTCGTAAACTCGGTCGCTAACATTATAAAGAAAATTGTCTATCTCTTCAAAATAATTGTCTTTAAAATAAAGTTTTGAAGTGATTGCTCCATCTATGTTTACAGGGCTTCTTGTAGAGGCTTGAAAATAACTTTCTATGTAATTGTCTTCAAGATATTTAGCCAACAGATAAGGTGGATACATAAATTCTGCCGTGCCTAGGACTAAAACTTTCAACTTTTTTAGTTCTTCTATCTTAAGATATTTAGAGAAATCTAAATCTAACTTTTTGACTCCATAGCGTCCAAAATTATAAGGAATAATTTTATCTAAATTTTTGACTTCTTTGGGTTCTGAAATTACAGTACTTACAAAATCCATCTCTTTAGGAATAAAATTAAAAGTACCTTTGTGAAGTGATAAATATTCAAAGTTCTCATAAGTCGTGCTTGTCCAATTAAGAATAGTAAGTAAGTAATACTCTTTGGCTAAAGGTAAAACTTTTTTAAGTTCTTTGACTAAGTTATTTGCAGTATTTCCTGTAGAGACTTCATCGTCTATAAGAATGACACGTGTTATTTTACTGAGCATATCTCTTAGCTCAATATCTTTTGGTGTATAGAAGATATGGCTAGGAGCGTGACAATGCTCTTCAAAAAATGAGAAGAAAATCTTTTGAGATGTTTGAAATCTAGTAGAATGAATATAAAAGCTATTAGGCAGATTTGCTTCTTCAAAAACCCCTTGACCCAAAGCCGTTGCTGTTTCTGCAAAACCTATAAATAGTGTAGGTTCATCAGATGCTGGAATAAGAGAAGATAGCTCTTGATAAGTCTTTTGCATCGTTGAAGGTCTAGTAGGCAAGTGCTTACCTAGCACTTTACTTACAAATAAAAAGCCTCTTTTTTTGTTGATACGCGAACCATAATCTACTAATT
Source organism: Sulfurovum sp. (assembly GCA_030949725.1). Lineage (GTDB taxonomy): Bacteria > Campylobacterota > Campylobacteria > Campylobacterales > Sulfurovaceae > Sulfurovum. Next base: position 32,032 of record JAUZSE010000011.1, on the reverse strand, counting down.
CTTTCAAGGTTTCATTTGACTCTATCTCTAGTATGCCTGTTTTTAGGGTAATCTTCATATTTATTTGATAGCATCCAATATTTTTTTCTGCATTTCAACTTCTGTAGAATCTAAATTACCATCACTTTGAGCGATGTGTGCTATGAGAGCTTCTATCATCGGTGGATATTCAGGGTATGCTTTCATCTTAGCTAATTCTGATAATAATTTAGCTTCCATCAAAATAAACTTAGTAGCGTTATCAACTACCTTAGATAATTCTTCAATATGAAATTCGTAAAGCTCTATAGCTTCAGTTGTAAGATCTAAATCGTTAATTTCATCAATATCTTTTATGAGGTCAAGTGCTGTTATAATCTCTTGAGTGTCCGCTTTTCTATCTGCCATTGTCATCAATGCCATACTCACAACAAGTGAATTTACAAACTTTTTCTCTTTTGAAAAACTCTCTGGAGTGTATTGTCTGAACTTCTTACCCGCTTCACCCAATAGTTCTGAACTTCTCTCTTTTATCTTATTCCAATCTAACATTTTTAACCCTTTATGATATAGATAATTATAATATTAAAAAGGGAATAAATCCCTTTTTAAATGCTACAAATAAGTATTTGCAACCGTTTGTAATGTTTGTGCTAATTTCGCATCTTTTGTTGGTTCACCAATAGCAGAAAATTTCCACTCACCGTTTCTTCTGTATAATTTACCCAAAATCATCGAAACATACCCAGCAAACTTCGCATCACTAGCGATATTGTAAGTAGCAACTATCTCATTGACTCTACTAGGTGTTCCTTCATAGAGTCTAATAGAAGCAAATGGTACAGTGGCAAAATCTTGCCCTTGAAATGAGTTTAAAACAAAAACTACATTATCTACATTGGCAGGAATCTGAGCAAGGTTAATTTGAATTACTTCATTGTCAAGCCCATCATCACCATCCATATCACCTGTTGTATCATCTCCCGAATGTACCACACCAGATGATTTTAGATTACCAAAATATACTGTATCTACAAGGTTTTTATTACTATCAAATATCCCTACAGATAGGTCTAAATCTACGGCTACTTTTTTCATACCACCAAAAAGACCTTTTTTATCAATAGCTCCCCAGTTTGCACCTATACAAAAAGATGATAAATCACTACCATCATCTTTTTTTAAATTAATCTTTTGACCTTTTGCTAAGCTAATCGCCATTATATACTTACCCCGTAAGTTTTACAAAAACCAGCCAAACCATCGTTAAAACCAGCACCTACTGCTTTGAAGTTCCAACCACCATCTTTTCTATATAGTTCACCAAAATTAATAGCAGTTTCACTAGAATAGTCTTCATCTAGCTCATACTGAGTAATCACTGCTCCACCATCTTGATTTAATATTCTAATAAGTGCATTACTAACTTGTCCAAAATTTTGATTTCTTGCTTCTGCTTCATCTATAGTTACAGTAAAGATAATTTTTTCTATAGCAGCATCAACTTTAGATAAATCTATCTCAACTACTTCATCATCACCCTCACCCTCACCTGTTCTATTGTCCCCTTGATGTACGATAGCACCACAAGGAGAAGTTGCGTTATTATAAAAAATAAAGTGACTATCTGTCAATACTTTACCGTCAGCACCAAGCAAAAAAAACAGAAGCATCTAGGTCAAACTGAGCACCTGTATCAGTTGCATTTGCATCCCAACCTAAACCAACTTTAATATTTTTTAAACCAGGAGCCTCTTTACTTAATGAAACTCTTCCACCTTTTGATAAACTTACAGCCATATATAATCCTTTTGTATTCAATAATTTACTACCCTAAACTACAGTATAGATAAAATAGTATAGGCATAATATCATAAAAATGTCTAAACTAAAATTATGAAATAACAAAATTTACTATTTCTTTTCCTAGTTACTCCGTCATCATCCCATAAGGACGTTTTAACTGTATTTTAAGTTGATGTAAACTCACAGTTCTTCCCTCACGGACAAACTCTTTCCCATCTAGGAAAACCAATATCGTGGGCAAAGACAATACTGCATAATGTGCAGAAATATCTGCATACTCTTGTGCATCCAAAAAGATTTGTTTGAGTTCTGGAAATTCTTTGTCAAACAGTTCTCTAAACTTGGGACGCAGTGCATGGCAGACAGAACAATGTTCTCCTGAGAAATAGAGTAATACCCCTACTTCTTCTTTGATGATGTTTTGTAGTGCTTCTAGGGTCATTTTTGTTCCTTTCTAACTATATTGAATTTTCCATATACCACAAGCAATAGTTGCTAATTTTGATTGTCTATGTTTAAGTGCATTAATATTCCATTCAGATGCCTCAATGGTATTTGTTATTACATATTTACTTGTACTATACATCTCTTGTTTAATATCAAAAATTTTATCTGCAATATCTCTATTTTTGTTTGATTCAAGTATAGTGAAATTACCTATTTTATAAATATTTCTTATATGTTCATCTTCTGAAAATATTGTTTCCCATTCTTTGGTTAAATTTTCAGGTAAAATATGTTCTATTGTTCCAGCATCAGAAGTATAATTATATTTAGCTCCATTTTCTACTTGACCTTCAATTTTATAAAGAGTATATCTAGCTTGTTTTTTATGATTACTATTATTTGTATTAAAGGTTTTTCCTTCAAAAGAATTTTTAAAATCATCATCTGAAATATATAAATCTTTTATACTATTTAGAATTTCTCCTAAACTAATTTTACCTTTTCCATTATTTACTAATACAGAAGCATTATTATAAATTTTATCCATTATATTGGTTTGATGTCTACCAATAACATTATATCTATATGAAATAGTTACTATTGCTTTTAGAAGCTTATTAAAAGAACGTGCGTCTAAGTATTTATGTGAAACCATCAATAATGATTTATTTTGTGTTACAGCAAATAGTTTTAGTGCATCAATTGATTCACTTAAGTCATTATCACCTTTCCAATACTCATCATTAGGATTTCCAAGTGCAACATATATATATGCAGATTCTTCTAAATTATCTAATAGTAAAAAGACTTCTTCATCTGTTTGAACATTCATTTTTATAGCTTTAAATAATGAACCTTTATTAATTAATTTCATTTTACTATTTAAATAATGTCTTAAAAAAACTGGGAAGTTTTTTAACCCAATTATATCAATAATTTTTTTCCATTGTTTTTTAACTTGTTCTAAATCAGATGAACCCTTAGATACTAATGAAAAAATATAATTTTTTAATAAGTCTGTAGAAGTTAATTCAATACCTCTTGAATTTAAAGTTTCAAATACAGTATACGCATTAAGTTCATCTGTTACTGCAATTTGTATAAATAATAATCTTTCCCCAACTGATTCAATTAAAAATGATGCTAAATTTTCACCACTCTTCACTTTATTATATTGTTCCTCTATTTTTTTTTGAAAAAATTCATAAGCTTTCCAAAGTAATTTTTCAGAGTCAAATAATTTTTTGACATTAACTGGTTTTCTAAATGAGACTAATCTTTGATAAAAACCATTATTATTGTCATTTAAAAGAATCTTGCTTGAGTATGTCAATGATGCAGAATGTTTTTTTCCAATATAATCCCGCATAAGGTTCTCAACTCGCTCTGTATTTCCTTCTTTTTCTATATCAGTTGATGCTAACTCTTTTAATTTTGAAATAACGGCTAAACTTATAATACTTAAAGTTGTAAATCTTTGTTGACCATCGATTATTTGGTAATTAGAATCACCCTTGTCTAATAAAACTATTGAACCCATATAATGTGATTCATTATTTTCATTAATTGTTAAAATATCATTCCATAAATCTTCCCAGTTATCTTCATCCCAAGAGTAATCTCTTTGGAAATCTGGTACTTTATATATTTTACCATTTCCTATAATATCATTAAATGATAATGTTTTAGTATCTAGTAAATTTGATGCTTTCATGATTTTAGTCCTATATATTTACAATTTTGATTTTATCAGACTTTTTCAAGACGAACAAGACAACTTCTGATTTTTAAACTCTTTGGGTGTTGCTCCTGCCCATCTTTCAAATTCTGGGTATTCTTCAAAGGGATTTTTAGCGATTTTAAATAAATCATCTACCACAGAGAAGTCACCTATGTTTGCAGCATCTATAGCCTCTTGAATCATGTAGTTTTTTAAAACATATTTTGGGTTAGCCCTTAGCATTTGCTTTTTTCTTTCAGTCTTATCTATCTGCTTAATACGTGCATCATATCTATCAAGCCAGTCATTCATAGGGTTATGATAAAGCCCTGTAGAGAGTAATGCTTCTCTGTCTCCCTCATAATGACTAAGCGTTCGCATAAATAGCGTATAATCCACGTGTAAGGTTTCTAGCATATCAAACATATCGTCTATGAGTTCAGGATCTCCCTCTACTGTACCTTCCAACCCAAGCTTTTTACACATATAATAGTGAAGATACCTTATGTAAATTTTATCGTAGATAAGCAAAATCTTTTCCATTTTATCCATGTCTGCAAGAGGACTTAATGCTTGCATCAAACGCTGTAAATTCCATTTGGCTACTTCGGGTTGATTGGTAAAACTGTAGCGTCCCTCTGTGTCTGTATGATTAGATACATTCTCATGACGAAAATCATCCAAAAAGGCATAAGGACCATAATCTATGGTTAATCCTGCGATAGACATGTTGTCCGTGTTCATGACACCATGGGTAAAGCCTACAGACATCCATTGTGCCATAAGTCTTGAGGTGATGACCATCACTTCGTTAAACAACATAGTATAGACATCATTTTTACCTTTTAGATGTGGGAAATTCTCATCTATGACATAATCTGCCAAGGCTTTAAGCTCCTCAAACATCCCTTGAGATGCAAAATACTCAAAAGTACCAAAACGAACCCATGTAGGACTTACACGGCAAACTATGGCTGCTTTTTCTATCTGTTCACGCCGTACATCATGTTCTGAGCCTATCAATCCCAAACAATAGGTTGTAGGGATAGAAAGACCCTCCATCGCCTCACTCGCAAGGTATTCTCTGATGCTTGAACGTAACACTGCACGTCCATCACCATTACGAGAATACTCTGTTACACCTGCACCTTTTAGCTGTAATTGGAGCTTGTCTATAGTGCCTATATTGATAGCACGTCCATCTCCTAGTCTAGGTACAAAATATCCAAACTGATGTCCTGCATAACACATGGCAAAAGTATCTGACCCTTCTACACTATGATCACCATTGAGAAACTTCACAAAATCATCTGTGTCAAGTTCACTTTCATCAATGTTAAGTATCTTTGCTACAGCTTTATTTGCATGTATAAGATAGGGTTTGTCAAGAGGACTGGCTTCCACTCTATCGTAGCATTCATCAGGCAGACCGAGGTAGGGATTGGTTAGTTTTAATTCGTTTAATTTCATTCGTCTATTCTACATAGGGATACTTTGAACTTACTTAAGGCTTAATGATTTTTACAATCAGCTTGAAATCATATACCCCGTACCACTTACATTTTTGACCAATTCATTATCTGTAGCACTACGTATTCTAAACATAAGTGAACGCAGCGTTTTGTCATTGACTTCTTTCCCCCAAACATGCATGGCAATTTGTGTATTTGATATACTAATGTCTACTTGTCCACATAAAAGTTCTATAAGTCTTATGGAGGTTGGTCCTAGTTCTACTTCTTTATCGTTTTTAAGTAAGCGATTTTGTCGTGTTAGATATACATATCCATTTTTTAAAAGAATTTTTTCTGGTTTTTCTTTACTGATAACCGTTGTATCTTTTTTTCGCATAGTAATCAGTTTTAATGTCGCCAATATTTGTGATTTATTATAAGGTTTCGTTAAATAACTCACGGCTCTAGCATCTGAGGCATAGTCTATCATCTCTTCATCCATGTATGCCGTAAGAAAGATGATCTTACTATGGGTATTTTTTTGGCTGATGGCAACGGCTGCTTCACATCCACTAATATGGTCAGACAACATAACATCCATAAAGATGACATCAGGTTCTTTTTTGATACACGCCTCTATGGCTTCTTTCCCAGAAGCAATAATATCTATCACCTCTGCACCTGTCTCTTCTAAAATCTCTTTCAAAAACTCTGCTGCGATTAATTCATCTTCAACGATAATAATTTTTAATGTGTTCATGCTATAAACCTTATCTCATATTTGAGCTCTTGAGAGTATAACATTGACCGACTGTCATGAACGATAATTTCCCCCAATATTTAGTACAAGGATCAATGAATCTGGTGGAGACAAACTCTAACCCTATATTTGGCATTTATAAATATAGCAGAAGAATTTGAAACTCTTTCTAAAACGCTTGACATCACCAAAAAAGAACTCATAGAGAGAGCCTTGGACTTCTATTTGACCATACAGACAGCATAACCGCACAGAAGTTGTCAGATGACGTAGCATCGGGGAAAGTAGAAGTGCATGACGCAGACGATGTGTTTGCAGAACTCGGGCTTGAGTAATGTATAGGCTGAAAGTAACAGAGTTAAAAAGGTACAGACTATAAGTACTATAGATTTGTGATAGCTAGGCGTATACGAGCAATATTTGAAATAAATAAAATTCTGTCCCCTTTATCCCCTAATCTCATAAATCAAAAGACAAATTTGCAAATGCCCCTTCGACACTTAGCCCACTCTTATAGCGTGTACCCAGCACCCTTACCTTTTTGGTTGCTAAGTCACAGATGGCAATGCGGAAGCTCATGCCCATTTGTGGCTCGACGATGCAGATGATTTTTCCTTCATATTCTCGTGTGGCGTGGATGATACCCTGTAGTTTTGGAAAAAAGTATTTCGGATAACTTAGCTCTGTAATCTCAACAATCTTAATCTGTTCATCTTTTTCAAGGGTATCTAGTATCAGTTGTGCGTCTTCCATACACTCAAACTGTACACACCAATCATCAAAAAATTTATTGAAATGTTTTAGATCTTCATCTAAAAAACCTCCGACAAGTGATTGTAAAGCAAAAATTTCCATTTGTGTACTCCTTTAGTTTGTATTTAATTATATGGAGAGAGTTCGTACTTCTCAAACAACGTTTTAAGACCCTTGGTAAGTTTCTTACTTGCTGGATACTTTGGCATAGGCTTTTTTTGTTGTCCTTTTCTTGTGGGAACAAAGGGCTCTTTATCGTACAACTTTGCGAGCTTGTTGTAGTGACTCTTACTGACATTTGGTACTTTGGGTACTTCGCTAGGATGCACATACATATCACCCTGCTCATCCACATAAGCACCTCTCTCAAAATAGTCAGCCGCATTCCTTAAAAATGTAGGAAAATCAAAATCTTCTTCATAGCCCAAACCCGTTCGCTTCAACGCATTTTCTACTTTACCCAAAATGGCATTGGCTCTTTTGTCTAGTGCTTCTCTCACCACACCTTTGGTTGGGGAGTACGCTTCATCGTTTCTTTTGTGTGCATGGTCTAGTACCATTTTCTCTAAGGGCATAGCTTTACCTAGCACTGGACACTTTTTGTCGTTCATCAACCAAAGCTTCTCTTTTAAGACTCTGATGTCTTTTTGTTTCATCTCTATATACATAAGTGTTTCCTTTTGAATATGAGTTAGTTTTTGTTAGCATCATAGCACTATTAACTTATGCTCATATATAGACCTTTAGAATTATCAGCTACTATAAGCCATGAATAAAAATACACAAATGGTTTATACCTATCACAATGAAACAAAACACGCACCACTACGCTATGCTAAGTCTTTAGGATATATGGATTGGGCGACACAGCCGAACCCGTATCGTAGTTACTCAGAGTCGCAAAAAACGATCTTACCTCTTTCTTTTGAAAATAAAAGTTTGGAATACAGTCAGATATTTACACAAGCACAAGAAGCAAAAGTAGTCGCTCCTTTATGTTTGGAAAGTGTATCTCAATTTTTTCAGTTTTCCCTAGGACTCGCAGCCATCAAAGAATTTGACGGACAATCTTGGGCTTTAAGATGTAATGCTTCAAGTGGTAATTTACAACCCAGTGAAGCTTATATCATAGCTAAAGACATAGAAGGCATAGCAGATGGTCTTCATCACTATGCCCCACTTGATCATCAACTTGAATTACTCTCTAAAACAACTAGTAATTTAGAGTTACCTCACAATAGTTTTTTAGTCTCTTTATCTTCTATCGTTTGGCGAGAAGCTTGGAAATATGGTGAACGGTCTTGGAGATATACGCAACTTGATTGTGGTCATGCACTCAAAGCCTTAGAAGTATCTGCTTTAATCTTAGGATGGAAGATAGAAGTGATCAGCACCAAAGATACAGAGCTTCAAAGTCTCATAGGTTTTGATCAAGCACATAGATATGTGCCTGAGGAGAGAGAACTTTCAGATATGTTATTACTCGTCACTTTAGATGACGAGATAAAAACTACCGATATAAATATCAATACTTTACAAAATGCTTTGGAAGAGTCTTACGCAGGAAAAGCAAATCAATTAAGTCTTAACTGGCACAAGTGGGACATCTTAGAGAAGATTGAAGATGCCACTTTAAGTGATGATTTAGAGAATAAACAATTTAAAATTGATACCTATGAAGAGAACCCTTATCGAAAAATCTCTAGCTTAGCCAAAAATGTCGTTTTGGGTAGAAGGTCTGCACAAGTGATGAATAAAGAGAACTGTACCATTAGTAAAAACGAGTTTGAAACGATTTTAGGTTCTATCAAATCAAACAACTCACCTATTCACTTGGTTATATTTGTCCATAGTGTAGAAGAGATAGACTCAGGACTCTACATCTTAATCAGAAATGATGCACATAAAGAAGAACTCAAACGTTTACTCAAAGAAGAGTTTCTTTGGGAGAGAGTAGATACTAAAGCAGGACAACTATATAAACTTCAAAATGCTGATATGAAAGTTATCTCACAAACCATATCTTGTAATCAAGAAATCGCAAGTAATGGAGCATTTACCTTAGGCATGTTAGCCCAATTTACAGCACAAATAAAAGAATTTGGTGCATCAAGATATAAAGAACTCTATTGGGAATGTGGTGCCATAGGACAACAGTTATACCTAGAAACAACCTCTCTACATTTATCAGCTACTGGCATTGGATGTTTTTTAGATGATATTTTACATGATACTATAGGACTTCAAACCAATCAGTTTCAAACACTGTATCATTTTACCATTGGTCGTGGGTTGGTTGATAAAAGACTGAGTACTTTGAAGCCTTATGCTAGGGATTAAAGTATCATCGGTGTTGTGAGGACACAACACCCTACTAACGCCATACCTAAACCGTAATCTCTTTTATATCCGCAACACCCTTAAAAGTCTTATACACAGACCCAATGGTATTGAGACGATTGTTTTTCAATGCTTCATCTTCGGTATTTACCATCACGTCATCAAAATACGCATCTAACTCACGTTTGAGACCAAAGAGTGCTTCTAGTTCTTCTTTGTAGTTAGTGTATTGGGCATTGAGTACTTTTTCGTATGCATTGTAAAGTGTGACTTCGGCATCTTCTTTGAAGAGTGAAATGTCTATGCTTAGATTCCCATCGAGATTGACATCTTTAGAAATGTTTGCTACGCGTTTAAAGGTAGAGAACTGCTCTTTAAAAATATCTGAGGAGACGATTTCATTGAGGGCTTCTACTTTTTTGGCTATCTCATTGATGTCTCTTTCTCCACTGGCTAAAACAGCTGCGATTACAGAGGGGTTGGCATCAAGAGATTTGTTGATACGTTCGATGATAAACTCAGAAAGTAAGTGCGTATCAAAGTCAGTATAGTTCTCTTTGAGTATCGTAATGATGTCATCTATATCAAATACCAAATCATAGCTAATCACCATACGGACAATGCCATTGACTGCACGACGCAATGCAAATGGATCTTTGGATCCTGTAGGTATACGCCCTACAGAAAAGAGTCCAAAAAGTGTATCCAGTTTGGCAGACATAGAGACGATAGAAGAGAAGATAGAGTTGGGAAGGTCTGCACCCTCACCTACAGGCATATACTGTTCTTTGATAGCATTATAAACCAACGCTTCTTCTCCTAGTGCTTTGGCATAGTAGTATCCCATAAGCCCTTGAAGCTCTGTAAACTCATACACCATTTCAGACATAAGATCTGCTTTTGCAAGGTTTATTGCTCTATCCATTGCCTTTTCAAGTGCAGCAGAGCTTTGACCTGTTTCAGATTCTATTTTGTTCATATAAAGAGCCAACAATCTTATAGCAATGTTCTTTTCTCTTTTGATTTTATCTGCTAGTGTACCCAAACCATCAATAAATTGTACCTTTTCAAGACCATCAGTAGAAAGTCCATTTTTCAAGTCATTTTGATAAAAGAAAAGACCATCTGCCAAACGTGGTTTGAGTACACGTTCATTCCCCTCTACTACTTTTGAATAGTCCTTAGTGTAGGCATTGCTCACGACTACAAACTTATTGGCTATCTTTCCCTTTTCAAATACAGGAAAGTAACGCTGATGTTCTTTCATAGAGGTGATAATCACTTCAGGTGGAAGATCTAAGAACAGTTTATCAAAAGTCCCTACAAGTGCTTTGGGGTTCTCAGTGATAGCCACTACCTCAGCTAGAAGTGATCTATCTCTTTCTATGATAATATTATGCCTAGACTCCAAAGCATCAAATTCTGCCAAGATGATAGACTCTCTTTGCTTAGGCTCCAACATCACCGCACCCTCTGCCAATATACTTTCATACTCACTTATATGTCTTACATCTACCCCATCATAACTCACCATACGATGTACATAAGTTTGGATACCTGACTTCACGCCAAAAAGTTCAACATCAACAGAATCATCATCCATTCTTACTTGTAACCAACGTATAGGTCTTACAAATTCATCAGACCTATCGCCCCAACGCATCATCTTTCCAAAAGACATAGACCCAATCCACTTTTCTAACATCTCTTGCAGTAAAGAAGTAGACAAAGCACCTTTTTCTTCTTTTTTAAAATACAGTACTTCCTTACCATTCTTCTCACCACGCCCCAAAGCTTCAAAGTCTACACCACATTTACGTGCAAAGCCTTCTGCTGCCTTAGTTGGCACACCCTCTTTAAGTGCCGCTGCCAAAGGAGGTCCAAAAAACTCTACCGTAGCATCTTCTTGGCTCATAGGCATGGCTGCATGTTTGAGTACTAATCTTCTAGGCGTATATATAAACTCAAAGGTACAAGAGAGTTTATATGCTTCGAGTAGTTTAGCCCAATATTTTTCTATGTTGGTTACGATTTTAAGTAGTGGTATAGCAGGGAGTTCTTCTACACCTATTTCGATGAGTAATGCTTGTGTCATGGCAGGGTTTCCTAGTAGTATAATAGCTATTATTTTACCTAAGAGTTGGTAAAGAGGGGGTTAGTCCTGTTTCTCTTTCTTCCCTTTGTCCTCATCCTCTATCATATCTATACGTCTACCTTCATCATCAAACTTAGCTTTAAAGTATCCTCTCACTATACCAAAAGTGATATAAGCAAATAAAAATATAGCGATAATATATAAAATATCTCCAAATGACATCTTAATCTTCCAAAGTATTGGCGATGGTAATTTTCTCAAAGCCATCATAGTTTTGACGCAAAGCATCATAAATCACAATACCTACAGAGACACCAAGGTTTAGACTTCTACCTTTCCCACCCATAGGTATGGTAATGCACTGTTCAGGATTGGCAAGCAACACTTTTTCATCAAGACCTTTGGTTTCAGAACCAAATAAAATATAGTCATCTTTTTTAAATGCTGCATTGAAGTAAAGATTGTCTGTTTTTGTTGTGGCTAGATACGTCTTTGTATCTATAGGATGCTTTTCCAAAAATGCATCAAAACTCTCCCAGATAACCAAGTCTAGCTCTTTCCAATAGTCAAGACCTGCTCGTTTGACTGCCTTATCATCTATGTCAAAGCCTAGAGGCTCTACTAGATGTAGTGTTGCTCCAAGGTTTACGCATAGGCGACCTATAGTTCCTGTATTAGGTGGGATTTGTGGTTCTACAAGTACTATATTAAACATTTATATCCTTCTTTTTAAAATATGATCGTTTTATTGCCATTGACAAAGACTCTATCGTTTAAGACAAGTGCCAAAGCACGTGAAAGCACTATCTTCTCACCATCACGCCCTGCTCTTTGCATATCTCTCCATGTCAGACGGTGGTTTACAGGTATGACATCTTGTGCGATAATAGGCCCTTCATCCAAATCATCTGTGACATAATGTGCTGTGGCACCGATGATTTTGACACCTCTCTCGTATGCTTGTTTATACGGGTTTGCACCTATGAATGCAGGTAAGAAAGAGTGATGAATATTGATAATCTTTTGCGGATAAGCTTTCACAAAAGTAGAGGTGAGTATACGCATGTATTTGGCTAACACGATATAGTCAAATTCAAACTCATTGATACATTGCATCACACGCGTTTCATGTGCTTCTCTACTCATATCATTCGCAGGGATATAAAAAAAAGGAATATCAAAACGACGTACAAGTGTCTCTAAAGTATCATGGTTTCCTATCACGCACTCTATCTTAGCACCCAACGCAGCATCTGCATGACGTATAAGTATATCACCTAAGGCATGGGATTCTTTGGTCACCATCAATATAATCTTTTTATCTTTAGGTTCTATCACTCTAATATGTGCATCTACTGGTGTAATGGCTTTGAGTGCTTCAAGTAACTCTTCTGTGTCAAATAAACCTGTCACCACAGTACGCATAAAAAATCGTGCATGTTCTTTGTCTACAAATTCACGGTTATTATCTATATTCAAATCTCTGTCATAAAAAACCTTAGAGATTTTATACACCAAGCCTTTGCCATCTTCACAGTCTATTAAAACCCTTGCTCTTTTTTCCATTTTAACCCTAGTTGTTATTATTGTAAGATTATACCTATTTTTCTTTCAATCTATTTATCTTCTCTTGCGTACGCTTCTCAAGTTCATCACCCAAAGCCTTACCCTCAAAGCCCTCAGCTATTAACTGCGTAGGTGTCACACCTCTGTCAAAAGGCTTATCCCATACCTCTAAGTATTCTGCCAAAGTGATTACTTTAGTACTATAATTACCTACATATTCTTTGATGCCCTCTTTGAGTGATAGTCTTGCTATAAAAGATGCAGAAATATTTTTAGGTAGTGCAGGTCTTTCTATTTTTTTAGTATAACGGTTTGGTACTGCCAATCTATCTAAAATTACTTGACTCTCAATCTTGAAATAATCTCTAGCAATAAAGAGGAAATAATAAGGTCTGAGTGTAGGCAAAAAGTTTTTTTGATTTTTTTGTAGTTTTAGTCCCAATTCAATAAATATTTTTTTATCTATCTCTTCATCAAAAAGTTTATCTGGCTATGCCTAAGACAAATAGATAATATAGCCCATAGTGTAAATATCTACCATTGAACATCTTCTCAAACTCTAAAAATAGTCGTTCTTTGGGTAAATCATCAAGTGCAATACTCTGACATATAAGACAACTCTTTTTTTCTATCTTAAAACCAAAACGTGCCGTAAACTGCATAGCACGTAATACCCGTAAACTGTCTTCTCTAAAAGACTTCTCATCTACCACACGTAGCACTTTCTCTTCTAAATCTTTTAATCCATCCCAAAAATCAAGTATCTCTTCATTTTGTATATCATACATCAACGCATTGACCGTAAAATCTCTTCTTTTTGATGCTTCTTTCTCTTCTGTCGCAAGACTCACTTCAAAGCCACGATGTCCTGTTGCAACTTTTTTCTCTTTGCGAGGCAATGCTATATCTAAATCATGATATTTATAGACAAAAAATTTTTTACCTACACCTAAAGCACCCAAATGCTCCATCGCCAATTCAAAATCTTCTACGCAGATACCAAAACATTCAATGTCATAGTCCTTACATGCCACACCCAAAAGACGGTCACGTACAGCACCACCAACCACATAACATTTAGCACCATAGGTTTGTGTCAAATAATCAGTAACAGCTTTGATATGTTGAAGTGTGGAAGGGTCTGTTTGAGAAAAGAAATGTGGAAGTGGAGAGTTTACTCCCACCATTGGTGAGGCTAAAGCCATCACTTCCAATGAATTTTGCAAGATGTCTTATTTACTGGCATACTCAGCGATGATGTCACCCATTTCTGTACAAGTACAGATTTCTTTGGCATCATAATCACCAATGTCACCTGTACGGTAACCTTCAGAGAGTGCTTTTTTAATGGCGTTGTCTATTTTGTCCGCTGCTTCATGTTCACCTAAAGCATAACGAAGCATCATACTAGCACTGGATATTGTCGCTAAAGGGTTAGCAATCCCCTGCCCTGCAATGTCTGGTGCCGAACCGTGGATTGGTTCAAACAACCCTACACCTTTACCTGTACTAGCACTTGGTAAAAGACCGATAGAACCAGAAAGCATAGAGGCTGCGTCTGACAAAATATCTCCAAAGATATTTCCTGTCAAAATCACGTCAAATTGTTTGGGATCACGGATGAGTTGCATCGCAGCATTATCTACATACATATGAGAAAGCTCAACTTCAGGGTAATCTTTGGCTACTTCTTCTACGATCTCTCTCCAAAACTGGCTGACTTCAAGAACATTGGCTTTGTCTACAGAACAAAGACGTTTTTTACGCTTCATTGCGATATCAAAGGCAACCACTGCGATACGTACAACTTCTTCTCTTGTATAAATCATAGTGTTAAATGCTTTATCTGCTTGAAGTTCTCTTGGCTCACCGAAGTAAATCCCACCTGTAAGTTCACGTACTACCATAATGTCTACACCCTTGATTACCTCAGGTTTTAGACTTGACGCATTTACCAATTCATCAAAGACTGTGGCTGGTCTAAGATTTGCAAATGTTCCCATCTCTTTACGTAGTCCCAGCAATCCTGTCTCTGGACGTAAATGTCTTTCAAGTTTATCCCATTTTGGTCCACCAATGGCACCAAAAAGCACTGCATCACATTTTTTAACACAACGTATAGTTTCATCAGGCAAAGGAACACCTGTCTCATCTATGGCAGCACCACCGAGTAACATCTCTTCATATTTAAGATTAAATCCTTGTGTCACAGAGACTGCATCAAGTACTTTTGTAGCTTCATCTATAATCTCAGGACCAATTCCATCACCTTTAATCACGCCAATTCTATAACTTTTACCCATACTATTTTACCTTTGCTTCTAGTTCTTTTTTTGCGAACGCTATGAGTCCACCTGCATCTACCAACTCTTGCATAAATTCAGGGATAGGTGCAAACTTATAGGTTTTGGCTTGAGAAACATTGATGACTTCTCCTGCATCCATATCTACCCTTACTGTATCACCCTCATCAATCTCTATTGCTTCTTCCAACTCAAAGATCGGAAGCCCCATGTTGAAGGCATTTCTATAAAAAATACGTGCAAACGTAGGTGCGATAATAGCAGATACACCTGCGGCTTTAAGTGCTATGGGAGCATGTTCACGACTTGAACCACAACCAAAGTTTTCACCCGCAACGATAATATCACCCGCACTCATCTTAGAAACAAACTCAGGGTCTGCATCTTCCATCACATGTTTTGCCAACTCAGATGGCTCACTCGTATTAAGATATCTTGCAGCTATAATCAGATCCGTATCGACATTGTCACCAAATTTCCAAACTTTACCTTGCAAAATCATTCCTTTTAATTAAGACCTTTAAAGCCTAATATGTTTTCGCGATTATAACTAAAAAAGTAAAAATTACCAAATTTTACACTCAAATCTAATACAATTTCGGTATAATCCACCTTAATTACAACTGAGGTCTTCTCTCACATTATCAAGGATAAGCATGGCAACAAAAGACAGTATGAACAGTATGAAAAGTATAGAGACATTATTTAAGTCTAAGAAAAAAGGTGATGCAATCACATTTGAAAATATTGCAAAAGAATTCACCAAGCAACCTACTGCTGCACAAGCAAAAAAAATCTACAAATTCTCAACCGATACAAAAATAGAAATTTATTCTGCTTCCGAATATGCAGAAATACTTGCGGCAAAAGAAGTAAAAAAACGTGCCGATGCAAGAAAAAAGCTCTTAGAGAGCGATACGGAAGATGAATTTGATCTACATAAAGAAAAAGAACTCTTAGAGTGGAGCCGTTCTGATTCTCCTGTAAGAATGTACTTACGCGAAATGGGTAAAATCCCTCTACTTACAAAAGAAGAAGAAGTTGATCTTTCTATGCGAATTGAAGAAGGTGAAGACATTATTATTGATGCTATTTGTTCTGTTCCTTACCTCATTGGGTATATTATCAACTATAAAGAACCTTTACTCAACAGAGAAAGAAGGGTAAAAGAACTTTTCAAAAGTTTTGAAGATGAAAAAGTAGAAAAAGATGAATCCGCTGATGATGTGGCTAGTGACACTCCCAAAACAAAAGGTGTACCCAAAGACGACAAAAGAGTAAAACAAGTGGTTGATAGCTTTAAACAGCTTGAAAAAGCCAAAAAAGAGTGGATGAAAGCACGTGATGATCTTGATATCTTTATGGAAACAGAGACTGATCCTGTCAAAATAACCCATGAACGTCTTAAAATTGCCTTTAAAAAAGAATTGCTAAAATCAGCACTGCTCAACCTAGGACCTACTTCAAAACTCATCAATGAACTGGTTAAAGCTATGGAAACGGCACTCAAAAGTGATGATAGTTTCGATAGAGAATTAAAAAGACTAGAATACAAACTACCACTTTTTAATGATATGCTCAAAGAAAACCACCAAAAACTCCTTGCCAATATCATCAATATGGACAAAGATGACATCATTGATGTCGCACCAGAAACCACTATGGTAAGTACTTATGTTGAGATCAAGAAATTGTTTGAGACAAGGGAGGCGAGCAAAGGTAGTTTTGACCTCTCTGAAGAAAAATTACAAGAGATACTAGGACAAATACGCCATGGTAAAGTCAAATCAGAAATAGCCAAAACGCGTATGGCAAAGTCTAACCTTAGACTGGTTGTATCTATCGCTAAACGTTACACCAACAGAGGTCTTCCTTTCCTTGACCTCATTCAAGAAGGTAACATCGGTCTTATGAAAGCAGTCGATAAATTTGAGTATGAAAAAGGATATAAGTTTTCTACTTATGCTACATGGTGGATACGTCAAGCTATCTCCCGTGCCATTGCAGATCAAGCACGTACGATTCGTATCCCTATTCATATGATAGAGACGATCAACCGTATCAATAAGATCATCAGAAAACACCTTCAAGAAGAAGGTAAAGAGCCAGACCTAGATACTATTGCAGAAGAAGTAGGTCTTTCTGTAGATAAAGTCAAAAATGTTATCAAAATCACAAAAGAACCAGTTTCTCTTGAAACACCTGTTGGGGATGAAGATGATGGTAGATTTGGAGACTTCATTGAAGACAAAACGACTTTAAGTCCAACCGATGTGGTACTCAAAGATGATCTAAATAACCAAATTGATGAAGTCCTTGACCAACTCAACGAAAGAGAAAAAGCCGTCATTCGTATGCGTTTTGGTCTTCTTGAAGATGAAAGTGATAGAACACTTGAAGAGATTGGTAAAGAACTTAGCGTTACACGTGAAAGAGTAAGACAAATAGAGTCTTCTGCCATCAAAAAGCTTAAACACCCTAAGGTTGGGCGTAAGTTGAAGAATTATATAGAAGAATAGACACGTTTTTGACAATTATTATTACTTAGTAGGAATATTTGATGAACAAAGAATTATTTATTAATGGTTATTTAGAAAGAGAGTGATTTAACATATCACTCCACCACCCAATAGTTTATCTTCCTCATAGAAAGCAGCGATCTGTCCCTTGGCAAGTCCAAAGACTGGTTCTTTAAGTGTAACTTTAGCACGTCCATTTTCGATAAGCACATGACAAGGTACTGCTGCTGTACGATAACGCACTTTTACCATACAGTCAAATTCTGTTAATTCTTCAAAAAGATTTATCTGCTTAACTTCAAATTCATTTTTTTCAAGTTTCTCTTTTGTACCTACGACTATCTCATTGCTCTTTGCATTAATTTGGAGTACAAAATGTGGGTCATGTGCTCCATCAACGGTGAAACCTCTACGTTTTCCTACTGTATAATGCATATAGCCTTTATGAGACCCTACCACATTACCTTCTGTGTCAAGTACATCACCTGGTATATCTATCTCCATATGTTTTGCCAATACCTCATCATAAGTATTTTCTACAAAACATATTTCAGAACTTTCGGCTTGCGTAGCGAAGTCTTGAAGTACTTCTATGTTGGCAGCATAGGCTTTGACATCTGGTTTTATCCATGTGCCAAGAGGGAAGAGAAGCCGTGGGAGTACCTCTTTTTTGACTTCACAAAGAAAATAACTCTGATCTTTATTTGCATCTTTTGCCGCATAGATAAACTCACCATCACACTTAATGTAATGTCCCGTAGCCACATGGTCTGCACCAATACTGTCTGCAAATTCCACCATCTTTCCAAATTTGATGGTTCTGTTACACATCACACAAGGATTTGGAGTAAGACCTTCCTTGTAACCTTCAACAAAATAGTTATAAACATTGTCCTTAAACTCTGCACTAAGATCAAGAAAGTGTACTTTGACACCCAAGTATTCGGCGACTCTTTGTGCTTTAGTGAAGTTCTCTTCATGGTAGCCTGGTTTATGATGAAGTTTCATATACACACCTTCTACCTCATAACCCTCTTTTTGTAAAAGTATGGATGTCACTGTAGAATCAACACCCCCACTCATACCTACCAACACTTTCTTTTTCCTAGTATCTTTCATATATTACCCTTCTTTATAAACTTGTTTTATGCTTCTTCATCACCAGTAAGTTCTTCTTTGACTGGTTTCTCAACTACTTTTGCCAATATTTCAACATAACATTCTGTCACACCCATGGCTTTTACGCCATCAAGTGCTTTGATAAGGGCATCAAATTCTATCACTTTTGCCATATCCGCAGATGCACCTATCTTACAATCAAAGTCCCAATAGGTTGTTTTTGGATCTTCAAGTTTTTTCTTCTTTTCACGTTTTATATACTTACGTATCTCATTTTTGACTGCTTCAAGTACACGGTCTTCATGTTTTTTTTCGTCTATGAGTTTAAATAATTTTTTCATCTTCTTTATCCTTCTGATCTATTTCTGTTTCTACTTCTAGCACCATCACGGCTACCACCGTTGTTTGCGTGTGAAGAATTGCTGCGAGGTTTATTGCGTGAACCTCCGCCATTTCCACGGCCTTTACCACGACCTCCGCCTCCGCCTCCTCCTCTTCCGTTTTGAATCGGTTCAGCTTTTATGTTAGGGTCTGGCTTAAATGCTTCTATCTCTACTTTTGGAATCTCAGATTTGGTAAATCTTTCTATGTCTTTGAGTAATTTATGTTCATCTACACATACCAAAGAAACAGCCTCTCCACTCTGTCCTGCACGTCCTGTTCTACCTATACGATGTACATAGTCTTCAGGTACATTAGGAAGTTCATAGTTTACGACATGGGGGAGTTGATCTATGTCTATCCCTCTTGCTGCGATGTCTGTAGCCACAAGTACACGAATCTGATTGGCTTTGAAAGAGGCTAGGGCTTTGGTTCTAGCTCCTTGACTTTTGTTTCCATGTATTGCTGCTGCGGTGATACCATACTCTTCAAGTTGTTGTGTCAATTTATTGGCACCATGTTTAGTACGTGTAAAGACCAAAACCTGTTTCCAGTCTTTTGCCTTGATAAGCTGAGAAAGTAATTCTCTCTTTCTACCTTTATCCACAAAGTGTACCACTTGAGTTATCTGGTCTGCTGTTTTGTTTTGACGTGCTACCTCAACCAGTACAGGATCTCTTAGAAGTCCTGATGCCAATTTTTTGATCTCTGGAGAGAATGTCGCAGAAAATAGCAGTGTTTGTCTCTTCTGTGGCATAAGTTTCATCAGTTTTTTGATGTCATGAATGAACCCCATGTCAAGCATACGATCTGCTTCATCAAGTATGAGACATTCTAACTTAGAAAAATCTACACCTCCTTGTCCTGCAATGTCAAGTAATCTACCTGGTGTAGCGATGACAATATCCACACCCTTACGAAGTGCAGCCAGTTGAGGATTGACACCCACCCCACCAAATATAACCATAGAACGGTAAGGCGTATACTTACCATAATCTGTGATACTTTGTGCTACTTGTGCGGCAAGTTCACGTGTAGGTGTAAGCACCAATGCACGTATTTGTTTTTTGTGCATATGCGGTTGTTTTTGAGCAAGTCTTTCAAGTAAGGGAAGTGTAAATCCTGCTGTTTTTCCTGTACCAGTTTGTGCTGCTGCCAATACATCTTTTCCTTCTATAATAATAGGAATAGCTTTTGCTTGTATAGGTGTAGGTGTATCATAGCCCTGCTCTTTGATTGCTTTTAAAAGAGAATTAGATAACCCTAAATCTGTAAATGTCATGTGTTTATACCTTATGAACGAGCCTACTCTTTATGATTTGGAGTCGGTCTTAGGCTAAGTTAGTTGTTTTAGTGTAGTACCCCAAGGGCATTTTTCCCTATAGACAGGGTAAATAGAAGTCGTTGACCGATGTACGCTTAAATTGTGTGGCATTATAGCGTAAAAATAGAAAAAATCTAATTGATTTTTTTCAATAAGGTTTTGACGACTTTTTGCGTACCTTGAATCAAAAGAGGATTTGATTTTGTATCTAACCATTGAATGATTTCTTTCATCTCATCTTCAGTCATCACTGTACATCCAGCTGTAGGTACTTTTTTAATATGTATAAAGATACAAGAACCTGCCCCCTTTACGGCACCTTGCTCATCTATGTGGTTATGGTTGACTACGATACCATATTTATAGTAGTCTTTTGGAAATTTCATATACTCTTTACTTTTATAGTCTATCCTTACTTTTTTACTGTCTACTATCTTGTTATAAAGCTTTGAGTGTACATCATCTACACAATGGTCTGTCTTTTTATATACTTTATAGGGGTACTTCACAGGAAAAGGTGCATAACCAAATGCTTGTTTGAGCGTAAAGATACCTGCGGGTGCTTTACCATCTCCCTCTTTTTTGATGATCTTGGCATTTTTAGGTATAGAATGTAAGCCTATTCCCCAACCTAAACCATTTCTACCGAGTTTAATAGCTATAGCCTTACCCACCGTCTGCCACTGACTATGCTTCTGCTCATAACGCTGTAATGTACCACTAGAGGTAGACCAGTTTTTCGTACTTACTACTATCAGTTGTTTTGTATCAGGTATTTGTGCTTGGGCAAGTACTAGTGCAAAAGCAAGGCTAAGAAATATTCTTTTCATTGTGCTATAATCCTTTTATAATTTAAATATAGGTTTTTTCATGGAATACGGCATACTCTCAATCGCAATCCCCATACTCACAATCATTTTAGCCATTATAACCAAAGATGTTATCGTCTCTCTCATCGGTGGTATTTTTGCAGGTTTTTTAGTACTCAATGCCTACAATCCTGCCACCGCATTTGTCGCACTTTTTGATGGAGTCATAGGACTTTTTGCAGAAGGATGGATAGTAAAAACCTTACTCTTTATGTTACTCATTGGTGCCATTATCAACCTTCTCTCTATCTCAGGTGCAGTAGAGAGTTTCGTAGCCTATCTTAGTAAAAAAGCAAAGCGTATAGACTCACCTAAGGGTGCGATGCTTTTAGCCTACATTATAGGGATACTCATCTTTATAGAATCTAGTATCACAGCACTTGTAGCAGGAACAGTCGCCAAACCACTCTTTGATAAAAATGGCGTAAGTAGGGAAAAACTAGCCTACATTTGTGACTCCAGTTCTTCCCCCATCTGTACGCTCATCCCACTTAACGCTTGGGGTGCCTTACTTTTAGGTCTCATCGTCACTGCGATTGATGCACAAGTCATCTCTGGTGACGCGGTCTCTTTACTCATAGCCTCTATACCCTACAACTTTTACTCCATCTTTACCCTACTCATACTTTTGGCCGTGATTCTTTGGGACTGGGAGATAGGGCCTATGAAACATGCCAAAGCAGTACCTTATACAGTACCCGACACACAAAGTAACGTCAAAGCCACACCCTACAAGATGCTTTTACCTCTTTTGGTGATGATATTGACTGTACCACTAGGCTTATACCTTACGGGTGATGGTGACATCTTCAAAGGTTCAGGCTCTACTTCTGTATATTATGCTGTTATTGTGACGCTGTTTTTCATTTATGCGTACTTCGTACCTACAAAAGCACTTACACACAAAGGCTTTTTTAAAGGGCTTTACGATGGTATGGCACATATGTTACCTGTCACCATCATCTTAGTCTTTGCTCTGCTCATAGGTAAAGTGATAAGGACTTTTAGGTACAGCAGAGTACCTAGCCACTCTGTTAGAAGGAAACATCAGCCCTGTTATCGTACCACTACTTATCTTCCTAGTGTCTTCTATCACCGCATTTTCTACGGGGACTAGTTGGGGAACATTTAGTATCATGATGCCTATAGGTTTGGCTCTTGCTGCTACGATGGATTTACACATCCCTCTAGTCATCGCAGCAGTCATATCTGGGGGTATCTTCGGAGACCATTCCTCCCCCATCTCAGACACCACCATCATCTCTTCCATGGCAGCAGACTGTGACCATGTAGAGCATGTACGAACTCAGTTACCTTATGCTTTGATAGGTGGAGGTTTGGCTTCTTTGGGGTTTTTGCTTAGTGGATGGGTGACATTGTCATAAAGTAAGTTTGCACTTGTAAGTGATTTGGGATATAATAGAGTTAATATTTCAGAGGAACAATCAATGAAAACACAAACAACTATAAGAATAGAAGAAAAAAACTACCATAAGGCAAAAGAGATACTTGACCAAATGGGTATGAATTATTCACAAGCCATTGGGGTATTTAACTCTTTGGTGGTGATGAATAATGGTTTACCTTTTGATGTAAAAATACCCAATAACATCATAGAGAATACACTCCAAGACCCCAAAGAAATAGAAAGTGAAATCCTTCCTCCCCTACCTTCACTCTTTGATGTCTTAGATACTATATAGGTAGCAAAATGAAACTCTTAGTCTCAGCCCTAGAACCCTCCTCAAATCTCCACCTAAAAGAAGTACTCAAACATACTCAAGATGTCCAACTCATAGGTATCTTCGATAAAAGTATAGAAGAAGGTACTCCACTTTATGACATTTCACAGATGGCGGTGATGGGTATCATTGATGTACTCAAGAAAATACGTTGGGCCTATAAAGCTATAGATGAACTTGTACTTCTAGCTAAAGATGTAGACAAAATTTTACTTATGGACTCTTCGGCTTTTAACCTACCTTTGGCTAAAAAGCTAAAAATGACTTACCCCAACAAGGAAATCATCTACTATATCTTACCCCAAATTTGGGCTTCACGTCCCAAGCGTGCTAAAAAGTTAGAGCAGTACTGTGACACACTTTTGGGTATCTTACCTTTTGAAGTGGAGTATTATCCAAAAGGTAAAGCCCAATATATAGGTCATCCTCTACTAGATGAGATAGATGTGCATAGAGAAGTGAGTCAAACCAAAAATATTATCACTTTTATGCCTGGAAGCCGTAAATCGGAGATACTCCGTTTGATGCCTATATTTTTAGAACTTAGACGTGCATTGGGTAATGACATTCGCCCAATTCTTGTCATACCTCCTTCCTTTTCTAGAAATAAAATAGCCAAACTTTATAGAGGCAATAGAGAATTTGAGATAGTACGAGATAGCCATGAAGCACTTAGACGCAGTGAATTTGCATTTGTCTGTTCAGGTACGGCTACACTTGAAGCAGCACTCATAGGTGTGCCTTTTACTTTGGCGTATATTGCCAAAAAAGTAGACTTTTTTATAGGGACTAAGCTACTGGGTATTACACAAGTGGGTCTTGCAAACATTATACTTACAAACTACAATGGCACAACCCTACATAAAGAACTACTACAAGAAGAAGTCACCATTGACAATCTCTTAAAAGAGTACTACAATACCGACCGAGAAATATTCGCTAAAAAAGCTGAAGAATTAAAAACATATTTGGGGCATGGAAGCTCTGAAAATGTTGCAAAAATTATAATAAAATCAACAACCTCGACCCAAGTATGAAATGGAATTCTACGTACTTAGTTTAAAATATAGTTAATAATTGGTACAATAAAAGCATGTGGAGATTCACCTACAGCAATTGCTTTAAGCGTGTAGGTACCAATCTCTGACGCATTAACTGTTGATGCTTCTATTGTATATTTACCTGGTTCTAAATTTCTTACCATTTGAGCTGTTGCTAACCCACTTGCTCCCGCTTCGTAAATAATAGTATCTGAGCTATCTATCAGTAAAATGTATGGATCCATAGATCCCGTCATATCTATTGTTACTACTGCACTTTTTGTTAAAGTAAAGGTATAGTAATCAGCATAATAACCAGGGTAATAAGGAGAGTCTATTGAAGCGGTAGTTAATTCACCTGCTGTATCCAATAGAGTATAGGTAACAGTTGGTGGCAGTGGCGGAGGTGGAGTTGTTAATGATATTCTCCAACTTGCAACAGCTGCTCTTGTATCATTAATAGAACGTGCATTATCCATTGAGTTTGCAACACCTGTCACTCTACTCATATATGTTACATTTGGATTTGAAAAATAATCTACTCTTGTACATCCACCTGCACAGTTATATGCCATGACTGTACGAAATGCTTCTGTATCATCTTGATATCCACAAGAATAAGATGAGACTCCACATGGAGTACCAGCATTTTCTGGGTCATGCCCTGAACCCATATTATGACCCAATTCATGAGCAAAAGAGTAATAACCTACTGCACAGTTCTCAGAAACAACACTAAATCCAGTTTTAGCGTCAAGAGAGAGATCTCCTGTATTTAGATAAGCAAGACCACAATATCTTGGGTCTGTTATAAAAAGGCTCACCATATCTGCGCCATATTGGTCTCTTAGCGCATGTATATTGTCATAATTTCCATCATTAGTACTCTGCATATAACTAAGATTATTTGAAAAATCATTTGCTATATCTGTAACCTCAACAGTATGAACAAGATTTAGCTGTGTAAATATACTACTATTTGTATATGCTTGATTACTTTCTGCGATAGAAAGGGCTATATATGCATTTATCCCATCTACATCCCCATGCACATTCATAGCAGCGGTAGTATATGCGATCATTACATCTATAACTGAACCATCATCCGCCTGAGTTGTTACGTCTGCTGATGCACCAAAGAGATCTTTCTCTGAAGTATTTTCTTGCAAATCAGTGTCAGGCACTTTTATAGGAGCTAACTCAGGGCGTGGTTCATTAGGACTAACTTCCATTATAACACTTAATCCACTTTCAATATTTATAAGTTTATATACTTTTCCATCTATTCTAATAACAGCTGAAAATGCTTTCCCGTACTGAGAAATAATTATTGATGCATTTTTTCCATCCTTAGTATCTCCAAACCATACTTTACTACCATTAGAATGTTTTTTTATATTATTTTGGTTGACAATAATTGTATTATTCTCTGGAAGTTCTATGCGTAACTGTTTATTTGCTAAAGCATTTGAATTAACCTTAACAAACTTTCCAACTATAGCTTCGCTTGGCAAGATTACATGGCTCGGAAGATCAAGTGTTTCTACTGTAGTGAATAGCTTTTGTATATCTGTAGTAAAGCCTTTTTTCACCTCAGAAGCAACTAAAGAAATATTGAGTGATACTATCATCACTATAGAGAGCAATATATTTTTAATTCTTCGATTGTTTTTCATTTATAACCCTTTTGATTTATTATCAAATATTATACCTTGATATACCTTGATACTCTTCTTTGGCAACTCCAACATACTTTTAGGTCATTTTCATACAATATAAACCCAACTATGTAACTAATCTACCCAGAAAGTGAGGGTTATTCCCACAACTTTTAAAAATACCCGACATATTGAGGCTTTTATTGTCAGGTTTATGCTTGTTTAGGTGAAGTTGTATGCAATTAATGACAAAACTCCTAAGAATAGCTAATCCAAAAGGATTGACTGATATTTTACAATCGTCCTCTTTGGTTAATCTGTCTTTATAATAATGGTAGGTTTCACAACGCCAATGGTCTTTGATACCTGCTTTAAAGTAGGTCGCACTTTCTAAAAAGTTTGCAATTAAATATTGCTCTTTTACTTTTATTTTACCCTCATTGTCACTTATATATTTTACCTGCTTAATGATTGATTTTATATGACTAAAAGAGCTATTATCAATGAGTGATTCATCATTTTTGAACTCAAAACGAAAGTCTCTCTTTTTACCCATTTATTCCCTTCAATAGACTCTCTTTTATCTTTCTCTTCTAAGATAGTATTATTCTCTTTTGCAGATTCCTCTTCAAAGGCTTGATGCACCTGTTTAAGTAATGTTTTTGGTTACCTTTGACTTTGGCTAAATACCTTTTTCCTTTAGCCTCAATCCCATTTAGGCTCTCTACTTGGGTATTTAGTGCATCAAAGGTATATAGAAATGGTTTATCTGAAAACTCCATCTCTAATACCTTTTGAAACTCGGGTATCTCGGACTTCTTAGCTCCTAACTCTCTATGGGCAATCACAATTTTAGATGCTGTTTCCACTACATTTAGCATACCTACATTCCGTTTAACAGTATATTTCCCCTTGCGTCCACTTCCATTCATTGTCTTTCCATCTACGGCTAATTGTGTCTTCTTATTAAATTCAACTTTAGGTATAAAATACGCTCTAAACATCTCTTCTAAGATAGTAGAATCTATGTTTATTATCATTCTTCTTATTGTTGAATATGAAGGTATTTTAAGCTCTTCATTTTCTTTCCCTATCATCCTTTTAAAGTACTTCTCATTGAAGTTTACCTCTAGCCAATTATGTTTATCTTTTATTTCAATATTTCCTACAAACATACTACATAAAACACCAAATAATACATCTCTTTGGTCATATTCTATCTTCTCTTTTGTTACTCTATAATCTGGCAATTTTTCTAATATCTCTAGGGTCATTTCTATATTTATTAATTCTTTAATTTCTATTTTCATAGATTATTTTAAACATTTATTCGCTTTGTTCTTGCTTGGAATTGTATGAAAATGACCTAACATACTTTAAGAGTTTCTTGGATACCATTGGGTATCATTGCAAAGTGTTATACTTAGTTTCCCCTATATAGTAAGTTTATCTTCTATCCTTTTTTTAATTTGTACTTACGGTACTACTAAGAATCCATGCAATACCATTAAGGAGCTTACTTTGCTAGTCCATATCTGCTGTTCAGTTGACAGTCACTACTTCTTACAAAAACTTCAAGGTGAATACCCCGAAGAAAAGCTTACGGGATTTTTTTATGATCCTAACATTCATCCATACTCTGAGTACTACTTACGTTTACTAGATGTCAAACGTAGCTGTAAGATGCTAGGTATCGACCTTATAGAAGGTGAGTATGATGTCGATAAGTGGCTTTCACTTGTAAAGGGTTTTGAAAATGAACCTGAAAAAGGTGAGCGTTGTGGTATATGCTTTGACAGACGCTTTGAGGTCTCTGCACAAAAGGCTCAAGAGATGGGAGAATCTAGCTATACTTCTACCCTGCTTACAAGCCCTAAAAAATCACTCGATCAACTTCAAATTGCTGGTGATGCTTTGGCTAAAGAGTTTGGGATTGCCTTTATTGCTCCTGATTATAGAAAAGCGTCGGGTACGCAAGAACAAAATATTATGGCAAAAGAAGATGCACTCTATCGTCAAGACTATTGTGGTTGTATGTTTGCATTAAATATACAACGTGACCAACAACAAAAGATTGCAGATGAACTTTTTGTACCTATTTCAGGACAAGTACAACCAGAATCCATAGAAGAACGTATAGAAATGTATGAAAAACGTTGGAGATTAGAAGCAGAGAATATACCTCATAAGATCATCAAACAACGTTTTTAAACTGGCGTTTAAAGTCTGGACTCTTACGTGTACGTAAAGAAGTTATTCCTGCACACTTTTTACCCTATTCTACTTTCAAAGGTGAGTATAGTAGAGGCAAGATAGAATACCACATAGGTGAAGTACATCATATGAACCGTGATGAAGTACGGTTTATCACATTGGCACATTACAATCATCTGGCAGGAACAGACTATCAAAGCGTTACCCAACTAGTATATGCACCACCTACTTTTGAAAAAGAGGTTAAGTTACGTGCAAAATTAGGTGTCACACCTTATGATATTTCTATCATACTTGTGGTCGAAAAGATCCCTAGCAACAAGATAGAAATCATTTGCCAAAGTAAAACTTATTCTGATGTTAAAGAAGTTTTAATTACGCTATAGTATATAATCCACTTTTTACCAACTTTCCGATAAAATTAGACAATTATTTAAAAAGGTTTTTTATGCTTTATAACGTTGTAGATATTCAAAATATATTACCTCACAGATATCCATTTTTACTTGTAGACCGAATTACCGCACTAACCCCTGGTGAATACATAGAAGGATTTAAAAATGTTTCTATCTCTGAACCTATCTTTCAAGGTCATTTCCCAGATCATCCTATTTACCCTGGGGTGATGATACTTGAAGGTATGGCACAAGCGGGTGGTGTACTTGCGTTCAAAAGTATGGATGGTATATCACAAGAAGAGATAGCGAATAAAGTGGTCTACTTTATGAGTATTGATAAAGCTAAGTTTCGTGTGCCTGTAACACCCGGTGACCAACTTGTATACAAAATTAAAGTGATGAGGCAAAAAGGTCCCGTTTGGCAACTTGAGGCAAAGGCTTATGTAGATGATAAAGTAGTTGCACAAGCTGAACTTAAAGCTATGATCGTAGATAAATAGGTTTCAAGATGTCTTTAATCCACCCCTCAGCAGTGATAGAAGATGGTGCTATCTTAGGTGCAAATGTTTCTGTCGGTCCCTTCGCCTATATAGGTTCACAGGTAAAGATAGGTGACAATACTAGCGTTGCTTCTCATACCGTGATAGAAGGAAAAACAACCATAGGTAAAAATAATCGTATTTTTTCCCATTCTGCGGTAGGCACTATCCCACAAGATTTGAAATTTAATGGTGAAGATGTAGAGCTTATCATAGGAGACAACAATACTATAAGAGAGTTTACCCTACTCAATCCAGGCACTAAAGGTGGTGGATCTGTCACCAAAATAGGAAATGGGAATCTTCTTATGGGTTATGTGCATTTAGGACATGATGTGATACTTGGTAACCATTGTATCTTGGCAAATGGTGCAACCCTTGCTGGACATGTTGAACTTGGTAACCATGTGGTTGTGGGTGGTCTTACACCTATACATCAGTTTGTGCATATCGGTGACTATGCCATGATAGGTGGTGCTTCTGCTCTCTCACAAGATATACCACCTTTCTGTCTAGCTGAAGGTAACCGTGCTGTTTTACGTGGGTTAAATCTTACAGGTATTAGAAGACAGGTTGAAAGAGAAGAAATTAATACACTAAAGGCTGCATACAGAGCACTTTTTGAAGAGGGGAACCCTTTGAAAGATGTGGCACAACACCTTTTGGAAACAAGCACGTCAGCCAAAGTAAAAATGCTTTGTGCCTTTATTAAGACCTCAAAAAGAGGCATTCCTTTTAAAAGGACAAAATAACATAATGGAAAACAACATAAGGATAGTAAATGTCAATTAAAGAATGTAGCTTTTGTGCTGCCCCTGAGAGTGAAGATAACCCTCTTATTGCAGGAGACAGTGCATATATATGTTCAAACTGTGTGGTGTCTGCTTATAAGATTCTCTTTGGAGAAGAAGAGCAGGAAGAGAATTTTACTGAGTCTGCAGCACATACACTCTACACACCTAAAGAGATAAATTCTCTTATGGATGAATATATCATCGGTCAGGACAATGCGAAGAAAACACTTTCTGTGGCTGTTTATAATCACTATAAACGTATTTTTAGAGATGAAGTAGAAGATGAGACTCAAATTGCAAAATCTAATGTCCTTCTCCTTGGACCTACGGGATCGGGTAAAACCCTTTTGGCACAAACCATTGCTAGATTTTTAAATGTACCTATCGCCATTGCTGATGCTACAAACCTTACTGAAGCTGGCTATGTAGGCGAAGATGTAGAAAACATCCTTACCAAACTGCTTATGGCTGCAGATGGTGACCCCCAACGTGCAGAGCAAGGCATCGTATTTATCGATGAGGTAGATAAAATAGCAAGAATGGGTGAAAACCGTTCTATTACCCGTGATGTATCTGGAGAAGGTGTACAACAGGCTTTACTCAAACTCATTGAAGGTTCAGTCGTGAACATACCACCAAAAGGTGGACGTAAACATCCAAATCAAGATTTTATTCAAATTGACACAGCAAACATCCTCTTTATTTGTGGGGGTGCTTTTGATGGTCTTAATGATATAATAAAAGAAGACTGGGATCCAATACCTTAGGCTTTGGTCAAGTAAAACGTTCCAAAAAGAAGAAGAAAACTTACTTCACCTTGTAGAACCTGATGATTTAGTTTCATTTGGACTTATACCTGAACTCATCGGACGTTTACATATCTTAGCAACCCTAAGCGAAATATCCAAAGAAGACTATGGTACGTATATTGGTGGAACCATAAAAATTCTTTAATCAAACAATATAAAAAACTTTTTCATATTGATAATGTTGAACTTAGTTTTGAAGAAGAAGCACTCAATACTATTGCAGAAAAAGCTATAGAGAGAAAAACTGGGGCAAGAGGATTACGTTCAATAATGGAAGAAATACTTCTTGATATTATGTATGAACTGCCAGAACTTGAAGGCTATGAAGTGATTATTACAAAAGAAGTAGTTGAATCAGGGGTACAACCTTTGTACATCAAAAACAAAAGGATCGCATAAATGTTTAAAAAATTATTAGGAATGTTTTCCAACGATTTAGCCATTGACCTAGGAACAGCAAACACACTTGTACTCGTTAAGGGTCAAGGTATCTGCATCAATGAGCCATCTGTTGTTGCCATTCAATATGATAAACATGGGCAACAGCGTATTTTGGCTGTAGGACAAGAAGCAAAAGACATGGTTGGTAAAACACCTGGAAACATCAAGGCAATTCGTCCTATGAAAGATGGTGTTATCGCAGATTTTGAAGTGACTGAAATGATGATCCGATATTTCATTGAAAAAGCACATAAGAGAAAAGGCTTTTTCTCTCCTCGTATTATCATCTGTGTTCCTTACGGTCTGACCCAAGTTGAAAGACGTGCAGTAAGAGAATCTGCTGAAAATGCTGGTGCACGATATGTCTACTTGATTGAAGAACCTATGGCTGCTGCTATTGGTGCAGGAATACCTGTTAAAGATCCTAATGGAAACCTTGTGGTAGATATTGGTGGGGAGTACTCACTGAGATTGGTGTCACCTCTTTAGGCGGGCTAGTACTTTCTAAATCTATCCGTGTTGCAGGAGATAATATTGATCAGGCTATTGTAGATTATATCAAAAAGAATTTCAACCTACTCATTGGTGAACGTATTGCCGAAGAGACTCAAAATTTCTATAGGAACAGCTATACCATTACAAGAAGAATTATCGGCTACTGTACGTGGTAGAGATCAAGTAGAAGGAAGCCTCACCTCTATAGTGATTACTTCTGATCACATTAGGGAAGCGATGAAAGATTCTCTTGCAGAGATCGCTGAAGCACTCAAACAAGTACTTGAGCTAACCCCTCCAGAACTTGCAGGAGATATCGTTGAGAATGGGATTGTACTCACTGGTGGTGGTGCACTTATCAGAGGCTTAGACAAGTATCTTTCAGATATCGTTAAACTACCTGTTTATATTGCTGAAGAACCACTTCTAGCCGTTGCCAAAGGTACAGGTATTGCCTTAGATGAACT
>JAUZSE010000010.1 GCA_030949725.1 Sulfurovum sp. | reverse complement strand
TGTATCTACGCGAGTATTTTTATGCACTTACATTTTTATATTATGATAAATTTGGTAACGATAAATTTGAGAAATTTTGCTATTTAGTTCTATGGTTAGTTTCTCATTATAGACTAGACAATTATTCTGTAAGATATTTGGGTGTCAGGAATTTTGTGAGAGATTCTAATGTTTTTGTTAAATTATTTTTTAGTTATGCAAGTGATGAAATTATTGAAAAAATAAATACATATATTAAATATGAATTACAAGAGATTGATAGTGCTAAAATTAGTAAAGGGATAAGAGAAATTTATTTTAATAAAGTTAAAAATAATATAAATCTAAATGAAATTGCAAAGTTAGTAAAGGAATAATATGTCTAAAAGTAAACAGATTGAAATAAAGGAATATAGCATTAAAGAAATTGTTGAATCGTTTAGTATTCCAATATATCAAAGACCTTATGCTTGGGGTACAAACGAGGTAAAACTATTATTAGAGGATTTTTATAATGCTTATATTAGTAGATTTCTTGCAAAACTAAAAACACTTAACTGGACAAGTAATCCTATGGACTTGACTTTGGAAGATTGGAATTATCAATATAATGTGTTTTGCAATAATTCTAGTGATAAAGCTGATTATTATATTGGAAATATAGTTACATTTCCAAATAGAAATAAACTAGATATAGTAGATGGGCAACAGCGATTCACAACTTTATTTTTAATAGGTGTAATATCTGAATGGGATAGTAATATAAAACTAGATTATGAAATTAGAGAAAATGATAGAGAGTTTTTAAATACAATAAAACAAAAAGATTTGGATAAAAATGATAAATATCAAAATATTAATGCTAATTTAATGGAAAATTTAAAATTTATTAATACCTTTTTTGATAAAAAAGAAAACTCTACTAACTTTAAAGAATGGATTTATTCAAATGTCAAGTTTGTTCTAACCAAATTAAATGACCAAATTGATGTAAATAAATATTTTGAAGTTATGAATGATAGAGGTGTTCAACTTGAAAAACATCATATTTTAAAAGCAAATCTTTTAAGAAATATTGATGAAGACGAACAAAAGAAATATGCTAAGATTTGGGATTATTGTAGTGATATGAATGTTTATTTGGAAGATAATATTTTAAAAGATGAATTAAATGAAGATAAAATTAAAGAAGTAAGAAAATCTATATTATCATCTTCTTTGGAAAAATTTGATGATGATTCGAAGAAAGATAAATTAAATATTTTAGAAATCATTCAAAAAGACAAAAAAGAAATTAATGATGATGCTAAAAAAGCAAAAACCACAAAGAAAAATCAATACAAATCTATAATTAGTTTTGAAATATTTTTACTTCATATCTATAAAATATGTAAAGATAATAATATAACAATAAATGATTCTAATTTATTGGAAGTGATAAAAGCAGATGAACTTGATTCAAAAAAATTTATAAAGAATATTTTAGAATACAGAATTTTATTTGATTATTTTATCTTCAAAAGAGATAAAGAACAAAAACCATATCTAAGAATAGTTGATTGTGACTTTGGAATAAAAGAAAATGCTGAACTACTTCAAATTGAACTTTTATTTGAAATCACATCTTCTAAATTTAACTTATGGCTAACTGATTTTTTAAAGGAAGTGAAAGAGTATAAAGACGATAAAAATACAGATATTTTCAAATTAGTTGAATCACTAGAGCATAAAGATAAAGATAATAGTAAAAGAAGAAAAGCTGGTGAAAATTTTGAAAGTATATTAAATCAAGGAACTTCAACTCCTCATTATTGGTTTCATAAATTAGATTATTTACTATGGAAAGATTATAAAAATGAAAAAGAATATTGGGAACAAATTAATGTTTTAGAATCATATAAGATTACTAATTTTATATTAAAAAATGTTGTGTCTATTGAGCATATTTACCCTCAACAACCAAAAGAAGAGTGCACAAGTCTTGTAGAGGAATATAACATAAATAACTTTGGTAATTTAGCTTTAATATCTAAACATATGAATTCAAAGTTATCTAATCAGTGTTTTGGTAGTAAAAAGAAAGATATTGAGAAGCAGGTGGCTAATGGTACAGTTGATTCTTTAAAAATGTTGTTGTTTTATAGTAAATATACTGAATGGTCTGTAAGTAACTGTAGAAAACATCATTGTGAAATGATTAAATTATTAAAAAATAGCTTGAAAGACATATAGTATGACCCTCAAAATCCCAATATATACGAGGCTTACAATGCCAAACATAGAGGGGTCAGGTAACAACTACAACTAAGTATCTATCTGCTATACTCCACATACAAAAGGAAATAGCCATGCCCAGAAAACCACGTATTGAAATAGCAGGATATTACCATATCATCAACCGAGGTGTAGAACAAAGAGTTATTTTTAAAGAACCTGCTGACTTTGAATACTTTGAAGATCTGATGTGCTTTTATGCTAAAAGTTATGGGATTACGATACATAACTATTGTCTTATGACAAACCACTATCATCTACTTATAGAGATACAAGAAGAAAACCTCTCAAAGTTTATGAGACAACTCAATATGAATTACGCCATCTACTTTAATAAAAAAAATAAAAGAGTAGGACACCTGTGGCAAGGACGCTTTAAATCTTGGTACGTAACAGATGAGGCTTACCTCTATACACTAATGCTCTATATAGAACAAAATCCTCTTAAAGCTAAGATGGTTAAGAGATTAGAAGAATACCCTTACAGTACATATAATTACTTCTTGGCTTCAGAAATACCTGAGTGTTTACAACAATCATGGATAGTACAAAACCATGGTAATGATAGTGAAGCCATTATAGCTATGCTCAATAGCCCTATAGATATGAGCCAACTCTCACAGATGAAAAAAGCAGCCTCCCTTATAGAAGCCCCAAATATAGATAAAAAGCCAGACGAAAATAAACTTAAGCAAATGTTTAAAAAGTAAAAGAGTTAAAAGAGAGAAATAGTATAATCATACAAGCTTATAAAGAGGGATACTCTCAGCAGATGATTGCTAAGGTATTGGAGATAACACAACAAGCTGTGTTTGCTGTGATAAAAGGGGTAGGAAGTGAGTTGTGATTGTTACCCGACCCCTATACTCCTATATCTAACGTTCCCAAATATAATTTGGGAACGAGAATGATTTTATAGATTTTTATGTTATAGTAAAATAATACTATATTTAATGGAGTGATTATGAAATCAATGACTGTACAATTTACAAATAATACTCAAAATTTTATACAAGGTTTGGAGCAGTATATCTCTAAATTTCAAGATGTTTCTATGAAAATTGAAGAAAAAATCTCATTACCTACTCTTTCTAAAAAGATTTATACACCAAAGGTTGAGAATTTATTGGAAGAAGAAGCTAAAAAAAATAACCTTTCAGTAGTTGATTATCTCAACTATATGATTGCCTATGAAAAAGAAAAAGCCTTAGTTGTGGAAGATATGAAAATAATTAAAGATGAAATGAGACAAGTAAATAATGGTACGCTCAAATTGCAAACCTTAGATTCTTTAATAGCCCAATTAGATGATTAGTTTTGAATTACTACCAAGCTTTAAAAGAAAAATCAAGCAATATGCTAAAAAATTTAAAGGGATTAAAAAAGATTTAATTTCTCTCCAAAATACTTTAAAGGAAAACCCTACGAATGCAATACCCATTAGAGATAATGATATTTTTAAAATTAGATTAGCCAACAGTAGTTTAAATAAAGGAAAAAGTTCAGGTTACAGAGTCTATTATTATTACTTAGATAGTGAAAGTACAATCACTTTGATGTATATTTATTCTAAAAATGACCAAGCAAATTTAAGTGATGAAGATTTAGATAAATTAATACTTGAATTGGAGGTCTTTATGGAGACTAAAAATAAGGTAAATGATGAGGATTAAATTTATAGTTCCCATAATTTTTCTCGCACCCAAACTGTGTTTGATTACTTGAGCAATGTACAAAATATAAGTATGCATTACGACGAAAATCATCGTAACGAAATTTTTTACCTTTACCTTTATTTATATAAATTTGAAGTGGTATGAAGAGGTAAGTCGTTACTGATTGTTATACTATTAATATATTTTGTAATTAAATTAAAACCTTGTGTTGTATCCGTTGTATGTCTTTGTTTTAAAATTAATGTATATAACTTACATTCCTTTTCATTACAATGAGCAGGATTAATAATAAAAACATTTTTTATTTCATTTATATCATAATAATTGACTATAATGTTATTGTCTTGATAGATAAAGTTATCATAAGGCACTTGAATAGAATCGTTATTTTCTAGGTTATTTCCAAAAATTTCCTTTGAAAGTTCATTTATAATTTTAGGATTAGCAAAAACTCTAAAGCTTTGATTTAAGCTTTGTAAACGAATAGGATTAAGTGATTTTGATTCAAAAATATAATTTAATCCTATTGGTTTAGTTAGGTCATTTTCATACAATTCCAAGCAAGAACAAAGCGAATAAATGTTTAAAATAATCTATGAAAATAGAAATTAAAGAATTAATAAATATAGAAATGACCCTAGAGATATTAGAAAAATTGCCAGATTATAGAGTAACAAAAGAGAAAATAGAACATAACCAAAGAGATGTATTATTTGGTGTTTTATGTAGTATGTTTGTAGGAAATATAGAAATAAAAGATAAACATAATTGGCTAGAGATAAACTTCAATGAGAAGTACTTTAAAAGGATGATAGGGAAAGAAAATGAAGAGCTTAAAATACCTTCATATTCAACAATAAGAAGAATGATAATAAACATAGATTCTACTATCTTAGAAGAGATGTTTAGAGCGTATTTTATACCTAAAGTTGAATTTAATAAGAAGACACAATTAGCCGTAGATGGAAAGACAATGAATGGAAGTGGACGCAAGGGGAAATATACTGTTAAACGGAATGTAGGTATGCTAAATGTAGTGGAAACAGCATCTAAAATTGTGATTGCCCATAGAGAGTTAGGAGCTAAGAAGTCCGAGATACCCGAGTTTCAAAAGGTATTAGAGATGGAGTTTTCAGATAAACCATTTCTATATACCTTTGATGCACTTAATACCCAAGTAGAGAGCCTAAATGGGATTGAGGCTAAAGGAAAAAGGTATTTAGCCAAAGTCAAAGGTAACCAAAAACATTACTTAAACAGGTGCATCAAGCCTTTGAAGAGGAATCTGCAAAAGAGAATAATACTATCTTAGAAGAGAAAGATAAAAGAGAGTCTATTGAAGGGAATAAATGGGTAAAAAGAGAGACTTTCGTTTTGAGTTCAAAAATGATGAATCACTCATTAATAATAGCTCTTTTAGTCATATAAAATCAATCATTAAACAGGTAAAATATATAAGTGACAATGAGGGTAAAATAAAAGTAAAAGAGCAATATTTAATTGCAAACTTTTTAGAAAGTGCGACCTACTTTAAAGCAGGTATCAAAGACCATTGGCGTTGTGAAACCTACCATTATTATAAAGACAGATTAACCAAAGAGGACGATTGTAAAATATCAGTCAATCCTTTTGGATTAGCTATTCTTAGGAGTTTTGTCATTAATTGCATACAACTTCACCTAAACAAGCATAAACCCGACAATAAAAGCCTCAATATGTCGGGTATTTTTAAAAGTTGTGGGAATAACCCTCACTTTCTGGGTAGATTAGTTACATAGTTGGGTTTATATTGTATGAAAATGACCTATTGGTTTAGTGAGTTGTATTTTATTATCAATTTTAAAATTTTTCCAATTGTCGATACTATTGTTAGTAAAGGAATAAAGAAATAGAGCTATAAATGTACTAATAAAAGTCTGAATAAATTTAATGACAATTATATCATCTATCTTTTTAATAAAATTTTCATATACTTTATAAACTAGAATAACTATAACTATGAGCCACTTGCAGATTACCCAAAAACCCACAATTAAAGCTAAATTAAAGTTTCAAAAAGCCCCAAATAACTTCATTTGTTGTATAATTCATTATCATAAAAACTAAAAATAAATAAAACCAAAAGGACTTTTTGATGAAGAATATTATACCAAGTTTATCTAAAATGTGGAATAAAGTTTTGAAGTTAGAAAAACTCTCTTCCCCGCTCTCAAAGAGGAATTAAGACTAGAAGAGCTAAGTACTAAAGAACAAAAACTCATTAGTATATTAGACTTCGCCGAAATAGAACAAAATATCACTGTTGTAACTATCACAAATACTCCTAAAGATAGAGAAGAGATGGCAAGAGCATTTATAGCAAAGTCAGTTTACAATATACAAACAACAAGAGATTTAATAGATAGGCTTCGTG
Organism: Sulfurovum sp.; assembly: GCA_030949725.1. Lineage (GTDB taxonomy): Bacteria > Campylobacterota > Campylobacteria > Campylobacterales > Sulfurovaceae > Sulfurovum. The sequence goes on along the minus strand of JAUZSE010000010.1, from coordinate 51,912 downwards.
TTGATAGAACTCTTAGAATGTTATGTGGTTGGGAATACTCCAATAAGATTCCAAGTGAAGCTAAATTTTCTAGGGTATTTAAAGAGTTCACTGATTTGCAAATAGCACAAAAGACTCAAGAGCAGTTCGTAGCGAAGTACCTCTCAGATGTAATATTTCTATATAACGCAACAGATGCCACAAAGGTACTCACTGAGAGAAAAACCTATCAAAGTAGAAAAAGAGAAAGAGAAGCCCAAGCACAAACCTGGAAGACCTAAAAAGGTGAAGTAAGAGAAGCAATCAAACCTAAGATATTAGAACAACAAAAAGAGATGCAAACAGTAGAAGAGATGCTTACTCTTGTATCAACGAACTGTGGTGTAGGAGTAAAACAGAACTCCAAAGGCAATAGAGAGGTTTGGATAGGTGGTAAACTACATATATCAGCAGTAGATGGAGATATCCCAATAACAGCTTTCTACTCGAGTGCAAATGTACACGATAGTTCAGTAGCCTTACCTCTAATGCTAGAGACAAGCAATAGAATAAACTACCTATTTGACCTTCAAGATGCAGGATATGATGCTGACATTATCAGAGAGTTTTCAATCAAACTTAAGCATAGACCGATTATAGATATTAATCCAAAAACTCTAAAGCATTAAAAGAGAAAATCTTACTAATCAAAGAAGAGAAAATAAAGTTCAAATGGTTGAACTTGGAACAATCATCAGACATTCACCACTATAACCAAAGAAGTATGGTTGAGAGAGTCAATAAATATCTAAAAGATGACTTTGGATGCAATACAATATATTATCAAGGAGCAGATAAAGTAGCTTCCGTATTAGCATTTGGTGTTTTATCTGTTTGTATTCATCAAAGTTTGAAGTTAGTAACATAAACTAAAAAAAGGGATGAAATAGTTCAAAATATAGATGAGAAAGCATAAAGCACGCAATAGTTATTCACATATTTAGAGAATTGGGTGATATTTTTCTAAAATGATGAAAATAGTTGTTCACATTTTTTTAAATCTTGAAAATTTCGATAAGGTAGATTTATTTTGGTGACTGGGATTGAATTTGCAAGTGGCTCTAATGGTAAAAAATCTAACTGTTTTGATATTCTAGGTACAAGAGCTAGTTATAAGGGTGAAGATTTAAAATACTTACATGATAAAATGAAAGAGTATAATGATTTTGAGAAGCCTAAGCTTTTGCACCCTGAATATGATAAATTTGAGAATACTATCTTTTTTTACTAAAAAGGGTAAGATGATTTCATTAAACCAAAAGATGAAATATACTATTAGAATTTGTGATTTAAATAGAATAAATTTAATCCAAAGTAGAAGAAAGATTATTGGTAATTTTTTAAATGAGTTAGATGAAGACCTTATCTCTTTTGAAAAGTATATTAAGAAAGATAACGATAACTTTGAAAAATTTATTAACTTATTTGAGTATGATGAGAATAGAAAAGAGATATTATTAGTTGCATTTTATACATTTAAAGAAGGAAAACAAAAATGACCCTAAAAATCAAAAACTTTTTCTCCATGAAAAATGAACAACACACCATACAACTTTTATCTGCGTTAATTTTCATAGATGACAAAGGTGCAGAAACCATACCTACCCAAGAACACATAGAAAAAATGTTAGCACTTTGTAGAAAAAGAAGCCGACCTTCTTACTATAAATTACGGCATGCTTCTGGTTTGGGTGAAGCGTATACCTTTAAGGATATCAGTATGTATAGTGATGATGGCAAAAAAATGCGTCGTTTTGAATCGGGACTCTCTGGTTAGTGTTTTTTGGGTTATAATACGAAAAAAATAATTTAGGATAGGACTATGACAATATACGGGATAAAAACCTGCTCCACAGTAGGAAAAGCAAAGAAGTTTATGAAAGACAATGGCATAGACTTTGATTTTGTAGACTATAAAGTAGAATCTGTAGGTGAAGAGAAGATACGTGAGTGGCTTAAACAAGTAGACCTCAACATACTTTTTAATAACAAAGGCAAGAAGTACCGTGATCTAGGACTCAAAGCATTGAACCTTGATGATGAAGGTAAGATAGTATGGATGGCAAAAGAAAATTACCTTCTGAAACGTCCAGTGATTGAGTATGGTGAGGGTAAGGTACTTGTGGCGTATGATGAAGAAGTGTATAAGGAGACATTTTTATAATGATAAATCCAAAGATACAAAGACTGGTAGAAAGCAGTAAATTTCAAAACTTCATTATGGGACTCATCGTTTTAAATGGTATCACGATGGGGTTTGAGACTTCAAAATCTTTCTCTTTAGAATATGGTACTTTTTTACACTTTTCAATACTTTTGTAATGACGGTTTTTACCATAGAGATCATCTTACGAATCTCTGTCTATAAAGCATCATTTTTTAAAGACTCTTGGTCAGTCTTTGACTTTGTGATTGTTGCTATCTCTCTTGTGCCAACAAGTGCTGGGTTTGAGATATTTAGAGTGTTGCGAGTATTAAGACTTTTTAGGCTCATCACTGTAGTGCCACAAATGAAAAAGATAATCGTTGCGTTGCTTAGTGTGATACCTGGCATCGGGGCTATAGCAGGATTGTTAACACTTTTCTTTTATATCTTTGCCATTATGTCCACACAACTTTTTGGAGAAACGTTTCCTGAATGGTTTGGAACATTGGGTGAGTCATTTTATACGCTCTTCCAAATCATGACTTTAGAGTCTTGGTCTATGGGCATCGTGCGTCCCATTATGGAAGTGTATCCTTATGCTTGGGTGTTTTTCGTGCCGTTTATATTTGTGTCTACGTTTATTATCGTAAATCTTATCATCGCTATTGTGGTGGATGCTATGAATGAAATGAATGCAAACGAGGAAGAAACGATAATCCAAGAGATACAAAGTAACGAATCTAGTATGCATGAAGAGATTCAAAACTTACGAAGTGACATCCACGAACTTAAAGTGCTACTTCAAGAAGAGAGAAAATAATAACTCAAAGTTATTATAATTATAATATTTAATATTATTTTAAGATTTTGTAGTTATACTTTTATTGTCTAAACAAATAGATATTATAAGGATAACAAATGAAGAAAGTAATAATTGCAGCTTTAGTAACGACTTTAGCATTTATAAATGTACAAGCTTATGATAAAACAAGTGTAGAAGTTTGTAAAACATATATCAGTGAAGCCAAAAGCTTTCAAGAAACAATGAAAACAAATAAGATAGATGAAGCAACCTTTGCTTTTTATAAAGATCAGGTGGTTGCAAATTGTGGTAGTATCGCAAGCAAATTACCTTATGAAAAAAGCTTTTTTGCTTTAGCACTCATAGAAAAAGACAAAGCAACCGTTACTAACTGTAAAACAGCCATAGCCATAGCACATTCATATGTTGACAATGACAATAGTTCAGCTTTTATAGCAAATGCACATAAAATCAATGTTATAGATAATTGTGGGACATTGGTAGCCAAAAAAACGCCAGCATTTTGCTTATTTGATGTTGTAGATAACTCAAAAGAAAGTTTAAAAGATCGTTGTTTGGCTTCTATAGAAAAAGCACACGTAACCATGGGTACAAAGTCAGCACTTCAAAATAAAAATGAAGTACTTAAAAACTGTTCTAAACTACATAGAAGTATCTAAACCCTTCTTTACACACACCTTGCACCTAGACTAAGGTGCAAGATCTTTTTTATCTCTCTTTTTCCTATCATTAAACTAAAAACAAAATTTTGCTATGATTGTTCTTTATAAGGATAAAAATGCCAAATATACAAAAAGTAGAACTTCAAACTCAAACGATTAATGGACTGAAAATACGTACAAAAAATGCAGATGAAATGAACCTAGAAACACAAAAGATAGCACCATTGTGGGAAAAATTTTTTACAGAAGTCATGCCTAAGCTAGAGCCATCCCCTCCACCTTTATACGGAGTTTATAGTCAGTACGAGTCAGATGCTTTAGGTGCGTATGATTTATTGGTAGGCACTGAAGGGTTGGAGGGAAGTGAATTTACATCGGTGAGTATAAAGGAAGGATCTTACCTTGTTTTCTCAGTCAGAGGAGAATTACCAAAATCCATCCTTGAAGTTTGGGGTCAAATTTGGGCGTACTTTGAAGACCCTAGTGTAGATGAACGTAGAGCGTATGAGACTGATTTTGAACGTTATATCTCTAAGGATGAAGCGGAAATCTATATTGGGGTACATTATCTTTAAGATTTACTTGGCATAATCGACCCAATAATACTACGGGATATAATAATGGCACATTCAAAACTACCAGGAAGCAACGGAGAAAAGATACTTCAAGAAAGTTTTAAAACAACAGATGATGCACTGAACTTTTACAACAAACAAGTTATCGCCCATCTGTCATCACTCATGCAGGAGTTCATAGCCAAACAAGAGATGATGTTCATTTCTACAGCTGATTCTCGTGGTGAGTGTGATGCTTCTTTTCGTTCGGGGCATGCTGGGTTTGTACTGGTACTTGATGAACATCATATTCTTTATCCAGAGTACAAAGGTAATGGTGTTATGGCTAGTATGGGTAATATCAGTGAAAATCCAAATATAGGATTGATGTTTTTAGATTTTTTTGAAACCAAAGTGGGATTGCATGTCAATGGTAAAGCCAGTATCATTTTAAAAGAAAATTTGCAGACAGCACTCAAGGCATTTCCAGATAAATTTGACTACCTACAAAGTCATCCCGATCTTTTTCGTATTGTCTCTTATGTGTTGGTGGAAGTAGAAGAGGCATATATACATTGTTCTATACATATCCCTATGCTAAAAAAAGCTAGATCCGTCTTCTTATGAACATAAATTTCCAAAACACTCTAAGGGAGGGGATGCTTTTGAGGTAGTCGATATACCTCGTGCATGGATAGAGGGTAAACTATAACTAGAAGTTCGATAGGCTCCTAATAATTCCTTTTAGCACTCTCCATCTCTTAGATAAGTAGCATTTGGATTTGCATTGAGATGACAAGTGTTTGAAAATGTCTCCTCTATAGTTTCACATGGGATAGTAAAACAGCTGACATTTACCTTTGCACATACGGGTTTGTATTCTTGTGTACAAATAGTGCTACCATTGCCTTTTTGAAAGTGTGTAAGTGTATAATATATCTCTTCATCAGCTATCTGTTCATCGTAGTCTATAGCTATATCAGAGGGAAAACCATAGGTTTTATCGTAAGTTATAGTGACTTTATAAGCATTTTTATCTAAGGCATCTTGGATCATGTCAAAGTAGTCGACTATTCTTTTTTGTTCTGTACTTATGTCTAGAACTGTATTACTGGGGATATATTTTGCTTCACTAACTGTGCCATCACTTACTGTTATTAGTTTATTTTCCTCTTGAAGACAAAAACATGACCTAGCTACAACAAAAGAATAGTCTTGAATATTAGATTTTTCCCAAAGTTTTTTGTTTTCATTGAGCTTTTGATGTTCTGTACTTGGGTAGTCTATGATTGTGTTTGATTGCCCACAAGAGGTAAGTAGTAAAAGAGAGATAGATAAAATAAATGATTTTATGCTAATTATTTTCATGGGTTAAGTCCTTTTTATTAAGTATTATAACATAAATTAATCTCGACCTTTATAGATGCTTTGAAAATTTTGGAATTTTCTGATAAGATTGAATTCAAAAGAAATTATATGAGGATGAAGAATGAAAAGTAATATTGAGATCTATCTATTTCCCCTAGGTGCTATAAGTATTGTTGTATTGTTGGGCTTGGTGTATTTGTTATGGAGAGCTAAAAAACAGATGGAGAGTAAAAATAAAGAGATCAAAGAGAAAGATGAAAAAATAAAATGGCTTCGTCAAATTGCAGGAGAAAACGAGTATAGTTCTACAAGTAAAGCCCACGAAACGCAAAAGCAAATCATGGCACTAGAGCATACTGTTAAAATACTTGAATCCCAAGCTAAAGAAGGTACTAAAAATCAAGTAGTCAGCAAGATAGAAGCATTGCAGTCTAAGAGAGTTAGAGAGTTAGAACGTACTGGTTTAGAACTGTAGGGGGATGGTCATGTCAGAATCTAACACACCTTCTATAGAAGAAGAACATTTGCTTAAAGAGCAAAATCTCCCGATAGTACAACTTCCCGAATCTATACTTAATAATACTGTGACCATGCAAGCCATAAGAAAGGTAGAACAGCATTTCAAACAAAATACATCTGCCTATATGGAAAGGATACAAGGCTATAACATGGAGATGGCCAAAATACAAAACAGTTTGAGTAGAATTGAAAAAAGTAAAGAAAAAGAAGAAACTAGGCTTCTTGAGATACAAGCAAAACTAAACTATGAAACACAACTATTTCAAAGACTTAATGGGAACTTTTTGCAACAAGTAGCATCTGTAAGCGAACTTAAAAATGAATATAAAGAAATGGTAAATGCTATTGAGTATACTAAGCTTCTAAAGCATAAAGAGCAAGGGCTTAGAACTTTATTAGATGAGATAGAAGAGCTTGAAATGATACTTCTAAAGGAGGAGTTGGAACGGCTTAATCTTTTGGAAAAATTAGAACCCCAAAGACAAAGTATCGTTGAACTACAAGTGGCTTTAAGAGAACTTGAACTTGAAAAAGAGCATTTTGAATCTACTAAAATACATCAAATAGCACAACTTGGATTTATGGATGATAACGAAATAGTCATAAATCAAGATGAAATTGTAGATATAATAGTGCTACAAGATGATGATTCTAAATGAAACAAAAGACAGCACTAGACATATTAAAATCAGGCAAAAATGTATTTATAACAGGATCAGCAGGTACGGGTAAGACGTATTTACTTAACCTCTATACACAGTACTTAAAAGAGCGTAGGGTGTATCCTACTATCGTGGCACCTACGGGTATAGCGGCTTCACATTTAGGTGGGCAGACTATACATTCTTTTTTTTCTTTGGGTATACGTGACAGCATAGATGAGGGGTATGTAGATTTTCTCTTAGATAAAAAATACTTGAAATCTCGTTTTTCAAAACTCAAACTTCTCATCATTGATGAAGTTTCTATGATTTCGCCAGAAATCTTTTCGTCTATGGATCTGATACTGCGTGGGTTTAAAGGTACAGATGCCCCTTTTGGTGGGGTTCAGGTAGTCATCTCTGGTGATTTCTTTCAGCTACCTCCCGTCTCCAAAGTACCTAAGGACAAACGATTTGCATGGCGGCACCTGTATGGAAATCGCTAGACTTACAGACCTGTTACCTGCAAGATAAGTTTAGACAAGATGATGAAAGACTCATAGGTATACTTGATGATATACGTGTAGGTAACATATCGGCAAGATCACAAGAGTTACTCGAAAGCAGACATGAAAAAGAACTCAGCATCGCCACACCTACCAAACTTTACACACATAACGTAGATGTAGATCGCATCAATAAAGAGGAGTTAGATAAGCTAGCAGGTGAGCCAAAACTCTTTGTCTGTGAGCATAAAGGAAGTGAAAAAAATATAGAGAAGATCTTTAAATCTTCTTTGGTTTTAGAAACCTTGGCACTCAAAAAGGGTGCAGTAGTCATCTTCATCAAAAACAATCCTGAAGAGGGCTATGTAAATGGAACTACAGGAACGGTACAAAGTTTTAGCCCCATAGACAAAATGCCCATAGTCATCACCACAGACGGCAGGAAAATAAAGCTAGACTTAGAAGACTGGTCACTTGAAAATGACAGTGGCAAGGTCACCGCGACTGTTACGCAAGTACCTTTACGTCTAGCATGGGCTATCACCATACATAAGTCACAAGGTATGACCTTGGATGCAGCAGAGATCGACCTCTCCAAAACTTTTGAGACAGGGCAGGGATATGTGGCACTTTCACGTATAAAAAACATAGAAGGCTTAAGGCTTATGGGTTTAAACACTATGGCTTTACGTGTAGACCCTCTCATCTTGCATGTGGATGCACGCATCAAGATAGCATCAGTCAAATCTTCTACAAGTATAGAAGAGGTTTCAAAAGAGCGTTTGAACGAGATATTTGAGCGTCATATCTCAAGTCTTGGTGGTATCGTAACCAAAGAGAAGATAGACGAAGAGATACGCAACATCAAAGAGGGTAAACCCTCACACTCTTCGTATGTCACACCTACGCACATCAAGACGAAAAATCTCATAGAGAAGTCAGACACACTCATAAAATTGGCTACAAACAGAGGGATGAGTAAAAGTACCATCGTGCAGCACCTCTTTAAGATAAAAGAAGAGAACCCTGAGCTTAATATTGATAAATATAAGCCTAAAGGTGAACTCTTTAAACTTGTAGATGATGCAGTCTTAAAGCTAAAAACCAAAAACATAAAAGAGAACTTTTCTGATGATGGAAAGTTACGTTTGAAGCCTGTATTTGAATCACTAAATGGAGATATGAGTTATGATGATATACGGGCGTGTATGTTGTTTCTAGTGTGAATATTGGGTGATAGGATTATTTAGCTATACTTTTACAAAAAAATAGGAGGAAATATGATGAAGACAATGACATGCAAACAACTAGGAGGTGCTTGTGATATAAAACTACAAGCAGAAACTTTTGGACAAATGGCAGAGATAAGTATGGCACATGGTTTGGAGATGATAGAACAGCAAGATGAAGCACATATTAAAGCCATAAATATAATGAAAGCAATTATGCGAGACCCAAATACAATGCAGGCATGGTTTGCAGAGAAAACAGCGGAATTTATTGCTTTGGATGAGGATTAGGTTTTAATTACAATAATCTTGATACTTCTAATCATAGAGCTTTTATTAACACTACTTTTGTATAATATCAAAAAATTAAAAAGAGAGACAGATGAAATTATACGCCCCATGGGAGAGAGCTTTTAGAAAAGTTTCTACTCCATTTGAACATTTTTTGCATGCACAAACAACCACAGGTATCATCTTGATGTTTATGACAGTACTTGCACTGATACTTGCCAACTCTCCATTGACGGCAGACTATGCACATTTTTTTCATACCAAAATAAATTTAGATGTAGGCTCATGGCAGCTTTCACATACCATTCACCATTGGATTAATGATGGTTTGATGGCTATCTTTTTCTTTATTATCGGTTTAGAGATAAAAAGAGAGATACTGGTAGGAGAACTTTCAAATATCAAAGTAGCGATGTTGCCTATACTCGCTGCTATTGGGGGTATGTTGATTCCTGCCTTGATATTTCTTAGTATTAATGCAGGTTCCCCAGGTGCAGTCGGATGGGGTATACCTATGGCTACAGACATCGCTTTTGCTATTTCTGCTTTGGTACTTTTGGGTAAAAGAGTACCTCACTCATTGGTTACTTTTCTTGTTGCACTTGCTATTGTTGATGACTTGGGGGCAGTGATGGTCATAGCACTTTTTTACACAGAACAGATACACATGCTTCCATTGGCTTTGGCAGGGGCATCATTTTTGATTATGGTTGCATTTAACCGTTTTGGTATTCATATGATTTTACCTTACTTCATAGTAGGTCTTTTTATGTGGTTCTTTATGCTTGAGTCTGGTGTGCATGCCACTATAGCAGGTGTCATTGCAGCTTTAGCCATACCTTCAAAGCCCAAACGCGTACCAGGAGACTTTCGACAAGATGCCAAAATCTTACTCGACGAGTTTGACAAAGAGCCTATAGATGAGAAAGAGGGTATGAGTGAAAAACAAAAAGCCATACTCCTAAAACTGCAATCTAATATAGACGACATAGGCACACCTGCATCCAGACTAGAAAGCGACTTGCATTTACCCGTAGCACTCATAGTCATACCTCTTTTTGCATTGGCAAATGCAGGTATAGCCATAGACTTTAGTTCTATCGGTACAACTATTATGACACCTGTATCTATGGGCATCATCTTTGGACTCATATTAGGTAAAGTATTGGGTATCTTTGGTGTGGCGTGGTTGGCTATAAAATTAAAAGTAGCCTCACTTCCACATGGAAGTAATATGAACCAAATCTTTGGTGTGGCATTTTTAGGTGGAATTGGTTTTACGATGTCTATCTTTGTAGCAGATTTGGCATTTGTAGGTAGTCCCGATCTTATCTTTCAAGCCAAAGTAGGCATTTTAGCTGCTTCACTATTTGCAGGGCTTTTTGGGTATTTTTGGCTTAGGTTTGTGGCGAAGTCAGCCTATTAATATGACCTCCATATATTGAAATCCCTATTCTAGGTATTTCAATATAAAAAAAGCATGAATTTTAGATTAAATGAGTTCAATCCCAAGCATTTGTTTAAAGAGTTTGTCTTCTATGAGTCCTACTTTTGCAGAAGTCATTAAGTTGTTTGTTTTGTAATAATCTACGAGTTCTTCTGCGTCTTGACCTGTCATCATAGCTTGCATGGAGAGTGCTGAAAGTACCTCTTCATCATCTACTTCTATACCTTCTTTTTTCGCTAAAGCATCCACTATAAGTGCTGCTTTTATAGAATCTCTTGATTCCTCTCTTACTTCGTCTCTCAAAGCATTAAATTTTGTTTTATCTTTCTTGTAAAGGTCATGCTCCTCTTTACTCATTCGCTGTGCTTGTAGATTGATCTTGGCATCTATCTCTTGTTCTACTACATTGTTTGGCAGAGTGAAGTCAAACTTTGAGAGCAAACCTTTGATAATCGCTGGTTTGAGTGTTTCGTTGTATATATTTGAAAATGCTTGAGCTGTGATTTTTTCTGTCATTTTTAGTTTTAAAAGATCAAGGGTTGCTTTTTCATTGTCAAAAATTCTTTGGGCTAAAGCATCGTTCAGTTCCATAGGAATTTGTTCTCGAATTTCAAGAAGTTTTACTTTAAATTCAGTCACTTCTCCTGCCAACTCTTTGGTCTTGTAGTCTTTAGGGAAAGATATGTTAATCATTTTTTCTTCATCCGTCATCATACCCACAACACCTTCTTCAAAACCAGGGAGGAAGGAGTTAGAACCTAGTTTGAGTTTATACTCTGTTTCATTTGCAGAATTTAAGGGTTTACCCTTGAGAAATCCTTCAAAGTTTAGGTTAACGAGATCCCCATTTTGAGCAGCTCTTGGACTTGTGATGGTTGTATAAGGTGCTTTTTTTATAGCCATTATTTCAAGTTTTTCATCTATGTCTTTTGGGTCTATGATAGGAGCTGTGTAGCTTGGTACTATATCCATGTATTCTACAGTTGTGTCTATCTTTGGATGGGTAGCTATCTCTACTTCTAGGTAGATCTCATCGTCTCGTCTTTCATAGGTTTTAAAATTAGGCTGTCCTAAGAGTTCCTCTAAAGACACCTTCGCTTCATCCATCCCAGCATCTACAAATGCTTGAAGTACCTGACCTTCTGCTTCTTGCCCAAATGAGGCATCATCTATTTGATTTAATTTATCTTCAAGGACTTGAGCCTCTAACGTAGTATCTTTTCTTAACGCTTCTTCTGCTTCTGCTCTTAGTGTAGCAACATTCTTTGCTACGGCACTATTGTCAACAGTACCACTTAAGATGATATTTATATCGTCTGTTTTTTCTACAGTAATTTTCATTATTTTTTATCCAAACCGAGCATTTTCCCGAAAAGTTTATCTTCTGTGAGTCCCATCTTAGCTGAAGTCATTAAGTTGTTTTCCTTATAATAGGTAACCAATTCTTGTGCATCTTGTCCCGACATCATAGCTTGATAATACAGTGCAGCCAATATCTCTTGTTCATCTACTACTAAACCTTCTTTTTTCGCCAAAGCATCCACAATAAGTGCTACTTTAATAGAGTTAGATGCTTCTTCTCGTAGGCTATTTCTTAGGGCATGAAACTTATCGCTATCTTCCAAGAAAGCAGTACGCACTTCTTTTTCCATGGCTTGTATATGCTCCGTGACTTTGGCATCTATCTCTTGTTCCACAACATTAGAAGGGAGCGTAAAATTAAATTTTGTGAGAAGACCTTGTTTGAGCAAAGGTTTTAATTCATCATTATAAAACTGTGAAAGTGCTTGTGAGGTGATCTGCTCTGAGAGCTTCTCTTTCAGTGACGCTAAGGTCGCTTTTTTATCATTGAGTACGTGTTGTGCAAAAGCATCATCTGTCTCTCTGGCTTTTTGTTCTTGCACTTCATGTAGTTTGACTTTAAACTCAGATTCTTTTCCTGCTAAGTCTGCGGATGAGTAATCTGTAGGGAAAGTAACGCTAATCGTCTTTTCTTCGCCATACTCCATCCCTACAACCTGTTCTTCAAACCCAGGGATAAATGCATCAGAACCGATTTTAAGGTTAAACTTTTGGGCAGAACCACCTTCAAAAACTACACCGTCTATAAACCCTTCAAAGTCTATGACTGCTACATCGCCATCTTGTACTGCTCTTGCTTTTTCTATAGATTCAAAGGTGCCATGTTGTAGAGCCATTTCGGTAAGTTTAGCTTCTATTTCTTGATCAGGTGCTTGGGGTGCAGAAAAGGTGGGTACTATATCAGCATAATCCACGTTTGTATCTATCTCAGGATTGGTTGAGATAGAGATTTCAAGAAAAAGACCATTGTCTCTTTTCTCATACTTTCTAAATCCTGGTTGTCCTAAGATTTCTTCTACGTCTATATCGACTTTTTTGAGTCCTGCTTCTATAAATTCTGTGAGTACTTCACTTTCAGCATTTTGCTGGAGTGTTTCATCACTTATCTCTTCATCTGACTTTTTTTGCCGATTTTTCTTTAAGGCTTGCAAACTTGTCTTCTATCATTTTACTATCAATCGTACCACTAATAATGAGGTTAATATCATCTAATTTTTCTACAGTGACTTCCACGGTAATCCTTTAGTCTTTAATACCGCGATTTTAACCAAATAGTCTAAAATTAACTTTTTAACGAGACTAGATACGGTAAGTGTAGCGATGGGATGATGTCTTTTGTGTGTAGAAAACTAAATCCTAGTAAGATAATCATGGGCAAATTATGGATAAAAGAGTATAACATTATTTATAATTTTGCTAAAATGTCTAAAATACTATAGTTTCAGGAGTTAAATGATAAATGATTCAAAAAAACTGTTAGTTCTCAATAAACCTAAGGGATACGTAGTCACAAGGTCTGATGAACGTGGACGAAAAACAGTATATAACCTTTTACCTGATTGGGCTTTTGATGATGGATGGATGCCCATAGGTCGCCTTGATTTAGAGTCTAAGGGCTTATTATTGTTTACAACCCATGGCAAAATAGGCGATGCATTGACAAGACCAGGGAATTGTATTAAAATCTATGAAATCTGGGTTAGGGGTCATGTCACTGAGGAGCATGTTTCAAGGGCTATGTCTGGTGTAGAAAGTCCACACGGTTTACTCAAAGCACTTAATGTGGAGAAGATAGGGATGGGTGGAGCAAAAACAAAACTAAGGGTAGAACTAAATGAAGGCAAAAATCGGCATATACGCCGACTTTTTGGAGCCATGAAAGACCCAAAATTCGGAACACCCTTAAAGGTTCTAAGCTTAACCCGAATACGTATTGGCAGTTTTAAACTCAACATAGAAAGTGGTAAGTGGCGTTACCTTACTTTTGATGAAGAGAACACTCTCATTAAATAAACTATACGTTTGTTGCTACTTTATACGTCGGATCATCTTCTTCATAGGTACAGAAAGGTCCTGCTGAATGTAAGGCTTTTTTACAATCTTTGGAGAGGTGACGAAGTGTGAGCTTTTTTCCTTCATTTTTATACTTTTCAGTAATGCTGTCGATAGCTTCTGCACCAGAAGAGTCCATAACTCTTGCATTTTTAAAATCAATTACTACTTCTGAAGGATCATTTTCTATATCGAACTGTTCGTTAAATGATGTCACAGAACCAAAAAACAGTGGTCCATCAAGTTCATACACTTTTTTGCCATTTTCTTCTTTTGTGCGTGCTATGATTTTGGCATGTTCCCAAGCAAAAACAAGTGCAGAGATGATGATACCTGCGATGACCGCTACAGCTAGATCTTCCAAGACGGTTATGATGGTCACGACGATAAGCACAAAAGCATCAGATTTAGGCATATGTTTTAAACGTTTGACAGAAGAAAATTCAAAGGTACCGATACTAACCATAAACATAATACCTACTAAAACAGCCACAGGTATAGCAGCGATGACACCAGAAAAACTTACGACAAGGATGATGAGTAGTACCGCAGCAGTCAAAGAAGATAAACGCCCAAGACCACCAGAGGTAAAGTTAATGACGGATTGACCTATCATCGCACATCCTGCCATACCACCGAAGAGTCCTGAAGTTGTATTTCCAACACCAAGAGCGATACACTCTTTGTTCCCCGATCCACGTTCTCCACCCATTTCATCTAGTACAGAAAGTGTGAGGAGTGATTCTATGAGTCCTACCAGTGCGACGATGAGTGCAACAGGTAAGATGATAAGCATCGCTTCCCATGTGAAAAGTGAAGCATAAGGCATCACAAAAGAAGGCATAGAGACATTTGAAAGGTCTGCTAAATCTCCAACAGTTTTGGTTGCTACTTCACCAAAATAGACTACGAGTGTTATGACTACGATGGCTACAAGCCCCGCAGGCACTGCCTTAGATAGTTTAGGTAAAAACTGCATGGTTGCCATCGTGATAATGATGATGACATACATCATGTAGTTCTCCGTAAAGCTGGCATTTACGATGTCTACCCATGAACTATACTGAGCTACATTTTTGGGTGTCAAGAAAGTGAGTTGAGCCAAAGCAATGACAATGGCTAGTCCATTGACAAATCCAAAAAGGGCAGGTTGTGGCACTAAACGTATAAATTTACCCATCTTCATCAGTCCGATGGCTGTTTGTATAAGTCCTGCAATGATGGAGGTGAGTAAGATGTAATGTAAGACCATCATAGACAATGCTTGGGCATCTAAATCTGGATACATGCCTTTAACCGAAAGACCAAGTCCTACAAATACCACAGCCACTGACCCCGTAGCTCCAGAGATCATCCCTGGTTTACCACCAAGAAGTGCAGTGATAAGTCCAATGATAAATGCACCATAGAGTCCAACCACGGGGGAGACACCTGCGATAAATGAAAATGCTATTGCTTCAGGCACAAGTGCAACGGCAACTAATGCACCTGAGAGGACATCATTTTTGATGTTTTGTTTTGAGTAGTTTTGAATGTTAAACAAGCTAATTCCTTTATGACGGAATTTTACCATAATAGTTTTATAGGTGACTTTTGTATATCATAGTAGAACATGTCATTATTTGGATCTATTGCGTATTAGAGTGCTTTTAAAAGCTTTTCTATGTCTTTAGCTATCTCTAAAGGTTCTGTTGATGAGCCATAACGTTCAACTACCGTTCCTTGTTTGTCTACAAGGAACTTGGTAAAGTTCCATTTGATCCCTTCTGTTCCTAGAAAACCAGGTGCTTTCTTTTTAAGATAGGCATAAAGTGGATGGGTGTGGTCTCCATTGACATCTATCTTCTCAAAAAGTGGGAAGGTAACACCAAAGTTTACTTTACAGAAGTTTTGTATCTCTTGGGATGTGCCTGGTTCTTGTTTTTTAAACTGATTACAAGGGAATCCCAATACTTCTAACCCTTGACTTTTATAGTCTTGATAAAGTTTTTCCAAACCTTTATACTGAGGGGTAAAACCACATTTACTGGCTACATTGACGATGAGGACTACCTTGCCTTTGTAGTGGGACATAGAGACCTCTTCTCCCTTAATGTCCTTGGCGCTAAAATTATAAAAATTTTTCATGGGTTCTCCTGCGTTGAGTGTAATAGTAAGTAATACGGGTAGTAGTAGTTTGTACATTTTTTTCCTTTATATTTCGTTAAATTTCATCTATAGTACTTCTTGGTATAATACATTTAAATTGTTCTAAATCTTTGTCATTTATAAACTCTACATCTGAGTCTATCTCTAAAATTCTTCTAATACCACTTCCATATCCTGTAAAAGGAAGTACATTTTTAGCGATTGATGATAAAATTGGATTTCTTGGTATAGATATACCACTTTTTATTTTATCTATAGTTAAAGAATTTGTTAGCTTTCCTGGACTAATAATCTCAACACGATTATGAAAAATAAACACCTTTATAGAGGAGTTTATATAATAGTCTCTGTGAATTAAGGCATTTACTACTAACTCGGTCAATACCACTTCACTAATTTCAAGTTTTCCATTTGAGTTAAACTCTTTTTGTATTTGATAATTTCTTAGTTGACTTGTTACAAAGCTTACTGCATTATCTGTCATAAAAGAAAAAGTACCTTTTAGAGTTTTTTGAGAAATATATTGAGTAACAGAAACATCTAAACCATCAAAATAACAACAATCAATATAAAAAAGTGGGGAGAACCTTTGTGGTTCTAATCCAAAGATTAAATTTCCTGCTAGTGTTAGGTGATTATTTTTAAATAATTCTCTATTTTCTAACACTTGACTTAGAGATAATTTTTTCAATTTTAAAGATTTATATATTTCCTCATTATCTTTTTTCAAAAACTGCATAAACATTTCACTATTTATATCTGTAATATCTGTTTTAGGTAATATCTCTTCATCTGCATAAAGTCTTTTTGGTTCAGAAAATAGTCTTTTTAGCTCTTCGTCAGACATTATCTTTTTATCTGCTCCACTTTTAGTATAATATATACCACTGCTTGTTTTATATGGTTTGGCAAATCCACTCTCTATAGTTACCACAACTACTCTTTTATCGTCAATAGTCATATTTTGAGTGAGTGGATGAATAGGTGGTTTTACATTTTCTTGCCCTACATTACCCACTAATTGTCCAAGTTTTTCTATCTCTTGTTTTTCTATACCTAGAATATTCTCATCATCATCTACACCAAAAATCAAAATCCCACCATCGGCATTAGAAAAAGCAACAAACTCTTTTGCTAAATCTTTTGAGGATATTATTTCTTGTTTAAATTGTGTATAGCTATCTTCGCCATTGGATATTCTCTCTATTAGTTCTAGTTGCTTCATATTATTCTCCAAACATCAATTTCTTATTCCAAAGTGATTCAATACTTTATTAATTGGCTCTAATGCCCAATCAATAGTATCTGTATCTTTTAATCTTAAAATTACTAATTTCTGTCATTATATTGCTCCTACTGATTTCATTAAATTTCTACTAATCTCTTCAATTACGGTTGATGTCATTGCATTACCTGACTGTTGCAAAAGTTTAGAATTTGATATTTTACCTTTTACTTTATTGGCATATTTTTTTGGAAAGTTTTGTAATAATAAAGCTTGATATCCTGATAATTTTTTAAATTTACCATTTTTAACATAGAGTATTCCATGTCGTCCTCTTCTTAATGTAGGAGTCTTTTCATGATAAATTCTTAAATCAGATTGTCGTGTATCTATCACTGTATAATCTTTTGATAAAAGCTCATCTATAGTGTATTTATCTTTATTATATTTATTTTTTAAATATTTTAAAAATGTTTGATATGAAGATAATCTATCATCAAAAGTTAATTCTTCATCATCAATTAAACAATCTTCTAAATACTTATTATCTCCGCTATACTCTTTTGGAAATTCATATTTAAAATCATCATTAATTAAATCTTTTCGTATTCCAACAAAATAGATTCTCTCTCTCATTTGAGGTACACCAAAATTTAGGCTATTTAAATTTTTATGAAATACCTTATACCCTGCATTATCTAATAATTCTAAAACAGTTTTTAATGTATTACCTTTATCCAACACCTTAGCCAAAAACAAAAACAAAATATAAGCCAAAGCCATGAGACAACTACTATAATTTTAAACCAAAAAAACATAAAGTTATCCCATGACAGAAATTATAACACTCTTAAGATGTATCGCACCTATAATTGCAAAAAACAAGCATAAACAACTACAAATAATCATCCAAGCCTTGCTCTCAATGCGAGGACGGATTACTATGTTAGGATTAAGTAGATGGAGTGAAAAAGGAGGGAGTTATCGAACTATCACACGCTTCTTTCATTCAAAGATAAATTGGGAAGAAATCAATTGGATGTTTATCAAAACGCATTTAACAAAAAAGGGTTCAGTCTATCTTTTGGGTGGAGATGAAGTAGTAGTAAGCAAAAGTGGGAAGCATACTTATGGGATAGATAGGTTTTATTCTTCTATCCAAAACCAAGTGATACAAAGTTTGGCATTTCTCAATCTTTCCTTGATAAGTGTAGAAACAAGAAAAGCTTATCCACTAAGTACACAACAAATAGTTCGAGAGAAAAAAGAAGGTTGTATCAAAGACAAAAGTGTAAAGAAGAGTAAGAAAAAGAAGCATGGTAAAGTTGGAAGACCTGTAGGCAGTGGGAATCAAGATAAAAAGATATTGAACTTTCTCCCTATCTTAAATTTGTCCAGGAGTCCGTAAATAAGGCACTTAAACGGATTGACAAGCATATTGATATTGTTTATTTTGTCTTTGATGGAGCATTTGGAAATAATCCTGCTGTACAAATGGTGAGGCAATGTGGATTACATATCATTTCTAAACTTCAAAAACTCTGCACTGCTATTTCCTTATAGTGGAGAGTATGCAGGAAGAGGATCTCCTAGGAAATATGGAGATGCTATTGACTATGATAATCTTCCAGAACCCTATCTAAAATCAGATACCATAGACGAAGATAAGAATATCCAAACAAGAATTTATCAAATGGAAATGCTACATCGTAAGTTTGCAGATAGGCTCAATGTTGTAATTATTCAAAAGATAAATCTAAGCACAGGTAAAATTGCTCATGTAAATCTCTTCTCTACAGATTTGACATTGAGACTATGAAAAGATTATTGATTACTATTCACTTCGTTTTCAGATTGAATTTGTCTTCCGAGATGCCAAACAATATTGGGGAATGGAGTGATTTTATGAATATTAAAAAACACCTATCCATAATTGGGCAAATCTCTACTTTTATGGTCAACTTTTCTCATGGATTACGTCAAAACTCTACTATGAAAGAGATGAGTATTCTTGACCTTAAAGCCCACTACCATGGGCTTAAATACGTCAAAGAGGTATTTAAATTACTTCCGAATTTAGCTAACGAGTATTTAATTCAGAAGGTATCGCTTAAGATTGCGAATTTAGGGGCTATTCACTCTACTGAGAGGGTGGGTTAGTGGGGTTTTTGGCTAAGGTATTGTTTATCATGATTCATTAAACCTTTTACATTTTCTAAAATAAAATATTTTACATTTTTAGCTTTAAGTATTTTAACTAAACCATAAATAACTTGTCCTCTATTTTTATCTTCTAGTCCACATCTAGTGCCAATAATTGAAAATGTTTGACATGGAAAACCACCAACCATAAAATCAAAGTCTGGTAAGTCATCAGGATTAATTTTCATTAAATCCCCATAGTTTTGTTCATTTTGACCAAAAAAGTGTTTATATGTTATCTCTGCATCTTTGTCAATTTCACTAAACCCAATACATGACATACCTACATTTTCAAGTCCAATTCTACCTCCACCAATTCCAGCACAAAAATCCATAAATTTAATATTTTTCATCCTAATACTCTCCACGTATGTTGTAATTGTCTGCTCTTTTGAATTTTAAATCAATTATAGCATAAGCCTAGAATCCCTTCATGACTACTTCAAAAAGATAGCCCACTTCATGGTCTTCCAAAAATACGGTTTTTTTAGTTACAAAAAAATCTAGTATTTTTTTTGTAGGTAGGGCAGGGCTATAGATACATACAGGATGTACAGGTTTAAAAGCTTGCATTAGTGCTATATCATCTTCTATACGCCTTTCACAGATGAAACAGTTTTCTTCGGGGTAAAGACGACCTTCATACTCAAGTAAGGTGATGTAACTTTCACAGATGATACGTTTGGGGTTTTGTTTGTCCCATTTTTTCGCAGCGAGTAAGAGTAAGTCAAAGTAAAAAGAGTTAAGATCTTCAGCATCACGTAGATGTGGTTCAAACTTTTTGATGAAGTTGTGCCACATGAGAAGTTTGTTTTTATCAAAGAGCCATGGAAAACCCATATGAGAAAGAGAACGAAGCCTTGGCATAAAACGACCATCTTCCCCTTCGACTTCAAAATCTACTAAATTTCCTAATTGAAGTATAGAGTGTCTTGCTCCAAAAAAACGGTAATAAGTTCGTACTTCTGTTGCAGTCAAAACAGTGGCTATAGAGTCTTCATCTTTTGCTTTTCTGACGGATAGTATGAACCCTTTGATAAAAACTCCTTTTGCTTTTATGAATTATAGTCAAAAGCATATTAAACATCTATACACGCTCCACGTAAACATACTTGACTTAAAGAAAACTTAACACCTATTTGGCTATAATCCAGACCATTTTAGAACACTATATAAGGTTGAAATATGCAAGATTTATTTACTTCATTTAAGGACAATTGTGGATTTGGGCTTTTGGCTTCTATAGACAATACACCTTCACATAAAAACTTAGAAGATGCCGTAACGGCACTGTCACGTATGATGCACAGAGGTGCAGTAGCAGCAGATGGTAAAACGGGGGATGGTGCGGGGTTGCTTCTTTCTTTACCTAAATCATTTTTTGATAAAGATGCAAAAGCACAAGGCATAGAGTTACCAGAGATTTATGCTGTAGCGATGGTGTTTTCTAACAACGACAGTGATTTTGATGTGATTAATAAAGTATGTGAGAACAATGACTTAAAGATACTTTATACGCGTACTGTACCTATAGATACAAATGCACTAGGAGAGCAGGCACTTGCATCTCTCCCAACGATTAAGCAAGTGTTTGTAGCACCTAAAGGCGCCGTGGCAGCCAATCGTTTTGAAGCACTTGTATACCTTTCCCGTAAAGAGATAGAATCTGAATTAATGCACGATAAGACTTTTTACATCCCATCATTTTCAACTTCAGTGGTGTCGTACAAAGGGCTAGTGATGCCTACGCACATTAAAGAGTTTTATAAAGATTTAGGCAATCCAGATTTTGAAATCTCATTTTGTCTTTTTCACCAACGTTTTTCTACCAATACACTGCCAGAGTGGAAACTTGCACAGCCATTTAGGATGATCGCCCATAATGGTGAGATAAACTCAGTGACTGCAAACCGTTTTAATGTGGTTGCCAAAATGGCAAGTGCAAAATCTGATGTGTTTACAGATGAAGAGATGAACAGACTAAAAGATGTCATACAAAAAGATATGTCAGACTCCGCAAGCCTAGATAACTTTATGGAGTTTTTACGTGTCAATGGTGTAGACTTTTTCAAGGCTGCACGTTCACTCATACCAGCACCTTGGCATAATGCACCACATATGGACTCTGATTTACGGGCATTTTATGAGTATGCAAGTACTTGTTTTGAGCCATGGGATGGACCAGCAGCAGTGAGTATGACAGATGGTCGTTACATTGGTTGTGTGATAGATAGAAATGGACTTAGACCTTCCAAATACATTCGGACAACAGACAACAGATTACTGATCTCCTCTGAGTATGGTGTACTTCAAATACCTGAAGAAGACATCGTAGAGCGTGGAAGACTTCAGTCTGGTGAGATGATGGGGATAGACCTTAAGCATGGTAAAGTACTTAAGTCTACGGATATAGATGACTACCTCAAAGCTGCCCATCCTTACGACAAATGGTTATGTGAAAATATGTCTTATCTTCAAGAACATGTACCTACAGCAGAAGTTAAAAAAACTTCTATTCAGTATGGAAACATGGAAGAAAGACAACGTTACTTTAACTTTACCCTTGAAGTGATGAGAGAAATCATTAAGCCTATGATTGCTGAAGGAAAAGAGACAACGGGTGCGATGGGTGATGATACGCCTATTGCTGCATTTTCTAATGAGCAGAGAAACTTTACAGACTTCTTTAAACAAAAGTTTGCACAAGTTACAAACCCACCGATAGACCCTATCCGTGAAAAGACAGTGATGAGTCTCAATACAGGTTTTGGAGAAAGACAAAATATCCTTTCTGATGGACCAGAACATGCCAAAAGACTGAAAACAGTACTTCCTGTGATGTCTGCTGAAAAATTCTGTATTTTACAAGAGTTTGGTACCCAAGGGTCTGAGAAATATGACCCTAGCTATAAAGTGGGATCTTATGCTACTACATACAAATCAGACCTCAAAAAGAGTTTAGATGTACTTGTAGCAAAAATCATTGTTGAGGTAAGAGACCATGGTATAAGAACCATCATCTTAGACGATAGAGAACTGGATGCAGACAATAAAGTCATCCCGATGCTTATGGTTGTAGGTCGTTTAAGTCAAGAGCTACTTGTAGCTGAACTTAGAAGCCTTACGAGTATTGTGGTAGTAACGGGTGAAGTCTTTGATCCACATTCTGCTGCAACGATGCTTTCATTTGGTGCAGTCGCCATCTTCCCTTACTTGCTTTACTATACAGTAGAGGAGTTAGAAGAAGGTTCTGATGAGATCAAAGCGACGCTTAAAAGATTTAGACGTGCGATGGGTGCTGGACTGATGAAAATTATGTCTAAAATGGGTATCTCTACGATCTCCTCTTACCGTAACTCACGACTCTTTGATGTGATCGGGTTAAGTTCTGATATTGTTGAAGAGTGTTTTGACGGAACGTATGGACTGCTTAATGGTCTAGGATATGAAGATATAGACGCACGTCTTGCTGCAAATCATAAACGTGCGTTTACTTCTGATTTTGATGGTCAGAAAAATGCACTGTATAAAGGTGGATACTACAAATATAAAAAAGGTGAAGAGTTCCATGACTTTTCCCGTCCTACTATCTTGGCTATTCAAAAATGTGCTGAGACAGGAAGTAAAGAAGACTATGCCCACGTACAAAAATTGGTCAACCATAGAGATAAGAAATTCATTCGTGATTTTTATGAACTCAAAGAGTGATAGAAAATCTATCAGCATTGATGAGGTTGAGCCACTTTCTGAAATCTTTAAACGTTTCTCAACGGCGGCTATGTCTATGGGGTCTATCTCTCAAGAAGCGCATGAGACCTTGGCAGTGGCTATGAATACCATCGGTGGTAAGTCAAATTCAGGTGAGGGTGGTGAAAACCCTGAACGTTATGGAACGCAGAAAAATTCTGCCATCAAACAAGTGGCTTCTGGACGTTTTGGTGTGACACCAGAGTATTTACGTTCGGCAAAAGAACTGCAAATCAAAGTCGCACAAGGAGCTAAACCAGGTGAAGGTGGACAGCTTCCAGGGTCTAAAGTTTCTCCGCTTATTGCATCACTTAGATTTACAAAACCAGGAGTGACACTTATCTCTCCTCCACCACATCACGATATTTATTCTATCGAAGATTTGGCACAGCTTATTTATGATTTGAAGCAGATCAATCCGCATGCAAAAGTGGCAGTAAAACTTGTGTCTACGGCGGGCGTTGGGACTATCGCTGCAGGTGTGGCAAAAGCCTATGCAGACAAGATTATTATCTCAGGGTCTGATGGTGGTACGGGTGCAGCACCTATAGGGTCTATACGTTTTGCAGGGAATCCTTGGGAGCTTGGACTCATAGAAGCACATAATGCACTCAAAGCCAATAATCTTAGAGGTCAAGTTACACTTGAGACAGACGGTGGACTTAAAACTGGACTGGATGTGGTAAAAGCAGCCATCCTTGGTGCTGAACAGTATGCTTTTGGTACGGGTGCATTGGTCATCGTAGGGTGTGTGATGCTTAGGGTATGTCACCTTAACACTTGTGCTGTAGGTGTGGCTACACAAGATCCACATTTACGTAAGAAATTTACAGGTAATGTACAAAAAGTGATCAATTACTTTACGCTTATGGCAGGAGAAGTGAGAGAAATACTCGCAGAACTTGGGTACAAATCTCTTGAGGAAATCGTCGGAAAAAATCACTTGCTTGATGTGATAGATGATGACTTTGCAAGGAAATTTAACTTTGCTGAACTTCTTTATAAACTAGACGGTGTCAATACCTGTCAAGTGCCATTTAACGAACCCTATGATCAAAATGAGTATGAAAAAGAACTTATCAAAGAATTGATGCCAACAATCAAAGACCCCTCAACACCTATCGTACTCAATAAAGAGATTTCTAACTTAAATAGAAGTTTTGCCACACGTATTTCTGGAGAAATAGCGGCTATTCATGGCAATGCAGGTCTTCCCGATGGAAGTATCACGCTTAATATGAAAGGGACAGCAGGTCAGTCATTGGGTGCTTTTATGTCTAAGGGTATTCACATCAACATTGATGGTGCAGGAAATGACTATATAGGAAAAGGGATGCATGGCGGTCAAATCGTCATTAGTTCAAGTAAAGCTGGACACGAATTTGCCCTAGGTGGAAACACGTGTCTTTATGGTGCTACGGGTGGAACACTGTATGTACACGGACAAGTGGGTGAGCGTTTTGGTGTACGTAACTCTGGTGCTACAACTGTAGTCGAAGGTACAGGAGATCACCCTTGTGAATATATGACAGGGGGAATGGTAGTGATACTTGGTAATACTGGCGTAAACTTTGGTGCAGGTATGACAGGTGGTAAAGCATTTGTATATGACGAGGAAGGTAACTTCTATGAAAAAGTAAACCCAGAACTTGTAGAGGCACTTCGTATTGATACAGATGAATGGGACACTGAGATGTTTGAACTCAAAGCCCTCCTTAAAGACTATGCGGTTAAAACTGGAAGTAAGAGAGCATTGCATATATTGGAGAAATTTAGAACAGAAATACGTAAGTTTTGGATGGTAGCACCACGTGGTATCAAGCCAACTATCGTTGCAGATAAAAAAGGCGAATAATAAATATGACACCTTTCATTACAGCCTGTATCAAAGCCAATGAAGAAATAGCAACGGCTATTAAAGATAATTTTGATCCTTCTTGGTTTGAAAAAACGGTAGTAGGTGCGGGTGGTGATGTGAGTTCAAAGCTTGATTTGTTTGCAGAAGCTATTTTTGTGAAGCATTTAGGTTCATTTGGTCATATAGAGTCTGAAGAATCAGGTCTTATTGGCACTGGTGCAGATAAAATCATCATAGACCCTATAGATGGTTCTTCTAATGCTTTATCACTTTTCCCCTTTTATGGTACTTCTGTGGCACGGGTAAATGCTGAGGGTATTTTAGATGCAGCTATGGTTTGTAATCTTGGTAACCATGACATTTTTTTTACAACTATGGCGAAGGGTGTACAGCAAGGAAAACTTTTTTCCAATATTTATCATACACCACATACTGCAGCAAATGCGGAGATAGGACTCTTTGAAAAAGCCTATGCAAATCCTAAGCTTGTTGCACTGCTAGATCAAGAAAAACTAAAATTTCGAGCACCTGGTGCTATAGCACTTTCACTAGCCTATGCACATACGGTAAATTATGTATTGTATACAGGTACCTTTCGGATTTATGATTTTGCTGCAGGTTTAGCACTTTGTAAGGGTCTTGAAGTTATTGTTGAAGAGGATTATGTTATAGTATCAAAAGATAAAATAATCGCAGATAAAATTGAAAAATTGATCAAAGAATTATTATAGAAGGTGGGAGTTAAAATGTTTGGAAATATATTTAAAAAAGAAGAAACAGTAGAAGAAACACCAAATCAGTGGATAAAATGTCCAAAATGTACTTCTCTTATGTATTACAAAGAGGTTGAAGCCAAACAAAATGTTTGTCCTAAATGTAACCATCATTTTCGTATTTCTGCAGAAAAACGTATTGTTTGCATTGTAGATGAAGACTCTTTTGTTGAATATGACCATACTTTAGCACCAGTAGATCCACTTAAGTTTACAGACAAAAAATCATATAAAAAACGTATAGAAGAAGCGAAAGCCAAAACAGGTAAAACATCCTCTGTGATGAGTGGTGCCTGTACTATTGGTGGTCATGAGATTGAGATAGTCGTATTTGATTTCTCTTTTATGGGAGGAAGTCTTGGTTCTGTTGAAGGTGAAAAGATTGTTCGTAGTATCACAAGAGCTATAGAAAAAGAGTGTGGTTTCATCATTGTCTCTGCTTCCGGTGGTGCGCGTATGCAAGAAAGTACCTACTCTTTACTGCAAATGTCTAAGACATCAGCAGCACTCAACAGACTGCATCATAAAGGCTTACCCTTTATCTCTATCTTAACGGATCCTACTATGGGTGGTGTTTCTGCATCTTTTGCAATGTTGGGTGATATTATCATGGCTGAACCAGGTGCACTTATAGGCTTTGCAGGTCAAAGGGTTATCAAGCAAACAGTTGGGGTTGATCTACCTGAAGGTTTTCAGCGTTCAGAGTTTTTACTAGAGCACGGACTCATAGATATGATCGTAGACAGACGTGAGATGCGTGAAACGCTTACTGGTTTATTTAAATTGTTTAAGAAAGATAAAAAAGTTGTGATAGAAGAAGTACCTGAAGTTGTATCTGAAAAATCTTTAGAAGAAGCTCCAGAAGAAGCTCCAGAAGTAGTACAAGAAGAACTAAAAGCTTAAGACGTTGATATATGCCCTTGTAGACAAAGAAACACTAGTCCAAAAAGGTGTTTCTCTCTCATCGCATATACAACACCTAAGCACTTTCCCAAATATTTCCATACTCCAATACCGTAATAAATCTGCCTCACTCAATGAAAAAAAAGAAGATCTTTTAATTATTCGCCACTATTATGATGGAATCCTCATCATTAACGATGCCATAGAACTTATAGCCTATGCAGATGGACTACACATAGGACAAGAAGATATCAGGTCTTATAGTGATGATTTAGTAGAAGCCGTCAAAATGATACGCAAAAAGATAGGCAAGAAAATTTTAGGGCTTTCCACACATAATAAAGAAGAGATAATAGAAGCAAATACTTTAGAGTTGGATTACATAGGTTTAGGTGCTTATCGGGCTACTGAGACCAAATCTGAAGCCAATGTAGGTGGAGAAGCCTTGATAGAAGCTTCCACGTATTCTAAACATCCTGTAGGTATCATCGGGGGTGTGCGTATAGATGATGTATTTGAAGCACCTATTGTGTATAAGGTGATTGGTTCTGGATTTTATTGAAGTATTCATATACATCCAACTTTAACGCTACTGCGATATAATAAACGTAATTTAATAAGCATAAAGGAGTAAGCGATGAAAGGCATTATATTAGCAGGGGGGTCTGGCACACGGCTCTACCCTATTACCAAAGGTATCAGTAAGCAGCTTGCACCTATTTATGATAAGCCTATGATTTATTATCCACTTTCAGTTTTGATGCTTTCAGGGATAACAGAGATACTGATTATCTCTACCCCACAAGATCTTCCTCGTTTTGAAGAGTTACTTGGTGATGGGTCTGATATTGGTATGAAATTTTCTTACAAAGTACAGCCTTCACCAGATGGACTTGCACAAGCCTTTATTTTGGGTGAAGAATTTATAGGGACTGATGATGTTTGTCTTGTCCTTGGTGATAACATCTTCTATGGTCACGGTCTTACAGAGATGCTTTCTTCTGCGGTTAAAAATGCTACGGAAGATAAAAAAGCAACGGTATTTGGCTACTATGTTAAGGATCCAGAACGTTATGGTGTTGCTGCCTTTGACAAAGAAGGTAATGTGACAAGCATAGAAGAGAAACCTGAACACCCGACAAGCAATTATGCAGTAGTGGGTCTTTACTTTTATCCAAATAATGTCGTGCAAATAGCCAAAGAAGTAAAGCCTTCTCATCGTGGTGAACTTGAGATTACGACAGTCAATCAAATGTACTTAGCATCTAAAGAACTCAAAGTTGAGCTTATGGGACGTGGGTATGCATGGCTCGATACAGGTACACACGAAAGTTTACTCGAAGCATCAAACTTCATCCAAACGATTGAAAACCGTCAAGGACTTAAAGTAGCGTGTATAGAAGAGATAGCGTATGAGATGGGATATATCAGTAAAGAGGCGTTGATTGAACTGGCTCAACCACTGAAAAAAAACCAATATGGTCAGTATCTTTTACGTCGTGCAGCAGAAGGAACTGTTTAATAATGAATTTTGTTAGAACAGATATTCCCGATGTGGTTATTATAGAACCAACAGTACATGGAGATGCACGTGGTTATTTTGTAGAAACGTTCAGAACCGACAAACTTGAAGCATTTTTAGGCTTTAAAATAGACTTTTGCCAAGACAACGAATCTAAAAGTTCTCGAGGTGTTTTACGTGGTCTCCACTATCAGCTTCATCCTGCTGGACAAACCAAGTTAGTCAGAGTGATACAAGGCTCTGTTTTGGATGTGGCAGTGGATATTAGAAAAGGCTCTCCTACTTTTGGTCAGCATGTAGCAGTAGAGCTAAGTGCTAAAAATAAAAAACAACTTTTAGTCCCTCGTGGTTTTGCACATGGTTTTGTTGTACTCGAAGATGATACTGTTTTTGCGTATAAGGTAGACAATTATTATAGTCCTGAAAATGATAGAGGTATTGCTTTTGATGATGTGGATTTAGCTATTGATTGGAAGATTCCACAGCTAGAACTTAAGCTTTCACAAAAAGATAAAATACAGCCTACACTTCAGAAAACCAATGATCTATTTGAATATGGTATAAATTATTATGCTTAATGTTTTAGTCACGGGATCCCATGGACAATTGGGTTCAGAAATACAAGCACTTTCCTCTCATTATGATTATAACTTCTTTTTTACAGATAGAAATAGCTTAGATATTTCAAACGAAACAGCGATCAAAACATTTATTAGTCTTAACAAGATCAGTACTATTATAAATTGTGCGGCTTATACTGCTGTAGATAAAGCAGAAGATGATGTAGAAAATGCAGATAAAATAAACCATTTAGCTGTGAAATATTTGGCACAAATTGCTAAAGAAAAAAGTATAAAGCTCATTCATATTTCTACAGACTATGTATTTGATGGTAAAAATCATAGACCATATATTGAAAGTGATACGACTAACCCTAATGGAGTGTACGGAAAAACAAAGCTTGATGGCGAGAATGCTATGCTAACTATAAACCCTAGTAGTTCTATCATTATTAGGACTTCTTGGGTTTACAGTAGCTATGGTGCGAACTTTGTTAAGACTATGTTACGCTTAGGTAAAGAAAGAGACTCTTTGGGTGTGATATTTGATCAAGTAGGCACACCTACTTATGCTAGAGATTTAGCACAAGCTATTTTAGAGATTGTCCCACAAGTAGCAAATAAAAATGTAGAAATTTATAACTATTCAAATGAAGGTGTATGTTCTTGGTATGATTTTGCCAAAGCTATATTTGAACTCAGTCATATAGAGTGTGATGTCAAACCTATAGAGAGCAAAGAATATCCGACTCCAGCAGAAAGACCACATTATTCATTGCTTAATAAAGCAAAAATAAAAAAAACATTCAATATATCTATTTCTTACTGGAAAGAAAGTTTAGTTGAGTGTTTAGAAAAAATAAAAGAGAGTAAATAATAGCATGAAAAAAAACATACTACTCACAGGTACAGCAGGTTTTATAGGGTCAAATTTTGTACCTTATTTTTTAGATAAATATAAAGAATACACTCTAATCAATTTAGATTTACTCACTTATGCAGGTAATTTAGAAAATCTTAAAGAGTGTGAAACTAATCTTCGATATAAATTTATCAAAGGTGATATCTGTAACCGTGAATTGGTTGAGTTTATATTTGTAGAGTATAACATCCAAGGTGTTATTCATTTTGCAGCAGAAAGCCATGTGGATAATAGTATTAAAAACCCAGGTGTATTTATAGAGACCAATGTCAATGGTACTTTTACGCTTATTGATGTTGCAAGAGCTTACTGGATGAATAAACCTTTTGAATATAAAGAAGCTTACCAAAGCTCTAGGTTTCATCATATCTCCACAGATGAAGTCTATGGTACACTCAATGAGACCGATCTTTTTACAGAAGAGACACCCTATGCACCAAACTCACCATATTCAGCTTCCAAAGCATCGAGTGATATGATAGTGCGTGCTTATCAAGAGACGTATGGTATGAATACTGTTATCACCAATTGTTCTAATAACTACGGGCCTAAACAGCATGATGAAAAGCTTATTCCTACGATTATTCGTAAATGTTTAGCAGGTGAGTCTATCCCTATTTATGGAGATGGTAAAAACATCCGTGACTGGCTTTATGTACTGGATCACTGTAAGGGTATTGACCTTGTTTATCATACAGGAAAAGTTGCCAATGTCTATAATGTCGGTGGACGAAATGAGAGAACGAATCTACAAATAGTAGATGCTATTTGTAGTATCTTAGATACAAAAGTGCCTAAGTCTTCTTCTTATAAAGAACTCATCACTTTTGTAGAAGATAGAGCAGGGCATGATAGACGGTATGCTATAGATGCTACTAAGTTAGAAAATGAACTGGGATGGAAAGCAGATGAAGACTTTGACTCTGGTATTGTGAAGACCATTGACTGGTATTTAAGTAAATATAAATCTTAACATGCATTGTGTATTTGTAGCAACAAATAAAAATAAAAATCTTTTTCAAAAAGATCCATCTTTTATTTATCGTTGTGAAAATATGGCAAAAGGTTTAGAAAAAAATGGGCATACGACAGAGTTGATCCATTTGAAAGATTTTGATGTCTTTACAAATGCGGACGTGGTTATCTTTCATAGACCTTCTTTTTCAATAAGACTATGGTCTATTATAAGGATACTTTCGCTTAGAAAAATCTTTTTTATGATGGATGTTGATGATTTTATTTTTGATATCTTATATGCAAAAGAGAGTCCTGCTTATATAAATAATATACTGCCATGTGAGAAAATAGAAAAACAGTTTGAAAATAATCTTAGGGCATTTAAACTTTTTTCATATTTTTCTGTTTCTACCTTACCACTAGCCGAACATATAACAAGGTTAATTGGCAATAGTAAAACAGTTGTCCTATCAAATGCAGTTTTTAATACATGGAAAGAGCATATTCCAAAAGAAAATAATTTTGAGAAAAAAATAATTTCATATTTCCCAGGTACACGAAGTCATGATAAAGATTTTACTACAATTCAAAAGCCATTAGAACTATTTTTGAATAGACATCCTAAAATAGTATTGAAAATAACAGGACAGATAAACTTTCAACTCAATATACCCAAAAAGCAGATAATTTATAACGAAAAAGTACCTTTTTGTGAACATTGGAAAAATTATCAAAATATTTGGTTAAATTTGGCTCCATTAGAATATACGGAGTTCAATGCCTGTAAATCAGCACTCAAAGTCATTGAAGCTGGATATTTTAATATACCCACTTTATGTATCGAAAATCAAGATACAAAAAGGTTTGTTGATTCTGCTGCTTTGATCGCATCAAATGAAGAAGAATTTTATACGTATCTTGAACGCTGTATGGATAAAGTTGAATATCTTTCTGTCATAGAAAATTTACAGAATAAGATTTTGGAACTAGCCAATGTTGAAAATATTTCAAAAAAATTGATTGAATTTATTGAGAATACGGATACTATAACTTTTGCAAGAAAGAGACGAAAAAATGGTTCTTATGATAAAAAAACATTAGAATTATATCAGCATTCTTGGCGAATAACAGGAAATTCTGATACATACATAGAATATTGCATGTTTTGCAGAGATTTAGGGTATGCACTGTCA
This sequence comes from Sulfurovum sp., assembly GCA_030949725.1. Classification (GTDB taxonomy): domain Bacteria; phylum Campylobacterota; class Campylobacteria; order Campylobacterales; family Sulfurovaceae; genus Sulfurovum. The sequence goes on along the minus strand of JAUZSE010000010.1, from coordinate 20,284 downwards.
TCTGTAAGATATAAGAATATTAAAAAGTTGTATCACACATTAAAATCAACAAAGAATGCAGACTTATTGTTAAGTGAATACACACATAGTTTTAGTAGAAAGAGTAAGTATCTGAAAGAAATATTTAACAAACAAAGAAGTTGGGTAGACGATTTTACAACGTATCTAGGAAAAAAAGAAATTTGTATTGTTGGCAATGCTGCAAGTATTAAGGGTAAAAAGTTTGGCAATAATATTGATTGTCATGATATTGTGATGAGGTTTAATCATTGTGGTACGGGCAAAGATAGTGATGACTTAGGAAAGAAAATAGACATTTGGGTCAGTGCACCAAATGTAAAACATAAGATAGAGGCACCATGGATCATACTGAGTGGCCCCAATATGATTTATAGGGGTGCTAATTGGAAACGATTTTCACAAAGTGATTTGAATAAACTAGCTATACTTTCTGTACCACTAAATATATGGAAAGAACTAGTGGCGATATTGCATGCCCCTCCTAGTGCAGGTATTTTATTACTGTATTGGATCAAAACGATTCGTAAAAGCTTTAAGCATACTACTATTGTTGGATTTGATTTATCAGTTTCTAAAAGCCAGTATCATTATGCAGACCCTAAGCATGAAGCGGTTCTTAGGCATAATTGGACAAAAGAAAAAGAACTTTTAAACCATTGGATAGATGAAGGTCTAAAAGTTCTTGTATGATGAAAGTGAACAATTGAAAAACTATTCTAGCTCTAAAAAATTAATAAAAAATACTAAAACTTTTTTGACTATAGACTACTATTCTTTTATCCATAGATTACTCTTTATTAGAGGTACATACTATGGCTGGGGAAGAAAGCAGTCTGGATTGAAAGCTGTTGAATTATCCATCAAAAATAAATCGTCATTTGTATTGTTAGAAGATGGATTTATCCGTTCTATTGGACTTGGGATACATAATGCACCATCATTTAGTATGGTAGAGGATGATGTGGGTATATACTATGATGCAACAGTTCCATCTAAGCTAGAGAATATACTCAATACCTATGATTTTACTAATGATCAAAAACTAATCACAAAGGCTAAAGAAGCTATTTTACTCATTCAAAAATATCATATTTCTAAATATAATAGTGCTATAGATGTGAATGAAGATTGTTTGAGAGAGTATAAATTTGAGACAAACAATATACTTGTCATTGTTCAGACAGCAGGAGATGCTTCTTTATCTTATGGGATGTCTAAAGGATTTTCTACTGATAATATGATTGACTCTGCCATTAAGGAAAATCCTCATGCAAAGATATATATAAAAATACATCCAGATGTGTTAAGTGGAAAAAAAAGATCAGATATTGATATAAGAAGAGTACAAAAAAAATGTACAATTATAGATAAAGATATTAATCCTATATCGCTTTTAAAATATTTTTCTAAAGTGTATACCAAAACATCAGGCATGGGCTTTGAAGCACTTTTACTTGGTAAGGAATGTGTCTGTTTTGGAATGCCTTATTATGCAGGATGGGAACTCACAGATGATAGAGTTATAAATGTAAGACGAAAAAGAAAGCGAAGTCTTGAAGAAGTATTTGCTGCTGCATATATGCTTTATAGCAGATACTACAATCCTTATACCCAACAACAAAGCGATATTTTAGATACGATACATACTATTTATAAATATCGTAATATGTATAGGCAAAATGAGGGGACTCTTTATCTTTTTGGATTTTCTGGATGGAAAAGAAGATTTACCATACCTTTTTTCTCTTCATTCAAGAAGAATAAAATTATTTTTTGTTCTACTCTTGATCACGGACTTAAAAAAGGTCTAGGAGATACATCAAAACTATATATTTGGGGTAAGAAATCATTTTCCTAAAGTAGAACAGTATGCTAAAGAGAAAGGTATATTTATTCATAGGGTAGAAGATGGTTTTATTCGTTCTGTTTCTTTGGGGTCTGATTTAACAAAGGCGTATTCCTTGGTGGTAGACAGTAGGGGTATCTATTTTGACCCTAAAGAGGAAAGTGACTTAGAGCATATCTTGAATACATATGATTTTGATAATACTCTTATAAAAAGAGCCAAAAATCTTCGTATTTATCTCATAAAAAATAAGATTTCAAAATATAATATTTATCAAGATAAACAACTAGAACTTCTAGGACTAAAAGAAGGACAAACAATTATTATGGTTCCAGGTCAAGTTGAGGATGATGCTTCTATCCTTTATGGGGCTAATGGGATGACAAATATTGAATTACTTCAAAAAAGCAGAGAGAATGCAAAAGATGCCTATATTATCTATAAGCCACACCCTGATGTCTTGGTAGGTAACCGTAAGGGTAAGATAGTAGAAAAAGAAGCTTTAAAGTACTGTGATACTATCATCAAAGAAGCAAGCTTAGATTCTGTTTTGAACCTAGTAAATGAAGTACATACTATGACTTCATTGGTAGGTTTTGAAGCACTTATGCGTGGAAAGAAAGTCTATACTTATGGGCTTCCTTTTTATGCAGGATGGGGACTTACTGTGGATGATAAAACATGTGCAAGAAGAATAGTATCGCGTACACTTGAAGAACTTATAGCAGCTACACTTATCGTTTACCCACGGTATATTCATCCTAAAAAAAATGAATTTTGTGAGATAGAAGTAGTACTTAGCGAGATAGAGAAAGAAAAAAAGAAATATAAAGATAATCTTATATATAGAATTTTAATAGATGTGAGAAATTTTATTGTTAGAAAGATGCAATTAATATTAAAGTTATTTATCGGTGAATAAAGTAAAAATAGGATTTTAATTTTTTAACTAAAAAAGATATAATACGGCAATAAAAATATTGATTTAGTAAAAGGTACGACAGTATGACAAGAAGAAAGCCATCCAAAATCTTATCAGCTGTCATCCTAGCACTTTTTTTGAGAGAACTAAATACAAAAATGAGTGTCGGTAAGCTAGGTCTATTTTGGACATTTTTTGAACCTTTTATGCAAGTAAGCATGTTCATTTTGATAAGAGTTGCTATTGTAGAAACGGGGGAAGGGTCAAACTTTGATTATGCTGTTTTTATGGCGGCAGGTTTTATTGCTTTCAATATGTTTAGAAGTATATTCTCTGGTTCTACAGGGACATTTAGAGCTAGTAAAGCACTATTTGGTTATAAGCAGGTTAAGCCTATAGATGCAATTATCGCTAGAGTATTGGTCGAAGTATTTATTACAAGTATTATTGTCTGTATGTTTGTCTTTGTCGGTTTCTTTTTTCAGTATGAATTTGCACCTCAAAATATACTGATGGTGTTTTTAGGGTATACTTGGCTTTTGGTTTTCGCTTTTGCTGTAGGCTTGGTTATTGCTATAGGAAGTGCTTTTTTTGATAGTATTGGAAAAATTATTGGCATTTTTTCCTTTGGACTGATGATCTTTTCTGCTGTGTTTTTCCCCATGATAAGTGTCCCTCCTGAAGCACATGAAATCTTGCTCTATAATCCTCTAGTACACTTTATGGAAATGATACATGGATACTATATCTATGAGTTAGACGATAGGTTTGTTGATTATAGATATATGGCACTATGGACTATTACCCCACTATTTATGGGTACATGGCTTTATATTAAACTTGAAAAGAGGATCATCTCCGAATGATAGAACTACGTAATGTTACTAAATACTTTCCTACGAATGAAGGAAGAAAATATATCCTTCGTGATACCTCTATTGTCCTGCCAGAAGTAAATATTGGAGTGCTTGGACGTAATGGATCTGGAAAATCTACTTTTATGCGAATGTTGGGGAAGATTGAATTTCCAAATACAGGAAAGATCGCTTCACGTAATAGTTTTTCATAGCCCCTTGGTCTCAATGGAGGATTTGTTGGCAATATGACAGGTAAAGCCAATGTCAAATTCGTATGTAGGCTTTATGGAAAGAACAAAGAAGAGACTAGAGAAATCATAAGTTCTGTAAGAGAGTTCAGTGAATTGAACGACTATTTTGATATGCCCATAAAAACCTACTCATCAGGAATGAGAGGAAGACTGGGCTTTGGGCTTAGTCTTGCTTTTGATTTTGACTATATGCTTATAGATGAAACACTTTCTACTGGAGATGCAAGTTTTAGGCATAAAGCAAAAGCGGCACTCCGTAAAAAAATAGAAAACTGTCATGTTTTACTCGTAAGCCATGACATGAGAACACTCAGTGAAATATGCCATGCAGGCATACTATTACATGAGGGTCAAATGCATTATTATGAACAGATTGATGATGCTATTGCTCATTATGAAGAAATAAATAAGAAACAAGGGAAAACATGAGAATACTATTAAGACTTTTTTTTATAGCTATCTTTTTTACTATCGCAGGCTATATTATATATATAGAAACTGAACGATATGAATCGGCAAGTATTACACTACTAAAAGACCTTTCTAAAAAGCAACAAATGGACTTAGGGTCTATGCTTATGGGGCAAACTTCAAATACCATGCAAGATTCAAAGATACTTGAACTCTATATGCGTTCCAATGAAATGTTCACATATATTGATGAAAAGTACGATCTTAGTAGGTATTATGTGAGTGATGAATTGGATGTTGTACAAAGACTTTACCCTGATACCTCTGTTCCTTTTTATGTGGCGAGTAAAGAAAATATACTCAAAAAGTATAATGATGATTTGTTTATCGTTTTTGATGAACCCTCAGGTACCCTTTCTTTAAAATTTGCACATATAGACCGTAATGTTTCGAAGGAGATCCTAAAAAGTATTATCCATCGTTCTGATGAAGTGATAAACCAATTTTCTAAAGAAAATGCACAAGTTGCACTTCATTTTATTGAAAAACAAAGAATAGGGAATAAAACACTTTTTATTGGATCTATTAAAAAATTGATAGAGTACCAAAATAAGCATCATACGATTGATCCAAATTTGGATGTACAGCGTAAAAATGAAATTCTTGCTATTTTGGAGAGTGATCTTATCAAGAATGAAGTTGAATATAATAGTAAATCAAAATCATATAATCTTAATGGTGCAGAGATGAAAATGCTCAAAGAGATCGGACGAACTACTAGAAAATCTATTAAAAGGATTGAAAAACAGTTAGCAGGATCAAATGATAGTATCAGTGAACTTAACGCCAATGTGTTTGATTTTGAACTCTTACGGAGTGATATGGAATTTAATAAAGAGATCTACAGACAAACACTCATTAATCAAGAAGAACTCAAAATTGAGGTCAATCAAAATGCAAAACATCTTATAGTTGTTTCAAAACCGACATTGGCTGATAATTACACCTATCCAAACAAGCCATGGGATGTCTTCACGCTATTGATTATATTACTTTTTATTTATAGTATACTTACAACTATCATGACCATTATAATGGATCACAAAGATTGATAATTATGTCATTAGGAAGCGTACATCTCATCCTTTTGAAGTTCAACAGGAAACCTTCCATAAAAGCTTCCATTGAGTTGGGTGCTTTGTATGAGGTAGTTCCTAAATGTATGAAATAGTTTATCATTAGGTATGGTATAATTATCCCAAAAATCATCTAGTGTAATCCCGTAAGAGGTCAATCCTTTCATATCATAGATAGCACGTCCTAAGGTAATAGTGGGAGTCTTATGAAAGAGTGATGAAAGACCTACAGTGCTATTGATGGTTACCGTACCGATGGCATTTTTTAGACAAGTGGGTAAATGTAAGTCATATATAGTTATTACCCTTTCACCTACACCAAGTTGTTTTGAGATTTTAGAGATTAACCCTTTGTAATTTTTTCTTCCTCTGTCTACAGGATGATGTTTGATGACAAGTAAAGTATCTTTGGGGGCATGTTTGGCGAATGACTCTACTACTTCTGTGATATACTGCTCTATACTATCAAACCTAGAATGCTCTATGAGCTGGAAATCATTATACGTTTGTAATATTACAAAGTAATATTTTTTAGCGTTTACTTCTGTGAGTTTACTGAGTAAACCATATTCTGTAATTTGGTATTTTATTTTTCTAAAAAGATTTCTGCATGAGCAAAAAAACTCTTTGACTGCATTGATTTCTCTGTGATGTATATAGTGCGGATAGCGAAAAGAAAAAAGATGCGATACGATATAGTAAAAAATAGCTGCAAATGCCATACGGCTATATCTGGGGTGTGCAGGTAGGGTCGTTACTTCTCTTAGATAAGTATCATCTAGGTCATTATAAAATTGAGGATCTCTGCTTATCTTGCTAAAATTATTGACACCATGGCGTTCCATAGTCACAAAGTCTGGACGTACATATCCCTCTTCAAAGACAAAAATGTCTATATCCAACTTTACAGATATGGCAATAGCTCGACTCTGATAAAAACGGCAATCACCAAAAAGGAAAATTTTATCTATCTTTTTTTCTTTTATGATCGTTTCGATAAACTGGTTCCACTCATTTATTTTCCCTTTAAACGGGTAAGTATTATCTCTATTAGAAAATAGCCAGTCTGCTGCATTGAGAGTAATCTTGAAAGTTTTTGCACCTTTTTTACGAAAATGTAAGTCTAAGCCTTTAAAGAAAAAACCTATAGGCCCTTGAATAAAAAGTATATTTTTATCTTTTATCTCACCTATTTTATTCATTGGAAGTTACCTTTTTTATAAAAAATGAAAAATATAATAAAATAGATTTTAACTACAATACGATCTTACATCAATATTGTATTGTGTTATACTTATAAAAAAGAGTATTTATGGCTTATGATCTCCAAGATAAACTTGTTATTGCTATTTCGTCACGTGCATTGTTTAATCTCGAAGAAGAAAATACTATTTTTAATGAAGAGGGCTTAGAGTCTTACTATAAATATCAGATTGAACACTTAGATAGCCCTTTGGAAAAAGGTTCTGCTTTTAGATTTGTGCAAAACCTTCTTGCGATTAATTCTAAGTTTGACAACAAACTCATAGAAGTCATCATACTTTCTCGAAATAATGCTACTACGGGCTTACGTATAGGACGTTCTATAGAACATTATTCTTTGGACATTGAACGTACAGGATGGACAGCAGGGACACCTGTTGCACGTTATCTAAAAGCCTTTAAGGTGGATCTTTTTCTTTCAGTCCATACACAAGATGTAGAAGAAGCTGTCAACTTCGGTGTCGCAGCAGCAACTATACTTCCACATACACCGATAAGTTCAAAAGAGAGTAATATGGTCAAAATAGCTTTCGATGGTGATGCCGTACTCTTTGGCAATGAGAGTGAAAAAATATATCAAGAGGATGGTTTAGAAGCCTTCATATCACATGAACGTGAAAATGCTAAAAATCCACTTTCTAAAGGACCATTTTTCAAGTTCCTCAAAACTATATCAGAGATACAAGATAAATTTCCCATGGAAGGTTCTCCCATACGTACCGCACTAATAACAGCTAGAAATTTCTCTACACATGAAAGAGTTTTGGGTACATTAGAGGGCTGGGGTGTTCGTGTAGATGAAGCCTTTTTTCAAGGGGGTGTACAAAAATATGAAGTGATAAAAGCTTTTGGAGCAGACATCTTTTTTGATGATCAAGATACACATTTAAAATATACATCTAAAGAAATAGCTTCTGCCAAAGTACCAAATATACATTAAAGATTCTAAAATTTTATTATTATTGGTTATACTAAATGTAAAAGGTAAAATGAATGAAGAGAGTATTAAATTTATTTATCGCGCAAGAGAAAAAATTACGTAAAGCATCTATCCCATGGATTATGCTACTTGTAAGTACAGCCGGTCAAGCATCGTGTTCTAAACTTGCAAAATATGCAGGGATGAGTCAAAACAACTTAGAATATATCGTCGATAAACTTGTAAAAATAGAAACAACTACTGGTAAATACCATGTTAAGAATAGTAGTTCTGGTGCTTATGGACGGTATCAAATTATGCCTAGTACTGCCAACTTTTATGCTAAAAAACTTGGTATTCCCAAACATTTATGGAAAAAACCTTATAATCAAGACAAAATTTTTAGAGCCATTATGAAAGCCAATATTAAAAGTCTAAGAAAACGTGGCTATAAAGTTTCTGCATTTTCTCTCTATGCTACACACCAACAAGGTGCTGGTGGTTTTAATGCGATTATGAAAAATAAAACACTCACTAAAACCTTAGAAAAAAATTTACGTCAAAACCTTCCTTCTAATCTTAGAAAAACAAAAAAATCAGAATTAAGAGCAACGTGGATTAGTTATTGGAAAAAGAAATTAGCGTAATTTTCTTTTTGCATAAAATTCTGATTTGAAGTTTTCAAATCTACCTTCTAGTATAGCCTCTCTCATCTGCTTCATGAGATGAAGGTAATAATATAAATTATGTATAGTTCCTAGTCTGAAATATGTGATCTCTTTGGCACGAAAGAGGTGACGAAGATAAGAACGTGAATAGGTCTGACATACTATACACTCACACTCTGGATCTATAGGACCTTCATCTGTCTTAAACTCTAATTTCTTGATATTTACTTTTCCAAAGCTAGTAAAGAGTGTACCGTTTCGTGCATTTCTTGTAGGCATAACACAGTCAAACATATCGATGCCCCGTGAAACATTTTCTACTAAATCTTCAGGCGTACCCACACCCATAAGATAACGAGGTTTTTCTTCTGGCATAAACTGTGTCGTCCACTCTACTGTGTCGTACATGTCTTGGTTTGCTTCACCCACACTCAGCCCACCTATGGCAAAACCGTCATAATCCATAGCACAGAGTTCTGTGGCTGATTTTTTACGAAAAACATTGTCTGTCCCTCCTTGTATGATGGCAAAGATATTTTGATCTACCCCTACACCTTCCTTTTGCTTTTCCCTAAAGTAGTCTATGGATTCCTCCGCCCAACGTGTGGTACGGTCTATGCTAGAGGCTATGCGTTCTTGCGTTGCAGGTAGAGCTACTAAGGTCATCAAGTATCATCATAATATCTGATCCGAGATTATGTTGTATATCTATGACCTTTTTAGGGGTAAAATAATGCTTAGAACCATCTACATGGCTAGCAAAAGTGATACCTCCTTCATCTATCTTGACATTTTTGGAGAGAGAAAAAGCTTGAAAACCTCCTGAATCGGTTAAAAAACTTTTGGGATAACGCGTAAAACCATGCAGTTTTCCCATTTTTGCTACCACATCGTCTCCAGGACGAATATACATATGGTAAGTATTGGCAAGAATGATTTCTGGCTGAATGAATGTGGCTAAATCAAGGGCATCAAGTGCTTTGACTGAACCTACAGTCCCTACAGGCATAAAAACGGGAGTTTTGATGGTAGAATGTTGTGTTTTTATCGTACAAGCTCGGGCTTTGCCGTCTTTTTTATCTATCTGAAATTCCATTGTGTTATAATAATCCTCAAAAATTAATTACGCAAGTATATCTAAATCAAGGTCTAAATGAAAAACATACTTATTTTAGCTAGTGGTAGTATCGCTAAACATTTTATTGAGTGGGTGAGTAAAAAGCGTGTTGCAGAAAATCAATACTATGTTACATGTTATAAAACTGGAACCACACCTCCAAAAATGGGAAACAATATTACACTCATTGATGCGGATCCCACAAGCTTTTCTAAATTGAAAGGTATTATGTCTGCTACCAAGTTTTCAAATATTTTTATAGTGATGGAAGATCTAGAAGATGTGCGTTATGTACTCAAAAACATTGTATTGATTAAGCAAAATATGAGAATTGTCCTTGTTAATCAATGGGAAGATAAGGAAATAGGAAAAGACTATGAAAACATTACTGTCATTCATAGTTCAGGTCTTATCGCTGCACATCTTTATGATCAACTTCCCAATGTACCTCTTGTTGCGCAGAATGTAGGACTTGGTCGAGGTGAGATTATGGAAGTACATATACCGTTTGGAAGCTCGTATGCGTATAGGCATATAGGATCTATACGTCAAAACAAATGGAAAATAGCTGCAGTATACCGTGATGAAAAACAGATTCTCCCTATTTCTTCAACCATGATGCGACCAAATGACACTTTACTTATTTTGGGAAAACCCATTGTACTTGATGGTGTATACAGAACTATCAATAGAAGAGTAGGGCTTTTCCCTGAACCTTTTGGTAAAAATATTTATCTTATCTTAGATTTAAGACATGATCAAAAAGATGCCTTGCTCTACCTTAAAGAAAGTATCTATATGATGGAAAAACTAGAAGATAAGTTGCTCTTTGTTCGTATACTTTACCCTAATGATTTTGCGTTAATGGATGCGCTTAAAACCTTTGAATCAAAACAAGTTAACATTGTTATATCTTATAAAAATGAAGCACTCAAAGAAGTCATTGAACATGATATATTTGAACATAACATAGGTCTTGTGATTAATAGCATTGACACATTTGAAGCCGAAGATCTTAAAGAGATACTTTATGATTTAAAAAAGTTGGTGTATCTGTTTGGAGATGAACACTTGTATGATATACATAAATGTGTGGTACTTATGAGTGAAAAAGAAAAGATGGAATCTATCTCTTCTACGGCTTTTGATATATCAGATATGCTTGGACTTCAACTTTTACTTTGTGATTTCGATCCCGAAGGTGATTTTGAAAGTAAAAAAATGATTATTGAACATTATGAAACGCTTACGCATATTTTTAATATAGAAATGAATATCGAACAAAAAATTGCTAATCCTATACGAGAACTCTCAAAGATGAAGCTTATACTTCAAGTTGCTCCCTTTGAAAGACATCTCAATAGTGAGAGTTACAAGAAAATTATTTCTACTAAAATACAAGATTTTCTTCTTACGACGACTAAGCATCCTAAGCTGCTTGTGCCTTTTGGACTTTCTGAACTTCAAACGAAGGATTAAAGTGGATCAGCTTAACCCACTTTAACCTCAAATAAGATAAAATAAATATAATTATAACGCCAAGGTTTTATTCGATGATTGTCCCTATCAAATTAGCACAAACTCAGCCCATTACTTATGACATCACCATTGATGCTTTACCACAACTAACTTTTGATACCTCTGTGGTTATTGTTACAAATCCTACAGTAGCAGGATTCCATTTAGAAACACTTCTAGCTTCAATCACGGCTACAAAACTCAATGTTGTTACTGTGCCTGATGGGGAAGGGTATAAAACACTAGAGACGGTAGAAAACATACTGAATGAATGTTTTGAACATAAATTAGACCGTAAGTCACTGCTCATCGCCTTTGGTGGAGGAGTTATAGGGGATATGACTGGATTTACAGCCTCTTTATACCAAAGAGGGTTAGACTTTATACAAATTCCTACCACACTACTTTCTCAAGTAGATGCTTCTGTAGGTGGCAAAACGGGTGTAAACAATAAATATGGCAAGAATCTTATAGGTGCTTTTTATCAACCTAAAGCAGTGTATATAGATCCTCAATTTTTAAAGACCTTACCTCCTAGAGAATTTGCAGCAGGCATAGCAGAGATAGTTAAAATGGCAGTGATGTTTGACAAGTCGTACTTTGAGTTTCTTCAATCTGCTGATTTTAGAGATGAAGAAACACTCAAAGAAGTGATTAAAAAGAGTGTAGAACTCAAAGCATGGGTTGTCAATCAAGATGAAAAGGAAGCTGGTATACGTGCGGTACTAAATTACGGTCATACTTTTGGACATGTGGTTGAAAATGAAACAAATTATACCACCTACTTACATGGTGAAGCTGTATCTATAGGTATAATCATAGCAAATGCCTTGGCTATTGAACTAGGAATATTTACAAGTAAAGAAGCAGACACGGTCAAAGATCTCTTAGAAAAATTTTCTTTACCTACAGAGTATGTGATCAAAGATGTGGATACATTTTATGAACATTTCTTTTTAGATAAAAAATCTTCCAATGGAAGTATTAAGTTTATTCTTCCTAAAGGATTGGGAGGACATATAATGATTTCTGATATAGCAGAGAGTGTGGTTAAAAAAGTACTTTCAAGTTTTGAGGAGAAGTCATGCACTTTAAAAAACTGATTATTGTTTTTTCTCTATTGTCTGTCACTCTATCTTTTTCTGCTGTCTCTACTCAGGAACAAAATACTACGACAAAAGTAAAACAGCAAGAGATAGAGCAACTTCTACTTCAGAAAAAGAGCATAGATGAAAAAATCTTAGACAATAATATCTGGTCCAAAATTTACAGTAATTACCATACGTATATTGTGCTAAAAAAACAGTCTGTGTCCCTAGATGCAAAGATAAAACGTTTAGAGAAGATGCGGAAACTCACAAAGAAACAAGAAAAACAACTTGAAGAATATAAAAGAACGCAAGTGACACTTGCAAGTAAACTTCAAGTCTTGAAAGAATATGAAAAAGATCCTTTTGAGAAATTTTTAGCACCTCCATTTATAGACAAAGTACCCCATATAGAAAGTCCTTTTTCTGTCATCGGAGCCATATCCTATTATGAAAAAATTGAATCAGATATGGAAGAGTATAACAGTAGATATGTATCTCTGTCTTTGATCTTAGATAAGTTTAAAGAAAAGCAAATACTTTTGAGAAATATTTTAAAGTTAGACCCTAAAAACAAACTTTTCATTAAAGAGAACGAAGATGTTTCAGATCAAATTAAAACATTTATACCTATTATAGAAATATTTCAAACAAGTAGAAATGTACATAGTAAAAAAATTGATGAAATAAAATTTAATCTAAAAAGTGATATTCAAAAAGAAGTAGAACGAACTATGTCCATTGGGGCGATTATTTTATTCTTTATATTTATGTTGTTCCTCATAAAATACTTAGTGCATAAATATATGTCTGATCATGAGAGATACTACATGATCAACAAAGCTTTAAACATAGGGTTTGTTGTGTTTTCTATCTTTACATTATTGTTCGCATATATTGAAAACATCTCTTACTTGGTGACCATCTTAGGGTTTGCTTCTGCTGGTATAGCCATAGCCATGAAAGACTGGTTTATGTCACTTATGGGATGGCTTACCATTCTCCTTGGTGGATCTATTCATGTGGGTGATAGGGTAAAATTTGTACGTGATGGGGTAGAGTATGTAGGAGATATAGTAGACATCTCAATGTTGCGTATGACCATGCATGAAGATATCACATTAACTTCTTATATGGTAAATAGAAGAGCAGGGCGTATGGTTTTCATCCCAAATAACTTCATATTTACAGATATGATATCAAACTATTCTCATGCTGGACTTAAGACAGTATGGGATGGTATAGACTTTATAATCACTTTTGATTCTGATGCCCAAAAAGCAACGCAAATTGCCAAAGAGATTACTAAAAAGTACTCAAAAGGGTATACAGAAATCACAAGAAAACAACTCAATAAACTCAGAAGTAAGTACGGTATGAGAAATACAAATGTAGAACCACGTATCTTTGCACACATTGAATCTTATGGTTTAAAGATATCTGCATGGTACCTTACAAATTCTTTTGCAACTATGACACTTAGAAGTACCATATCTATAGAGATTATTACACGTATTCAAGCAGAAAAGAATATACAAATAGCTTACCCATCACAATCTATTTTTATAGATAAAAATACACAAGGAACTCAGATAATGCCCGATGAAATACTTCCAAGTAAAGAACTTTAATGCAAAAAGTCTATTTTAAAACCTTTGGTTGTCGTACCAATCAATTTGATACCCAAGTGATGATGTCCAAACTTAAAGACTATCAAATAACAGATGATGAACTTGACTCAGATTTTATAGTGGTAAATTCATGTACTGTAACCAATGGTGCAGACTCTTCTGTACGTAATTACATTTCATCGATGAAACGAAAGAATCCAGAGGCTAAAGTCGTCCTTGCTGGTTGCGGTTCACACTCAAAAGGTGAGAGTCTATTTGAAGACAAAAAAGTCTTTGGGGTCATAGGACATTCTGAAAAAGAGAACATAAATGCTGTACTCAAAAATGAAAAACCTTTTTACCAGATAGGTGACCTTGAACATATAGACTCAACCATTGTTGAAGAGTTTGTAGGGAAAAGCAGAGCCTTCATCAAGATACAAGAGGGATGTGACTTTAGATGTTCTTATTGTATCATCCCTGCTGTACGTGGGGATGCACGGTCGCACAAAGAAGAAGTTATCTTAGAACAGATTACGAAACTCGCTTCCAATGGATTTGGTGAATTTATACTCACAGGAACAAATGTAGGGTCTTATGGTCAGGATCACAATACTTCTATGGCAAAACTACTTAAAAAAATGTCTATGATACGTGGTGTACGGCGTATACGCATAGGAAGTCTTGAACCTATACAGATAGATGATGAGTTCATGGAATTACTAGATGAGCCTTGGATGGCACGACATATGCATATTGCTTTACAGCATACAAGTGATAAGATGCTTAAGCTTATGAACAGACGTAATGAGTATAAAACAGACTATACACTGCTTCACAAAATTGCCTCAAGAGGCTATGCTTTAGGCACAGATTATATTGTAGGGCATCCTGGTGAAGATGAAGAGGTCTGGAATGGGGCTATGCAAAGGGTCAAAGAATTGCCACTCACCCATGTACACGCATTTTCATACTCTAAACGCGACAATACTGCATCTGCTAGCATGAAACCAGAAATAAGAGGGAATATAGCCAAAGATCGTCACCGTGAATTGACTGCTATCATTAAAGCCAAAAACTTTGCTTTTAGGCGTGAGCACACAGACAATCTTGAAGTATTACTTGAAAATGGAAAAAATGGTGTGTACCATGGTTTTGACCAATATTTCAACAAAGTGTCTGTTCCGAGCGATGAAGACTTGAGTTCAAACTGGGTGTTTTTAAATGATGTGGAGGTGACCCATGAAGGAAACAAAGGGCGAATTTAAGTTCCCTGTGGTGCATGCTAAAAATATAAAGGTCATTGTAGGTTTACTCATAGTGTTGTTAGTGCTACTTGTTTTTGGAACACTCAGAGATACAGATACACTCATTACACATGAAGAAGCCAATGCCCTTTATACTAAAGATAAAATACAAAAAGTGATTATAGATGGTTCTTATATACGTCTTATAACCAGTGATGAAAACTACAAAATCTATAAAGATGCTATCAATAAAACAGCATTTTTTACAAAATATCCTGTAGAGGTACATGAAGAGAACAGTTATGTGTATGATATAAGTTTTTTACTTATACTCTTAGCAGGGTTCATGCTTTTATTCCGATTTATGAAACAAAATAGACTAGAACAACTTAAACACATAAAATCTGCAAATAAATCAAGCGATGAACCTCGAAATGAGTCTATTCAGGCATTGACTTCTACGGTTACATTTGAAGATGTTGCAGGTATTAAAGATGTGAAAGAAGAGCTTGAAGAGATTATTGATTTTCTGAAAGAACCACAAAAATATCGTGACTTTGACATACGTTTACCTAAAGGGGTTTTACTTATCGGTCCTCCGGGTGTAGGAAAAACACTCATAGCTAAAGCTGTTGCAGGAGAAGCAAATGTACCTTTCTTTTACCAAAGTGGTGCTTCTTTTGTACATATTTATGTGGGTATGGGGGTCAAAAGAGTCTCAGAGCTTTTCAAAAAAGCCAAACAGATGGCTCCTAGTATCATCTTCATAGATGAGATAGATGCTGTAGGTAAAAGCCGTGGTGGTTCGAGAAACGATGAGAGGGAAGCTACTCTTAATCAGCTTCTAACAGAGATGGATGGATTTGAAGATAGTTCTGGTGTCATTGTGATAGCTGCGACAAATAAGGTAGAAATGCTTGATGAAGCCCTACTTAGAGCAGGGCGTTTTGACAGACGTATACATATTTCTCTTCCTGACTTAGAAGACAGGCGTGAAACACTTGTACTCTATCTCACAAAGAAACCAAACAATGTGAATATTGATAAAATTGCACTCTTGACGGTAGGATTTAATTCTGCAGCACTAGATACTCTGACCAATGAAGCAGCGATCTACGCCATGAGAGCAGGCAGAACAATCGTTGAGACCTCTGATTTTGAAGCAGTGAAAGAAAAAGTATTGCTTGGAAAACGGAAGATTCTTTCTTTTACGGAAGAAGAACGAGAGATGCAGGCAATCTATCAGGGAGCAAAGGCAGTGATAGCTACGTGGGTGGATATAGCGTTTGATAAAATTGGCATAGTCAATACCCAACTACTTACACAAGAACATGAAATTCTTTCAAGAAATCAACTTCTCTCACGTATTAAAATGTATCTCGCGGGTAGTCTTGCTACCAAAATACACTACGGTGAGCAATTTACGAATGGGGCTTCTGACATAGCACAAGCAAAAGAAGTGATTAGAAAAGTCGTGCATGACTATATGATGAATGATAACTTTATCGTAACTCCAAAACAGGAAGACGAACTTTTACAAAAATCTGTTTCCGAAGTGAGTACATTACTCAAAACACTTGACAAGGCACATAAAGAAATATCTGAACATCTATTGACCCATGAAAATATAACATCTGAAGAGTGTAGAGAAATTTTACGGAAGATATTTTAAAATGAAATATTTCCATGGTTTTTCTTTAGAAAATGAAGAAAAACTTTTTAGCCCCTATCTACTTAATAGTGATTATTGTGTTGCAGGATTTAGTTTTGGTGCTCAGCAGGCACTAGAATATACCTATGAATCTACAAAACGTATAGATAGACTTATCTTACTTTCTCCCGCCTTTTTTCAAACACAAAAACAAAGTTTTATTCGTACACAGTTACGGTATTTTAAAGCAGGAGAGAAAGCGTATGTAGAACAGTTTATCTCTAATGTGAGCACTCCTTCAGATATTGATCTCTCTAGCTATTTAAAAGTGGGGCTTAAAGAAGAATTAGAATCACTTTTAACCTACGTATGGGAGAAAGAGAAAATAAAAGAAATCCAAGATAGAGGTACAACTATTGAAGTTTTTTTGGGGTCTGAAGATAAAATTATAGATGCAAAAGCGACTTATGATTTCTTTGTACCTTTGGCAACAACGTATTTACTAAAAAACACTGGACATTTATTAAAATAAAGATAGGAGTAAATCATGACAAATATTATCATCACAGGATGTTCAACAGGGATTGGTCTGGAAACAGCGAAGTATTTACAAGATAAATTTGTAACCGTCTACCCCACAGCGCGTGAGAGTAAAGATGTTGAGATGTTAAAAGCCTTAGGGTTTGAACATGCTATGCAACTTGATGTGACTAAGCCTGAAATGATAGCAGCAGTTATAGAAAAAGTGTTAGCACTTGAAGGACATATAGATGTGTGGTTTAATAATGCAGGCTATGGACAGCTTGGTGCATTAGAAGACATTACTACAGAGACTTTACGTAAACAGTTTGAAACCAATGTTTTTGGTCTGCATGAGTGTACAAGACAGATTATCCCGGTGATGCGTAAACAAGGGCAAGGAAAAATCATCCAACATTCTTCTGTACTTGGGCTTATCTCACTTTTTGGAAGAGGATCTTATAATGCCAGCAAATATGCGATAGAAGGTCTTACTGATACGCTAAGATTAGAACTCAAAGGGACAAATATCCATCCTGTACTCCTCAATACTGGACCTATTACAAGTCATTTTAGACAAACAGCCATGCTAAAACTGCAAGAAAATGTAGACATAGAACATTCAGTGTTTAAAGATATATACAAGAAAAATATAGAAGGTAATCATAAAAAAGTTCCCTTTAATGAGGAAGCCACTGCGGTAGCTTCGGTGGTGCATAAAATCATTTTGGCTGAGAACCCAAATCCTCGTTATTATATTACTACGGCTACTTATTTATTGGGTTATTTAAAAAGAGTATTAAGTACTACACTTTTGGATAAAATACTGATTAAATTATCTTAAATCTATACTATGAGGAATTATTAAAAATGGACAAAATTAAAATCGGTGTTATCACTGCGAGTGACAGAGCATCAAAAGGTATTTATGAAGATATTTCTGGAGTAGCCATTATGGACACGATGAAAGAATATTTGCTCAATGAATGTGAGTATGAATACAGATGTATACCTGATGAGCAAGACCTTATTGAAGCAACACTTATCGAACTTTCAAATGAGTTAAATTGTGACCTTATCGTGACGACTGGAGGCACAGGACCCTCCATGCGAGATGTGACTACTGAAGCGACGCAAAACGTTTGTCAAAAGCTATTGCCTGGTTTTGGAGAGCAGATGAGGGCAGTGAGTCTTCAGTATGTGCCTACTGCCATTTTATCACGCCAGACAGCAGGCATCTGTAATGGATCACTGGTGATCAATCTACCAGGTAAACCTAAGTCTATAAGAGAATGTTTGGATGCCGTTTTCCCAGCAGTTCCGTATTGTATTGACCTTATTGGTGGTCATTTTATGGAAGCAGATGAAGCAGTCATTAAAATCTTTAGACCCAAAGCAAAATAGGATATGAAATAATATGAATATAGAATTTATAGAACAAAAACTCAATGAGATTAACAAAGAACTAGAAAAAGAAGTCATGTCTGTACTCATGGATGAAAGTCTCGATAGAAAACAGACAAACTTTACATATGAAGCCCTTAACATCGACAAAAAAGATTCTTACCAATGCCTTAGACAGTATCAAGATGGTAGATAAACTAGGTCGTGAAGCCTTGGAGGAATAGGGTGTCAAATGCACTTATATTGGCACTTTTCGTCTTTGGTGTAGCTCTATTTTTCTGGGGTATTTACAAAGCGATCAAGACACAAAAAACTATCTATGCCTTGGCAATGTTACCCTTTCCATTGCTACTTGTAGCCATGTTCTTCATCTAAGGACGTGTAG
The DNA here is from genome assembly GCA_030949725.1 of Sulfurovum sp. GTDB lineage: Bacteria > Campylobacterota > Campylobacteria > Campylobacterales > Sulfurovaceae > Sulfurovum. The sequence goes on along the minus strand of JAUZSE010000010.1, from coordinate 1,451 downwards.
AAGTCATACCTGCACTGAGCCAGTCTTGCATACCTCCACGGTACCACTTTAGCTTTTCACTAGGATAGCCTACCCGTAACAGTGCAAATATCATATCTGGTGATTGACTACACCAGGGACCATTACAAAAAATAACCATTGTTTTTACATTATCAAAATTATAGTCATCATCTTTATCTTTTACTGCACCCAAATATTTTAATGCAAACTCAAATTCAAATTCATTTTCCACATTATCTTTAAAATAATGAAAAGGCATATTGATAGCCCCTGGTATAGTACGATATTGAAACCAGTCTTTTTTACGGCTATCTACAAGGACTAAACTGGGATTGGTTTTCATCTCTTTGAGGGTAAAGAGTATCTCAAGCTCTCCGTAAGTTTCCAAATCTTCATCCAATATCATAGGTAACAACCTACCTTTAGTATGTACATAAGTAGACTTACATGTTTCAGGTACAGACTTGTGTGCAAAGTTACCTGTCCAAAATATATCATTGCTAATTGGGATTTCTTTACACTCTTTAGGTATGACTCTTTTAACAATCATCTCGTAAGGTTTTCCTTGCTTGTCTTTCATCGTTATTGAAACCCCTTTTTGTCCAAAGGGTATAGCATCCGCTAAGAGTAAAGTAAATAAGAGTAAGAGAGAGAATATGATTTTAATCATTTGTTTTCCTTTAAGATATTAATATTAATTACTTATATAGTAATAATACTTTTATGTCAAGGGGAAACATTTCTTTGTGGGATAGAATCTCTAACACTTTGCTTTTTAAATGGCTTAGGCAGATGTATATCAAACAGTGATTTGTCTTCTTCTTTGATATCAGGGTCACCTGTAATTGAAATACTATATATAGGTGGGTGATTATAGTCTTTTTCTGATTCTTTATATTTTTTAATAACTTCACTCCCCAATAGATAGGGCATCTGTTGGTCTATATATACAATATCAAAAGGTGTATTATCTTTTTGTGCTGTATGAAGTTTTTCTAGGGCTAACTTCCCATCTACGACACTTTCTATCGTCACATATTCCACTTCTAATATAGCCTTTAAAAGCATAATGTTTAATTTATTATCATCTGCAATAAGTATTTTTTGTCTAGGTTTAGAATAAGTAAAATCATGTATAGCATTTGCATAATAGGTATTGAGTGTCATGATTTTTTTATCTTTATAGCGTTTATCTTTGGACAATGAAAGTATAGAGTCTTCGATAATGAGAAGTTGTATTTGCTTCTCTTCTATTTCTGCCATGAGCTTATCTGATAATTTATTTTGAAAACAAAAAACATGTGTCGTATCCAAAGAAAATGTATTAGAAATAACAATATTATTGGAAGTAAGTCCAAAGCTAAGAAGATAGGCATAGATATTTTGGGCATCAAATTTATGCCTGCCATCATCCAATATAGTTATTTTCTTATCAAGGTTCACAAAACTTT
>JAUZSE010000009.1 GCA_030949725.1 Sulfurovum sp. | reverse complement strand
TATGCTAAACTACTAACACAAATACACACAGAAGCAACAAAGAGAAACTCTTATGTAAAAAAACTAAATGCTCAAACCCTTGAAAACATTACTATAATATCTCAAAATTCTTTTAATCAAAAAGGTGTATTTACTGTTTTTGTGACGCTTGGGATTTATAAGATAGTTCATCCAACACAAGATATACGAAATCATCAGACACAGATACAAGATGGATTTTCGGGTCGTAGTGTTGATACTAAATATATTACACCTATACTTAAAAAACTTGGCTTACCATCAATGGCAGAAAGTGGGTGGCTTACGCGTTCGCTTGAACAGCCTTATCCTTATAATCTAGATTATGAAGGGAAAATAAGTAATAAAGCTGTGAAGAAGGCTTTTTAGAATTGGTTCATAGTATTGAAGTGGAAAAAATTAATCCTAAATATATTTTAGTAGAACTTTTTATAGAGGTAATAGCCTTACAAGCTAAGAATAAAATTATTATTGAGCCGTTGAAAAATCCTGAAAAGTTAAGTATTTTAAAGATGATAAATATTTTGGATAGACAATTCAAATATAAATATAAAACTTTTGGTGGTTCAAAACTTCCTGTTCTTGCTTTTTATGCTATGTATCAAATTATTATTGATGAAGTTTCAAGATATAAGAACTGTTCGCTCAAAGCTTTAGGTAGCCATACGGCAAGTGATAGAACTTCAAAAAGTGCAGGAGATATAGAGGTATTTAGAGAGAATGTGCTTTTTGAAGCTATTGAGATAAAACTTGATAAACCTATTGATGCCAATATTTTACGCATAGCCAAAGAAAAAATTATCAAATATAATCCAAAAAGGTATTATATTTTATCGTATATTGGGATATATAAAGAAGATGAGAAGACGATTTATACACTAATTGAAGAGGTAAAAAATGAGCATGGTTGTCAGATTATTGTCAATGGTGTGATTGAAACACTTAAATATTATATGCGATTAATTGATAATTTAGAAGCATTTTATGCACTGTATTCAGATTTAATCTCTACGGATAATGAACTTAAATCTATTCATAAAAAGATCTGGAATGACTTAACAAAAGAGCTAAACCATGAACTTTAAATTTATAGACCTTTTTGCAGGTATTGGTGGGTTTAGAACGGGTTTTGAGAGAAATGGAGGGTCTTGTGTTTTTAGCTCGGAGATAGATGCTCATGCACAAGAGATGTATAGACTCAATTATAATGATGAACCTTTTAGTGATATTACTAAAGTAGATGAGAGAGAAATACCCCATCATGATGTTCTTTTGGCAGGGTTTCCTTGTCAGCCTTTTTCTATTGCAGGAGAAAAAAAAGGTTTTAATGATACAAGAGGAACGCTTTTTTTTGATATAGAACGCATACTAAAAGAGAAGCAACCCAAAGCCGTAATTTTGGAGAATGTGAAGCACTTTAAAAGTCATGACAAAGGAAATACGCTAAAAGTCGTACTAACAGCCCTTGAAGAATTAGGCTATACGACCCATTGGCAGGTTTTAAATGCAAAAGATTTTTCTGTGCCTCAAAATAGAGAAAGAACGATTATCGTGGGTGCATTAAATGGCATAAAATTTGATTTTTCTAAATTAGAACGAAGAGATATGACTTCTATCAAAGATATTTTAGAAGAAGATAATGAAGCTTTTGAATACTTAGATGAGAGTGAATATACGCTTATAGAAAATCCCAAAAGACAAGCATCAGGACTTATTTTTGTGGGCTATAGAAATAAAAAAATACGAACAAAAGGCACACGAGCAGATACCCTACATCTCTCACGCGTACACAAACAGCCTAATCGTATTTATTCATCGCAAGGTACACATCCTACTTTATCATCACAAGAGTCTGGAGGACGATATTTTATTTATCATGATGCTAGAGTGAGAAAACTTACGCTTAAAGAGTGTTATAGACTTATGGGATTTGCAGATGAGTTTAAACATATTGGTTCTAAAGCAAAGCGTTATAATCGTATTGGAAATTCTATTGTTGTGCCTATGGTGGAAGCGATAGCCAAAGAGGTTAAAGTTCAGATTTTAGAGAGTGAGGGGAGTGTAGAGAAGCCTAGTAAAGTGATGAAGCAAACCTCGCTATTTGATTTTGAGGAGAGTTCTATCTAAGTTATTCTTAAGATATATTGAAACTATCTGTTACATTTTGCTTTATTGGGATTAGGTCATTTTCATACAATATAAACCCAACTATGTAACTAATCTACCCAAAAAGTGAGGGTTGTTCCCACAACTTTTAAAAATACCCGACATATTGAGGCTTTTATTATCAGGTTTATGCTTGTTTAGGTGAAGTTGTATGCAATTAATGACAAAACTCCTAAGAATAGCTAATCCAAAAGGATTGACTGATATTTTACAATCGTCTTCTTTTGTTAATCTATCTTTATAATAATGGTAAGTTTCACAACGCCAATGGTCTTTGATGCCTTCTTTAAAATAGGTGGCACTTTCTAAAAAATTTGCAATTAAATATTGCTCTTTTACTTTTCTTTTACCCTCATTGTCACTTATATATTTTACCTGTTTAATGATTGATTTTATATGCCTAAAAGAGCTATTATCTATCAGTAATTCATCATTTTTGAACTCAAAACGAAAGTCTCTCTTTTTACCCATTTATTCCCTTCAATAGACTCTCTTTTATCTTTCTCTTCTAAGATAGTATTATTCGCTTTTGCAGATTCCTCTTCAAAGGCTTGACTCACCTGTTTAAGTAATGTTTTTGGTTACCTTTGACTTTGGCTAAATACCTTTTTCCTTTAGCCTCAATCCCATTTAGACTCTCTACTTGGGTATTTAGTGCATCAAAGGTATATAGAAATGGTTTATCTGAAAACTCCATTTCTAATACCTTTTGAAACTCGGGTATCTCGGACTTCTTTGCCCCTAACTCTCTATGGGCAATCACAATTTTAGATGCTGTTTCCACTACATTTAGCATTCCCACATTCCGGCTTTATTCTAAGAAAGTAACAGATTTGTAATCAAATCTAAGTATACTATTTGGTTCATAGGGTTGATGTAGCCTCTTTTGTCGCAAAGCATAATTGATAACAAATATTATGATTTATGTTTTGCTTTTGAGGTCCTCTATAGTTTTAATTTAAGGATAAAGAATGAAAAAAGGTAAAAAAGTAACGATTATTGGTGCTGGAAATGTGGGTGCTACTGTAGCATATTCACTGGCTATGAAAGGTATCTGTCACGAGATAGTATTACGAGATAGAAATGTGGAGATAGCCAAAGGTAAAGCCTTAGATATGTCCCAAGCAGCCAATGCAGCACGTATGCATACGCTTGTAACTGTTGCAGAAGATGCTTCAGGTATGGCAGGATCAGATGTCGTGGTCATTACAGCAGGATCTCCTAGAATGCCAGGTATGAGTAGAGATGATCTTCTTATGATAAATGCTGAAATTACTAAAGAAGTAGTAGCTGATGTGAAAGAACATTGTCCTGATTCTATTATTATTATGGTTTCTAATCCTTTAGATGTCATGACTTATGTGGCTTTAAAAGAGTCAGGTTTTCCTAAAGAAAGAGTCATCGGAATGGCAGGTATTTTAGATTCTGCGCGTATGGCTCACTTTATTCATGAGAAGATCGGTTATGGAGCAGGGCAAATTAGAGCATCTGTCATGGGTGGACATGGTGACGATATGGTGCCACTTCCTAAGTTTTCTACAGTAGCAGGGGTACCTCTTACAGATGTGCTTGATGAAGAAGAGATCATAGAAATTGTTGAGAGAACCAAAGGTGGGGGTGCTGAAATTGTTGGTTATTTGAAAACGGGTTCAGCCTATTATGCACCTGCAAAATCTACAGCGATTATGGTGGAAGCTATTTTGAAAGATACAAAACAGATTCACCCTTGTGCGGTACTTCTTGATGGACATTATGGGCATTCAGATGTAGTCTCTGGTGTACCTGTTGCACTTGGAGCGAATGGTGTTGAAAAACTTTTTGAAATGACATTAAGTGATGGACAGAAAAGAAAGTTTGCAAAAAGTGTTGCATCTGTAAGAAGTATGATTGATGTACTAAAAGAAAAAGACTTCTTTAGTTAGAGAATACCCAAGCGATTTGTCGCTTTTGAAGAATATACCAAAGGAATAAATATGGAATACAGAATAGAAAAAGATACCATGGGTGAGATGAAAGTACCTGCTGATAAATATTGGGCTGCACAAACACAGAGATCTATACACAATTTTGCTATTGGTAAAGAAACGATGCCTTTAGAAGTGGTCTATGGTTTTGCTAACTTAAAAAAAGCTTGTGCTTTGGTCAACTCTAACCTTGGGCGTATGGATGATGATAAAGCATCTGCTATATCTAAAGCTTGTGAGACGATACTTGGTGGAGAACTTGATGATAACTTTCCTTTGGTTGTATGGCAGACAGGTTCTGGTACGCAGTCAAATATGAATATGAATGAAGTGGTTGCAAACAAAGCGACTGAAATTCTAGGTGGAGACTTCACAAAAGAAAATCTTGTACATCCAAATGATGATGTAAACAAAGGACAAAGCTCTAACGATACTTTCCCCACGGGTATGCGTATTGCTGAAGTGGTTGAAGTAACAGATAGTTTGATTCCTGCACTCAATCAACTCAAAGCCACGCTTGATGGAAAATCTAAAGCATTTTCTGATGTGGTCAAAATAGGTAGAACGCACTTACAAGATGCTACACCATTAACGCTAGGACAAGAGATTTCTGGATATGTATCTATGTTAGAGACGAATCTCAAACAAATTAATGATGCCTTAGTGTATTGTAGAGAAATTGCTATTGGTGGAACTGCTGTAGGAACTGGGCTTAATGCACATCCTGAATTCTCAGAAAAAGTAGCGGCTCAACTGAACAGCTTTATGGAAAAAGATTATGGTTTTATCTCTCAGCCCAATAAGTTTCATGCCCTTACAGGACATGACGCAGAGGTGGTACTTTCAGGTGCGTTAAAAGCACTAGCAGCCAACTTGATGAAAATAGCCAATGATGTTAGATGGTTGGCAAGTGGTCCTAGATGTGGTTTAGGTGAGATAGAAATTCCTGCAAATGAGCCAGGTTCTTCTATCATGCCAGGAAAAGTAAACCCAACACAAGCAGAAGCTATGACAATGGTAGCAGTGCAAGTGATGGGTAATGATGCAGCCGTAGGTTTTGCAGCATCTCAAGGTAACTTTGAACTCAATGTATTTAAGCCAGTGATTGCTTATAATGTACTTGCAGTCTATTAGATTACTTTCTGATACTATGAAAAGTTTTGATGTAAATTGTGCTGTAGGTATCGAGCCAATTAGAGAAAATATCGACAGATTCTTAAATGATTCTTTGATGCTTGTAACGGCACTTAACCCACATATTGGTTATGAAAATGCAGCAGTTATCGCTAAGACGGCACATAAAAATGGTACCACACTGAAAGTTGAAGCCGTAGCTCTTGGATTTATGACTGCTGAAGAATTTGACAAAAATGTAAAACCTGAAGAGATGATTGCACCTAAGGCGTAAAATCTTTCATAGGCAACTTTAATTTTATATAGGAATTTTTTCATATTTCCTATATAGAGTAATATGTTTTACATTTCTCTTCCCTCCTTAACACATCTACCACCATTCTTTTTTTATCTTAAATATAAACTGCTAAACTTAGGGGAATAAGAAAAAATTTCTCAAAAAAAGGAAAAAACATGAAGCAACTTATCTTTATATTATTTGTATTTACTAGCTTAGGTTTTGCTCAAAGTCTTGATATTAATGCGAAGACTGAAGTGCATAGGCAGAATATATTAGAAAATTATATTAATAGCAGTATTAACTATGCTACTTTGGAAAAATATAAAAATAGTTTATGGTTTGAGGATGAAGTATTTGTAAGAGAACTACTCAAGAGTGCTTATCCCTATAATCTAACAAAAGCTATGAGACATATCAAGAATAAGAATATTTTAGATGATAAAATACTATTTTTAGAATTACTACAAAAAGATGCTTATTTACTTGAGTTTACAAGTGAAAGATTAAAAAATGATACAGCAGTTGTAATGAAAGCTTTAGAAGAAAACAGAGGTTCTTTTTTCTATGCAAGTACACAACTAAAAGATAATAAAAATTTTATGACAAAGGTAATAAAAGAAGATGGATATTATTTTATGTATGCAAGCAATCGGTTAAAAGATGATAAAGAATTGGTATTGGAAGCTGTACAGCGACATGGCTCAGCTTTACAGTATGCCAGTGAAAGATTAAAGAATGATAAAAAAATTGTATTGGAAGCTGTACAGAGACGTGGCTCAGCTTTACAGTATGCCAGTGAGAGATTAAAGAATGATAAAAAAATTGTATTGGAAGCTGTACAGAGACGTGGCTCAGCTTTACAGTATGCCAGTGACCGATTAAAAAAGGATAGGGCATTCATATTAGCAATCATTAAGAAGGATATTTTAACTTTGCGATATGCCGATAAAAGTATTTTAAAAGAAAAAGATATAGTACAGTATTATCTTAAGAAACTATCAAAACGGTATGCTATAGATAGGGATAATATTCATATACATCATAGTATCTTTAAAAAAATTACTCCACTCTTATTAGATGATGAAGAAATAATCTCTAAGGCTGTTTCTGTATTTGGTATCTCCTTGCAGTATGCGAGCAGAAGATTGAAGAAAAATAAAAATATTGCTAAAAAAGCTGTATCTAAAGATGGTTTAGCACTCCAATATGTAGATAAAGAGTTACGAGAAGATAAGGAAATAATTATTTTAGCATTAAACAATAATCCTAAGGCACATCAATATATTCCGTACAAGATGAAAAAGAACCCAGAAATATTAAAAATACTAATGGAACAAAATTCTGATGGATATATGCAAAATAAAATCAAACGTAAAATACACCCTCTAGCTTGGGAGACCTATAATATAGAGGATACACTAGAAATCCTCTATGGAAAAGATAGGGTCTATAATAAAAGTGAAGATATTCATATAAAACTGCCTACTAATACATCAGAACATATGAATGCTTCTGGCTATGGGAGATTACATATAGATACCAATAAAAAAGTAAAAAGTATTGCTATCTTACAACAGAAAGATGGAGATAGAGCTTTGACTGCTTTATATTACCCTTATGGGAATAGGGTAAATATAGCGTTACCTCTTAAAATACTTAATGCTGCTTTAACTGAGGAGATAAAAGGTATGAAAGTTGTAGTCATCACAGT
>JAUZSE010000008.1 GCA_030949725.1 Sulfurovum sp. | reverse complement strand
GTGTCTCAATGGAAGAGATGATAGCCGAGCGAGAAAAATCACTTAAATGTCATCAATGCATAACCTAAGTTTTGATAATAAATTGTGTCTATAAAACTGTTTTTAACTATCTGAATGAAAGGCAACACTTCTTTCTTCTCTATTGCATTTGAATTGAGTGACATAGCACAAACTATGATTTTTACATTTTTTCTTTTTGATAAGCTTTTAAGATAATCCTGTGCTTGTTTAATATTTTGAACATCTTCATCTGCTACTATCCAATCATACGATTTTGATACCATAGGTACACATCCACCATGCAATGCAAGAACAACTTGACTTGTATCGCCTTGTTCTTTTATCATATCCATTGTTTTTCCAACGAGCCACATACGGCTTTTAATATACTGGGCATCACTGGAACTACAGTCATATACTACTTTATACTCTTTTGAATGAAGTATACTCATTGCTAATAAATTGAATAATAAAATTAATTTAATCATTTCTTTGCCCCTACTTTATTTGCTCTATACACTGTTCTTTTTGTTTTTGGATTGTCTGGACCTCTTATATCCTTATCATGTTTATCTAAATTCAGTCTGTCAGACTGTTTCTCATAGGACATACCAAAGAACAAAAAAATAAAATCCCAAATACCAAGAATAATACCGCGGAATAAGTTCCAAATCATCATAGAGTATTCCCAGTCTTTTCTAAAATAGGTTTTGCTTTTGCTTGAATCGCTGGACTCATTACTTCAAATTCCAGTAGTTCTATATGTGACATTTTATTTTCCTTATATACTAATAACGTTAAGTCAAACTTTTCGTTATGCATTATATGCTATAATACTTACATAAAGTTTAAGAGGATTTCCAATGGAATATAAAATATCTGAATTGGTATCAAAAACCAATGTACCAAAATCTACTATTCTTTACTATATCAAGGAAGGATTATTACCTCAGGCACATAAAATAAAGTCAAATGTACATCGTTATAGTAATGAGCATGTAGAACTGATTGGATATATTACATACATGAAAAAGCATTTTGGTACTACAAATGAAGAACTCAAAGATGTACTGCAAAACAAAAATCAATCTTTTTCAACATCATTGAGCATGATCACACCACTAATGAACACATTAAGTGCCATCTCAATAGAAAGTAACCATTACACAAAAGAGGCGTTTATAGCGGAATTTAATGTAGACAAAGAACTCCTTAAAAAACTACTAGATGATGAAATACTCATGCCAATAAATGATAATGACTTTACAGAAAAAGAGGCTTCAATAATCAAACTCGTAGGATACTTTAATGAAGTAGGCATTGAATATGACATACTTAAACTGTATGTTTTTCATGCCAAAGCACTCAGTCTTCTTGAACATCAAATACAAACAAAACTCTGTGATATTAGAAATGATGAAAACTTCTCTGTATTATGGAAAATACTCTTTGGAACACTCTTCAATGCTAAGGAATATATCTTCAATAGACAAACCTATAAAGCATTTTTTTCTACACTAAAAAGTGAAATATTAAATTAACTCTAAGAGTCCAATGATACAATAACGTTAAGTTAAACTTAACATTTTTATATAGAAAGACTACAAGAGAATAACTCTCAAGAAAAAAGAATACAAACCCAAGAAATTGACATATTGGTGTATATATAATCATTAAGGTTTTTATCAAACAAATTCTACATCTTTTACACGAATTTTGATATACTTATACTATTAGAAAAATAATAATTAACCACGCAGGGAATCATACATATGGCATTTTTTAAAAATATATTTAAATATTCGTTGGTTATTATGAGTATTATTGTACTTTCATCTATGATTTATACAGTTGTAGGTCTTATAGAAACAGGTCATAAAGCAAAAGTGTTAAAAGCTGACTATGCGCAACTACACAGTGTTGAATTTGGTCTTTTTAACTCTTCCATCTGGATAGATAGAATTTCAAATGTTGTGGATCAGAAAATCGATGAATTTGATTTTACAGAAACAAGCAGAGCCGAAATCAAAACATACATTGAGACTATACTCGACACACTCATCGTTGAAGCAGACCGCAGTGTAAGAGAACGTAATAAAAACCAAAGTGGCTTTTTTAACAGTCTTTTGGGAGATACAAAACAATTGGTAACTGATTCGTTACTAGATATAAAAGATTTAAGAAAGCGTGTACCTGAATTTACAGATACCATTTTAAATGAACTTGAACGACCCAACAACCAAAAAATTCTCAAAAAAGTCATGAGAGACAAACTGCGTGAATTTACTAAAAATAATGTTTCTCCTACAGACATGAGCATCTATACCAATATTTTAAAACGTTACAATACTGAAAGTTTTGAAGCTTGTACCATAGTCTTAGATGGTATATTGGCACAAAATGCCCAAGATATGGATCAAGCAGCTATTATCATATTATCATTGGCTGGTTTTCTGATTTTACTTGTACTTATGCAAGGCACTATACTGAAATCCATTACCCTCTTTTTGCTCACTACGACCAGTGTCACACTGCTCATCCCTGGGCTTTTCCTCCCTATGATCGACATAGAAGCCAAAATAGCAAAATTTCATTTTACCATACTTGAAAAACCTATTATATTTACAGATCAAGTTCTTTTCTATCAAACGAAGAGTATTTCTGATTTGGTAAGACTTTTATTAGAATATGATGAAGCTAAAATGATATTTGTAGGTGTCTTATTGACACTGTTTAGTGTGATCTTCCCTTTCTTAAAACTGATCTCTACTTATCTTTATTTTTATAGTAGGAGTTTCATAGGTAACAACGCTGTGGTACGTTTCTTTGCTCTCAAGTCAACCAAATGGTCTATGGCAGATGTGATGGTCGTTTCTATTTTTATGGCTTATCTAGGTCTTGACGGAATTGTGGAACATGAACTCAAAGATCTTGAAGCAAGGAGTCTTCCTATTAACATCATCACTACCAATGACACACATTTAAACGTAGGTTTTTTCCTTTTCCTTGGCTTTGTACTTAGTAGTTTTATCCTCTCCATACTTGTAGAGAGGTCACACAAAAAGTCTTAATGGAAAAGTCTTAATGGAGAAATGATTGTGAGAAAAAAGCTGCTATCGCCTCTCTCATCTCTTTGGGGTCTTCTATATTATTGACTTCATTTCTAAAAACAGAAGCACCTTTATAGCCTGCTTTAGAATAAGAGTGTAGATTTTTTCTAAACATAATAGCACCAAATTTGTCATAATGGGATATCATCTGATCGTAATGCTCCAAAACAACTTCTTTTATAAGTTCAGATGTAGGTTCTTCCATCCCCTCTCTAATTTGTTTAAATATCCAGGGTTTACCTACGGTGGCTCTTCCTATCATCACACCATTGGCACCTGTATGTTCAAGTACCCACTTTACTTTTGCAGGAGAGTCTATATCACCATTGGCAAGCACAGGTATGGAGACTGCTTGTTTTACTTCAGCTAGAGCATCATAATCAACCGATGCCTTATATTTGCCTGCTCTGGTTCTTCCATGTACTGCTATATAGTCAGCACCACTCTCTTCGCAGAGCCTAGCTATCTCTTTATGGTTTTTTTCATTAAAACCCAAACGGAACTTTACAGAAGTGTACTCTTTGTTAGAATATTTTTTTATCGTTTCTATCACTTTTGCCATTTGAGGCAAGTCAGTCAGCAGGGATGATCCTTGAAGGTTATTGACTATTTTAGGTGCAGGACAGCCACAGTTTAGGTCTATAGTTGTGATATCCTCTCTTTGATTAAGAATCTCTACAGCTCTCTTTATGACATTTATATCTGAACCTGCAATTTGTATAGCATAGGGGTTTTCTATGGGACTTTTTTCTAACATACGATGTGTTTTTTTAGAGTTATGTACTAGGGCATTTGAACTTATCATCTCAGATACAGTCAGATCCACACCAAACTTCTTAACAACAGAGCGAAAAGGAAGGTCAGTAAAGCCCGCAAGAGGGGCTAAGACGTAAAGTGGTTTGGAAAAATCTAGAGTAGCCATAAGTATATGTTTTTTAATACTCTTTTGTCTTTCTACAGACTGAATGTATATCAATGATGTCTTCCATTCTGTATCTTGAGTTCATATTTTTAAGCTCATAAAATGCCCTGAATTTTGTAAATTCATTGTCTTCATGTTCTTCAAAATAAATGGCAACTTGTTCTAATAGTTCATAATCAAACAAAAGATACAAATACGCATTTTGCGCTTTTTCATTTTCTTCTTGAATCTTTCTAAAGAGTGTCAAATTTTCTTCAGGTGTAAAGTATTTTTTTGTCACCAAAGCTATTTTTACAAAATCACTACAAGTAAAATCAAGTGCCTCTACAAAATCTGTCAAAACTTCTGGAGTCAATTCAAGGTTATTTTCTGGGTTCATACGTTTGAGCATCACCAAAAAGTTTTTAATATCAAAAACTTTTGCATATTTCTTTGCATTAGTAAAGTTTTCTTTATTTGCAAATACTTCAAGAGCTTGTGCTTGGACTACAGGAGAATACTCAGAAGTAGACCTCATAATATCTTCAGGGAATGTTTCATCTGTTTTAAGACGATTGAGCCTATTTTGTACTAAAATTGGATTACCCACATTAAAGACTTTAGACATTTTTTCTTCTTTAATGTCTACATACTCACCTTTTTTTATTTTTTGTATGATATTAACAGCATGAGAAAGTCTTGGACTCAAATCCTCCACATTATCAGAAAGATCAAGAGAAGCTTTCCCCAATATACATGCGATATCTCCTATATCATCAATACTATATTTTTGTTTTTTTGGCTCATTGACCAAAGACCAATAGAGTGCATCTTCTAAGGTATTTGTATCCTTTACCCATCTTTTAACTAAAAAATAGTTTTTTAAACCATAAAAAAAGATATGTATAACCGTAAAAAGAAACAAAAGAACCATGGGTAAAACAACCCAAAGGGCAATAGGAAAATTAAAATTGATTCCCATTACTTCCATAACATAATAATCTGGATTCATAGCATAGGTAAATGCACCTACCATTCCAATCAATGCCAATGCTGCAAAAACATATACACCTAATCTCATTTTATCTCCCTTATTATCTTCAAATATATAAGACTATTTACTATACTTTTGTTCTTTTTCACTTATCTCACGACAAGTGATACAAAAACGTGCAAAGTTTTTCACTTCTAAACGTGCTAGACCTATAGGTTACTCACACATTTCGCATACACCAAATATTCCTTGTTTTATTTTATCTAAAGCAAGTTCAATTTCGTTTAATTCTTTACCTTGCTGTCCTAAAATAGCACTATCTACAACTGTTTCAGCAGATACTGCTGCATGATCACCCTCGTCATTTAGCTCAAGACCTCTCATCTCATCCAATTCAAGGGCAGTACCTCTAAGGTTCTTTTCTATCTGTACTCTTCTGTCCAATAACTTATTCTGAAAATCTTCTAATTCTACTTTTGTTAACATCAAGTGTTTCCTATTTATGGTATGGATGATTATTGTTGATAGTAAGTCCCCTAAAGATCTGCTCCATCAATACAACTTTCACCAGTTTATGTGAAAGCGTTATTTTACCAAATGATATAGCATTATTACATTTATCCAAAAAGCCCTCTCAAAGCCGTATGCACCGCCAATAAAGAGATTGACTTGGACGCTATCCTTAAGCAAATTTGCGAAATCGTGGCTATTTACTTCTTTTGAATTAGGATTCAGTGCTATATTTATACCCGTATCCAAATATTTATTCAGTGCTTTAGTGTATGCTTTTTGAGCAAACTGAGGTGAAATATCTTGTGCTTTTGCTATCTCTTTGTCAAATACTTCAATCACTTCTACTTTTGCAAAGGGTTTTGATATTTTTTTGTAATGTTCTATCAGACCTGCATATAAATTGTCTTTCCCTTTTTTATCAATAATAATAAGATTAATTTTCATGCTGTTCTTCTTTCATTTTTTCTTTGATCAAGATTGCCAATTGATGTACAGACATAGCATAATAAGCACTATGATTATATCTAGTGATTACAAAAAAGTTTTTTGCACCATACCAAAGTTCATCATATTTCTTTTTATTGAGTTTTATCAGACGCACTTTATCGTTATAACTCCATTTATAATACGGCGTAATACCTTTGAGGTCTTTACGATGGTATGTTTTTTTATAGCCTGTTTTGTATCGTTTAAAACGTAAACCGTCATACTTCACCCTCACTGCAACAGGCTCACCATTCCTCCAACCATTTTGTTTAAGATAATTTGCAATACTTGCTATAGCATCATCTTCTTGTTGCAATGTTATACGTCCATCACCATCAAAGTCAACCCCATACGCTTCATAATTACTGGGCATAAACTGCCCAAGACCAATAGCACCAGCATAAGAGCCATAGACATTTTTAGGATTGATTTTTTGTGTTTTGGATAAATGTATGAATTTATGTAATTCTTTTTTAAAAAACTTATTTCTTCTATTTTTCTCAAAAGCTAAAGTTGTAAGTGTATCAAACACAGGATACTTGCCAACATTACCTCCGTAAACCGTTTCTATACCTATAATCGCTACTATATATTCTTTGGGTATACCATATTGTTTTTCTACTTTATCCAGTATATTTATATGCTGTTTTAAAAAATAAACGCCCTGCTTTACACGACTTGGATTTAATTTCAGTCTAGAATATCTCTCCCACGAACCAAATTTATTGTATACTTTTTTCGATCTTTGTTTTTGTTTTTCTGTTTTTTACGTGGTGTGAAAGCCCGTAAGGCAGATTTTTGTACTTTTACATTGGAAAAAAGTTTTTCCAAATATACTCTTTCATAGTCATTCTTTTTCATCATATTATCTATAAAACTTTGTGTCTCTTTGTTTTTTGTATAATCTTTAGCAGACAGTATCACAGAGACTATCAATAATAACGTTATTACCTTCTTCATCTGAGTATCCTTATATTTTTGATATTGTACACTATCTGTAGTATTATTGTGGGTTAAAGAGTTGTAAAGAAAAGAAGTTAAGAGAGAAAAGCAACTCTAAATAGAGTTGATTCCTTGGATTAGATATTTTTAATAAATGCTTTTTGTAGAATCATTTACGTTATCTGAAATAGTTTTTACAGATGTTGCAGTATCAGTTGAAACTTGTTTCACTGAGTCACTTGCACTTTTATTTGTAGAGTCGACAGATGCTCTTGTGTCATTTGAAATAGTTTTTACAGAATCAGTAGTAGTATCAGAAACAGTTTTTACAGAATTTGCAGAATCATTAGAAACAGTTTTTACAGAATTTGCAGAATCATTAGAAACAGTTTTTACAGAATTTGCAGAATCATTAGAAATTGTGCTTGTTGTTTTATTCATATCATTAGAAACAGTTTTTACAGAATCTCTTGAATCATTAGAAACAGTTTTGATAGCAGAAGAAGTATCAGCAGAGACAGCAACAGTTGAATCTTTAAATTCTTTAGAAGCTACAGTTGCAGAATCTTTAAGATCTTTTGTAGTGTTAGTGATAGAATCTTTAGTATCTGTAGAAACAGAAACTGCTGTATCTCTAGAGTCTTTAGAAGTAGAAACTTCAGCAGTTTTAAGATCATCAGAAACTTTTACTGAAGTGTCTTTAGCATCTTTACTCACATTGGTTACTGTTCTTTCAGCACTTTTACTTGTCTCAACAGCACCGTCTTTCATACTAATAACAGAATCTTTAGCATCTTTACTCATGCTTATGATTGCTTCTTTCATATCTTTAACCATTGAATTCATATCGAAATCAGACTCAGCTTGTATACTTGTCATTAACAATGCAGCTACTGCTACAGATGTTGTTATCATTTTTTCATTTTAATCCCTTTTTATGTGTTTGATCTGGTGAAATTATAATATAACTTATATTAATAATATCTTAAAGTTATAACTATAATAATTTATAAGGTAGTTTTTACTTGTTATCATGGATAGTTCTTATACAGCTTCACTACTCAAATGTAATCCGACAACCCCAACGATAATGAGTGCTACACTGCCTATCTTCATCATACTTGCGGGTTCTTTGAAAAAGTAGATCCCTACAATAGTGATGAGTGCAGTACCCACTCCCGACCAGATGGCGTATGCCATACTCATATCGAACTTTTTAAGGGCATAGGTAAGTGCCACAAGGGATAAAATGTAAAAAACAAACATCGCCACAGAGGGGACTGTTTTTGTAAATCCATTTGAAAGTTTCATTGCCGTTGTTCCTGCGACCTCTAAAGCGATCGCTCCTATCAAAAATAACCAATATTGCATTTGTTTTCCTTTTTTATAATGTAGGCTCTTCCATATGTAACATTTTTCACTCCTCCACCTTTCCTTCATAAAACTTTCTAAGCCATCTGTCTAGTGGATTGATGAGTCTATACATCACAGGTACGATAAGCAGTGTCAAGACCATAGAACTCAAAAGTCCTCCTATGATGGAGATTGCCATAGGGGCATTGGTCTCAGAACCAATTCCTGTACCCATAGCAAGTGGTAACATCGCAAATATCATCGCAATGGTTGTCATCAAGATAGGTCTGAGTCTCTTTTCTCCTGCTTCAATGAGTGCTTCATCGGCACTTTTTCCCTTTTCCATCGCTTCATTGGCAAAGTCTACAAGTAAAACAGCATTTTTACCCACCATTCCCATAAGCAGCATAAAGCCAATCATTACAAATAAGGAAAACTGTAAACCACTTAAATACAGAGCCAACATCACCCCGATGATACTCAGAGGGAGTGCCATCATAATGATGATGGGTTGGATAAGTGACTCATAGAGTATTGCTAAGATGATAAACATCAAAATCACAGAAAGTCCAAGTGCAGCACCAAATGCCTGACCTGTTTTTTCCATCTCTTCTGCAAACCCTGTAAATCTATACTCTACACCTTTGGGCAATAGTGCATCAATGCCTTCACGCGTATACGCCACAGAAGCACCCAAATCAAGTCCAAACAAATCAGCAAAGATTGTCACTTGTCTTTGTCTATCGAAATGGTTGATAGTCGCCAATGCTTTACTTTGCGTAAAGTTGACCAAACCATCAAGATAAACCAACTCGCCATTATTGGCTCGAAGTTGTATCTTTTTTAATGTTTTCAAGCGAAACTCTGTTTGCATCATCAAATCTCAAGGTAATGTTGTACTGTTTTCCTTTTTCTTCAAAATAGGAGATTTCAAGATCACTTGAAAATGCTGTAGCAATAGCCTGAGAGATTTGTGAAGCAGAAATGCCCAGTTGATTTGCATGAGAGCGAATAATATTGATATCTATTTGAGGCTTCCCATCATCAAGATTTGTATCGATATCCACAAATCCTTTTTTTCTTTGCAAGGTACTCAGTCAAATTCTTTGTTGCAATTTTCAAGTTATCAAATGAATCAGATTTTAAAACAATCTGGTACGGCACAGAAACACCCGCACCTTTGATATCTGGAATGGCAGCAGCAGTGATAAACAACTCTTTTCCATAAGGTTTGAGTGCATCTCTAAAGTTTTGTATAATATGTTCTTGGTTGATGGCTCTGTCTTGTCTGTCTATCAGCTTCACGTAGATTAACGATTTGTGTTTCTCTTGTGCTGTGTTATAGCCTACGCTTAAAGTAGTGTACACGACATTTTCATTTTTTCGTACTACATCTTCTATGACTTTAGATTTTTTGATCATCTCTTCGAGTGACACGGAAGCATCTGCTTTTATGTGTATCTCAAACTCAGATTTATCTTCTTTAGGAATAAAATCCATTCCTATCTGAGGAAAGAGACTTAAAGAGCCAAAGAAACCAGCAAAGACCAAAATAAGCGTGATGATTTTAAATCGCAATACAAGTTTTAAGAACCATTCATATATCTTCTCTAAACCTTTGAAAAAAGGTTCAGTGATGTTGTAGAATTTACTCTCATCTTTCTTTAGCACTCTAGCACTCAAAGAAGGGATAAAACTCAAAGCCACAGAATAAGAGATAAGCACCGCAAACCCAACTGTCATAGCAAAAGATTCAAAAAATTTCCCCACAATACCACTCATAAATGACACAGGCACAAAAACTGCCAAAAGCATCGCAGAGATAGCCAAAATGGTAAATGCCATCTCTTTGGTTCCCTCTACCGCAGCTTCAAATTTCTCCATCCCAGCTTCCATCTTCTTATAGATATTTTCAATCACAACAATGGCATCATCAATGATAATCCCAATAGCAAGCGTAAGCCCTATCAAGGTCATCTTGTTCAAATCAAACCCCATATAGTCCATCAAGGCAAATGTACCGTAGATAGACGCAGGGATGGACATAGCAGAAACAAAGGTAATGGTTAGGTTTCGTAAAAAGACAAACACGATGATTATCGCAAGAAATGCCCCATAAATGAGGTCAAACTGTACATGTTCCAAAGAAGCAATAATAAAAGGTGAGGTATCATTTAAAACTTTAACCCCAAATTTATCTCCTGCCAATTTTTCTATGTTTGGCAAGGCATCTTTGACTTTTTGTACAATATCAATGGTATTGGTACCCGAAATCTTTTGTACTTCAAGCATCACACCTTCTGCACCATTGTAGGAAGCATAACTTTTTGCATCACTCATAGTATCTTCTACTCTTGCGATGTCTTGTAGCTTTATATTGTCTTTGATCTTAATGTTTTTAAGTTCTTCTACACTCAAGGCATCTGCTTTGGTTTTGAGTGTAAACTCTTTAGATGTTGAGATGAGTTTACCTCCACCAATCTTTACATTTTCACTTGCTATGATTGCGTTGAGTTCTCTTACCGTGATACCAAACTTATTGAGCAGTTTTGGATCTGGATAGATTTTGATCTCTCTGTCTTTGTATCCTGTGATTTTAACCGCACCCACACCGTTGATTTTTTGTACGGCAGGTTTTACTTTTTCATCTGCAAAGAGCATAAGGTCTTTAATGTTGTCATTTTTGGCTGTTAAAAAAATGTTGATAACAGATGCACCACCGATGTCTAGTTTAGAAACCAGTGGCATTTTTGCATCTTTTGGTAGCAGAACTGCTGCCACTTTATCTCTTACATCATTGGTAGCTTCATTGATATCGCGTTCCAAAAAGAACTTTATCATCACTACTGAGACACCCTCAGAAGAACTAGAAGTGATAGAATCTATCCCCCCAATACGTGAGATGGCTTCTTCGATCTTCTCTGTTACCTGTGATTCGATGGTACTAGACTCTGCTCCTGGGTATACAGTCTTCACTGTTACCATAGGAAAATCAATATTTGGGAAAAGTGCAGAAGGCATAGACTTAAAACTCATCAGTCCAAATATCACCAAGGTAATGATATACATCAAGGTAGTAATGGGTCTGTTTATGGCTAACTTATACATAGACGCTACTTTTCATCAGGTACAACAATATACCCCTCACCAAATAACCCTGGAGTAAAATCTTCTGCTTTAACTTCGGCTATTATTTTTCTGTTGGCACTGTCGGCAAATGGATGGACATTGGAGATTTCACCTGTATACATTTGTGTATCTCCATCTACGCTATATTTAAATGACTGTCCCACTTTTATAATTTTCCAATATTTCTGATCAAATTCTAAGATTAATTTACGTTTATCTAAACTTTGTATTTTCAAGATAGTGCGTATCATCGCCCCACTCACTACGTCACCTACTTCAACACTTTTTTCATAAATTACACCATCAAAAGGTGCCTTGAGGATAGTTTTATCCAAAAGTGCTTCTTGGTACGCCATTTGTGCTTTGGCGTTCTCATATTTAAATACATAAGAGTCAAACCTTGAAGCATCTACAAGTTTTTTTACTTTACGCTGTCTTTCATACTCTCTCTTAGCAAAATCTAAAGAAGTACTGGCGATGTTTAAAGCCGCTTTAAGATCAGCATTTTGTAACTGGGCAAGCATGTCATTCTTCTTGACGATAGATGCCACATCCACCGAGACTTGATTGACTATACCACTACTTGTAAATGCCAAATTGGCACTTTTTTCTGCTTTTACCGTGAAAGTTGCATAGACTTCTTCTGCTTGTATACTCCATGTCAATAACATCAAGCTCAATAGTATTTTTCTCATCGTATAAACTCCTTAGGACTTTTTCCTGCATAATAATAATAAATAGATTTTCTAACTTCATAGTCATAAACCGTCTCTTTGTAACGTGCATACGCCAATGTTCTTTGTGCAAGAGCATCTAAAAATGCAATATTATCAACCAAACCTACTTCAAACTTTTGACGGATTACAGCATAAGTACTTTGTGCAGCTTTGAGTGCCGATTTGGCACTTTTAAGTTTGGTTCTTGTCGTTTTCAAACTTTTACCAGCCAATTTAAAATTCATTTTTTGTTCTCTTTTTGCATGGTCTATTTCTGAGAGCAATGAAAGTTTTTGATACTTCACTGCTTCACTCTCTTTAGACATTTTATTATTATCAAAAAGTCTCATATTGACTGAGAGCATCAATTTATTTTGATGATCAACCAAAAATCCATCTCCAGAAAAACCAGCTAAATTCACCTGATCATCAAAATGCGACTTACGATAGGTATCTGAAAGGTTGACTTGTGGCATATACCCTGCATCTATAGCATTCGCATTTTCTCCAATAGCATTGGCATTGGCTTGAAGCATTTTGATCGTCTCAAAAAGTTCAAAGTGTATGTTTTTTGGTTCTCTAAAAGTATTCTTTTTTAAATGGTTTGCAGATAGCCCAGAAATAAGTTTTAAATTTTCCTTACTTGTTTCAAGTGCTAGCCTAGTGTTTTCAAGTGTGAAATTGTTATTTTCATACACAGCCACAAGTTTATATACATCTTCTTGGGTAGAAAGACCTGCACCTTTAAACTTTTTTACACGGCTTATTTGTGCTTTAAGTTCTTTGGAACGTTTTTCTAATGCAGTGATCGTTGCTTTGAGTGTTTGTATACCATAGTAGTGTCGTACGATCTCAAGTGTGATACTCTTCTCAAAAGCAGACTTTTCAAAAAGAGACGCTGCATGTTCAAAGTCTTTTGATCGTAACAGTGCATCTTTTCTGCCACCATCATAAAGATCCATACGTATGGAAGCATAGACATTAGCTACTTGACCTGGACTTACTAGATAGTTAGGTGTCAAAAGACTATAATCCCCACCAATATCTACCGTAGGCCAAGTAGGCACTTTTGGCTGCTTTGACACGCTCTTGTTTTGCTTTGATATTGATCTCTTTTGCGTTGATCTGCCCATTGGTTTTGCTTGCACTGTCTATAAATGTTTTTAAGCCGTAACTTTGAGCAAAAACAAACAGTGGTAAACACAGAATGATTAAAAACTTCACTTCTTTTCCTTTATTTCTATTAGGTTAAACAGTGCATCCAAAAAATGCCTGATCTCGTTTTTTGCATCAAGTGATACTGTATGTGTTTCAACGACAAGACCTACTTCAAAAGTAATGAGCGCACTCACAAGCCCTTTTGCCTCTTCTCGAATTTCATTTTTATCAATTCCCTCTTGTACAATCTGATGTAAAATACTTGTAAACTTTTCTCTACACACTGTGTTGAAATCAATCATTTCTTCTGTATCACTTGTCATAGAAATAGCTAAAAACTCTCTATAGGTAGTTAATTGTTTATGGCTATTTTCATCTTCATAAAGAAGATAGAAAAAATGAAAAAATTTATCTTTTGTGGAGATGTCAAGATTGATGATTTTATGTAATGCTTTCTCATGTTCGGCTATAAATGAGGTAATAATTTCAAATACAATATCTTCTTTGTTTTCAAAATACTCATAAATAGTTCCCTTGCCCACCCCTGCTGTTTTTGCAATGTGTGCAATGGTAAGGTTCTTTATGCCATATTCTAAAAGAATTTCTTTACAAGAACAGGCTATATCTCTTCGTTTTTTCTCTTTGTCTACTACTATTGCCATCCATATCCTTTTAATGACCGACCATCGGTCAATTAAAGTATTATAACGGGTATAGCTTAAATAAAAAATCTGTATCATAGACATTATCATCGTCCATTAAACATGTGACAATGCTAGCTTTATTCATTAGACTCATGCCAAATGGATAAAAAAAGAAACTATTAACATTTGATTTACATTAGGATGATACTATGCAAAAAAAGTGAAGGGAACATAACGTGAAATCGAAAATTATTTATGTAGTATTGTTTATGCTTACTTTCAGTGCTTTGCATGATTCGTTCATCCCACTGCTCGATACAAGTGAAAATATGCATAGCATACAGTATGCCCATGATGATGTTTCCAGTTTAGAATGCACTGAGTACAGTGAAATGCACAGCATGTTCCATTTTATGGCTATCGTCTCTTCTACTAAAAATATGCCCGTACACTTTGCAAAACACGAAATCATACCACACCTTGTTGTTCAGCATACTCCTCCTCTCATAAGTAAATCCTACAAACCACCTATAGCTTAACTCCTTCAAACACCTAAACACTCTATACATGTCAATAGCCTATTTTTAGTCTATAGATTATAATCATTTACCATTGAAAGAGAAAGCATTTATGAAACAACTCCTTTTACTTGCCTTGCTGATACAGTTGAGTCAGGCATCAACGCTCAATTTGAAGAAAGTATTAGCTTCAGCCAATAACAACAAACTAACCCAAGCACAAGAGCAGGAACGTCTTTATCTTGAAGCTAGAAATCTTGCAGATACAGCCAGTAATCCCATGCAGCTTTACGGCACAGGTGCTAGAGCCAATCCTCAAGGTGGACGAAGTAGAAATGAATATTCTGTGGGTCTGTCCAAAACACTGGCATGGGGCGACACACAAGAACAAGAGCAAAAAATAACAAGACTCAAGAACGAAGCCAATTTACTAGAAGACGATAAAAAAATATTGAATTTCCACAAATGGCTTAAAGAGCCTTTATCATCAACATTGTTTAGACTATAAAAATTATAAAAGTTTTAAACAAAATTATAGGGACTTTGCAAAACTGTATAAAAAGAAACAAAAAGCCTACAAATATCAAGAGATCTCAAAAACAGAGCTTATGCAACTGGAATTGGAGAAAAACAAGCTTTACGCACAACTTCAAGAGATAAAAATGATACAAAATATGTCTAAACAAAAACTCTTTATCTTAGGACGTATTAATCATTCAAGCAGCACAACCCTTTCTTGTTCAGATATGTACCCTATTAGAGAAAAAGTACAACTAAAAGGAAACATGTTTCATCTTTCAAAGAATGCCTATAAAAAGCGTATAGAAAGTACACAAGTAGCACTTGAAAGACACTCAAAAGCCTTAGATAGCATCAGTCTTGTCTGTCCAATATGACAATGAAATAGATGTAGATAGATATGGTGTAGGTATATCTATTCCTCTTGTCTTTACAAGTAACAAATCCGAACAAGAACGTGTGGCAGCTTTACATCAAAGTGCTTCTCTTGACCTCTACCATGAACAAGATATGATTCAGAAAAAAAGCATGTATTTACAATTGCGATCTACTTTAAAAAGTAATGCTATGATGATCAGATCACTTAAAAAGAATCTACAAAACTATAAAAAGAATCTTCTACCTCTCATCAAAAAATCATATGACTTGGGAGAAATATCTGTCATAGAATACTTACTAAACAGACAAAATTACCATCAACTCAAACAAGAACTTTTTGCGACGAAAAAAGCCTACTATCATACATTATTTACACTCTATACACTCAGTGAAACAAAGGACAAAAAATGACAAAAAAACTACTCTTCTTAACACTTTTTAGCTGTACAATAAATGCCCAAAATATCGTACTTACCCCAGAGCAACAAGCAAACTGGCAGATAAAAGTGGATGTACCCCTAAGTTCAGAAAGACTTCCTTTGGGTGAGTTTATCGCCCAAGTAGTCACGCCCCCTACCTTGCTACATACGATTTCATTGCCTTTTGAAGCCAATGTAAAAAAATTGCATGTGGCAAATTATCAAAAGGTAAGTAAAGATCAAATCCTTGCAGATGTGACAGGTACAGAATGGATAGCAACACAGCAAAAAGCGATTGCTGATGCTATAGAGTTTAAACATCATGAACATTTGGCAGAACGTAAAAATATACTTTGTAAAGAAGAGATCATCCCACAAAAAGAGTGTGTAGCTGCCAATGCAGAACTTGCAGCAGATAAGATAAAAGTTACCGCGTCAAAAGCACTGCTTAAAAGTTATGGTGCAAGTGATGCTATGATTTCTACGCTCTTTAAAAACTTAACACTATCACAAACCATACAACTAAGAAGTGATGTAGAAGGTCGCATAGTAGAGCTTCATGCAACGCCGGGTAAAAGTACCAGCCCTTCTGATGCTCTTTTTATGATACAGCAAGAAGGTGCATTGTGGCTTGAAAGTGCTATAGCAGCAAAAAGAACACAGGGACTTGAAGAAGGTCAAAAAGTCCAAATCACTCTTGATAGCCATACCTT
Source organism: Sulfurovum sp. (assembly GCA_030949725.1). GTDB lineage: Bacteria > Campylobacterota > Campylobacteria > Campylobacterales > Sulfurovaceae > Sulfurovum. The sequence goes on along the minus strand of JAUZSE010000008.1, from coordinate 38,766 downwards.
TGATACAAGTATTTTACAGTTATCCCCAGTGATAAACCCCGAAAACCAAACCAGACAAATACGTTTTTTAATCCCTTCTGATATCAAGATATTTTCAGGACTACGTAGCAATGCAAAGATCACACTGGCACAAAAGACTCTAAAGATAGAGAAAAAATCTGTTATTAAAGATGCTGGTAAACAAATTGTATTTGTAAAAACCAAAAATGGGTACAACTCTGTAGCCATTGAAATACTTGCTGAAGATAACAGATATTATTATGTATCACCTTCACCTGCACTTGAAAAGAAGATAGCAGTAAGCTCTTTGGCAGTACTTAAAAACTTGTTAGGTGGAGACGATGAATAAGATTATAGGATTTGCGCTTTCTCAGAGACTTTTCTTCTCTCTTTTGGCTGTAGTGCTTCTTGGTTTTGGTATCAAGGCATATAATGAATTACCAGTAGATGCCTTTCCCGACATCTCTCCAACACAGGTAAAAATCATCATAAAATCAAGTGGAATGACACCAGCTGAAATGGAATCACGGATCGTTGTACCTATAGAGATGAAAATGGTAGGTATCCCTTATGAGACTATGATGCGTTCCGTAGCTAAGTATGGTCTTTGTGATATTACTATAGATTTTGAAGATGGTACAGACATTTACTGGGCTAGACAACAAGTAGGTGAAAGACTTGCTGACATCAGATCTGAACTCCCTGCCAATATGGAAGGTGGACTTGCTCCTATTTCCACCCCTTTAAGTGATATTTTGATGTTTACTATTGAGTCGGATACCCTTTCTCTTGAAGAGAAACGGAGTCTTCTTGACTGGATTATCACACCTAAAATTCGTGCTGTATCTGGTGTAGCAGAAGTCAATCCACTTGGGGGTAAGGTAAAAACTTATGAAGTAGTACCAGACTTAAATAAAATGAGATCTATGGGCGTTACGCTATCTCAAATCTTTAAAGCACTAGAAGAAAATAATCAAAATGATGGTGCAGGACGTGTATCTCAAGGTGTTGAAAGCATCTTGGTACGTAGTGTAGGACGACTTAAAGACCTAGAAGATATCAGGACTTTACCTGTAGGAAAAAGATCCGATACCGTGATTACCCTAGGAGATGTTGCCTCTGTGAAATTTGGCTTTATCACGCGTGCAGGTTTTGTAAGTAAAAATGGTGAGGGTGAAGCAGTACAAGGTCTTGTTTTAGGGCTCAAAGGTACCAACACGTCCATCGTTTTGGAAGAAGTGAAAGCTGCACTAACAGAATTGGGGAAAATGCTTCCTGAAGACACAAAGATAGACATATTTTATGATCGTTCAGAGCTTGTGAACCTTGCAACAGACACGGTTAAAAATGCCCTCTATGAAGCTGTAGTTTTAATCATGGTTATTTTACTTATCATGCTTGGAAACTTTGCTTCTGCACTCTCTGTAGCATTGATCCTTCCTTTTGCTTTGCTCATGAGCTTCATCGCGATGCAATACTTTGGTTTGACTGCAAACCTTATGAGTCTAGGTGGACTTGCCATAGCCATAGGGATACTGGTGGATTCTGCCGTTGTTGTAGTCGAACACATTACTTCAGAACTAGGAAACCCAAAACACAAACGCCAAAGTAAGATACATATCATATATACTGCTACCGTAGAGATGGCACCCTCTATCATTACGGGTGTACTTATTATCATCATTGTATTTATGCCTCTTTTGACCCTTGAAGGACTAGAAGGTAAACTCTTTAGACCTGTCGCACTGAGTATCATCTTTGCCCTCTTCTCTTCACTGGTATTGGCTTTGACACTTATACCTGTACTCTCGTCATTTATCTTGAGTAAAAGACCCGACAAAGAGTCTTGGCTTATTAGGGTGCTTAGTAAATGGTATAGACCTGCACTTCTTTTTTCTCTCCATCATATGAAAGGTACTATTTTAGCAGTGCTTATTCTTTTGGTGGGTCACTGTATCTAGCTGCAAAAACAGGAAAATCATTTATGCCTACTATGGATGAAGGTAGTATTATCATCGGTGTGGAGATGTTGCCTTCCATTTCACTTGAAGAGAGTTTGGCACTAAACCTCAAGATACAGAAAAAGCTTTTGGCTTTGGTACCAGAGATCAAAGATATCATCGCAAGAACAGGAAGTGATGAGCTAGGACTTGACCCCATGTCTTTAAACGATACAGATACTTTCTTGGTACTCAAAGACAAAGATGAGTGGAGAGAGCCGTCTAAAGAGTTTGTCATTGAAGAGATCAGAAAGGTGCTAGATGGTTTTGTAGGGATAGAATTTGGCTTCACACAACCCATAGAGATGAGAGTATCTGAGATGCTAACAGGAGTAAGAGGTGACCTTGCTATTGATATCTTCGGATCAGACAATGATCAACTTGAAACCATAGCCGTACAGATTAAAAGTATCCTTGAAACCATCGAAGGAAGCAGCGATGTCTACAAAAAAGCCAATGAAGGTGTAGAGTATTTTGAATTGGAATTTGACAGAAAAGCGATGGCATACCATGACATTAGTCAGCAAGAACTCAATGATTTCCTCAAAGTCATGGTGACAGGGGTAAAAGCAGGTATTATTCAAGAAGGTATGCGTCGTATTGACCTTGTTGTTAAAGGTGAAGAGAGTCTGCAAAACTCCTTAGATAAGCTAGAAAAGCTCTACTATCCTTTAGAAAATGGCAAGGCTGTACCCGTTAGTAATTTTGTCAAATTTACCTCCAATGCAGGACCAGTACAGATAGAACATGAACACGGATATAGAAAAACCATTGTACAAACAAATGTAGAAGGTAGAGACCTTGTAGGTTTTGTAGAAGAAGCCAAAAACAAGATAGCAAATGAAGTGAAACTCCCTGCAGGTTATTACCTCACGTATGGAGGAGAGTTTGAAAACCAACAAAGAGCCGCAGGAAGACTAGCCATCATTGTACCATTGGCACTCTTTTTAGTCTTCATTCTACTCTTTGTCTCCTTTGGTTCTTTGACACAGGCAAGCATCGTACTGATCAACGTGCCTTTGGCTTTGATCGGTGGGTTTATAGGACTTTATCTAAGTGGAGAGTATATGTCAGTACCGGCATCCGTAGGGTTCATTGCCCTGCTTGGTATCGCTGTACTCAATGGTGTTGTCCTTGTGAACTACTTTAATTACCTCATAGAAAATGGCAGTTCACTTAAAGATGCAGTGATCGAAGGTTCTATAAAACGTCTAAGACCTGTACTGATGACTGCTAGTATTGCAGCTTTTGGTCTTTTGCCATTACTCTTTGCGACGGGACCTGGTTCAGAGATACAAAGACCTTTGGCGATCGTTGTTATTAACGGGCTTATCTCTTCAACGTTGCTGACTTTGATAATTTTGCCTATACTTTATTTAAAATTTTCAAAAAAAACCTAAAGAAGAAGACGAGAGAATCAAACAATAATAGAGAGGATTTAGATATAATTATCTATCACAATACAAACTTTTAAGGACTAGCAATGAGCAATGATTTTAGTAAAGCAATGGATTTTAGACACGCGTGTAAAGCGTTTGATGAGAGTAAAAAAATAATAGATGAAGATATGTTTAGCATCTTAGAAGCAGGAAGGAAATCACCCTCTTCTTTTGGTATGGAGGGATGGAAGTTTTTGGTTATCACCAACGAGGCTCTAAAAGCAAAGCTCAGACCTGTATGTTGGGATCAAGTGCAAGTAACTTCATGTTCTCATCTGGTCATAGTCCTTGCAGCCATTGATTCAGTCAAAGTAGAAAGTGGAGAAGTCAAAAAACGTTTTGCAAGACGTGACATGCCTCAAGAAAGTCTGGACTTTTATATGGATATATATGCCAAACATTTGGAAAATGTACTCAACACAGATGAAAACATCTACCACTGGACATCAAAACAAAGTTATATCGCTCTGGGCAATATGATGACAGCAGCAGCATTTATGGGTATAGATTCTTGTCCCATAGAAGGCTATGAGAAAGAAAAAGTTGAAGAGATACTTGTTCTTGATACTAGTAAATATCAACTCTCTGTTGTGCTACCATTAGGCTATAGACTGAATGAACAGTCCTCACAGTTAAGACTACCGTTTGATGAAGTGGTTGAGTTTATAAAGTAAAAAAATAGGGGGAGAAAAACTACCTCACCCTTGTACGCACTTCATCACTCTTAAATTTTATCTATCAACGGAAAAACAAAATGCCAAGTCACAAAAAAATTCTAGTTATCGGTTATGTATGGCCTGAACCAAATTCTTCGGCAGCAGGTAGCCATATGATGAATATCTTATGTACTTTTAAAGCACAGGATTGGCAAGTGGAGTTTGCGACCCCTGCATAAAGTTCAGAACATGCTATAGACTTAAACTTTGAAGTGCCCTACACTCTTAAAAGCACGCTATTATGGGTTTGAATAAATAGTCCATCGATTACTAGAAATTTGTAACAATTTTGAACAAAATAATATGTCATTAGAAGAATTTCAATCAAAAATATATGCTCATGGTTCTGCAGACCACCATGTTTTAGGTTTAAAAGTTTTAGAAAAGCTTCGAGAATATTTAAAGCAAAACTTTGACAACCTATAGGAGACCAATAATTTACCCTAGGACAACAAGATAAACAAACCCAAAAGAAATAGAAGAGCAAATGCTAAATCTATATAAAAGTTTATCAGAGAAAGACAGAAGACGCTACGCAGGAATAGAAGCAACCAAATTAAGTCATGGAGGGATAAGCTATATATGCGAAATCTTTGAATGTGACTATAGTGGTGTGTCAAGAGGACAAAAAGAGTTAAGAACAGAATTAGATAAAGATAATAAAAGACAAAGAGAAGAGGGAGGAGGAAGAAAGTCTATATTGCTCACAAGAGAAGGCTTAGACGAAGCATTCCTAGAGGTTATCGCAGAGAGTACAGCAGGTTCACCGATGGATGAGACGATAAAGTGGACAAATTTATCACGGAAAGAGCTACAAACTAGATTGTCAGAGAAAGGTTTTGTAGTTGATGTGGATATAGTGAAACAACTCTTAAAAAAACATCATTTTCGTAAGCGACAAGCATTTAAAACACTTTCGGGAAAAGTAGATGTTGCAAATAGAGATGAGCAATTTAAAAATATTGAAAAACTAAAAGAAGAATATAAGAAAGAGGGGAATCCTGTTTTGAGTATGGATGTAAAAAAAGAGTTTTTAGGAAATTTATACCGAGAAGGTAAACTGTATACTCAAGAGATAATTAAAGTTAAAGACCATGATTTTCCTTCTTACGCAGAGGGAAAAATTGTCCCCCATGGCAACACCTTAGCCAAAAACAAAAACAAAATATAAGCCAAAGCCATGAGGACAACTACTATAATTTTAAACCAAAAAAACATAAAGTTATCCCATAGACAGAAATTATAACACTCTTAAGATGTATCGCACCTATAATTGCAAAAAACAAGCATAAACAACTACAAATCATCATCCAAGCCTTGCTCTCAATGCGAGGACGGATTACTATGTTAGGATTAAGTAGATGGAGTGAAAAAGGAGGGAGTTATCGAACTATCACACGCTTCTTTCATTCAAAGATAAATTGGGAAGAAATCAATTGGATGTTTATCAAAACGCATTTAACAAAAAAGGGTTCAGTCTATCTTTTGGGTGGAGATGAAGTAGTAGTAAGCAAAAGTGGGAAGCATACTTATGGGATAGATAGGTTTTATTCTTCTATCCAAAACCAAGTGATACAAAGTTTGGCATTTCTCAATCTTTCCTTGATAAGTGTAGAAACAAGAAAAGCTTATCCACTAAGTACACAACAAATAGTTCGAGAGAAAAAAGAAGGTTGTATCAAAGACAAAAGTGTAAAGAAGAGTAAGAAAAAGAAGCATGGTAAAGTTGGAAGACCTGTAGGCAGTGGGAATCAAGATAAAAAAGATATTGAACTTTCTCCCTATCTTAAATTTGTCCAGGAGTCCGTAAATAAGGCACTTAAACGGATTGACAAGCATATTGATATTGTTTATTTTGTCTTTGATGGAGCATTTGGAAATAATCCTGCTGTACAAATGGTGAGGCAATGTGGATTACATATCATTTCTAAACTTCAAAAAACTCTGCACTGCTATTTCCTTATAGTGGAGAGTATGCAGGAAGAGGATCTCCTAGGAAATATGGAGATGCTATTGACTATGATAATCTTCCAGAACCCTATCTAAAATCAGATACCATAGACGAAGATAAGAATATCCAAACAAGAATTTATCAAATGGAAATGCTACATCGTAAGTTTGCAGATAGGCTCAATGTTGTGATTATTCAAAAGATAAATCTAAGCACAGGTAAAATTGCTCATGTAAATCTCTTCTCTACAGATTTGACATTGAACTATGAAAAGATTATTGATTACTATTCACTTCGTTTTCAGATTGAATTTGTCTTCCGAGATGCCAAACAATATTGGGGAATGGAGGATTTTATGAATATTAAAAAACACCTATCCATAATTGGGCAAATCTCTCTACTTTTATGGTCAACTTTTCTCATGGATTACGTCAAAACTCTACTATGAAAGAGATGAGTATTCTTGACCTTAAAGCCCACTACCATGGGCTTAAATACGTCAAAGAGGTATTTAAATTACTTCCGAATTTGGCTAACGAGTATTTAATTCAGAAGGTATCGCTTAAGATTGCGAATTTAGGGGCTATTCACTCTACTGAGAGGGTGGGTTAGTGGGGTTTTTTGGCTAAGGTATTGCCTATGGGCTGTATGATATAAACCTAAATATTGGTTATATTACCATAGGGACAAGTGCTGATACCAGTGAATTTGCTTGTGAATCTATCAAAAATTGGTGGTTAAATTATGGATATATTGAATATCAAGGACATGATAAACTGCTACTACTGTGCGATGGTGGGGGCAGTAATAGCTCTCGTCACTATATTTTTAAAGAAGATTTACAGAAGTTATCAGAGGAATTACAAATTGAAATTCGTATTGCTCATTATCCTCCTTATACATCAAAGTATAATCCTATAGAACATCGCCTATTCCCTCATATCACAAGAGCTTTACAAGGAGTCATTTTTACAAGTGTAGAGTTAGTAAATACCCTTATTACACAAACTAAAACGACTACAGGATTGAAAGTTTTTAGTTCTATTCTTGATAAGGTATTTCATACAAAAAGAAAATATGCAGAGGGCTTTAAAGAGAATATGAAAATTATCTTTGATATACATTTACCACTTTGGAATTATGTTGCTATTCCTAAAAAGTACTAGTAATTTGGTTTTATTTATGTTTTAGTCCTTAGGTTGTTTTTCATACCCTAAAATTGGACATTTTTCTTAGATTAATGGCACTAAAATGCCCTTATATCTTTTTAAAACAACAACGTTTGTATTTTTGTCCCGATCCACAGATACATGTTTCATTGCGTGAAAATGTTACTGTATCTTCATAAATCTCACCATCTACGTATTTCCACATATCATTGACCTTTAAGAAGCTTGACTTTTCATGGTGTAGATGCTGTTTACCCTCAAAGATATAATATGCTTTAAACTCTACCATCTCTTTGGAGTAATCAAGCACTTCAAGATGCTGCCAAACACTGTTGTCTGCCCAGTCTTGTATAAACTTTAACTCTTCATCACTCCATGTATGGTCATGTGTAGTGGCTTGTAAGTAGTTAACATCACCTAGACAGTATGCAGAGTAACGCGAACGCATAAGACTTAGTGCCGTAGGTGCTACTTCTAACACTCTCAATATAGGTTCACAACACTCAGAAAAACCCAATCCACTTTTACAATAACACTTAGTACTAGTCATTCCAAGACTTCTCTCTAATGAGTATACTCAACTCATCTTCTATTAAAGTAAGCTCGGCATCACAAATATTGGCTTGTAAGTTCATCGCTCTCTTTGCAAGTACTTCTAAGTCACCTTCGCACTCTATATGTATCACTTTTAGATTCGAAAATCGTGTTAATGATGTCTGTAACCCTTTCCACCAAGCCTCTGCCATGCCATCCTGATAAGTATAGATAATCACTTGTGTAGAACGTCCACAGGCTTTTTTAATGCGTTTCACATCAGGCTGTCCCAAGTCAATCCATAGCTCTATATCGCCACCTAAAGACTTTTGCCACAAATCAGGTTCATCTTCTTGAGAAATACCTTTAGTAAACACAAGATCTTCATCTGCATTGAGTATAAAAGCCACCAAACGTATCATAAGACGTAAGTCAGTTTCAGAAGGGTGTTTTGCCATGGTTAGGTTATGCTCTGCATAATAATGGCTGTCCATATTTGCAATGTTAAGAAGTGCTTTGTGGATGGTTGCTTTTGTAGCCATAGTTTATCTCCATAGGATGAAAGTAGTTTTATATACATATCATATCCAATAATCTGTTCAAATAGATTATATGCTTGTCCCAAAGCTAAGATATAAATAATCTTAAGTTATTATTAACATAAGTTACATTATACTTCGATATAACAAAAAATAAGGGATCCAAAAATGAAAAGATTAATTACAACTTCTGTAGTATTAGCTGCATTACTTACAAGCGTAAACGCTGAAACAGCGCCAGTGCCAACAACAACTACTTCTGTACCTGTACAACAAGTAGAGAAAAAATCAAACTCTGATTTTGACATGAACTCAATGGTTAAAGATATGAAAGATGCGATCATTAGCATGAGTAAAGATGCCAAAGACTCTCTAATAAGTATGAAAGATGGTGCAGTTGAAACAACAAAAAGTGCTGAAAGAACAGTAGCTAACGTAAGCAAAGACACAAAAGAAACTTCAGTAAAAGTTTCTGATGATCTTAAAGTAGCTGAACTATCTACATCTAAAGACAGTAGAGATACTGCAATTGCACTATCTACTGATACAAAAGACTCTATTACTAACACATCAAAAGACCTTAAAGATTCTTCAACGGTAGCCTCTAAAGAGATGAAAGATGCGGCAATGGCAGTTTCTAAAGATTCTTCAACTTCAGTAAAAACTCTTTCTAATGATAGTAGAGATTCTGTAAAAACAGTTTCAAATGACTCTTCGGCTTCAGTAAAAACTCTTTCTAATGACTCTTCGGCTTCTGTAAAAACTCTTTCTAATGACTCTTCGGCTTCTGTAGAAACTCTTTCTAATGACTCTTTGGCTTCTGTAAAAACAGTTTCAACCAATGCAAATGATTCTCTAAAAACAACTTCAAATGATACTAAAGCATCTATAGAGTCTGTAAATGACAATGCTTCTGCAACTGTAAAAACAATTTCAACTGATTCTACATCTTCTTTGAAAAATGTTTCAGATAATCTAAATGATTCTACAAAGACTATCTCAAACGATATTTAATCCATAAAAGCAACTCAATTAGAGTTGCTTTTTCTTTCATTCTTCTATAATTCTCCATCTAATCTTAATCCTGTATAATAGTCATCTTTCAAAATAAATACTAAAAAGGTGTCCTATGACAAATCTTGAATATTTACCATTAAACAATATATTTATCCCTGCAAAAGTTACCTCAAAAAAACTTATGATCATTTTACATGGTCGTGGTGACTCTTCACAGGGATTTACTTTTTTACCAGATTATTTAGCCATTGATGAGATGAACTATCTTTTGCTTGATGCCCCCTATGAGTATTTTGGTGGCTGTTCTTGGTATGATCTACCTCCCAATCAATTTAATGGCATAGTTTATTCTAGTGGATTACTTTCCGATATTTTAGATGTATTATTTGAAGATGACTTTAGTGCGGAGGAGAGCTTTTTATTTGGATTTTCACAAGGTGCACTGCTTACTTTTGAGTTTGGTGCAAGATATGAAAAAGTACTTGCTGGTTATCTTGCTATCAGTGGATACATTTATGATCCTGATAATTTACTCAAAGAGATGAATCCAAATCTAAAGTCTTCCCACTGGCTTTGTACACACGGAACCCACGATAATGTGCTACCTTACGATACTTCTAAGTCACAGATCACAATACTACAAAATGGAGGATTTGACATTACTTTCCAAAGTTATGAAAAAGCACATAATATTGAGCAAGAAGAATTAAATATGATTAAAAAGTGGATTAAAGATAAACTTTAAAAAAGACTTATTTTAAACTTTTTCATACTTGTCCTCACAAATTTAAAGATACATCCTTAGATTATATCCCCTCTGCGATCATAGCATCTGCTACTCTTTTAAATCCTGCTATGTTTGCACCGTCAACATAGTTTCCTTCTACTCCATACTCTTTGGCGGTTTCTGAAACATTGATACAGATATCTTCCATCGTTGCCTTAAGTCTGGCATCTACTTCTTCAAAACTCCATTTTTGCATAGCAGCATTTTGACTCATTTCAAAACCACTCACTGCTACACCCCCTGCATTTGCAGCTTTTGCTGGAGCGAAATACATATCACTCTTCAAGATAATGCGAACAGCCTCTGATGTTAATGGCATATTGGCTCCTTCTGCCAGACATTCACAACCATTTTTTATCAAATTTTTAGCATCAAATGCTGTTAATTCATTTTGAGTTGCACAAGGAAAAGCAGCATAACAAGGGATATTCCACACGGCATGCCCCTCTTCAGGGTAGTTTGAAACAGGGATAAATTCTGAATCTGTATGTACTTTTATATATTCTTTAAGCGAAACACGTTTATTGAATTTTAAATCTTTCAACAATTCGAGATCTAATCCTCTAGAATCATATAATGTCCCTCCTGAATCTGTACAAGCCACAGGGATAGCACCCAAGTGCTGTAGTTTCTCTATAGCATGTAGGGCAACATTCCCTGCACCACTTACTGTACAGATTTTATCTTTTAGGCACTCTGTATCTTTTGTTTCTAACTCAAGCATTTTTTGCGTAAAATAGATGACTCCATATCCTGTAGCTTCTGTTCGCATCAGTGACCCACCAAAGAAATATGGTTTTCCCGTGAGCACACCTTCAAATGCTGTAGTAATAGACTTGTACTGTCCAAACAAATAGCCAATCTCACGTGCACCAACCCCAATATCACCCGCAGGTACATCAATACGTGGTCCTATGTACTTGTGTAGCTCTTTCATAAAAGCCGCACAAAATTTCATCACTTCAAAGTCACTCTTTCCTTTAGGGTCAAAATCACTTCCACCTTTGGCTCCCACCAATAGGTAAACCAGTTAAGGCATTTTTTAAGATCTGTTCAAAACCTAGAAATTTTAAAATACCTTCATTGACACTAGGATGAAATCTAAGCCCACCTTTATAAGGTCCGAGTGCATTGTTAAACTGTACCCTAAAGCCAGTATTGACCTGCATTTCATTCTTATCGTCCAACCATGCTACTTTAAATTTTATCACTCTATCTGGTGTGATAAGTCTTCTAATGATAGCGTTCTTTGCATTTTTTGCATACATTTCATCTGACTTAAAAAGTGGCAAGAGAGAGAGTAGTACTTCTTCCATTGCTTGGAAAAATACATCATCTTCAGCACACATAGCATTCTTAAGTTTTGCAATCTCTTCTTTTGCATTGACCGTTGTTATTCTCTTCATTCTTGTTTTCCTCTATTTTAATTTGATACGAAAGGATTTTAGCCATATTTCATGGCTTTAATCGCCGCAGTAATATCATCTTGTCTCATGAAATGTTCACCTACGAGGAAGGCATCTGCACCGATTTTACTCAATTCTAACACCGTTTCATGGTCATTGATACCAGATTCTGCCACAATGATCTTGCCATTGGGTATCAGTGGGATAAGTCTCTCACACAATGACATATCTATTTTAAAGGTATCAAGGTTACGGTGGTTAATGCCTATAATATCTGCACCAGCAAAAATAGCTTTAACTAAGTCCATTTTATTATGCACCTCAACCAATACCTCTAAACCTAAATGCAAAGCATAGTTGTGTAATTCTTTGAGTTCTTTACGTGAAAGTGCCATAGCTATAAGCAAGATATAGTCTGCACCAAATGCCAAAGCTTCAAGTATTTGATATTTATCGACTATAAAATCTTTTCGTAAAAGAGGAAGATTGACATAACGACGTACCATACCCAGGTACTCTTTATCGCCTTGAAAAAAATGTGGCTCTGTCAAGATAGAAAGTGAATCTGCTCCACCTTTTTCATAGGCTTGTGCGATTTCCATAGGATCAAAATCTTCACGTATAATTCCTTTACTAGGACTTGCCTTTTTTATCTCAGCAATAATACGATAAGGGTTTTCTTTGGTTGCACGTAAAGCACTTTTAACATCTTTAGGTACAAAAGGGTTGAACGCAAGAGAACGTCCAAGCCATTCCATAGGGAAATCTACTTTTCTTTTTTCTAAATCTGATTTTGTTTTTTTAATGATTTCGTCTAATATTTGAGCCATAGTTTTTCCATAAATTATAAATTTTTTGTATTATATCTAATTTTTCACACTGTCTAATTTTATTTACACTGTCTGATTGCATTCCAATGTTCAATAATTTCTGGTTCATTAAGCCCTTCTTCATCCACCACTCTTTTCATCAACTTATAGGCTTTAGGACAATTATTTTCTTTGTAATATCCCCATGCTAAAGAGTCCAGATAGTAGGTATTGTTGGGTTGTTGAAGTAAAGCATCTTGTATGATATGCATACCTTTTTTAATATCCACTTCTTTATCTATCAAGGTATAACCATAATAGTTCAAATAAATACTGTCATCATTTCCTAACTTATAGGCTTGTTCAAAATACGATAGTACGCTTTTTATCATCTTTTTATCATCTTTATCTTTGGCATTTTCAAAAATAAGGACACCCTTCTCTGCAATCCACTTTGCATTTTTATCTTTTTTGTAAAGCCTATCTACCAATGCCAATGCTTTGGAAAAATGTTTTTTTACCTTATAGAGCTCGTAGAGTATATGATTTTTATTTTTATCTATTTCTAAAAAAGTAATGGCTCCATCAAGATCTTTTTTATACATATAGGAATCAATGATTTTATCAAGATATTGTTCATTATCATCTTGGGCATACAAAGCTTTGTAGGTTTCTAAGATACCGTCAATGTCTTGTTCTTTTTGATACAGTAAAAGTAGCCTAGCATAGACATCCGTACTCACTATATTCATACGACGCTGTGTCTCTAGTAGTTGTATCGCTTTTTTGCGTTCACCTGTAAACTCATCCATAATCGCAGTCATACGTAACAAGATATTTTCCCTTGGTACAGTTTCATATATCTTGCTTAAAAGTTCTAATGCACGTTTGAAATTTCCAGCATAAAGAAATGAGTTTGAAGCCAAATCCAAATCTATAAGATCCGTAGACTGTTCGAGAAGATAAGCTGCTTCTATACTTGCATTTTTTACTTGTCCATCCGTCAAATAAAGAGGTATAAGTAAACGTCGTACTTCAAGTTTGTTTGGGTATCGCTTATCCCATAGCTTCAGACGACCTATGCTCTCCACGATATGATTACGGCTATAAAGTGCTGCCGTCGTTTCCTTGAAGAGATACACTTCTTCACCCGTATTATCAAAAAGTTTTTTGTAGATTTGATAGCTACTTTCATAGGCTTTATATTCATCAGCTAACACGCCTCTGATTATCAATTCATCTTCATTTATTGTCATTAATTCTTTAGCATAAGCATGCGTTGAAACAAAACCTATGGTAAGTAGCAGGATAAAAACTATACGATTCCAGGACATTCTTTACGCACCTCATCTTCATCATTTTTATATTGTTCCCAAAAAGGGAAGGTACGACATTGTAAAGGTCGCACAGGGTAAATAGAGCATCGTTTTTTAGACTCATCGAAAAAAATACAGGCAAAATCGTTAGGTGCAAGTTGTTTTTCTATTAGAGAATAGCGATGTTTTATTTTTCTAAGATACATTGTAGCAAAATCTTCTACACTAAGGTTAAGATAGTCTGCCATTTTTTCTATTTCTGCATATTTTGCCCAAATATAACCCGTTTCACCCGTGCAACAATGCCCACCACAGGCTTCACATGCTGAGGGTGTAAACATATACGAGTAACCCTCTTTTTCCATTAAATCCATGTTTAAAAATCACCTTTTATACTATGTGTGTTTGCTCTGATAAAAGCTTCTTTTGCTTTTTTCCTATAGTTACTGTCATCATCAAAAACTACAAATGGTGGTAGTATCTGTGTCATAGACTTTGATCCCATACGCGCAGAAATCATCACAAGCTTTGAATCTCTGTCTATTTTAGAGTGTACGAACTGTATCTTTTCCACATTTATACCACAAGAAGTTAAATGATATACCAATAAGTCTATCTGTTTAGCATCATAACAAAAGATAAAATACCCTCGTGGTTTCAATAGCTTTTTAACATTTACTATAAGATCTTCTATAGGCAAATGATGTGCATATCTAGCGATATTAAGATGGGTGTTTTCGCTCTGTGTAACTCTTGAGTCATAAAAAGGAGGATTTGAAATAATATAGTCAAATTTTTCTTGGGACTTAAATTCCCGAAAGTCTCCTATATAAGTTTGTACGTTCATAGCATTGAGCGTATAATTTTTCCTCGCATAAGCCATCATCTTTTCTTGTTTATCAATGATACTCGTCTGTAAGGTAAAATCACGGCTCAATAAAAGAGAGATAATCCCTACACCACAGCCCACATCAAGGAGTGACCCTTTGGGTTTAAATCTAGCTATAAAATCGTAGAGAAAAATAGAGTCACTGTTGTAACAGTAACCTGATGTTGGTTGATAAAGAAACATATAGCACCCTTGAAGCAAAAAATAGACCTAAATATTAATCGTAGTTTACAATATTTTCAGTATAATTGCGATTATGAATAATAAAGAAATAGACCTATTAAATCCCACAGCAACAAACTTTTCTATGATGGACTATGATTGTTCCTATCTTCCAGGTAGACAAGTCCGAATGAACTACAAATATGTGGCACAAGCCAGTAAGCTATTTGCTACGGCTGTCGCAACAAGAGGATGGAGGCGTTTTGGTAAATACTTTGTGCATCCTATCTGCTATGGTTGCACCGAATGTAAAAGTATCCGTGTGGAAGTGAAAGATTTCACCTATACCAAATCACAAAAAAAATCCTTTAACCGTAACTCTGAGACAGAAGTCATTGTACAAAAACCTACCATGACACAGGCACATCTTGACCTTTACAACAAATACCATGCACATAAAAGTGCAACAGATGCTTGGAAACATCGTAACATTTCACAAAGAGAATACCATGAGAATTTTGTAGATGGTGCCCATGATTTTGGAAAAGAAGTACTGTATATGTTAGACGGTAAACTCATAGGTGTGGATCTCATAGATATACTAGATGACGGTATCTCTTCTATCTATTGCTATTATGATCCAGACTATGCACGTCTTTCTTTGGGTACATACTCTCTACTCTACCAGATAGAACTTGCCAAAATACTTGAACTTCCATGGATCTACCTAGGGTATTGGGTAGATGGATGTAAATCCTTTGCATACAAAGAGAAGTTTCAACCCCAAGAGATTCTTGAGAGTTTTCCCACTATGTCACAAGAACCTTTGTGGGAACAATGGGAAAGACCAAAACCAGATTCAGAATGACCTTAATATCATGAATGAAAATAGTTGTGCCTACCTTCCAGGGAAAAAAATGCGAATGAAGTCTAGGCAAGTTGAAGATGTTTCAAAAACATTTTCAACGGCTGTAGCACAAAGAGGATGGAGACGTTTTGGTAAAAATTTTGTTTACCCAGATTGCATTGATTGTACAGAGTGTAAAAGCATGCGTATTAATGTTGAAAACTACAAGTACTCTAAGTCCCAACGAAAAACAATCAACAAAAACGAAGCAACAAAAATCGTCATACAAGAACCAAATATCTCTCAAGAACGCATAGACCTTTACAACAAATACCATCGTTATAAAGCCAAAAAAAGATGGCTGGAAACATCAAGACATCACAGGACAAGAGTACTATGACAATTTTGTAGATGGTGCCTATGATTTTGGTAAAGAACTACTCTATTATAGAGATGACAAACTCGTAGGTATTGACCTCATAGATATTTTGGATGATGGTATTTCTTCTATTTATTGTTACTATGATCCCCAATACCCCAGATATTCATTAGGTACCTACTCCTTACTCTATGAGATAAAACTAGCAGAAATGTTAGGTCTTGAGTGGGTCTACCTTGGGCATTGGATTGAAGGATACAAAGCATTTGAGTATAAAGAAAAGTTCCAACCTATAGAGATACTCGAAGGCTACCCTCGTGCCTCTGAAAAGCCAGACTGGAAACCATGGGTAAGTTCTAAAAACATTAGAGAACCCCTAGCTCATTCTTTAATTTTCTTGCCCACTTTAAAAATAGTCTATCAGGCTGTACCCGTGTATCTAGCTCTTTTTCTTCTACTATAAGCTGGGCTAACCACGTAGCCATCAACGGAGCAAAAACAAACCCTCTTCCCCCTAATCCGTTAATCACATACAGATTGGTGACATACTGAAGTTCAGGCTTTGCCCCTTGCATAACTTTAGGATACTTCTCTAACATCAGTGGTGTATCTATCACCTTCCCTACCAAAGGAAAGTAGTCTTTTGAACCTGCCCTCATCCCACAGAAACTTTCCTTTAATTTCTAAGTCTGAAACATCTATCAGTGCAGAAGCTTTTTCCTTTAGAAATAAGGCTTGTTCTTCTTTACATGGCAAAATATCTTTAACCTCTTTTTCATGTGTAGCACCCAGTTTGATGATGCCCTTTATATTGGCTCCAACAGACATAGCCTGATGCATACTTACACCCAAGTCTAAACCAGAGCTAAAGTCACCACGTGTACCCCATGTACCACGTATACCCATGTATCGCAAATCTAGTAAATCACTCTGATATCCCGTAGCTAATACTATATTTTTTGCTTTGTGTGTCGGGGAGAGGACACCCCGACCTAGGATGTGCCAATAGTCTGATTCATGTACCACTTCTGTAACATCTAATATCATGACTTCAATATCTTTTAACAAAAATTGGCAGACCTCTTTTGCATCACAATCTCCAGCTTCAGGGAAAAAGAAACTGTCAAAACCTGTATCTATAGCTAAAGTTTTTAATTTTGAGCTAGAGTACTTCTCGTATATATTGGTGTTGTAGTCTGCATATTCAGCAAACTTCTGTGCATCTGCTTCATCTTTAGGTATGCGAATGACACCTGTTTGATGAAAATATTCTGGACAAATAGAAAGATAAAAATCTTTAGCAAAGCAAAATGCTTCATTGGTAAGTTTTTGAAGTGCAGACCCCTTCCCTATCTTAGGAGAAACAAAAGCCCCAGCAGCCCCAGACCCACCAGAAGCAATGCCCTTTTTATCTAAGACTAATACATTTTGACCTTTTTGTGTAAGCATGTATGCAGTGGTAGCACCTGCAATACCCGCACCGATAATGATGGTGTCGTAGGGTTTAGACATGGTTAGACCCATTATAACTCCTAAGTGATTTTAAATGATTATACAGCATTTTAATTTTTAAGAACTCTTAGACTTTAAAATATATATAATTTAAACCCACTATAATACTCTTATTAATCCAATTGGAGTCAGATACATGCTTAGATTTACCACCACTCCTACGGGAGATATGCACATAGGTACCCTACGTGTTGCTATAATGAATTACTTACTTGCACAACAGCGTAAAGAGAGTTTCACCATTCGTATTGACGATATAGATAAATCATCTAATATAGAAGGAAAAGATACTGAAATCATGCAAATCTTAGAAAAATTTGCTTTGAACCATGAGAGTGTTTTTCATCAAAGTGAACATTTACATATGCATCAGACACTCGCCATTCGTTTACTTGAAGAAGGGAAAGCTTTTGTTTGTACCTGTACAATAAAGCAACACGAAACAGACCCTTATTCTGGTCGATGTTTTAATGTAGATAAAACAGAACATGCAAAGTTAAAAGAGGGTTCTGTTCCTTTTGTCATTCGTATCAAAGGAGAGTTGACTAGCACAGCAGAGGAAGTGGACTCTTTTGTCATCTTAAATGTAGACGGTACACCGACACAAAATTTTGCTTGTGCCTGCGATGATATGATAAGTGGTGTAGACTTCATCCTTCGAGAAGAAGAACAACATTTCAACACAGCAAAACAGATACATATCAAAAAACAACTGGGATTTGAACAAGAAACTATCTATGCACACTTACCCCATCTTACAAACACTTTAGGGGAAAAGATGTTACAAGAAGAAGATACTTCTTTAGTCAAATGGTTGTTTGGAGAAGGTTTTATTCCTGATGCCATTATAAACTACTTATTACTTTTAGGAAACTCAGAAGCAGAAAAAGAGATTTTCACATTGCCTGAAGCTATACAATGGTTTAAACTAGAAAATATCTCAAAATCTGAAGCTGTATTTGACATAGACCGACTGCGTTCCATAAATGCAGAGCATCTTAGGCGTATGGATGACAGACAACTTTCTACACTTTTTGGATTTGCAGATCCAGACATAGGGAAATTAGCCAAGATTTATCTTGAAGAAGTCAGTACTATCAAAGAACTTATCGCTAAGATAAAGCCTATCTTTGCAGCCAAAGACTTTGACGGTGTGTGGGGTACACAAATGCGTAAAATGGAAACACTTGTACAAAATGCACCCATGATAAATGACTTTGATACCTTCGAGTCTTATATGCTCAAAGAAAGTGGACTAAAGGGTGAAGATTTTTCAATCCCTCTCAAACTACTTTTAACAGGTGCCCAAAATGGGCCAAAACTCGCGGATATATATCCGCTTATCAAACCTTATTTACTGGAGGTAGCCTCATGATAGGTGAAATTTATGGACTCATAAGATCAATAGCAATACTTTATATGTGGATTATAATCATTGCTTCATTTTTAAGTTTTGTACGACCTGACCCACACAACCCTATAGTACAAGTTTTGTACCGATTAACAGAACCTGTCTTTGCATTCATACGCAAAAAACTACCCTTTGTAGTCATGGCTGGGATGGATCTGTCTCCATTGGTAATTATCTTTGGTTTACAATTCATTGATATTCTTATTAGAAATATGTTATTTGTATAAGCCTATGAAATTTTACTTACACCTCACACTCATTATTGTCTTTTTCTTTTCTTTTGCAGAAGCCAAAAGAATGGGCTATTGGGACATACACAAAATGCCAACAAGCATAGAAAAAGATTATTATATTTGGCGTTTCCTTTTACGAAAGAATACAAGTAGAGAAGATGCTATAAAAGTCATCTATCAAGCAAGTACACTCAATAAAAAACTCAAAACTGCCTATAGAAAGAAAACAGGTCTCATTGCCAAAATACCTAAACTAAAAGTAAGAGGTGGAGGGAGTAAAAACTGGAAAAACAGAGGTATTGCCCATAAAAGTTTTAAGCATGGTCTTGCACTTATGCAACAAAACAAACCCCAACAAGCATCGAAATATTTTGACAAGGCCCGCAAACATTATGTCAGACAATATGATGTAAGTAGATCTCTTTTTTGGCTTTACCTAAGTACCAAAGACAGTCACTATATCAAGCTCTTACGAGAAAGAGGTCATGCCAATATCTATACTCTCATGGCAGCAGATACTATCAACGTACGGTATCCAAAGACCATTACCAAATCTATATGGAAAAGTAAAATACATGGCTTTGATGTGCAAGATCCTATTGCTTGGGCAAAGATTAAAAATAAAATGTATGCAGGTGCCAATCTACACGATCTTGCAGACGGATACAGATCACAAGAAACCATAGGTATACATACCTATCTTAAGGCCAAAGCATCTAACTATGACGATACATATTTCCCCATGCCCTACCGTGATGCTATGAAAAACATGCCCCCTAAACGTCAAGCACTTATCTATGCCATAGCCCGACAAGAGAGCCGTTTTGTACCTGCATCCGTATCACGCTCATTTGCCTTGGGTATGATGCAATTTATGCCTTTTCTCATTGAACATATTTCCAAAGAAAAGGGGAAAAAGATGGATCTTGATGAAATGTTTAACCCTTATAAAGCCATAGAATATGCAGATTTTCATCTAGACTATCTAACAAAGTGGCTTTATCATCCTCTATTTATCGCGTATGCATACAATGGGGGTATAGGATTCACCCGAAAACTGATCAAAAATAAACACAACTTTAGAAAAGGTCCTTATGAACCTTATATGAGTATGGAAAAGATGAAAAATGTTGAAGCTAGAGAGTATGGGAAAAAAGTATTGGCAAATTATGTTATTTATCTCAACAAATTGGGTGTAAAAACACGTATCTTCTCTTTATTAAAAATACTAGCAACACCTTCACTTACAGATAAGTTTAGGAAGTAAGACAAAAGGTCAAAAATGAAAAAGATAATCTATGGTTTAAGTAACTATAAAATGGTTAAAGATAATGACTATTTTTACATTGATAAAACAGACTATATAGAGAAGATAGAAAGTTTAAATGAGAGGTTTCTAATCTTCTTACGCCCAAGACGCTTTGGAAAATCTCTTTTTCTCTCAACCTTGCAATACTACTATGATGAGAACTCTAAAGATGAATTTGAAGCGATGTTTAATGATACTTATATTGGTAAACATCCCACACCCTTAAAAAATAGTTTTAGAATTTTGTTTTTTGAATTTTCTGGTATTGAAGTTGATGGTTCAGACATGAGTAAAACCTATCATGATTTTTCAAAAAATATTCAAAAAGGGGTTAATAGCTACTTGTCTAGTTATGGATATGACAATAAATATATAGACCACTTTAGCAGTCTTACTAACCCAAAAGATATAATAAAAGATTTTTTTAATATCGCCAAAGACGATTCTATCTACCTCCTCATAGACGAATACGACCACTTCGCTAATGCTATTTTGGCTTACTCTATGGATGACTTTTTAGCTATAGTTGGTAAAGGTGGATTTGTAAGAAGTTTTTATGAAGTGTTAAAGTCTGCTACCCAAATAGGCACTTTACAAAAGATGTTTATTACAGGAGTTACACCTATTACCCTAGATAGCTTGAGTTCTGGGTTTAATATTGCTTCAAATATTTCTAGCAAAGAAGAATTTAATGTGATGGCAGGGTTTAATCAAGATGAAGTGCTATATTCTTTAGAAAATACTATTTTTGAAATATGTCCCAATGTAGATAAAGATGAACTTTTAGAAAAGATTAAAACTTGGTATAACGGTTATCTTTTTAATATAGAAGCAGAAGATAGAGTTTATAATGCTACTTTGGTAAATTACTTTATCTCTCAGTATGATTATAAGCGTTGTCAAATGCCAATGAAAATGCTAGATGTCAATGTAGCCAGTGATTACAAAGCCATAATGAAACTTTTTCATATAGGAGACAGTGAAGAGAACTTTAAAGTCCTTAATGATTTGATTCTAAATGGGGAGATAACAGCATCTTTAAAAGATAGATTTGAACTAGGTCATAATTTTACAAGAGAAGATTTTATAACATTGCTTTATGCTATGGGGTTTATTACTATTAAAAGTGAACTTTTTGGAACAGAGATTATATTTAAGATACCAAATTATGTCATCAAAATACTTTACTTTAACTACTTTGCCATTGAGATAGAAAAAAAGAAATAATCTAAAGATAGATGCAGATATCAAAACAGTTGTAAGAGAATTGGCGTTAGGAAATATAAAGTTATTTCAAGAACAACTAAACACCATCATAAAAACCCTTTCAAACAGAGACCATTATGGATTTACTGAAAAACACTTTCAAGTCATCACCCTTTCACTTTTAAGTTTTGCAGAGTTTTATTTTATAGACTCACAGCCTGAACTTAACAACAAATATCCTGATATTTTACTCATAAGAAGAGATGAGAAAGTACCTACAAATTATCTATTTGAACTTAAATGGTTAAAACAAAAAGATAATTATAGTAAAGCAAAAAAAAGAAGGATTAGAGCAGATTGAGGGTTATAAACAGTTAGACAAAGTCAAAGCCATTCCTAAACTTAGAAGCTTTTTACTTATTGGGTCTAAGGATGGGGTGGAGTTTTTGGAGGTTTAGGAATTTTAGGGTTCAGGACGTCCCACTCTCAATAATATCTAAGGCTATTTTTCTCTTATCTACATAGAGATAATTTACTTTTTACCTAGTAGGTCGGGGTGTCCTCTCCCCGACACCCATTCAAACGACAAGATAAATGACTTTTACTATATAAACTTATATCATCGTCTATCATACATCTATCGTATGCAAACATATGTCGGGGAGAGGACACCCCGACCTACACATGCTTTTCCTTTTTAAAATCAAAAATAAAAAATAAAATCACTGTCCTGCTCTAACGCAACGAACATAATAGCTAGTGGTCTTATCGTAGTCGTACTGGCCACCGTTGTCAAAGCTGACGAACCACGCATAGTCTGAGTTATCAGCATAGGTAGTAGACGACCAATAAAAGTTAGACACAGTGGAGTCAAATATGCTGTCTATTGTAGGGGTTATTTTACTCTCATCTACCAGCGAAGTGAGTTCTTTTAGGTTGGGTAGTCTCCAGTCGTTATGCCCATCTTAGGTCATTTTCATACAATATAAACCCAACTATGTAACTAATCTACCCAGAAAGTGAGGGTTATTCCCACAACTTTTAAAAATACCCGACATATTGAGGCTTTTATTGTCAGGTTTATGCTTGTTTAGGTGAAGTTGTATGCAATTAATGACAAAACTCCTAAGAATAGCTAATCCAAAAGGATTGACTGATATTTTACAATCGTCCTCTTTGGTTAATCTGTCTTTATAATAATGGTAAGTTTCACAACGCCAATGGTCTTTGATACCTGCTTTAAAGTAGGTCGCACTTTCTAAAAAGTTTGCAATTAAATATTGCTCTTTTACTTTTATTTTACCCTCATTGTCACTTATATATTTTACCTGTTTAATGATTGATTTTATATGACTAAAAGAGCTATTATTAATGAGTGATTCATCATTTTTTGAACTCAAAACGAAAGTCTCTCTTTTACCCATTTATTCCCTTCAATAGACTCTCTTTTATCTTTCTCTTCCAAGATAGTATTATTCTCTTTTGCAGATTCCTCTTCAAAGGCTTGATGCACCTGTTTAAGTAATGTTTTTTGGTTACCTTTGACTTTGGCTAAATACCTTTTTCCTTTAGCCTCAATCCCATTTAGGCTCTCTACTTGGGTATTAAGTGCATCAAAGGTATATAGAAATGGTTTATCTGAAAACTCCATCTCTAATACCTTTTGAAACTCGGGTATCTCGGACTTCTTAGCTCCTAACTCTCTATGGGCAATCACAATTTTAGATGCTGTTTCCACTACATTTAGCATACCTACATTCCGTTTAACAGTATATTTCCCTTGCGTCCACTTCCATTCATTGTCTTTCCATCTACGGCTAATTGTGTCTTCTTATTAAATTCAACTTTAGGTATAAAATACGCTCTAAACATCTCTTCTAAGATAGTAGAATCTATGTTTATTATCATTCTTCTTATTGTTGAATATGAAGGTATTTTAAGCTCTTCATTTTCTTTCCCTATCATCCTTTTAAAGTACTTCTCATTGAAGTTTATCTCTAGCCAATTATGTTTATCTTTTATTTCTATATTTCCTACAAACATACTACATAAAACACCAAATAATACATCTCTTTGGTTATGTTCTATTTTCTCTTTTGTTACGGGTGCAAACTTAAAAACACTAAAACCAAAATTAATACATTTTTAAGAAAAAACCCCTAAACTATCAATAAAAAGAGAAATATATGTCAATAAAAATTATATCAAATAACAAAAAAGAGTCACATTAGAAGTAAGTATAGATTTAAATGGTGAGAATTTTTTGGAAACAGAAGAGATAATAATGAATAAAGTGAATGAATTAGGGCAAAAATAACAGAAGAAGCACTAAAGAATTTGGAAATAAAAGAGACCGTAATAGAATTGAAAGAGCAAAAACTCTATGCTAAAGAGGTAAAAAAATATCAAACACCTTATGGAGAAATAGAGCTAAAAAGAAAAGTATTTGCTCCACTAGGATCAGGTAAACAAGTTTGTCCGATTGAGAAAAAAGCCCATATCATCAAAACATCCACACCAAAATTTGCAAAAATGGTCTCAAATAAGTATAATAATGCTCCTGCCCAAGCTGTACAAAAGACCTAGAAGAGAATCATAATAGAAATATATCATGCTCATTTATAAGAAGTACCTCTCAAATAGTTAGTAATTTATTGCTCAAACAAGAGGATAATTGGGAGTATGAGATAGTGAAAATGGATAAAGAAGTAGCAACAATATCTCTGGGATTAGATGGAACATGTATGCCAATGGGTGAGTCAAATTGGCGAGAGGCAATGTGTGGAACTTTCTCTTTTATGATAGTGAAGGTAAAAGAATGCATACAATATACATCGCTAATGCCCCTGAGTACGGTAAAGAGTCGTTTAAAAAGAAATTTGAAAAAGAAGCATTGCTTATCAAAAGAAGTTTCCACAAGCAAAGATTATAGGTCTTGCAGATGGAGCGAGAGAGAATTGGTTACTTCTTGAAAAATATACAGCTTCAAATACACTGGACTATTATCATGCTACAGAGTATTTGTCTAAAGCCTCAAAAGGTGTGCATCCACGAAGCAAAGAAAAACAGCGTGTGTGGTTTGAAAATGCTTGTCACATTTTAAAAAATATTGAAAATGGTGCTAAAGATTTATTAGAAGAGATAGAAGCATTAAAGAAGAAGAAAATATCATCTAGCATCAAGAGTGGTGTTGAGGCAACTATCTCTTATTTTACAAATAATTTGAAGCGAATGCAGTATAAAAATTCTATAGACAATAATTTACCAATTGGTTCAGGTGTTACGGAGAGTGCTTGTAAAATAGTAGTCAAACAGAGAGTTTGTGTCTCAGGTGCTAATTGGAGTGAATATGGTGCAAAAAGATTTCTACCTATCAGAGCTATTTGTTTAACTGAGGGGAGATGGAATCAGGCTTGGGATAACTTAATTGGACATATTGATATGGTTGCTTAATCTTTTAGCAAGAGAAATTGATGGGTTTAGTGTTTTTAAGTTTGCACCCTTTTGTTACTCTATAATCTGGCAATTTTTCTAATATCTCTAGGGTCATTTCTATATTTATTAATTCTTTAATTTCTATTTTCATAGATTATTTTAAACATTTATTCGCTTTGTTCTTGCTTGGAATTGTATGAAAATGACCTAATGCCCATCTAGACTTAAATCTTCACAGTGGGTAATAGCATTTCCCCATGTCATAGTGGAGCCTATGGCATCATCTTGCCATTGTAGTGTGGTACTGTTGTCTGTCACGATGTTGCTAGTTTTTGTAAAATCAGCAAAAAGCATACTACTAAGCCCTAGTGTAATCAAAAGGATTTGTTTCATTTAATACTCCTATTTTTTTGTTTTTGTAGGGTGCAGTTTTCAACGCACCCTATAGATTATTTTATTTCTTTTTACAATCAAAAATCAAATCACTGTCCGGCTCTAACACATCTAACATAATTACTACCGGACTTATCGTATCTATCCTGGTAGCCGTTGTTGAAAGTGACGTTCCATGCATTTTCTGAGTAAACAGCATAGCTAGTAGATGACCAATAACCGCTAGATACGATGTTGGAAAATATAGGGTCTATCGCAGGTGAAACACGCCCATAATCACTTAGACTTATTAGCTCAGTTCTTGTGGGTAATCTCCACCCTCCACCGTCTAAGGCTAGAGCATTACAATGTGTCTGTGCATCTGCCCAGTTTTTGCTTATGCTAGCTGCTTCTGCATCGTCTTGCCACTCTAAACCAGTGATATTATCGGTGACGACTTCGTTGATTTTGCTATAGCTAGGAGTGACTCCTGTTTGGTAGTCTCCGTCATCTTTGGGCTGGTAACTGATCGTTTGTCCTGTTTTTTTGAGAGGTGTTATATCTATATTTTCATCAGACAAAAGAAAATTAATAATAGCAGGCATTGCTTCTAGTGCATTAGAAGAAGTAGAAAAAAATATAAAAACAGACAATGAAGTAAATAGTAAATGACGTAGCATGAAATTCCTTTGATTTTAAGAATAAAAAATTATAACAAAAAAATAGGTCATTTTCATACAATATAAACCCAACTATGTAACTAATCTACCCAGAAAGTGAGGGTTATTCCCACAACTTTTAAAAATACCCGACATATTGAGGCTTTTATTGTCAGGTTTATGCTTGTTTAGGTGAAGTTGTATGCAATTAATGACAAAACTCCTAAGAATAGCTAATCCAAAAGGATTGACTGATATTTTACAATCGTCCTCTTTGGTTAATCTGTCTTTATAATAATGGTAAGTTTCACAACGCCAATGGTCTTTGATACCTTCTTTAAAGTAGGTAGCACTTTCTAAAAAATTTGCAATTAAATATTGCTCTTTTACTTTTATTTTACCCTCATTGTCACTTATATATTTTACCTGTTTAATGATTGATTTTATATGCCTAAAAGAGCTATTATCAATGAGTGATTCATCATTTTTTGAACTCAAAACGAAAGTCTCTCTTTTTACCCATTTATTCCCTTCAATAGACTCTCTTTTATCTTTCTCTTCTAAGATAGTATTATTCTCTTTTGCAGATTCCTCTTCAAAGGCTTGATGCACCTGTTTAAGTAATGTTTTTTGGTTACCTTTGACTTTGGCTAAATACCTTTTCCTTTAGCCTCAATCCCATTTAGGCTCTCTACTTGGGTATTTAGTGCATCAAAGGTATATAGAAATGGTTTATCTGAAAACTCCATCTCTAATACCTTTTGAAACTCGGGTATCTCGGACTTCTTAGCTCCTAACTCTCTATGGGCAATCACAATTTTAGATGCTGTTTCCACTACATTTAGCATACCTACATTCCGTTTAACAGTATATTTCCCCTTGCGTCCACTTCCATTCATTGTCTTTCCATCTACGGCTAATTGTGTCTTCTTATTAAATTCAACTTTAGGTATAAAATACGCTCTAAACATCTCTTCTAAGATAGTAGAATCTATGTTTATTATCATTCTTCTTATTGTTGAATATGAAGGTATTTTAAGCTCTTCATTTTCTTTCCCTATCATCCTTTTAAAGTACTTCTCATTGAAGTTTATCTCTAGCCAATTATGTTTATCTTTTATTTCTATATTTCCTACAAACATACTACATAAAACACCAAATAATACATCTCTTTGGTTATGTTCTATTTTCTCTTTTGTTACTCTATAATCTGGCAATTTTTCTAATATCTCTAGGGTCATTTCTATATTTATTAATTCTTTAATTTCTATTTTCATAGATTATTTTAAACATTTATTCGCTTTGTTCTTGCTTGGAATTGTATGAAAATGACCTAAACAAAAAAAGACTTTACTTTACTATATTTTAGATCTATACGATAAGGCTACTTTTTACCTAGTACATATTTTGCCACTTTAGCAAAATGTAACGTCCCTTGACCATATCTATCACTCTTAAAAACCAGTTTTAGTTTTTTACTCTTGACTATGTGGAAAAGTCACAAGATAATACAAGCCCCAATCTGAAACAAAAGAGATCTGCTGAAGCCGTGTATCATCAGTACTTAACTCCTCTACCTTTATTGACTTCTTAGTATTGAGAAGTAAACTATAGTGTAATGCTTCTGAATCTTCATCTTCAAGATGAAGTCCTATGATAAACACTTCATGTCTTGTATCATTTTTATCTGCTACTGCTGTATATAGGTAGGTGGCAGTGAGCATGACTTTGGTGATATTGTTTTCATAGAGTTGTATTTTTTCTGTTTTTTGCAACTGTTTATGGTAATTGATATTTTTTGTGTAGGATTTCATTAATGCTGTTTCTTCTTTTGAAGTACAGCCAAGAAAAAGAACTATGCCGACACATGCTATATATAATCTTAACATAAACTCTCCCTTTTATTAAAGAAGATTTTAACATAGTTTCAATAAACATTTAAGTATAATCTCTTCAATATAAATAAAGGTTTTTTGTGAATAAGAGAGTTGCTATAGCATTTACAGGTCCATCAAACAGTGGTAAGACCACTCTGGTTGAAAAAATTGCTAAGATTTTGATACAAGACCGTAAAGTTGCCATCATAAAGAATGATCCTAAAGACAAGGCTCAGTTTGATGTTGAGGGGAAAGACAGCCATAAATTTTCACAAACGGGTGCAGAAGTCGTCATCACTTCACCCACGCGTACCACGTATTTTTCCCAAAGAAAAAAAACATTGGATGAGTTAGTCTCTATGATAGATGATTTTGACATTTTGCTTGTTGAAGGACTTAAAACACTACCCTTACCGCGTATTGCTATCTTTAGAAATACTATTGACGAGAGTTATTTTGAGTGTTCTGAAGCCATAGCTATTGATGACAGTATTGACCTGAGTCAATATAATATCCCTCCAAACATAGACATACTCGACCTTAACAATACTACGCAAATCATAGCATGGATTAACAGCCATGCCAAAAATATATAGAGGATTACACAATGCAAACCATATTTGACACCATTAAAAAAGTAGCTATCGAGATAGACCATGCTATTAAAACCGAAGATTTAGGCTACAGTGACAGTGAAAATTCATCGGGAGAAGATCAACTTAAACTCGATGTAAAAAGCGATATACTTATAGAAGAAGCTTTTAAAGACATCTCTATTGTCAAAGCATTGGTGAGTGAAGAGAAAGAAGGGATTTTAGACTTAAATCCAGAAGGTCACTATACTATCTGTTATGATCCACTCGATGGTTCAAGCCTTGTAGATGTGAACCTTTCTGTGGGGTCTATCTTTGGTATCTATGAAGGTGAACTAAAAGGTCAAAACCTTGTGGCATCTGCCTATGTGGTGTATGGTCCGCGTATAGAACTGGTCATTGCCGTAAAAGGTGAGAAACCAAAACACTATAGAGCCCAAGATGGACTTTTCAATTTTATATCAGAGATTACACTGGATGAAAAAGGAAAACTCAATGCACCAGGTGGCACACAGCAAAACTGGACTAACACGCATAAAAACTTTGTAGATGGTCTTTTTGCTGAGGGCTATAGACTAAGATACTCTGGTGGTATGGTTCCAGACCTTCACCAGATACTTCTTAAAGGTGGAGGTATTTTTTCATACCCAGGGACTACAGACAAGCCAAATGGTAAACTCAGACAACTTTTTGAAGTCATCCCCTTTGCTTTTATCTACGAACAAGCAGGGGGACAAGCTATAGATGATAAAGGTATAAGACTTATGGAACTTGTGCCTGCCCATCCACATGATACAAGTCCCTGTTTCTTTGGTTCAAACTATGAAATCTCTACTCTTAAAGCAGCGTATGGAATGAAAAACTAATGTCAGAACAAGTGCTTGATGAATGGCAGATCTCCTTTCTCCAGAAAAAAGAAGAATTGGAAAAATGTCAGATAAGTTATCAGGTAAATAGTTGTTTAAAGTGTGAAAAGTTACTTGACTGTACGGTACGTGATGCCTATATCAAAGCACTGTACGACAGTATGAGTAAGGGTGCTGGTGGAGGGTTTGAATTTTAACCCGAATTATATAATAGACTTTCTAAAATAGCCTGTCTACCTTTAGTGCAAGTTTATTATCCACACGCACCAAAGAACCCTCTGCTAGTTTTTTCTCATCACATAGCAATATTATTTTCTCTAAATCAAAGGGAGTCCATGACAAATGTTTTCCTACTTCCAAACTTTTTATGTCACAAGTACCTAAAGAAGGTTTGATTATTTTATATTTAGTACTTTTTTTAGATATTTTCGTTTTACTCTTTACTTCTATGATTACTATCACTTCACTGCTTTCTACATGTTGAAGTGCAAGGTTAGCACAAAGTACATCATTTTTGAGCAAGATAAATGTGAGTACTTTCATATCCAAAAGTAACACATCATTCACAGATAATTTTTCAAATACAGATTTTCGTATTTTAACAAAAGGCAATGCCAATTCATACTGAGGTTTTTGACTATATTTTTGCATCATCCTAGCTAAATGAAATACTTGTGTCTCACGCTCCATCCAAATCACCTATAAAACGTTCCAAAAGATACTCTTTAGAAGCCAACAAAAGATCATCAGGTACCTCTTGCCCTATAGAAAAGTAGCTCATAGGAATTTTATAAAGCAACATAAAATTCAGTAAAGTACCTAGATGTTTCGTTTCATCAAATTTACTGATGATGATAGAGTTTAAATTCAGAAATGAAAAATTATTATAGATGTCCTCCATGTCTTCATATTTTACTGTAGCAGGCAAGACAAGATTTACTTCAATTTTCTTAGCTATATCTGCCTGTACAAACTCCACAATTTTAATGAGTTTGTGCGTGTCATAAGGAGACATTCCTGCTGTATCCACAAGTATGACATCATACCCATCCAGAAGTTCAAGTCCATCTACAAATGCATCTGCATTGTCAACGCTAAGATGCTCAATCTGCATGATGTCTGCATAATGTGCCAACTGCTCAAAGGCACCTACTTTATAACTGTCCAGATTTAACAGTGCCACTTTATAGGGTTTATCCATAAGGTAGGCATAACGTGCGGCAAGTTTAGCGATAGTGGTTGTTTTTCCTACCCCGGTAGGACCTACCAACATCATCACTTTAGGCTTTGTTAGTCTCTCTTCTCTCACCACAAGAGATTCATCTATCTCTTCGAGAATATAGGAGACTAAAAGTGCTTCATCATCAAGTATATGAGTTCCAATCAAAGAAGAAAACACTTCATTAAGCCAAGATACTGAGATTCCTTTTCTTATAAAAAGTGCTTTGATTTTCTCTTCAACTTTCCATGTATTTTCCAGTAAAGATTTTTGCATAAACACATCTTCTGATATACTAATAGTCACTTCACAACGCAACATTCCATCATCATACTTTAACTGTTTTGCAGATACCAATGTCACCGTTTCTCCATATTTTTCAACTGCTTGTTCGTATGCAGACTTTGGATCAGAGGCTACAAATGTTTCATTTATCATTATATACTGCCTTTCATATATGAAAGAGGTATAAGTACTGAATTTCTCTTCATCCATTCAGGATGAGGAATGATCAGTTTTTTTGTATCCATCTTTACATTTTCATAAAATATTATATCTATATCTAAGGTTCTAGGCCCATCTTTAAAAAGACGTTTTCTCCCAAAAACCTTTTCCACTCGCAACACATAACGCAATAACGCCTTAGGTGTGAGCTGTGTTTCAACCCACAACAAAGAGTTATAAAAGTCCGCCTGCTCTGTATAGCCAAAAGCAGGATTTTTAAGTATCGGTGCAGTCTCGATCACCGAAATAAATGGAGAAGACTTCAAATACTGAAGAAGATGTTCAAAACGACGCAGTACATCACCGATGTTCCCTCCTATCCCCAGTAAAGCTCTGTGTCCAGCTTTATGTTTGGAGGTAGAAGGAAAATGTTGGGTAAAAAGCAATGTATGACTTTTATCAAGTTCTTTTCTTTTAAGCATCTTGCACCCTACAAGAGTACCGCTTTTCCATCTACCATTGCAACCATATCTTCTATGCGTATACCAAATTCATCAGGTATGTAGATCCCTGGTTCTATGGTATAGACCATGCCGTCTTCTATGATTGTGTCTGACTTTGTCGAAATGTATGGCATCTCGTGGATGTCAAGCCCTACCCCATGTCCTGTCGAGTGTACATAATACTCTCCAAAACCTGCTTTGGTCACGATGTCTCGCGTTAGAGCATCTACTTTTCTTGCTTTCATCCCAGAACGTGCTTTGTCTATGGCATTGTCATGTGCTTTGAGTACGGTATCATAGGCTTTTTGAATCTTTTTTGATTTAAACGTTTGATGGATGTCAAACATAAAATACTTATCTGCATGTACAGTACGTGTACGGTCAGAACAGTAACGCTTGTATTTTAACCCTGCATCCACTAAAAGAAGATCATTTTTTGCCAATTTTGTAGAAGTAGGCATAGCATGCGGTCTTGCTGCATTGGCATTTATTGCCACTATAGGATCAAAACTAAGTGCATACTTACCAAAGTCACCTAAAATGCTTTTTGCTCTATGCGTCAAAGTATATTCATCTTCGCCAAAACCATTTTTCTAAACTCTTTTGCCAAAGATTTAAATGCTTTTGCTCCAAGTTTAGCAGCTTTAGCAAGTATTTTTAACTCTTCATCACTTTTTATAATCCGCTTTTTGTGAGAAAGATCCACATCTTGTTTGAACAGTACTTTTGCCTGAGCAGAAATACGCTCAAAACCTGATACTGTCCATTCTTTAGGATCAAAATATACTTTATTTACTTTAGACTTGTTCAAGATTTCTGCAGCTTGGGCATAAAGATCTCTATTTATGACTACTTGCGCACCCTGTACATTTGCACGGGCATCTATAGTATAACGGCTATCGGTAATAAAATATGCTTCACTTCCTAAAGAAAGATAAAGTGCATTATCACAACTATAGCCACATTCATAATAGATAGCATTTTCATCTTTGAGCATGTAATTCATAGTGGAACCTTTTGATGTCTGTAGGGTGTTGTGCCCTCACAACACCCTATGCGTATAAAATTATTTTGCTTGTGCAGTTTTGGCTTTAGCCTGCTGATCTTTCATCATTTTCATTTCATTAAGTATTTGCGTCATGCCCACCATAGCTAAGTGGTAACCAAATGGCCCCATACCTGTGATCTGACCTGCACATACTGGTGCTGTAAGTGAAGTATGTCTAAATTCTTCTCTTTGATAAATATTTGAAAGATGTACTTCTAGTGTAGGCAGTTGCACTGCTGAGATAGCATCACGAATAGCAATAGAAGTATGTGTATACGCAGCAGGATTAATAATAATACCATCCGCATCACCTATACATTCTTGGATACGATCTACGATTTCACCCTCTAAGTTACTCTGAAAAAATTCGATTTCATTTTTATTTTGTTCAGCAAATCCCTTCATTTGAGAGTGAATATCTTCTAATTTCATGGGACCATAGATATTTTGCTCTCTAATACCGAGCATATTGAGGTTTGGACCTTGGATGACTACTATTTTCATTTGATTACCTTCGTTTATATAATTTAGGTATTATTTTATCTAAATTCGTTTAAGGATAGGTATGACACACATAATAATAGCTGACTATATTTACACCCCAGAAGGTTTTCAAGAAAATCTTGCAGTAGCATTTACACATATCATCAAAGAGATAGATACCCTTGATATATTAAAAGCAAAATATCCTCATGCCAATATCATTCAAACAGCAGAGCATTGCGTACTTTATCCTGGATTTATAAACACCCATGTACATTTAGAATTTTCAGCGAACAAAACAGCCCTAAAATATGGCTCTTTTATGCCTTGGTTGGATTCTGTCATAGAACATAGGGAAGCACTTGTAGGCAAATGTGACAATGAAATAATGAGAAGAGAGTGCGATACTATGTTGCGTTCAGGTATTACTACTTTTGGGGCTATTTCAAGTTTTGGAAATGAGCTAGAAGTCTGTGAAGAGACCCCTCAACGTGTGGTATTTTTCAACGAACTTATAGGCTCTAATGCTCAGTATGCAGATATGCTCTATGGTGATTTTATGGAACGTGTCAAAGTATCTATGTCTTGCCAAAAGTCTTCACGTATCACCCCTGCTATTGCCATACATTCACCCTATTCTGTGCATCCTATCATCTTGCAAAAAGCTGTCAATGTAGCCAAAGAACATACACTTCCTCTTTGCACACATTTTTTAGAATCACAAGCAGAAAGAGAATGGCTCGAACATGGAAAAGGAGAGCTTAAAGGCTTCTTTGAGAAATACTTCAAAACCTCTACACCTGTGACCAATATACAAGAATTTATGTATGCTTTTGACCGTTACCCTACACATTTTACACATTGTGTACAAGCCAATAAAGCTGAATTAGAGTATCTAGCACAAAAAGGTCACTCCATCGCCCACTGCCCACGATCTAACCGATATTTAGGCTGTGGCAGACTGGCGATAGAAACACTCTCTTTACCCTACTCAGTAGCCACCGACGGACTAAGTTCAAATGATTCACTCAACATCTTTGACGAACTTAGAGCAGCACTCATGCTCCACCATCAAGTACCCATCGAAAAACTTGCAAATACGCTCATAAACGCTATTACAACCAATGCAGCAGAAATACTAGGCATAAACTCTGGGAAAATAGAAGTAGGTAAACTTGCAGATTTTGCAGTTGTTACCCTCCCTGAGATGCCTAAAAGAAAAGAAGAGATAGCCCTCTGGAGTATCTTACATACTAAAGAGGTTTCAGAGGTGTATATAGGAGGAGAGAAGTATATCTAGCGTAAAATTTGCATTTAAACAATCTCAATCTTCTCCACCACATCCAAACCAAAGCCTGCAAGACCTACAAACTCTGTCTCTTTGTTTGTCGTAAGTAGGTTAATATTTTTAATACCAAGGTCTTTGAGTATCTGCGCCCCTACGCCAAACTCTTTTGCTTGTTCGTGGGAGATGACTTTTGTATCTAAGAAGATAAGTATACCACCGTTATTTTTCAAATACTCTATGGAGTTATTGAGTGCAGAAAAACGTTTATCATCAAGGACAAGACCTATATCTGTACCTATGTTATGAAACTTCACATTTGCCGTTTCGTGTGATTTATAAAATTGTATCACGGTATGGGTTCGGTCTAAGTGATCGGTATACATAATCTTTTCTACTTTGGTACCTCTAAGTTCTGACTCTTCTTCTTTGACACGTTGTATCAATTGTTCATTGGCCAAACGGTATTCAACGATGTCTGAAATATATACAATACAAAGCCCGTGTTTTTTAGAAAATACTTCAAGGTCATCCATACGTGCCATAGTGCCATCATCTTTAATGATTTCACAGATTACAGCAGCAGGAGCAAGGCCTGCCAATTTACACAGATCAACAGAACCTTCTGTATGTCCTGTACGCACAAGCACCCCTCCATCTTTGGCAATAAGAGGAAAAATGTGACCAGGACGTACAAAGTCACTAGCAACCGTTTGTGGACTTGATAGTTTGGAGATACAATCATCTCTTTCTACAGCAGAGATCCCTGTCTCTGCATTGGTAGAATCTATAGAGACTGTAAAAGCCGTCTCATGGTTCGAGACATTGTTCATCACCATTGGCATAAGATCTAATTTAGTGGCTATCTCTTTGGTGACGGGTGTACAGATAAGTCCACGTGCTTCTTTTGCCATGAAGTTTACCATCTCTGGAGTAGAGAAAGTTGCTGCATAGACCAAGTCACCTTCATTCTCACGATCCTCATCATCCATCATAATGACCATACGTCCTCTTTTTGTTTCTTCTATTGCTTTTTCTACTCTTTGTATTGCTTCTGTTGACATAGCTATATTCCTCATTTTTTATTCTTATTTTATTTGTTTATATTCTATGTATTATACCTATTCGTTCTTCAGTTATGAAACTTTTTTAAGTTTTTCCTAAAATCTCTTGACATATAAGAGTTATGGTGCTATAATGCCGTCCACATAAGCAATCGACTTATGAATGTTGGGGTATCGCCAAGCGGTAAGGCACTAGTTTTTGGTACTGGTATTCGGGGGTTCGAATCCCTCTACCCCATCCATAACATTATAACTTTTAGATAATCAAAATAGATTGTAAAATCTATATCCTATCGCGGGATAGAGCAGTTTGGTAGCTCGTCGGGCTCATAACCCGAAGGTCACAGGTTCAAATCCTGTTCCCGCAACCAATTATCTAAAAACTATAAATGTGTCTTACCAATGTCGCGGGATAGAGCAGTTTGGTAGCTCGTTGGGCTCATAACCCAAAGGTCAATGGTTCAAATCCATTTCCCGCAACCAATTCATCATTACCCCTTAATCTTTTCATTCAATCTATAAATCATCTTAGAAATTTTTAAGTTACTATCAGACACATTTAAACCTTTTAACTTATTTGCTCTGTCTTTCAACCATTCCTTTCTTACCTTGTAAGGTTTAGAACTCATAATTTCAGCTATAGCCTTATCAATCATCATAGAACCCTGTATTATAATCATTTGGATTGACGTAATGAGCATGTAAGATACCTCTGTCTATCATCTCATTATGTATCATTGCATAACGTGCAGGAACATCTACATCAAAATTAAAATATTGATATTCATAAAAAAGACTTTGATCAGACATATTTATTAAAGATGGACGATCCTTAAAAGTAATAATTTTTTCAATACCTAAAAGTAATCGATCTTCTATCGTTACATAATATTCTTTTTTACCATTTACCATTTTATATTGATTGTCTCTATACTGATGATCTGCTAGAAAAATACATCATCTTTGCCATTGATCCAAACACAGCTATTATCAACTTTTGAAGAGTTTTTAATATAATAAGAATAAGGCTTGGGAGGTGTCCAAATTTCAAATCTTGTTAAAATTTGAAAATCATTTGGTTTTACTGGAGAGAAAAAAAGTGAGCGTAAACGTATTTTTTTTATAAAATGCTTTTTAGTTCCATAGCTTGATATTATTTTACCATTGTTTTCAAGGACAAATAAACCACTGTCACATATAATTTTCCTACCTAATCCATCTTCAAATTTAAAATAATCGTTTAGTGTATCCTTTGTGTGACCACCGTTTATCTTTATATCTGTAAGATAATACCAATCACTCTCCAGCATTGAGACTTTATGATACACATCTTGACTTACTAATGTATGCGTTGTGATGATACGAGGTATTTTATTGTGAATGTACCAAGCTTGTAAAAATCCAACTCTTCACCATCAATTAAGTTCCTAAATGACTTCAATATGTACTTTAATATGTAACCTGCGGCACTTCTTACTTCTGTTTGAAATCCAAAGGTTTCATGCATATTTTCGCCTATCTTTGAGCCGTTACGCTTATTAGCACCTTGAGTATTTTTATACGTCAATTTTTTATGATTTCTTGGTGCAGGGAAGAAACGTTGAAACTCTATGTACATTCTGGGGATGTATTGTTCAGGTACATACATAAGGATATGAAAATGAGGTACGCCATCCTTGTGGGGTTCTGTGACTCTTATAGATGTATAGGTGAAACCATCTTTTTTGATTCGTCTAAGTGTTTCGCATTTATAAAAACTATGTAACTGATGTCCTATAATCTTATAAACATCTTTAGGAGTTAAAACGTTATGATTGTTCATGTAGTCGTAGTAGTGACCAGAGCGGTCATTATTGGGAATATGTCGCTCATATTTTTCTTTTGTTTTTTCAGTCCATCTGCTATAGTCTCCTTTTAGCATATCTCTAAAAAATCCATCTGCAGTTACTGTTAAGAATATAGGCACTAAGCCTTGGTTCAATGAAGTTGATACAAATGTATCTACTTTGTTTAAGATACGAGGATAATAGCGTTGTGAGAGATTAGCAGAATATGAAACATCTAAAAATGATTTTATAACGCCCTCTTCTCCTGTAATCTTATTGGATTCCAAATAGTTTTTTTGTTTTTCTATTTTACGCTTGGCAAATAGTAAATCTCTATTTGATAATCCATAGGTTAGAGCACTCATGACAAAAATCCGTTTACTTGAGACAATGAAAGTTGTTTGACAAAAGATAATTCTATTTCTATATCTAATTTGTCCCAAGACCAGTAATCATATATTTCATCTAAATCTATTTCACATTGTTCTAAGTTTGCAACGTGACCTAGTTTGATTTCTTCTATCATTTCTTTATCTACGTTTAGAGTGTATGCTAACATATTTAATCCTTATTAATTTTTTTTGGTAAACAGTTGACCAAACCAAATAAATCTGTTTTAATAGATTTAATGTGATTGAAGTCAGAAAAGTTTATTTTAGAGAGTGTTCTATCTAGTGCAGAAAGAAATTTAAAATAGTTCTTGCAATCATCACTGCAATACTCTTTAAATCGACCTTTAGCACTTTGCTTATATTTGCCACCACATATACGGCAAATACTATCTATAGTTAAATCGGTACCGATTGGGTTAATATACTTAAAAGACATATCAAAGCACCTCTATAAGTATATTGATGTTCTGTTCTTCCGTGGTAGTAGAAGTACCTCTAAATAACGCACCCAAAAGAGGTAAGTCGGATAGAAGCGGTATGCCGTCTTTTGAAAAACTTTGTGAAGTTTTTTTGATACCTGTAAGAAGAATGGGTTTACCTTTTTTTATACGGACTGAATTCGTGTAGGTAATCTTTTGAGTGATTGGCTTATCATCTTCAATCGTAATAAGTTCGTCAGAGACTAAATTTAGATCTATGTAAACTAGACCTTTTTTAATCTTTGGCATTACTTTTATTTGTAAGCCTATATCCTTGTAATCGTATTGTTCTATTGTGCTGTTAGTGTTTGAATCTACTGTTGAAGTAGTCTTTAGATAGGGAACGTTCACTACAGACGTTACAACGGATTCAACACCGTTTGTAAGTAGCATAGTGGGAGATTGAAAGATGTCTATAACAGAGTGACCTTTGAGAGCGTGAAACATAAAATCTATGTCAAAGCCAGTAGAAAAAATATCGTAAGAAGATGTAGAGCCATTTCTAAAGCTATCAATAATATCATTAAAAATTTTTGTATTCAAACCATAACCAAAACTGCTTATAGATGCACCAAGTTTTTCTATATTAT
>JAUZSE010000007.1 GCA_030949725.1 Sulfurovum sp. | reverse complement strand
ACGAGTATTTAATTCAGAAGGTATCGCTTAAGATTGCGAATTTAGGGGCTATTCACTCTACTGAGAGGGTGGGTTAGTGGGGTTTTTTGGCTAAGGTGTTGCTATAGAACATCGCCTATTCCCTCATATCACAAGAGCTTTACAAGGAGTCATTTTTACAAGTGTAGAGTTAGTAAATACTCTTATTGCACAAACTAAAACGACTACAGGATTGAAAGTTTTTAGTTCTATTCTTGATAAGGTATTTCATACAAAAAGAAAATATGCAGAGGGCTTTAAAGAGAATATGAAAATTATCTTTGATATACATTTACCACTTTGGAATTATGTTGCTATTCCTAAAAAGTACTAGTAATTTGGTTTTATTTATGTTTTAGTCCTAAATACTAGGAATACACATGTTACACGAATACAAAAATGAAATTCACGATTTAAAACAAAGCAATGTACACTTTGCTAAAGTTTTTGAAAAGCACAATGCACTTGACCAAAGAATTGAAGATGCAGAAGCAAACCGTGTTATATTGACAGATGTTGAGCTTGAAACATTGAAAAAAGAAAAACTTCTTTTAAAAGATGAAGCCTATAAAATGATTTTAGACTACAAAAAAGAACAAGCATAATTTCTATACAAACTCTCATTTTGAGAGTTTGTCTCTTTAATACCCCTCCGATTAATCTTCTTACCCTATAATATCTTTAACTTATTTATTGGAATAAACATGAAATTACTACACTTCGTACCTATACTCACACAAAATATTTTCTTTAGCGTACAATAATGGCAGCTTTTAACTCCATAACAGACATACCTGTTGCTCTTTTAGAGACACTGAAACAGCTTTCCTTTACTACCATGAGTGAGATACAAGAAAAAGCTATTAACCCCATACTAGATGGGGCTGATGTCTTGGCTCAGTCTAAAACAGGGTCAGGTAAAACACTTGCGTTTGGTCTGCCTTGTGTAATGCGTACGAATACCAACAACTATAAACCTCAGACCATCATCATCACCCCTACAAGAGAACTAGCTGAGCAAATAGCAGTAGAACTACGGAAACTAGCCGCATACAAAGCAAACCTAAAGATACTCACACTCTATGGTGGTGTGCCACTACGTGCGCAAGCTGAATCTTTAGCAAAAGGTGCACATATACTCATAGGCACACCAGGGCGTATACAAGACCATTTAGCCAAAGAAACTTTGATACTAGACAGCATCAAAACCCTTGTACTCGATGAAGCAGACCGTATGCTAGATATGGGCTTTTATGATGAAATAGTCAAGATTGGTTCCAACATGCCAAGAGGCAAACAAACCCTTCTTTTTTCAGCTACCTTTCCTACAAACATAGAAAAACTTGCAAAAACCCTACTCAATCAGCCACTCACCATTAAAGTAGATACTATCATTGAGAAAAATAAAATAGATGAAATACTTTATGAAACCTCTGATAAATTTAAAACACTCTCCATGCTCATACAGTCTTACAAGCCCGAGTCATTGCTTATATTTTGTAACACAAAAGTGGAAGTCATTTCCTTAACCGACACACTACGAGGACGAGGACATTCTGTGATAGACATTCATGGGGATTTAGACCAAAGAGATAGAAATGAATCACTCATCGCATTTTCTAATGGTTCAAAACGTATTTTAGTAGCCACAGATGTAGCTTCACGTGGACTAGACATCAAAAACATTGAACTAGTCATCAACTACGATTTACCTTTTGACCCTGAAGTCTATACCCACCGCATAGGACGTACAGGACGTGCTGAAGCAAGAGGCAAAGCCATCTCACTCTTTACAATACAAGACAGAGAAAAATCTACCTATGCTCTAGATAGAGCAAAAAAAGCAGAAGAAAAAACCTTACGCGTAGATGCAAACTTCAAAATGCAATCTAATTATGAGACCTTATGCCTACATGGGGGCAAAAAAACAAAACTCCGTGCAGGTGACATCATCGGTACTTTTTGTAAAGAGATAGGCATAGACAACAGT
Organism: Sulfurovum sp.; assembly: GCA_030949725.1. Classification (GTDB taxonomy): domain Bacteria; phylum Campylobacterota; class Campylobacteria; order Campylobacterales; family Sulfurovaceae; genus Sulfurovum. The sequence goes on along the minus strand of JAUZSE010000007.1, from coordinate 83,128 downwards.
ATGATAGGGAAAATAAATATCACCGACACAAAATCATATATAGCACTTCACCATACAGTCGCAGACAAAGTCTTGAAAGCTTTAAAAAGTGTGAAGATTAAGAAGAAAAAATATATGGCGTGGATACTATAGATCTTTAGGGAGAAAGTATGAGTAGCAACGATACCTTTACCTATGCATATAGTTTCGTATCATGCATCCAAGAGAAAGATACCTCTGCTGAACTCTTTCTCTCTAACTATGCGGAAGTACCAAAAGGTAATCTACCTTGTTTTTTTACAGGAACAATTTATTTACGATATAGCTCTTTTAATGCTTTTAGTTTTTGACTATCTGTTACTCCTATCATCATCTTCCTTATCACTCTTCTTTCTTCTTTTGTCTTTCCATAATTTGTTTTTTTTAAAGTGTTAATAGCTGCTATTTCATTTTTAGTATAATCTGAAATCTTGGATATTTTTAAAAGTATACTATTGAATTCTGTATTATTTTGAAAATCTGTAGCTGATGCACTTGCATTTATAAGTGATGTTTTTGTCATTGTATTTGTTTCATTTACTATAAGCTCTTTAAAATCTGTTGTACTTAATGTACTTTTTTGAATTTTACTAATAACATTTGCACTTTTGGCTCGTGTATCTGCGTCATCTATATTCATTAGAATGTTATCAACTGTTTCAACAAGATTATTTGGAGCCATCTCTCCTAGATTTCCTGCTGCTGCAAGAGCAACTGTTTTATTTTCTTTTGTATCTATTGTATTTATAATACTATCTATGATTCGTTCTGCTTGTTCTGGTACTCGTTTTATTCTCTCTTTTGCTAATCCACCAACAATCATTCCTGTCATACTTTGTATCATATTATCATTGTCTGAACTAAGACCATAATCCAATAACTCTTCTAATAAATCATCATTCAAGGGGGCTGAAGTATTCTTAAGGCTCATTACTCCTCTAAATCTTTCTTTTTCAATAATATTCTTGTTCAGTGTTACCTGAGCTAAAATACCTGTTGTATCTACAGAGTTTAAATAACCTAGTTTAGCAAATAGTTTTTTGCTCACATTATCATTTAGTGTGTTATTTTCAAGTAATAGACTAAGATGCTTTAGAAATTCCATATTATTTTTTACCCATTCACCAAATGCGAGGGTATCTCCTAAAAGTCCCAACATCTCACTTTGTTTTTTCTGGAATATGGATTGTGCTGTACTTAAGGAGATCATATTTTCTTTTTGTTTAAATCCCCATGATTTCATATCAATAGTTAATTTATAAAACCAATGATCTTTAGGTAAATCATTTTCAACATTATTTAAGTTTAATATTCTCTCATCTTCAACATCTATTTTCATTTTTATACTTGTAGATTTAAGATTCTCTTTAAGCGTTAAACTCTTCCATATCTTACAACTATTTTCTAAAAGAGTAATAATAATATTACTATCTTCAAATTTGACATTTTGATTTGCTCTATTATTTACAAATGAACTAAGTCTTTTAATATTGTAATCTTTTTTTAAGAGATTCTGTTCTGCTTCTATATAACCTGTAAAGTTTTTAAAGTGATGTATCCCTTCTGTCGAAGCAAATTGTAAAATATTTATTTTTGCCCACAAGAGCTTCTCAATCTCTTTATCTTTAGAAAGTATATGTAGTTTATCTATCAGATAACTTCCATTAATATCTTTATACTCTACCAAAAAAGGTGCATTATATGACTCAATATTTACATCATTTTTTGTAGTATTGCTATCTCCAAACCAAAAAATACTATATTTATCCCCTTTTCCTTCTATGTGGTTAATATAAAGTTTTTCTTGAATTACTTTTGTTTCTTTTTTTGTATTTCCTTCAAAAGTGGTTTTTAAATAATGCATATCATCAAACTTTAAAGTTTGATGACACTCTTTGGCATTTAAAAATGTTATAAAAAATATAAATATAAGAATACTTAGACGATTTCTCATTAAAATACCTCTTTTAGGTCTAAAATAGTGATACCTTTTTTATATTCTAATAACATCCACTCTCTATTATAAAGCCATGGTGTTGTATATATATTCCATGTTTTCTTTTTCCAGCCAAAATCCCATGGAGTAGGCCTAAAGACTTTTCCATAAATATTGAATTCCCCATTGACAAGTCTTAAGTAAAATTTGACATTCCCCTCCCCAACTATTTGTAATTCATTATCTTCATTGATTTTAAGTCCTGCACCAACAGAAGCTTCTCCACCTGTTTGTATAATATTTAGTTTTGCTTCTACTCCTGCTTCAGCTAATTCTATACTCAAACTTCCACGAATAAAAGCTGATATAGCCATAGGTGTTTCTAACTTTAACTCTATCCCTGCTCCTACTATATCAAAATCTGGTTCAATTTTGAAAGAACCTGATATTCCAAATTCTGCTTTAAGTGGTAATGATGTTTCTGTAAAGAAATTGTGTGTAAATAAAACTTTCTCTTCTTCCCACTCATATGTTGGTATTTTTAGTGATCTTTTTTTCTTTTCACCCTCTTCTTCTGCTTCTTTCAATTCTTCTTTTGCATCTTTTGGATCCAATTCTTCTTCAATCAGTTCTTCTTCCATATTACCTGATTCTGCTATACTTAAGCCAAGTATAGAAAGTGTTGCTTTTGCCCCATATCTTCTTGTTTTAGCTTTTTTCCTTACACCATCATCATCTGTTTTATAGTTTGGATGGGTTTTTCTAATACCAATACCTGCTTGAATATCTAACTCTAAAAGATTTAATTTAATTTTATTATATATATCAATATATATATTGGATTTAGATTCTGCATTGATACTAGGTAAAGACCATTTGGCTTGAATTTCATTATTACTACTAAAGGTTACAGCAAACTTTTTCTTATTTCCAAAGTTTTTCTTAAAACCTGCATCATATTTAAAAAGTATACCCTCATTGATTAGAGCTGAAGAGGAAGACTTTTCATCTTTAAACAATATTTTTTGTGGATTTCTTATATCTCCTATAGGAGATATAGCAGACAATCCAGAAATAAATCCTTCATTATTCTCATATCCAGAGTGAGCCCAAGTACTAATTGTTATTGGAGATGTAGACTTATCCTTAGCAAAATCATAGGCAATGTATTTATCTCCTTTTAAGAAAAAAACATACTCTGTACCAACATGGGAAGTTCCTCTAAATGCAGCATCAAAAGGTGCAAAATTTCCTAATGTAGTATCCCAGTAGCTTGAAATATTATCTTTTGTATAAAATTGAGAGCCATTTACTATACCTCGTGCATATTTATGTCCACTAAAAAAATAAATTTTATCATCCCATCTAAAAGCAGCATCAATAGAGTCAAACTCCGTATTTGGCCATTTATCTTTAAGTTTTATAGGTGAACCATCTATCTCTTTTGTCTTTTTATTATATTTCACAAATTGATTTCCAGAAAATAGATAGACATAGGTTTTATCATAATCAAGAGAAGCTTCTATAGCACCAAATTTAAAATTTTTTATTTTACTAGTATTGTCCCAATCTTCAGTAGATACATCTTGCTCAAGATAAGAAACTAACGAACGGTCACTAATTGTATATTCTGAAGTAACCAAAGTAAGGGGATTAAATGCTCGTGTTGTTCTTGTATTAGCACTTGCTAGTTTTGGAGCTTCTACATTAAAATCATCTTCTAAACTAAGATTTTTTACATATTTAGAAATTAATAACGATTCTTCTATATCATTTGTTTCTATATCACTGTTATTTGTATCTACATACCAAACAATTTTTCCTTCTATCCCATCACTATCCAAGACTTTAGATAAATCTGGAGCTTTTTCTAAAATAGCATCATAAGAAGTTTTATCTAAAAAGTAAGAGAGGTCTCTATCTCCTCCTTCTATATTGTTTCCGTCAAATGTTGGTATTTGTACCACTACTTCATCTTTGATAATTCCATCATTAGTATCAAGAAGTTTTAGTGGATATTTTGCTCCATCTACTTCTATAACACCTCGTACAATAAGTGGTGTTTTCCCTGAAACAGTACTGTATATAATTAAAGTAGATTTTCCTATAAAATCATTAGTAACTTCATTTTTAAATGTCATATCTATAGGTAAATCTATATATTCATCACCAAATATATCCACAATATCTATAGTTTTTGAAATATCTTTTTCTTCTAATTTAAGATAAAAACCTCCGATATATTGAATAGTTTTTAAATCTTCCATTGAATCTAGTTGCTCATTACTTCGGTTAACATCTTCTCCTCTAATATCAATAAGTAATATATAGTTACCTGCGGTTAAGCTTATATCATCTGGAATAATTGTTTCTACATTTACAGCATATTCTCCTGATTCATTTATATCATCTATTATAATTTCATCTATAGAAATACTACTATACTCTGTATTATCAATATTTTGGATAACAAGATTAAAGCCTAATGCTGAAGAATATTTTTTATTTGTTGTAAAATTAATATTAATATTATAAAAACTTCCTTTCATAAGTTTAAGAGGTGTTTTTTCATTGCTATAGTCTAGTTTAACAGTTCCAACAGAAGGTAAAGAGTCTAATAAATCATCAAAACTATTCTCATCATCTTCTTGAAAATTATCTATTTCATATTTTCCTTGTGTCCCATTTATCCTTCTTACTATAATGTCTTCAAAAAGAAAATCTTTTTGAAGACTAGAATTTTGATCCATTAAAGGTTCTTCATTGTTTTGGTTAGAGTTACACCCACTTAGTAAAATACCTATTATTAGTATTGGTATTATTATATTTTTTCGCATCAATTTTCCTTTTAATCTTGAGCTTTAGTACTTTTAGATTAGCTAACTTTTAAACCTTAATTTATAGTTTATAGGCACTAACTCCAAAATTTATTTTATTTGTTAAGAAGAATAATCTTCCACCTAAATATAATTAGTTAGGGTTTTAAAATCCCCTTCAACTTCTTCTATTTATCTATTTATCCTAAAATCTAAACAAAGTATACCAAACCAAAAAATCAAAGTAGTATCAAAGCAAAAATTCTTTTGCTACTCCGTTGCCACTCTGATATATTATGATATTAAAGCACAAAATAAATCAAAAATTAGGCTAAAAATGAATGAAGAAAAACTCAATATTTTAAAGAATTTTACACTCTTACTCGTAGATGATGAAGAAGCGTTACTAGATAAGCTTCATACACTTTTATCGCTATTTTTCAATGATATTATCGTGGCAAAAGACGGGCAAGAAGCCCTTGATATTTATCATACTCAATCTATAGATATGGTAATTAGTGATTACTCTATGCCCGTGCTTGATGGTTATGGGCTGTGTAAAGCCATACGCCAAAAAGATAGATATATCCCTCTTGTGATTATGAGTAATTATTCTGACAAGGAAAAGCTACTTAGCGTTATCCCTCTTGCATTGGCTCAATATCTTATCAAACCTATAGATTATGCCTCACTTACGGCTACTTTACTCTCTATGATTGAGCAAATTGAAGTCAATGGTTTGGATATTATTGTGATTAATGATTGTATTTCCTATAATAGATTTAGTAAATCATTGATAGACAAAGGGGAAAAAGTGACTCTTTCTAATAGTGAAATTAGCCTACTGGAACTCTTTATTATGAAAAAAAATCAAATTGTTCTAATGGAAGAGATTAATCTTTGTCTTGACTCTGTTGAAGTCAAAAGCAAACAAGCCGTCAAGAGTATTATCTACCGTTTACGCAAAAAGGTAGGCAAAGATGTTATTTTAAATATCCCTGCTTATGGGTATATGTTTAAAGTTTAGGGGAAGTTATGCGGCTGCTATTATTAATGAGTTTATTTTTTCATACTTTACTCTCTGCACAAGAAGAGGTTAAGAGTATATTGTCTTATATACAATTGGAAAATAGACCCTATGCATTTACTGAGATTAAAAAGAAAAGTGACGATGGGCTTTTTTTACCTTTAGAAAAAGAGCATTCAAACTTTGGTTTTGTTAATCAACTGTTTTGGGTTAAGGTTACGCTCAAAAATAAGACAAAAGAAGTAACAGAGCAGATACTTGAATTTAAATCTCCATCACTAGATGTTATTGATATTTATGAATTAGAAGGTCAAAGATTTACTCTCAAAAAGAGTTAGGTGACCATAGACCTCATAACAAAAACTCCTTAATGCCTACTTCCAATTATGAGTTTACGCTACTTCCTCTACAAGAAAAGACATTTTTCATCAAGATTATTTCTGCCAGTTCCATGAATATAGGTATCACTATCCAAAATATATCTGATTATTATAAATCTAGTTTTAGGCAGATAAAATGGTTCGCTTTTTACTTTGGAGCTATTAGCATTATGCTTATGTATAATTTTATTATTTATCTTATGACCAAAAATAAAAGCTTCTTATATTATGTACTTTTTCATCTCTCACACATGATATTTGCCTTAGCATTATCAGGTATCGCTTTTCAACTGTTTTGGCCTGATACACCTGCTCTCAATAAATATGTTATCCCTATATTTATGTCAATTGCTGCTTCTTTTGGTCTTTTGTTTACCATTTATTTTTTAAATTTGAAGGTACTCATACCCAAACTCTATCTATTTTTATATACTTGGGTATGGCTCAATTTTGTACTAGCACTCACTCCATTTATTTTTGGCTATGGTATCAGTATAAAGATGGTTAGCATTAGCAACCTCTTTGAAGTCATTATGCTTTTTATTATTGTTTCTTATTTGGCTTTTTTCAAAAAAAATATTAATGCATTTTTTTATTTTATCGCTTGGAGTTTTTTTCTTGTAGGTGTTGCTACCTCACATTTTAGTAATATTGGGCTAGTTCCTTCAAGTATATTAACCACTTTTGGTTTTCAAATAGGCTCATTTTTTGAAGCACTCTTACTCTCAATAGCCTTAGCATACTACTATAGCCAATTGAGTGAAAAACACAATAAATCCAAAATAATGTTAATGGAACAGTCTCGTTTTGCTTCTATGGGACAAGCGATAGGACATATTACCCATCAATGGAAACATCCTCTTACACTACTTGGTGCTTCTGTTACACTTTTGGAAACCATCTTTAGGCACGACAAAGAGAATACACTCCAGCACCTTGAAAAAGAGTTGCCATGTATGACTCACTCTATAAAACACATGAAAAAGACGATGATAGAACTCTCTCACTATTATTCTGGGAAGATGGAAAGCATCGCTTTTTCACCTAAAGAAACTATAAACAACAGCATTTCACTATTGTCTGCTAAAAGCACACTAAAAAATGCCAAAATAACGATGGATATTCCCAAGAATTTAGAGATAATCAATTATGAACATATTTTCTCAAATATTATTATCGTACTGATTGATAACTCTTTAGATGCGTTTAAATCTCAAAATGACAATCAAATACAACTCTCTCTAATAAGTGATAAAAAGAAGCATATCCTTAGATATAGAGACAATGCAGGAGGGATTAAAATTAAACCTATTGAAAAAGTCTTTGATTATTTTGTGAGTTCCAAAGGAGATGCACAAGGACATGGCATTGGACTGGCTATGGTCAAGATGTTGGTAGAAGAGCGATTAGATGGGAAGATTAGAGTAGAGAATAGTGATGATGGGGTGGTATTTGAGATTTGTTTTGCTGGTCTAGGCAATGGGGGAGCATTATAAATATATAGTTATCTGTACTTGATGCTAAATCATACTAAAAATAAAGAGGGAAACTAATCTTCCAATATCTCTTTTCTTCTTTTATATCTAATCACATAAAAAATACCAATTAACACTACCGAAACCAGTGCGATTAGTGTTGCTGATCTGAGATATTCTGAGATAAGTGCTTCATTTGAGCCTACTAAATACCCAAGCATTACAAGTACAACAACCCAAATACCTGCGCCCAAAGAAGTGTAAAAAGAAAACTTAGCTATATTCATGCCTGCGAGTCCAGCAGGTAATGAAATAAGTTGGCGTATACCAGGAATAAGTCTTCCTGTAAAAGTAGATATCTCTCCATGTTTAGCGAAAAATGTTTCTAACTTATATAGTGTTTCTTCTTTGATAAAAAAGTATTTACCATATCGTAAAATAAACGCTCTACCAAAATGAATCGCCAAATAGTAGTTGAACAATGCACCTAAAAGTGAACCAGAGATACCCATAAGTATCACCATATAAAGGTTCATCTCCCCTTTAAATGCCAAATATCCCGCAGGTATCATGATGATTTCACTAGGGAAAGGAAAAAAAGTACTCTCAAGAAACATAAGAAAAAAAATACCCCAATACCCCATATCTCCAATATAAGAGACGATGGTTTCTGCTATCTCATGTATCATAAAGTATGTAGTTCTATTTTATTCACTGTATGCACCAACGGAAGTGAGTCTTTTATAACGCTGATCGAGCATTTCATCTTCTGAAAGTTCTCTAAGATCTTTTACGCTTTGCAGAAAATAATCTTTGAGTACATCTGCGGCTGTTTGTTTGTCACGATGTGCACCGATAAGTGGTTCATTTATCACATCATCTATCAGACCATGAGATAAGAGATCTTCGGCTGTAATTTTTAATGCTTTGGTTGCCGCTTCTACTTTTGTAGGGTCATTCCATAAAATAGCAGAACATCCTTCTGGCGAAATAACAGCAAATACAGAATAACGCATCATCGCAAGTTTATCAGCAACTCCTATAGCCAATGCACCACCAGATCCACCTTCACCTATAACGATGGAGACCATGGGTACCTTAACTGAGACAAATTCAAAAAGGTTTCTGGCAATTGCCTCACTCTGCCCTCTCTCTTCTGCTCCAAGTCCTGGGTAAGCACCAGGCGTGTCTATAAGCATGAGTACAGGAATATCAAACTTTTCTGCCATTTTTACTGCACGTAATGCTTTTCTATAACCTTCGGGATTTGGCATACCAAAATTTCTTTTGATCTTATTTTTAACACCACGCCCTTTTTGCTCACCGATGAGCATCGTTTTCTGACCTTTTATCCAGCCAATATAGCACAAAATAGCAGGATCATCTCTAAAAGCACGATCACCATGTATCTCGTAGGCATCATCCATTAGAAGTCTGATATAATCCAATGAATAAGGTCTATCAGGATGACGGGCAAGCTGAAGTTTCTGAAAATCACTAAGAGAGCCAAAAGTCTTTTGTACTTCTTTTTCTAACTCGTTTTGATGTTTAGTTACAGCATCCAAGTTTGCAATGGCATGTGCCGATACAATCTCTTCTTGTATCTTCTCAATTTTACTTTCAAAATCTAAATAAGTTGCCATGCATTAATCCCTATATTTTTTTAAAAATAACTACGCCATTTGTTCCACCAAAACCAAATGAATTACTCATAGTGATATTGATATCCGCTTTTCTTGCTTTATTTGGAATATAATCCAAATCACAATTTTCATCTGCTGTCGTATAGTTAATCGTTGGAGGAAGTACACCATCTCGCATGGACAGTAGACAAACAACTGCTTCTATCGCACCTGCTGCACCCAAACAATGCCCTAACTGACCTTTGATAGAACTCACTGGAGGACAATTTTCTTTGCCACCAAATAGTTCTTTGAGTGCTGCTGTTTCATTCTTATCATTGACTGGTGTGGATGTACCATGGGCATTGACATAATCAATTTTAGGTTCACCTGCCATTTTATAAGCACCCTTCATTGCACGAAGAGGACCATCCATGGTTGGCGTGGTAATATGATTTGCATCACCACTTTCACCAAATCCTATAAGTTCACCGTAGATTCTTGCACCACGGGCAACTGCATCATCATAACTTTCTAAAACCAAGGCACCTGCACCCTCACCCATAACAAAGCCATCACGGTCTTTATCAAATGGTCGTGAAGATGTTTGTGGATCATCATTTCTTGTAGAAAGTGCTTTCATAGCAGCAAATCCACCGATACCTACAGGGCATATCGCTGACTCTGCACCCACAACAAGCATTTTATCTGCTGTACCAACCATGATGGACTTTGCAGCCTCACCTATGGCATGTGTACCTGCCGCACAAGCTGTTACAGAAGCAAGGTTAGGTCCTTTAATCCCTTGATAGATAGAGATAAATCCGCCAAGCATATTGACCAATGAAGAAGGAATGAAGAAGGGAGAGATTCTTCTAGGACCTCTTGTGTTACATACCACAGAGTTTTTTTCAATGTTTGGTAATCCACCAATACCTGATGCAGAAGCCACACCAAATCTTTCCATATCTACATCTTCTGGTAATTTTGCATCTTCCATTGCTTCAGCAGCAGCTTTGAGTCCAAGCTGTATAAACCTATCTGCTTTTTTAGCCTCTTTTGCATTAAGTACAGTCAGTGGGTCAAAATCTGGAATTTCACCAGCAATGCTTACTGCCTGTTTGTCTGTATCAAATGATTCGATAGTTCTAATACCACATTTTCCATCAATGATCGCAGAAAATGCGGTTTCTTTATCTAGTCCTAGAGCATTTATCATCCCTAAACCTGTAACTACAACTCTTTTCACTGGCTCTCCTAGCTATATAAAATATATATCAAGACTCACTTAAAGTTCTGAGATATATTTTAATAAATCCCCCAAGGGGATTCATTATAGAAAACTATACGCTCTCAATAAACTTGATTGCATCATTTACTGTTGCAATAGCTTCTGCTTGGTCATCAGGAATTTCAATATCGAATTTCTCTTCAAGTGCCATTACCAACTCGACAACATCAAGACTATCAGCACCTAAATCCTCTACGAATTTAGACTCTTCTTTAACCTCATCTGGGCTCACGTTCAGTTGTTCTACAACTACTTCTTTTACATCATCAAATAATGCCATTGATTACTCCTTAAGTTTGTTAAAAATACGCCTAAGTATAACAAAAAAAGCATAAGAAGCGTATATTTACCGTGAAATCTATATTTGTGTGGGAAGAAATGGAGTGTTTGTGTAAAAAGGAGCTAACAAATCGTCTGGGAAAACACTTCTGCCCTCAAGACAGTAAGTGTACATCTATAGGTTGTAATTAAAATTTATACTGAAGATTGGTGTAGAGATATCTACCTGGTTCGTTCATTAACATTACATTAGCATCTGGTCCAGTGATAGGAAGTAAGATTAAATCATTATACGTATTTGATACAGCATATGTTTTATCGAACACATTATCTACACCTACGGTCAGTTCAAAAGCACCCCATCGCTTAGAGGCTTTAAGATTGACAATGCCATAGGCATCTAATTCTTGTTCACCATTCTCTATATCAAAGTTTGTCCAAGCATCTGAAGCGATAAATTCTGCCTTAAAACCTAAAGTCTCATCGTAGTCATAGTTGACTGCTGCATTAAACTTAAATGGAGGGATTTCAGGCATATCAGTTTCTGTTTGATCTACTAAAGGATTCTCTTTTTCCCCTCTTTGGTATGCCAACCCATAGTCAAAATAGAGTTCTGTCGTTGCTACGTAAGTACCACTAAGTTCAAATCCATAAATTGTTGCATCTACATTTTCATATTTATTTTGCATCTTTGATGAATTAAATGCTATAAAGTTGTCAAGCTGAGAATAAAATACTTTTGCTTTAACACTGGCATTGTCAAAGCTTTTCTCCATCCCTATATCTACTTCATAATTGATCGTTGCTTCAAGATCAGGTGTACCTATGGAAGGAGCGAACATACCTCCAGTTGGGAGTGGCTTAGGTGCACCTATCCAGTAGAGTTCTTTGGCATCAGGCACTCTTGATGATTTACCTGCACCAGCAAAAAACTTCGTCGTTGTATCCATATGGTAGGTACCAAAAACATATCCATTTAATTCATTATACGCATTATCCTCTTGTACCAGTTTCATACGGTCATTGCCTGGGGTCACTGTTGTATCATCATATCTTAGACCCAAATCTAAAACCAATTTATCCATCTTTATCTCATCTTTGATGAAAAATGCCATATTTTCTGTATCTACATCATTGATACTATAATAAAAATCTCCAGGTAAAGGCTTTTCATTCTTAGTATAGAGACCATCCCAATTACGTAGACTATAATCTAAGCCTGCCGTAATAGTATGGTTGGCAACATCAAAACTATTTTTAATACTAGCACCCTGCATTTTTGTTGTCAGTGCATGTGTCATATAATTTTGTGCACCCATCAGTCTATATCTTGTGGACATTGGGTGTTCCACTTCTGACTGATACAGTTGAATTTTTAATTCTTTAGAGTATTTTCCAAGATCTGTAGCAATATATTCAGCATTAAATATATCTGAATAATCATACAAGGCATCCATTTTTGAAGATGGATACAAAACATCATCCGATCTATTCCCTGTATAACTCAGTCTTAATTCTTGATTGTCTGTGATATTCCAAAAGAGTTTTGCCAAAACAGTTTTTTTACTATACGCATCCAAATTTTTATATTTGTCTTGATACTGAGTGGCAGGTATCGTTTGTCCTAGATCAATTTCTCGTTGAATCTGACCTACAAAATCATTACCATCTCCATCTTCATACTGTCCACTTGTTTCTGTAGAAGCAGAGATTAAAAATTTTACATTTTCTGTAATGGCTCCAGAAGCAGAAAGTGCAGCTTTTTTATATCCCCATGATCCAAAACCAAGATTGATATCACCTTGAAACTCATCCATTGGTTGAATCGTATGGATCTTCACATCCGCAGATAAAACACCAAAGTCTTCTACATTGTATGGACCTTCATTGATCTCGATATAGTCAATATTGTTCGTCAATACATGAGAAATTGGAGGATCCATTCTGTTTGGACAAGCGCCATATACCTTTGTACCATCAATAGTAACATTAATATTGTCTTTTTTCTGCCCTCTGACGATAACATCATTGGCAACCCCTGATCTTCTTACTAAGGATACAGAAGGCGACTGCTTAAACAGAGCCTCCCCTAAATCTGCTGATTTGATGTCTTCCCCACGTACATCTTGTATCACTTCAGTATCTACTTTTGTCTCTACATTTATCGTTTCTAACTCAATTTGTGCAGCTTGTATCCATAATGAACATGCCAAAGAAAGGTATATTGCCTTTTTCATATTTATTCTCCTGAAAATAATCTGCATCATTTTAAAAGATTAGTGTTAATTATGTGTTAAGTTTACTGAAGTTGGTAACGTAAAGTAATGTTAATACTTTGAGGTAAGCTAAGAGGAGATTTTTTGGCATTGATTGGAAAGGCTCTTTTTATCGCTGCACGTGCAGACTTATAAAATATTTTGGATCCAGAAAGAGAGATATTTCCTACTTTACCCGAACGTAAAATAGTAAATTTTACTTTTACAGAGCCTTGCATCCCTCTTCTTTTGGCAATCTTTGGATAAGACTTATGCTTATTGATCTTGGTTCGTATATTGGCTAAAAATTTACTTTTTTCTGCTTTTGATGCTTTTGAGTTACTGCTTTTTGATTTTTTGACAGAGACTTTTTTACTTGTCTTATTTTTCTTCACTTGCTTTTTTTTAACTTTTTGTTTCGGTTTTTTCTTCTTTTGAATTTTCTTTTTTATTTGTTTAACACTAGGTTTAGGTATCACTTTTTCCACGATAGGTTCTGGAACGATCTCTTCTTCAATCTCTGGTTCTTTTTCTATAATAGGTTCTTCTTCCACAATCGGCTCTTCTATCACAGGAAGCATTTCAGGTACAAAAGCAGACAAAGACATGGTGATAGCTTTTTCTTCTGATTTTTTTGAAGCATGTAACATCGTCTGTTCTACATAAAGAAAAATACCAGCAATAGATAAATAAATAAGTGTGGTAGTAAAATAAGAAATAAAATGACGATTTTTTAGCATAGAGGTCTTTTTTGGGATACATTATGACGGAAAAACGTTAAGGGAGTGTTAAAAAAGACAAAATTTCTTTTGTCCTTAAGTTATTTCGACAGGTGAAGTATGTCATAAAAGTGTTAATTTAGTGTTAAGCCAATCATATTTTGTTATATTAGATTTTTATTTTGTGTAAACCATCGTCGGGGAGAAGACACCCCGACCTACTACTTCTAGTTCAAGCTCTTTTGAAACAGGTTCATAGCCCTCTATTCGTTGAGAAACTTCAACTACTTTGACGATGTCTCTATTAGATAATAAGTAGCCATAAGTATATCACTGTTTTTAATTTCATTTGTTCTCCATTTTTGATTTGTGGTTGTCCTTTTCTTCTGCTTTTAATTTTTTTATCTCATCTATACTCAAAGTTGTAGTATTAGATATAAATTGCATATCCATATTAGCTTTTAAGCATACCTTTCTACACAAGTCCAAAGTCAATACCCATGATTTTAGATAAATCATCTTTCATGCTAAAAAGGTCATCAACATTATAAACAGTAAGAATATCCATCATTTGCAAAAAGTTCCATAATCCAGCTAAGAGTGCAGGAGCCGTATAATCCTTGCCCCATTCCATCAATCGACCAGAAATTTTGACAAGAAACTTTTTGATTGTTTCTGGATTCTCCTCATTGGATTGTTGCAGTTTCCATAATAAGACACAAGCATAAGAGCAGATAAGCAATCGTCTAAAGATAGCTTTAGGGTCTTGTTGTTGCCACTTTTCAAGATTAAATCCAGCTGTTTTTAAAAGTTTGAAATAACTTTCAATCTTCCAACGATAGTAATACCAAGTTCCAATGGTTTCACTAGAGACATCCTTATTTACATTGGTCAAAAGTATCCATTGTGCAACTATCTCACCTTCTTTGTTGATAATTCTTTCCACAACCAATCTAGCTTTGATAGGCTCTCCTGATGTTTTCTCTATAACTTTTTTTCCATCCTCGTTAATTAGACTTTTTGTAGCATCTCTTCTTAGTTCAACCTCTATCTCATTGACATAAATTTTGTAACCCCCTAAATAACCCCACCAACCCAATATTAAGCAAAGCATCACACAGCTAAAATAAGCAAAAAACATCACATAAAAAGTCATTTACTAACCAAGTATAGTAGTAGTTTTAGCTATAATAGCACTATGAAAACAGAGCTTATTGATATAGAAAAACTACAAGAAATCATTATAAATCAAGCTCAAGAAAGCAGTGTTCAAAAAGAACAAATTACTACTCAAGAAAAAAGAATACAAACCCAACAAATTGAAATAAATCACCTAAAAGAAAAGATAGATTACCTCATACGTCAACACTTTACCTCCAAAAGTGAAAAACTAAACCCTAACCAACCAACTCTCTTTGAAGACAATGAAGAGAGTATTGAAGTAGTAGAAGATGAAGAGATTGAAATAACATTCAAAAGAAAGAGAGGTGGAAGAACTTCTCCACCTACTGATATACCAAGAGTAAGAGTAGAAGCGCGATATCAGTGATGATGAGAAGATATGTAGCTGTGGTGATACAATGCACAAGATTAAAGAACTTGTATCAGAACAATACGATATAGTACCTGCAAAATTTCAAGTCATACAAAACGTTAGATTCGTATATGGTTGTAGATGTGGAGAGAAACCAAGCACAACAGCATTGGCACCATTTATCCTCCCAAAGACACAAGTAACCGCTTCATTCTTAGCAACTATTGCTGTACAAAAGTTTGAAGATGCATTGCCACTGTACAGACAAGCTAAAATTTATAAAAATAGATTTGGGGTTGCATTCAATGATACGACACTCTCTAATTGGATGATAAAAGCTTCTGAAAAACTAAAACATTTTAAAGAAAAACTCAAAGAGAGACTCCTAGAGAATGAATATATACAAGCAGATGAGACGACACTTCAAGTAGTGAATGCACACAAAGGCAAAGCAACAAAAAAATCCTATATATGGCTAGGTGTAGGAATGGATAAATATAAAATTGTCTATATGCACTATGCCAATAACAGGAGTGCAGTGGCAGCGACCGCACTCCTCGAGGGCTTTAGTGGTTTTCTACAAACAGATGGATACGCTGGATATAATGATGTGGTCAAGACAAATGATATGACACATCTAGCTTGCTGAGAACCACGCTAGACGAAAGTTTGCAGATATAGTCAAATCAGGAGTCAGTGACCCACAAAGTAAGAGTTATGCACAAGAAGCCATAACACTCATACAGAAACTCTATAAAATAGAAAAAGAGATAAAAGATGATCCTCCTGATAAAAAGTTAATTATCAGAAAAGAGAAATCTCAACCTATCATCAACACTATAAGAGAATGGATTAACACAAAGTTCTATAAAGCACAAGAACTTGGTGGTGCTATTGCTAAAGCATTTGTGTATCTTAATAATCAATTTCCTAAGCTAAAAGTCTATCTTACTGATGGAAGACTCAATATTGATAATAATGGAGCAGAAAACCATATAAGACCTATGGTACTTGGTAGAAAGAATTGGTTATTTGCTACTTCTGTGAAAGGTGCTGAGGCTATTGCTACTTGGTACACTATTATAGAGACTGCTAAGGCTAATGGATTAGAACCCTATCACTACTTGAAGTATCTTATGACTGAGTTTCCTTATTATCAAAGAGATGGTAGGGATATTGAGGCGTTGTTACCTTGGAATGTAAGTGCTGATGGGATAGTTAGGATTTCTTAGAGGTTGGTTGGTGGGGTTATTGTGGGGGTTACTAAATTTTAACCTGTTCTTGTTTTTTTCCTTTGGCTCTATACTCAATATTTTTGACAAACTCTCCTTTGGGTAAACTATCTGCCACTTCCCCTTGTTTTAGCTCCTTATCAAGTGTTGGAACATAAACTTTATGACTACTTTTAGCCCGTATAAGATAGAGCCATTTCTCTTTTTCATACTCTCGCATAAGGGCTACGCTATCTCCTTCTCTATCAATAATATCTACTATCTCTTTTTTTATCTCAAGGTTATTTCGAATCCATTTTGTTCTTTGGATTAACTCTTCTAAATGTGTCAGGTTCATATCTATATTCTCATTATACGTAGAGAGTACATTTTTATCTATTTTAAGATTTTGAGCCAATGGAGCTATTGGTTCACCTGTTCTATCACTCATGGCTAGACACGATTGGTGGTCATAGCCTGATTGTTGACCACTCTTCTTATTCTTGTTTACTCTTCCTTCTTTAGAATGATGATGTTTATAGTCCAGATGTGACCAATCGTATGCATTTAACAGATACACATCACACTGACGTTCTATCTCTTCTAATCCATGCTTAATAATTGGATTATTTAATGATGTGAACTCTACATTCCAACACCTTAGCCAAAAATAAAAACAAAATATAAGCCAAAGCCATGAGACAACTACTATAATTTTAAACCAAAAAAACATAAAGTTATCCCATGACAGAAATTATAACACTCTTAAGATGTATCGCACCTATAATTGCAAAAAACAAGCATAAACAACTACAAATCATCATCCAAGCCTTGCTCTCAATGCGAGGACGGATTACTATGTTAGGATTAAGTAGATGGAGTGAAAAAGGAGGGAGTTATCGAACTATCACACGCTTCTTTCATTCAAAGATAAATTGGGAAGAAATCAATTGGATGTTTATCAAAACGCATTTAACAAAAAAGGGTTCAGTCTATCTTTTGGGTGGAGATGAAGTAGTAGTAAGCAAAAGTGGGAAGCATACTTATGGGATAGATAGGTTTTATTCTTCTATCCAAAACCAAGTGATACAAAGTTTGGCATTTCTCAATCTTTCCTTGATAAGTGTAGAAACAAGAAAAGCTTATCCACTAAGTACACAACAAATAGTTCGAGAGAAAAAAGAAGGTTGTATCAAAGACAAAAGTGTAAAGAAGAGTAAGAAAAAGAAGCATGGTAAAGTTGGAAGACCTGTAGGCAGTGGGAATCAAGATAAAAAAGATATTGAACTTTCTCCCTATCTTAAATTTGTCCAGGAGTCCGTAAATAAGGCACTTAAACGGATTGACAAGCATATTGATATTGTTTATTTTGTCTTTGATGGAGCATTTGGAAATAATCCTGCTGTACAAATGGTGAGGCAATGTGGATTACATATCATTTCTAAACTTCAAAAAACTCTGCACTGCTATTTCCTTATAGTGGAGAGTATGCAGGAAGAGGATCTCCTAGGAAATATGGAGATGCTATTGACTATGATAATCTTCCAGAACCCTATCTAAAATCAGATACCATAGACGAAGATAAGAATATCCAAACAAGAATTTATCAAATGGAAATGCTACATCGTAAGTTTGCAGATAGGCTTAATATTGTGATTATAGAAAAGATAAATCTAAGCACAGGAAAAATTGCTCATGTAAATCTCTTCTCTACAGATTTGACATTAGACTATGAAAAGATTATTGATTACTATTCACTTCGTTTTCAGATTGAATTTGTCTTCCGAGATGCCAAACAATATTGGGGAATGGAGGATTTTATGAATATTAAAAAACACCTATCCATAATTGGGCAAATCTCTCTACTTTTATGGTCAATTTCTCTCATGGATTACGCCAAAATTCTGATATGAATGAGATGAGTATTCTTGACCTTAAAGCCCACTATCACGGGATTAAATACGTCAAAGAAGTATTTAAATTACTTCCGCATTTAGCTAACGCGTATTTAATTCAGACGGTATCGCTTAAGATTGCCAATTTAGGGGCTATTCACTCTACTGAGAGGGTGGGTTAGTGGGGTTTTTTGGCTAAGGTATTGTACATTCTCATTGTTATAAAATCTATACGATGCTTGTACTTGGCTCATCCCTTCTGTCTTTATTAAAAGGTTAATTCCTGTCTTTGCATTTACTTTACTATTCATCTCACCCACTACTAATTTTTCCTGTCTGGTTTTTAATCTATGTTCCATGGCTTTTTATTTGCTATTTTACTCTTTTTTCTTTTGAGGAACTTGTGTAGAAAGGTATGCTTTTAAGAGATTTTTGCTATCTCTATTCTTCCTTTAATCTCCCCCTCCATTCTAGCAGAACTTAATTAGGTCATTTTCATACAATATAAACACAACTATGTAACTAATCTACCCAAAAAGTGAGGGTTATTCCCACAACTTTTAAAAATACCCGACATATTGAGGCTTTTATTGTCAGGTTTATGCTTGTTTAGGTGAAGTTGTATGCAATTAATGACAAAACTCCTAAGAATAGCTAATCCAAAAGGATTGACTGATATTTTACAATCGTCTTCTTTTGTTAATCTATCTTTATAATAATGGTAAGTTTCACAACGCCAATGGTCTTTGATGCCTTCTTTAAAATAGGTGGCACTTTCTAAAAAATTTGCAATTAAATATTGCTCTTTTACTTTTCTTTTACCCTCATTGTCACTTATATATTTTACCTGTTTAATGATTGATTTTATATGCCTAAAAGAGCTATTATCTATCAGTAATTCATCATTTTTTGAACTCAAAACGAAAGTCTCTCTTTTTACCCATTTATTCCCTTCAATAGACTCTCTTTTATCTTTCTCTTCTAAGATAGTATTATTCGCTTTTGCAGATTCCTCTTCAAAGGCTTGACTCACCTGTTTAAGTAATGTTTTTTGGTTACCTTTGACTTTGGCTAAATACCTTTTTCCTTTAGCCTCAATCCCATTTAGACTCTCTACTTGGGTATTTAGTGCATCAAAGGTATATAGAAATGGTTTATCTGAAAACTCCATTTCTAATACCTTTTGAAACTCGGGTATCTCGGACTTCTTTGCCCCTAACTCTCTATGGGCAATCACAATTTTAGATGCTGTTTCCACTACATTTAGCATTCCCACATTCCGTTTAACCGTATATTTCCCTTTGCGTCCACTTGCATTCATTGTCTTTCCATCTACTGCTAACTGTGTCTTCTCATTGAATTCAACTTTAGGTATGAAATACGCTCTAAACATCTCTTCTAAGATAGTAGAATCTATGTTTATTATCATTCTTCTTACTGTTGAATAGGAGGGTGTTTTAAGCTCTTCATTTTCTTTTCCAATAAGCCTTTTAAAGTAATTTTCATTGAAGTTTACCTCTAGCCAATTATGTTTATCTTTTATTTCAATATTTCCTACAAACATACTACATAAAACACCAAATAATACATCTCTTTGGTCATATTCTATCTTCTCTTTTGTTACTCTATAATCTGGCAATTTTTCTAATATCTCTAGGGTCATTTCTATATTTATTAATTCTTTAATTTCTATTTTCATAGATTATTTTAAACATTTATTCGCTTTGTTCTTGCTTGGAATTGTATGAAAATGACCTAGAACTTAATAGAGATTTTTTATACCTTTGATTTTCTATTTTTCTATCATATATAGCTCTTGCTTTGGTAGGGAGTTTCATCACATCTAGTATCTCTTTGGCTTCATTTAGTCCTTTTGCCTTAAACTCATCTTTGATACTCTCATTTTTTAAAAAATATATCCACTCATCAATTTTATTTCTTACAATATCACTAAATTTATTGACTCTAATGACATAATATTCAGGAAATATCTGATAAACTTCATCTATACCAAACTGCTTTTGTTGGTGAGTTGATAACTCAAATATCTCATTTTGTTGATTTAATCCCTCAAATTGTGTCTTGCCATAATATAGGTAATCACTACCTTTTGCTAATGCAAAATATACGATATTTACAGAATATACCTTTTTGACTTTAGCATATTCATTTGATTTATCCATATAATCACAGATAAGTTTGGACGCTCCATAAAGCATTCTATGGAAATAATCTTGTTGTCCATCATATTGGACTTCAATTAAAATCAAATCACCATCTTCATCTTTTGCCAATAAATCAACACGATTAAACTTATCATCTTCACTCTCTTGATTGGCTTCACTCTCTAAAATCTCTTCTATTTTTAAATCAAATTTAAAGAGTTCAGACAAAAATCCCTCCAAGATTACAAAATTGGCTTTTTGTCTTAATATTTTTTTCATAGCCCAATCAAAGCTCACTAATTTTCTTTGCATTTTTTACTCCTTTTGGTTTTATTGTTCCCCTCGTTACGACGGTCTCCGTCGTAACGCATACTTGATATTGGACTTCTCTCGTATGTATTCCCACGCAGGAAAGATGGAAACGAGAAAAAATAATAACTATGACCATCGGCAAATATCCGTCTATATTTCATCAGATATTGTATCATAAAATACGTAGGGCAGAAAGAGCTTTTTTCCTAACACCTTCATCCAAATCATTTTCAGATTCAGATAAGTATTTAATTAGAGATAGTAGTAAATAGATTCATATAAAAAGAGGATTATGGAGGGGGGGATTTTTCTCCTTCAAGAGTTTTGAAGGAGAGATAGCTAGAAAAAACTAGTCTAATTTTTTTTAAGTCAAATAAACACGCATTTATTTCTTGTTACTTTCTGGATAATCTTCTTTAGTAGGACATTCAGTCGTACCTAGAATCTCACGTGCCGTTGCACAACATCCATCTTGTAATGCCCCATCAAACGTCCAGTAGTGGTTATAGCTACCTGCACGTAAGACTTTAAATACTTCTATAATATCTGTTGCACCTTCTGCCTCTGCCACTAGGATATAATGATCCAAATCCATAATATCTACGACTTCGACAATACACCCTACTTTCAATGCTTCTGTCACATTTGTTGCCCTAGCGATTAACGCATCATAAAGATCCTGAATTTTAGAAACATCATAAACGCCTGCTTCCATATCTTCTATGGCTGTATTCATATACCCTAGAGGCACCTCAACATTGGTAAAATACACATCATCACTAAGTTTATACTTTTGTATGAGTTTTTGTACTAAGCTAATATGTTGATACTCTCCCTTAGTTGCGATATTTGTAAATGCTTTATTACCAAATTTTAAATACAAATAATTATAAATATCATAAGCCAGTCTCTCTTCATTCCCCATAAAAGAAAGTGTATTTGTGAGTTCTTGAGAGATTTCTGAAATAGATCCATCTATAATTTCTTGTATTTCAGGGCTTATTGATTCTGTTCCTAAAATAAGTGTCTCCTCTACTAATCCAGCACTCCCAAGAGAAGAATCTCCATTCTCTACTAAAGAAGAATCTCCATCTCCACAGCCCATCATTCCAAAAACTGTACCTATAACTATCAAACTTTTTAGTATATTCTTTTTCATTTATGTATCTCTCTTTCAAATGTAATATACGCATATTAACATCCTAGTATGAACTGAATATGAACTACTTATCTTTTACATTCTCTTCTTTAACCGTCCAGATAAAAACAATAGGGATAAACACCAAGGTCATAAATGTACCCACAATCAATCCACCAATAGCTACCGTACCCAAAGGTGCCAATCTTTCCAGTCCTATAGCCGCCCCTTGTGCCACGGGGAGCATCCCTACCGAGACGGCAAATGCTGTCATCAGTACTGGTCGTGTACGAATCTTAATCGATTCCATCATGGCATCTTTTTTATTTAACCCTGCCTGTATTTGTTCCAAAGCAAAGTGAATGAGTAAAATGGCATTGTTTACAATGACCCCTGAAAGCAACATGAACCCCATCATGGCTGGCATAGAGATGTGATACCCCACAGAAAGCATCGTCCATGAGGCACCAATTATCGTAAGAGGGATAGAAAAAAGTATCATTAAAGCTATCTTCACATTGGCAAACATCACAATAAGTGTAAAAAATATAAGTACCACAGCGATGATTATCGCACCGATCATACGTCCAGCTGCTGCTTTAAACTGTTTGATATCCCCCACTTGCTCCAAGACTACACCTTGAGGAAGTGTTACCTCTTCCAAATGCTTTTCAAAATTCTCCATAATATGTGAAATGGCACCTTTTTCTCTGTTTCCATAGACTTCAAGCGTATATTCCAATCCATCTCTACTAATAGAACTAGGCTCTTTTGCAGCATCTAAAGTAGCAATCTTATTTAAAGGGATCTTGCCTTTAGAAGTCTCTATAAGCATACCCAATATCGTATCAAAATCACCTATCTGTTTTTTTGGGTAGCCAAACCCTTACGAGGTAATCCATACTGTTTTCTTTCGCAAATGTAGCTACAGGTGCACCTCTCAAAGCTACTTGCAGTTGTGCTGTTATGTCAGAACGTTTAAGTCCATAACGCATAGCTTCTGCTTCATCAATGTTGAGGTTATACACCACTTTATCCCTATCCCAAGAGATAGATGTTGACACAATCCCTTGTGTCTTCTTCAAGGCTTTTTCTACTTCTAGCCCTGCACTTTGCAACTTACTTAAGTCTGTAGAACTCAACCTCGCATCTACACTCGCCTTAATGCTTGACATTGCTGTTGAACCCGCAGGAGAGATGTCCAGATATTTTACATGAGGAATTTGTGCTATGGATTTACGCAATGCCTTTGAAATCTCCCAAATGTCTTCCTCTCTTTGGTATCTATCTACATACGTCGCTATCACCAAAATATGATCTATACCTGAGCCTGAGCCTATACTCATGACTCCAGCCTCTGAGCCTATACTTCCAGAAATACGTAAAATCTCTCCCTGATCTTTTATGATTTTGTTAATCTTTTGCATGATAGCTTCACTTTTTTCTATAGGAAGATTTGCATCTGTGGTAATTTGAATATTAACGCCACCTGTATCCATTGGAGGCATGAGTTCTTGACCTACTACTGGCATAACAATTTTTACTGATGTCAAAAAGAGTACAATAAGTATAAACACAGAAAGAAAACCTAAACGCTTAGAAGAAGTAATCACTCCCACTATAGAAGCGAAAAACCCCTGAATCATGTCGTTTGCACGACCTATAACTCTATGAAAAGCATTTTCAACTTTAAGCAAAGTGGGATTTTGGATCGACAAAATATAAAGTGAGAGCAAAGGTACAGCAACGATAGAGATCACATACGAAGCAACCAAAGCCAATAGCAGTGTACTTACAAGTGGTGCAAAAATCGTTTGGGGGTATCCACCCACAAAAAGCATCGGAGAGAGAGCAATCATAGTGGTAACCGTACCAGAGAAATCGGCAAACATAATCTCCTTAGTTCCATCAAAGACGGCTGTTTTTATATCCTTCCCCAATTCACGGTAGTGCCTCTCGATGTTCTCCATCACCACCACCGTATCATCAAGTAACAGACCCAATGCCAATATAATAGCAGTCAAAGTACAATACCTTAGCCAAAAAACCCCACTAACCCACCCTCTCAGTAGAGTGAATAGCCCCTAAATTGGCAATCTTAAGCGATACCGTCTGAATTAAATACGCGTTAGCTAAATGCGGAAGTAATTTAAATACTTCTTTGACGTATTTAATCCCGTGATAGTGGGCTTTAAGGTCAAGAATACTCATCTCTTTCATAGTAGAGTTTTGACGTAATCCATGAGAAAAGTTGACCATAAAAGTAGAGAGATTTGCCCAATTATGGATAGGTGTTTTTTTAATATTCATAAAATCCTCCATTCCCCAATATTGTTTGGCATCTCGGAAGACAAATTCAATCTGAAAACGAAGTGAATAGTAATCAATAATTTTTTCATAGTCCAATGTCAAATCTGTAGAGAAGAGATTTACATGAGCAATTTTTCCTGTGCTTAGATTTATCTTTTCTATAATCACAATATTAAGCCTATCTGCAAACTTACGATGTAGCATTTCCATTTGATAAATTCTTGTTTGGATATTCTTATCTTCGTCTATGGTATCTGATTTTAGATAGGGTTCTGGAAGATTATCATAGTCAATAGCATCTCCATATTTCCTAGGAGATCCTATCACGTTAAAACCTATACCAAAGAGGTACATCAAAGCAATAGTCGATGCATACACCAAAGGAATTGTGACAAGAACGATCAATATTTGACGAAAACTTGCCAAAAATAAGAAGACAACAATAGTAGACATGATGATAGCATCACGAAGAGACTCAAACATATTGGTAGTACTTTGTTCTATGGTCTCTTTTTGCGTATCACTTATTTCAAAATTGATATTTGGATACTGGGTTCTAAATTTAGCGATGACATGTTCTGCTTTATCCACCGTTTGAATTACATCCGCAGAGATAGAACGCTGTATAGAAAGTGCAATCGCAGCTTTACCATTGCCATAATAAGCAGAAGAGTTTTCATAATGTCCAAAATAGACTTCCGCCACATCTGAAAGTTTCACTTCAGGTGTAAGCATCAAAGCCTTTAATGTACCCACTTGATCTCTTTTTCCTTGTGACTTTAGCAGATAACGATGTTCGCTATTGCTTATAAAACCTACGGCATATTCATTATTGTTTTTTTGGATGGTAGCAATCACCTGCCCCAAAGAGAGCTGATAACTGTCTAATTTATCTTTATCCACTATGATTTGTAACTCTTTTTCGTAGCCACCAAAAATATCTACATTTGCGATACCCTGTGTTTTTAAGAGTGTATGTTTGATATGGCTACTGGCAATATCTCGTATATCCTCCAAAGTAAGTGTCGTATCTCCTTTAGGCGACATAGCAACAACAAGTATAGGTGCTGTAGCCTCTGTAATTTTAATGATTTGAGGTTCTTTAATGTCTTTGGGGAGTTTGGCACGGATTTTTGAGAGTGCCGTTGTCACATCATTTACTGCGGTATCAATGTCTTTACTGTATTCAAACTCTGCTTTGATAACCGTCACTTCATCAATGGTATTGGAGTAGGCACGGCGTATCTCATCTAGTGCATAAAGCTCTTCTTCTACAGGTACGGCGATGTTACTTGCCATTGTTTTCGCAGAGGCTCCGGGCTGCACTATGACCAATGCGACTTCAGGGTAATTGGAGTTTGGGAAAAGGTTTCTTTGCATTTTATTGTAACCTGTAACCCCTGTCAATACAAAAAGGGCAATAAATGCAAGAATAATATGAGGCTTTCGTAAAATACTCTCCACCCAAGAGCTAGATTTTCTACTCATCTCTAGCCCCAACGAGTGTCACAACATCATAAGCAGGCAATTGTGCCAACTTCACTTCACTCGCCTGTGCCAAAGGTACTTTAGGACAAGGAGTTATCAATACCTGCTTCGTGTCTTGTATCTCTATATTTACTTCCAACGGAGAGAATTTAGTCTCACGGTAAGCCATCACATAGCTATGCTCTTTTTTATGCAAAATACTGTCAGAAGGAACGATGCATCCGTGGGCTTCTTTGGTTAAAACTTCAATATTTACAGAACTGCCTGTAGGCAAGTCTAGTTTTTGACTCAAGCTTACTTCCGCAGAGACCAATCCATTTTTAGACCTTGTATAGATGGATTTCACAAGTCCTATCTCCTTACCTTTCATCAACACGGTTTGTTCTTTTTGTATGGTATTATTGTTTGCAGGTGCATAAGAAAACAACATTCTTTGCCTTAGATTACTCATCTTTAAAATAGCTTTTCCAGAAGCTGCTAAATCACCTTCATAAAGAAGTATGGCATCTATTTCGCCATCAAAAGGTGCCACAATTGTCAAATAGGAACGTTGGTGTTCTAGTTGTACTATTTTTTGTTTGGTATTCTCCATAATTGAAGCCTTCACTTTCAACGATACCTTTGAGATATCAAGCTGCTCTTTGGCAAGTCCACCTATGGCAAAAAGTTTTCTATTTCTTGTATGTATGCTTTTTTGCCAAATTCAAATCATTTTCTTGCGCATTTAACGTTGCTTGAAGTGCATCAATGTTTGAATTTAGCTCAAAGGCATCAATACGCACAAGTATCTCACCTTTTGTGACTTTTTGAGACTCTTCTACATATACTTTTTCTACATATCCTGCCAACTTGGTTGAAAGGGTGATGCTTTTATCTGCCACAATCTGTGCCAAAAAAGGTATTTTGTACTGCATCGTTCCCTGCTTTGCCTTCACCACAGAAACGGTTACGACTCCACTTGAAGGAAGGGTTGCATTGGAGATTTCAGCTTTTCTCTTTTGTAAAAGTCTCACGGCAAGTACCAATATCACTACAACTATGATTAAGATAACAATGGTCTTCTTCTTCATTTCTCTACCCCTCTTTCCAATAAATAATCCATATAAAACTTCCCTTTTTGATAGTTATATCTACTCTCTATTAACTTTGCGGAAGCCAGATTGGTTTGACTCTTCGCATAAAGCAAATCATTAATGGTAGAAACGCCATTAAGGTAACGCACATTTTCGATTTTCTCACTTTTCGTGACCAAAGTAAGTTGTTTTAAATTTCCCTGATATTTGGCATACTCCTGTTTCATCTTTGCCAAAGCTTCCACCAAGGTTTTTCTAAGATCTAAAAGTGTCTGTTGTTTATTGAGTGTTGCTTGCATATGTGCTATCTTGGCTTTTTGTGTATTTGCATCATTTTTCCCAAAATCATACAAAGTCCATTTTGCATTGACACCTATTTGCCAGTTTTCTTGAGAATTAAAATCTCCAGAGTACTTGTTACTACCGTCATTTTCACCATAATTGTATCCATAATAACTGCTCAGAGAAACTTGTGGATACCTACTGGCTCTGCTTTTTTCTATGCCTTTGTTGGCTTTTTTAATGTTGAGTTCAGAAATGTGTACTTTATCTAGGCTTGAAGCTTCATCTAAGAGTCTGTCTATAGCATAATTTGGTTTTTTCACCGAAACCTTGACGGCACTAATCTTTCCAATATGATCTTTTCCTACAAGACTTGCCAAAGAAGCTTTGGTTATGGCTATATTGCCTTTAAGTACTGCCTTGTAAGAGATATTACCATAGAGATCATTTTCTGCTTTTAAAAGGTCAATCTCTGCTTTTTTACCAACTCTCACCTCTTGTTCAATGACATCTCTTAGTTTTTTCAAGGCACTCACATGTTTTTGTTGTGCATTTAACATCTCTTTCAATGCCAAAATAGAAAGATATAATGAGGCAACATTATAAGCCAGTTGTTCTTTGGTAAGAGAAAACTGACTTTGTGAAAGTTGTGTGGCTATGCTGTCCATCTCTACCTGTCTAGTCTGTGCAAACCCTGTAAACAAAGGAACAGAATACATCACCCCTGTACCGAAGAGGTTTTTTGTAGTGGCTACCGCGGTAGGATCGGTTAAAATACTCCCTGGAGTTAAGGGTGCTAAGGTTCTTGGTAAATTAAAGTGTGTATAACTCCCCACTAAGTCTATACTTCCAAACTGTGCAGCCTGACTCTCTTTTCGCTTTGTCCGTGTCAACTCCATCCCTGCTTTACCCTGCTTTATTACCGTACTATTTTGCATAGCATAGTCAATAAGTCCATCCAGAGTACTGCTAAAGAGTGGCAGCGTACACAAAAGTAGTATTAAAATTCGTAACATATTTGTTCTCCTATTTAAGAAGCAAAGCATACAAGAACAACATCAACGCAAAGTGAATTACTCAGACAAACGCAACTTTTTCTTTATATCAAAAGTATCTAAAAATGTTTGTATATTTTTTCTTAGACTCTCATCATCTAAAGCTAAGACTTTTTTCATAGAAAACTTTGAAAAGAAAGGATGTGGCATAATTGAGTTTTCTTTTTTAGGATCTTTCAAATATTTTAATATTGCTGTTTTTATAGCTTCTTCTGTACTATACTTCATAAGGTAACGTCTATAAATCAACCCATTGGGGATCTGTTCGTTATGATGACACTGTAAACAGTTTTTTTGCAGTTGTTGTTTGTCGTCTATGCTTATATTGACCGCAAAAACACTCACAGAAAAGAGTATAGATACAAAAATTATTTTTCCCATTTTACGACAACCTCCGTTCCTTTTCTCTCTTCAGATTGGATGTCTAAGATATAGCCGTAACGTGCTATAACCTGACTGACGATATCAAGCCCTATGCCAAAACCACCCTCACTCTTGTTGGCTCGCTTAAACCGACATACTATGGTATCTAGCTCTTTTTTTTCTATACCAGAGCCTGTATCTACAACACGAAGGGATTCTTTAGTCACTTTTATACCTAAAAGACCTTTTGTTTTGTTG
This sequence comes from Sulfurovum sp., assembly GCA_030949725.1. Classification (GTDB taxonomy): domain Bacteria; phylum Campylobacterota; class Campylobacteria; order Campylobacterales; family Sulfurovaceae; genus Sulfurovum. The sequence goes on along the minus strand of JAUZSE010000007.1, from coordinate 54,226 downwards.
TATTTAATTGCATTGGTAATGAGATTATCTACCAAACGGGTTGCATCATTTTTATCGATCTCCAACAACACATCAGGCTCAATGTCTATTTCCACTTTTAAATCTTTTTGCTCTGCCATCACGGAGAAATAAATCATTCTTTCCTCAATAAAATGAGAGATATTAAGTGTTTCTATATTTCTATAATAATTATGATTTAAATTTAGGTACGTCAGATCTTCATAGATCAGACTCAAGGTCTTAGATGCAATTTCTATACGTTTTAAGCTCATCACTCTTTTCACATTTACCAAAGGTTTCTAGCATCTCTATGTTTGTGAGTATAGTAGAGATAGGCGTGTTCAGTTCATGTGTAGCATCTTGGATAAAATGGTTCATTTTTTCTATAGATTCACGCATAGGTGCTATAAATAATCTCCCCAGAAACAGTCCCAAAAGTGCAAAAAATACTCCTGCACCCAATAAAAACCATACTATATTTTTTTGAAGTTCCAAAATGGGTTTCTTATCTAACTCTTTACTCAGCAGTAAAAAAGCAGCACCCAGATAATAAGGTTCTACTTTTGAAAGATAATAAAGTTTAGTTGTCATAGCCATGTATGCTTCTTGTGTTAAAAGTTCTCTAGGTTTATCTGTACCAAAGATATATGTTTTGCTTAGGTCATAGATAGCTGATTTTAGCAAAGGATTTACGGGGTAAACAAGTGTAGGAGTGTAAGTCTTGTGCAATGTTCTTAATGTACTTATAATGTGAGCCGATTCAAACTTAAGTGCATCTCGTTGTTGGTCAAGAAGATAGTGTTTTTGAGAAGTATAAAATATCCATGCAGCAATAGAAAAAAGTAAAAAGGTTGACCCTAGATAGATCAGTAAAAACCGAATGAGGCTTTTCTTTTCACTTTTTAACAAATCTATATCCTACATTTTTGATTGTTTCTATATTTTCTTTACCTAAAAAAGAACGTACGGTGTTGATATACGATCTCAAAGACCCTGCACTCGGTTCTTCATCATATTCCCATAAACGCTCAAATATTTTATCATAAGTGAGTAGCTCATTGGGGTATTCTAAAAAAAAGAGTGAGTAGTTTTGCTTCTTTGTTCTTAAGCGCTACCCTTTTATTCTCTTTGGTCAAGATATTTTCTTTGATATCAAAGAAAAACCCATCCCCTAAATTTATCTTTTCATCATGTGTACCAAAACGACGTTTCAACAGTCCTTCTACGCGAACCAACAATTCTTTTAATGCAAAAGGCTTACGGATGTAGTCATCACATCCACTCTCAAACCCTCGTGTCACATCCTCTACAGAGTTCAACGAAGTGGGTGCAAACTTAAAAACACTAAAACCAAAATTAATACATTTTTAAGAAAAAACCCCTAAACTATCAATAAAAAGAGAAATATATGTCAATAAAAATTATATCAAATAACAAAAAAAGAGTCACATTAGAAGTAAGTATAGATTTAAATGGTGAGAATTTTTTGGAAACAGAAGAGATAATAATGAATAAAGTGAATGAATTAGGGCAAAAAATAACAGAAGAAGCACTAAAGAATTTGGAAATAAAAGAGACCGTAATAGAATTGAAAGAGCAAAAACTCTATGCTAAAGAGGTAAAAAAAAATATCAAACACCTTATGGAGAAATAGAGCTAAAAAGAAAAGTATTTGCTCCACTAGGATCAGGTAAACAAGTTTGTCCGATTGAGAAAAAAGCCCATATCATCAAAACATCCACACCAAAATTTGCAAAAATGGTCTCAAATAAGTATAATAATGCTCCTGCCCAAGCTGTACAAAAAGACCTAGAAGAGAATCATAATAGAAATATATCATGCTCATTTATAAGAAGTACCTCTCAAATAGTTAGTAATTTATTGCTCAAACAAGAGGATAATTGGGAGTATGAGATAGTGAAAATGGATAAAGAAGTAGCAACAATATCTCTGGGATTAGATGGAACATGTATGCCAATGGGTGAGTCAAATTGGCGAGAGGCAATGTGTGGAACTTTCTCTTTTATGATAGTGAAGGTAAAAGAATGCATACAATATACATCGCTAATGCCCCTGAGTATGGTAAAGAGTCGTTTAAAAAGAAATTTGAAAAAGAAGCATTGCTTATCAAAAGAAGTTTCCACAAGCAAAGATTATAGGTCTTGCAGATGGAGCGAGAGAGAATTGGTTACTTCTTGAAAAATATACAGCTTCAAATACACTGGACTATTATCATGCTACAGAGTATTTGTCTAAAGCCTCAAAAGGTGTGCATCCACGAAGCAAAGAAAAACAGCGTGTGTGGTTTGAAAATGCTTGTCACATTTTAAAAAATATTGAAAATGGTGCTAAAGATTTATTAGAAGAGATAGAAGCATTAAAGAAGAAGAAAATATCATCTAGCATCAAGAGTGGTGTTGAGGCAACTATCTCTTATTTTACAAATAATTTGAAGCGAATGCAGTATAAAAATTCTATAGACAATAATTTACCAATTGGTTCAGGTGTTACGGAGAGTGCTTGTAAAATAGTAGTCAAACAGAGAGTTTGTGTCTCAGGTGCTAATTGGAGTGAATATGGTGCAAAAAGATTTCTACCTATCAGAGCTATTTGTTTAACTGAGGGGAGATGGAATCAGGCTTGGGATAACTTAATTGGACATATTGATATGGTTGCTTAATCTTTTAGCAAGAGAAATTGATGGGTTTAGTGTTTTTAAGTTTGCACCCAACGAAGTGATAAAAATCGCTGGAGTTTGCACATCATTGTCACGTAAATTTTGTAAAAAGTCAAAACCATTTTGATGCGGCACCTTTACATCAAGCAACATGATGTCTATATGTTTCTCATACGCAAGATCTTGGGCTTGCAATCCATCATAGGCACAATACACTTCATATCCTTGGTAGGTCAAAAACTGCTTCACCGTATCACTGAGTTGCTGATCATCTTCAAGGAGTAAAATATTTGTTGCCATTTATTTGTCTTTACACGCTTTTCCGTGTCCTTTACCCCGTCCCTGATTAGCAAAATTATCATAGATCCAACCTGCGATAGTAGTCAATTCTTCTTTAGTGACATTACCTTTTTGAGAAGGCATCAGTCCAAAACGTTTTAGTTTTTCAGGCATACATACTGCCTTACTCTCTTTAGGATCAAGTGCATACTCAGTAATGAATTTTACCGCTTCCTCTTTTGTACGATAAGTCATTTTTACATGTCTTGCCACACCCATGATAGGAGGCGCAACCAAAGTTGAAATATCACTAGGTCTCATCTTTACATGACAACTCGCACATTTTGCTTCAAACAACGCTTCAGCAGACGTTTCTGCATACACATTAGGGGTAAGCAGGAACATAGCTCCAAATATCAATAATGTTGTTTTAACTCTCATACCTAATCCTTTAGTTTTATTACATCATCATAATATATTAAGATGAATGAAACGTGAATTACACATGCATATTACACATACTATATCATCAAAGGTAAGTACCTCATATGTAAAATCACCTACTTTGATGTATCGACCTTCTTTTACTCGTGACGAAGCTCCAACTTCGTCACGTTCTATCGGTATTTGAACTATATGAATGAAGATTAAAGTTTGGGAAGTATATCACGAAAAGTGGAGATTGAACCGTAGGGGTGTGAGGTTTTTTTTAGCATTTCATACTCTTTCTTTTGATTAGTTTACTTTGAGATTTTACTGGTTTTTTGCTTAATTCATTGGCATTGGCACTGTCTGTAGCACTATAGGTTATAGTATACGCACCAACAGTATCTACATCCACACTTCTACTGACAGCAACGCTTACCGTTGCATCTCTATCATCCGTCGCAGTTGCCCCTAGTTCTGTGTAGGCTGTTCCTTGGATAAGTTCTATGGTATTTGCACCTTAGTTTTTATATCAAAAATATTAATTTTTTATATTTTTCAAAATAGTGACAAGCTACTTTATATCATAGCTTTGATTTGTAATTCTAAATCATTGGCTTTACAACAATCTACACCTCACCCCGTATCTGATACGTGATATCACCTGCTCCAAATGCAGTGATAAGTCCTTCGCTATATTCGCGTATTACGTGACCGTCTTTCAATACTTTGACAATGCCATCTTCTTTTGTGACACTGTCTGCCATTAGTAGTTTATAACGGGAAAATGCACCTTTTAGATCTATATTTACTTCCAGTTCACCTGCTGCCCAGATAGGAAGTATGACCAGTTCATCTACTCCTTCAAAACACTCTATAAAAGCTTGTAAGTTATCCATCGTACGGCTGTATTTATGGGGTTGCCAGATGACGTTTAATTTGGAAAAGTCTCGTAAGCCTTTATAGGTTTGTAATGATTCCATCGTTACTTTTATTTCTGTAGGGTGGTGACCATAGTCATCTATCACCACACAGTTTTCTCTGTTTTGGACTATATCAAAACGTTTTTTGATACCCTTGTAATTCAATAGGTTTGTACGTATATCTTCTATATCTTCACCCAATTCAATGGCTGAGAGTATCGCAAGTGAGGCATCCAGTGCGATATGGTTTCCAAATCCAAATACTTCAAATGTACCCAAATCTAAGAGGTCAAACTTTGTATGTGGTTCGCCATCAACCAGTACAAATACAATGTTAGTTATATCTTTTGAGGGGTACAACTTTATACTGTCCACATCTAGTGAAGCCAAAAACTCATCTTCCGCATTGATCACACGTACTTTTGCAAGATTGACAAAGTTTCTATAGGCATTGTAAAAACGCTCTTCATCATAGCCGTAGTATTCCATGTGTTCAGGTTCGACATTGGTTACAATAGCCAAAGTAGGGTTTGAATTTAAAAAACTTTCATCACTTTCATCTGCTTCAAACACTACTTTATCATTAGGGTAATTACGTACATTGGAGCCAAATTCTTTGGCAATGGCACCGATAAGTGCATTCGACTTAGGGAGTAGTGAAGCTAGCATCGCTGAAGTGGTACTTTTTCCATGTGCGCCACCCACAGCATAGACCTCTTTTTTACCCAATATGCTCTTTAATGACTCTTTCCTTGAAAGTAATTCAATACCCAATGCTTTGGCTTTTTGATACTCAGGATTGTTGGGACGTACAGCCGCAGAGTAGATAACCCTATCCACACCTTCCACTGCATCTTCATGATGGGGTATGGTAATCTTCGCATCAAAATTGGTAGCTAGGTCATTGGTAATCTCTGTCTGTTTGATGTCAGAACCAGAAATCTTATGTCCATCATTGACCAAAAATTTGGCTAAAGCAGAAAGCCCTATGCCTCCGATACCTATGAAATGTATTTTCATTATAATTCTTGTTGTGAATCTGAGAAAATACGTATTTCATTTTTTGCTAAAACTATTTCTTTCTCAAAGGTGTGAAACATCTCCTCTTTACTCTGTGTAAATGTTTGGATAAAAAATGCCAAAGGGTCTGATTCATCTACCTTACTCACATCTACATGTTGTTCTATGAAATCATCAAAACCAATCCCTGCCATCACTACAGCTGCATGTAGCATCATCGCATCTTTAAGCTCTGCATGGTCTATAGTGTAATTGAGTATCAAAAATATCTCTTTGGCACCCTTTTGATCCTTTTCACTGTAACGCTGAATAGCATGTTCATAGATGGCTCTAGCCGTTGCTAAGTCTTCTGTATTTTGCATATTAAACATTTTTGACCTAGTCAGTTTCTCTGCCAATCTGTCAAAAGCTGTATTGACAATAAAAGTAAAGATTTCATTGATGTCATCTTCTGCTGCCTCAATAATAAGCTGTGCATCCAAAAGCTGATACCCTTTAGCAATACTCTCTTCTTCTTTACACTCTACTTCAAGTCTAGCAATATTTGCTAAAAATTCTGGATCTTTTTTTAACTCTTCTACGTGTATTTCAGGGTTTGTCATTTATATATTCTCCAAACATAATTTAATTCTTACCAATGCTTCTCTTGTCTTTTCTGCCTCATAAACCAGTGCCAACCGTACATAGCCTTTACCTGCACCCTCACGTCCCAAAAATGAACCAGGGACGACTTTGAGATTATAAGATTCATAGAGTCTTGTCGCAAAGGCTATTTCATCTTCAACTTTGAGCCAAATATAAAAGGTCGCTTGGGGGCTATCTATACCTAAGATTTCTTTGGCTATCTCAAAGTTTTTTTTGTACTTTTCTCTAAAGACAGCCACATGCTCCTGATCTGCCCATGCAGCTGCAGAAGCATGTTGTAATGGCAAGGGAGTTGCACAACCAACATACGTCCTATAGACCATATAAGATTTAAGGATGTCTGCATCTCCTGCAATGAAACCAGAACGAAGTCCTGGAGCAGAAGAACGTTTAGAGACAGAATTGATTACTAAGATATTTCTAAAATCTATATTGCCCACCTCTATACTTGCATTAAGTAAAGAAGGTAAAGGCTCATCCAGATAAAGATCCGCATAGCACTCATCATTCATAAGTACAAAATCATGTTTATCTGCCAACAAAACCCACTTTTTTAAGTCTTCCATAGACATCACAGAAGAAGTAGGATTATTGGGTGAATTAAGTATGACAAAATCTGCTTTTTCTAATGCCACCTCATCTACTACAGGTTGAAAATCACTAGAAGCATTGAGGTTTAAGTATATCACTTCTGCTCTACACGCTTTAGCCGCCCCTTCATAGATCTGATAAAAAGGATTGGGGAAGACCATCACAGGATCTTCAATGTCATGCAACAAAAACTGCGGAAAGTTAAAAAGCACTTCTCTAGTCCCAAAGGTAGGGATAATTTGTGCATTCGTAAGTATCAATCCAAAACGCACTTTGTTGTATGTAAGCATTCCATCTCTGAGTACTTTTTCACCCGAAGTTTTAGGATACTTATTTAAAAGTTCTGCATGCTCATTGAGTGCATCAAGTATAAACTTTGGGGTCTCAAATTGAGGTTCCCCTATCGTCAAGCTTAGAGGGCTGTATGCTGTGTTGGGAATCACTGATTCAAGGAGTTGATTTAATTTTTCAAAAGGGTATGTTTCAAAGTTCAATGTTTGCCCTGTATTTTTAAAAGATTATAACGTATTTGGGGTAAAGAACTATAGGAGACCTACATCTTAACGATAAAGGCTCCTATATTCACATTTCTACGTATTTTTTTCAAGGCTGCGATTGCATCATTCTTATCAGCATATGCACCTACAAGCACCTTATAGTTATTCACATGGCGTACGCTATAACGCAAGCGTAATGCTTCTATTTTTTTGAAATACTGTTTTTTTGGCATTTGCCTAAAAGAACCTACTTGCACATAGTACAAAGTATCTCTTTGAGGGTCTTTGTATGCCATAGGCTCTGTTCCGAGTTGTGAAAACACATTTTTAACATTATTTTTAGAGCCGTTCGCTTGGGATGAGACTCTTTTTAATGGTTGTATTTTAGTCTTCACTAACCATTTCATAATCTCATTTTGAAGTTTCGCCCCATGCCAACGTGCCCTCGTGCTATTGACAAGGATGACCACCGTATAAAGTTTACCTGCCTTGTTTTTAACATACCCTCCGATATTCTTAACATTTCGTACAGTACCTGTTTTCATCCAAGCATGGTTTTTAACGACTGTATGTCTAAAACGGCGTTTTATCGTGCCATCTATGCCCGCTATAGAAAGTGTCTTCATCCATCTTGACCCGTATCTATCGTAGGCATTGTCATACATCTCTGCCAAATTTTTGGCTGTTATTTTTGCTATACGAGAAAGACCACATCCATTGTCTACCATAAGTGTACCATAGCCCAATGCACCTTTTGAACGTAGTATTTTGACTATAGCATTTCTACCTTTTTGTAAGGTTGCTGGTGCGCCATATACTTTTGCTCCTAGAAGAAGTAAAAGGTGACGGGCATAAAGATTGTTACTTTTTTTAGCTGTTTTGGAAACAATCTTTTCCAAAGAATCAGAATAATACGTAAAAAGACTCTTGGCATTTCTAGGGATTTTCTTTATGCTTAGAGTACCAGATACTTTTATACCCTTCACCCGAAGTTTCTCTTTGAGTGCATAATAAAATGATTTATAAGGTTTGGTCAAGACATTACAGATATTTCGTCTTCCACATCGTTTGGAAATACTCCCTTTTAGTGTCACTGTAGGTATAGATTGACTATGGCTTATCGCAACACCTGGCCATGAGTATCTTCCTTTACAAGGTTTATTGACATATTTTAAACGATTAACAATTTTGTAGCTTCCATCTTGGTTTTTTTTATACACAGATTTTTTGTTCGGAGTGACACACACGGTACTGATACGTTCGTTAAACATCATAGCATCAGGCATGGCATTATAAGCACTGTAAATATTTTTGTCAAAACCTGAATTATTTTTAGTACCTACGTTAAAGTAGCTTCTGTCAATCACGATATTACCCGTGATCCTTCGTATCCCTTTGGCTCGAATTTTTGCCACAATATCGTTAAGATCTCTGTCGTTTAAAGTCGGATCCCCAAATCCTTTGATAAGTAAATCACCTTTTAATACACCTTGTCTTAGTCTACCTGTCGTATAAAATTTAGTAGGCCAACGATAATCAAATCCCAATTTTAAAAGAGCTGCATATGTGGTCAAAACCTTAACCACAGATGCAGGTGTCCGTGCCTTATCGACATTAAGGGATGCAATAACCTTACCCCCATGACCCACTTCCTTGATGTAAATACTCACATCTTTTTGGGCAATACCTGATTTTCGTACCTCTTCCAAGATTGCCTGAGGCAAGGCATAAAGCCAAAGTGAGAATAGTACATAGACAAAAAGAATATTTCTCACAGTTTTTCCCTATAGGCATATAATAACCGCTTCATTGCTTCTTCCAAAATTTTCCTTGATGTTCCTATATTTAAACGCATAAAACCTTCTCCTGCATTTCCAAAACTTTTTCCATCGTTAAGCCCAAGTTTTGCACCATAGATAAAGAAATGTACCAATGCTTCATGTGACAAGCCCATATTTTTACAATCAAGCCACATTAAAAAAGTAGCTTCGGTGGGTACTACTTCTATCGCTAACTTATGCTTTGTCAAAAAGGTTTTTACATAAGTGATATTGGAAGATAAATGCACTTTGAGCTGTTCTAGCCACACATCCCCCTCATTATAAGCAGAGATCAAAGCTTCTATACCAAAAGGATTTCCATTGCTTATGCCCGATTTGTCTTGTTCAAGATTATACGCTTCTCGTAACTTACTATCTGCAATTATAGCAAAAGAAGTATTGAGTCCTGCAATGTTAAATGTCTTAGAGGGTGCTGCTCAAAATGACACATCTCTGTTTTATCTTTTCAAAAGACCCTATTGAGTGATGTATTTGAGCATATACCACATCTGCATGTATCTCATCAGAGATGATAAGTACTTCATGTTTTATACAGATATCAATGATCTTTTCTAATTCTTCTTTCGTCCATGCACGTCCCGTTGGATTGTGTGGGGAACAGAGTAAAAAAAGTGTAGACTCTTTTGCTTTGCTTTCAAAATCATCAAAGTCTATCTGATACCTGCCATTTTTATAGAGCAGTGTATTGTCAAGTAATTTTCTCTTTTTTTCTTTAATAGAAGCAGCGAATGGAGGATATAACGGTGTTTGAATGAGGATACCATCCCCTTCTTTACTATACGCGTTGATAGCAAAATTTAGTGAAGGTACCACGCCATAACAAGGTACAATGCTCTCTGCATCAACAGCCCAATCAAAGCGTTTTTTCATCCAGTTTTGTATCGCTTCATAATATGCATTAGGGTAAACCGTATAGCCATACACAGGATGTGCTGCTCTTTTTTGAATCGTTTCTTGCACACATAAGGGTGAAGCCAAATCCATATCTGCCACCCATAAAGGCAAAAGATCATCTCTCCCAAATTTCTTTTTGGCATCATCGTATTTTGTAGTGTATGTGCCTTTACGGTTTATGGCTTGAAACATCATCTTATTTTTTTTGCCAAATCGTCATATGTGCAATGGTATGTTGGTGTTTACGTGCTGTCTCTTGTATCACAAAAGGTACATCTTTAGTATCGAGTAAGATAAAGTTCTCTCCAAGTATTTCTTGTAATCCATCTAAAGTAGAAACATTTTCGCCATCTTTTTTATAGCCGCCTATCCATTTATCTTTTGGCGTAGACTCTTCTTGCCAAGTATAAGGAGAGGTCAGGATAAGTATGCCGCCTTCATTTAAACGTTCAGGAAGTGGAGTCTAAAAACTTTTGGGGATCATAGAGTCGGTCTATAAGGTTACCGCCAAAAATAAGGTCAAAGTCTTTATAAATAGGTTTTAAGTTACAAGCATCTGCCTGCCAAAATGTAACTTTATCACGCTCATTTTCCAAATCGAAATCTGAAAGATGTACCTCATAAAAGTTCTCCAGTTCACCTTCTGTTGGCATAGTGTAGCGTAAGACAGCATTTTGTTGTAAAACTTCAGCTTCTTGTACAAAACGTGCAGAGAAATCTACGCCTATGACTTCATCAAAACCACGTGCGAGTTCAAAGGTACTTCTTCCTATGGCACATCCTATATCAAAAGCTTTACCTCTTGGTTTGTCTTTCATATACTCTAAAGCAATTTTAGCACAACGTGCAGGATAATTTTCTACATTGAGTGCATTGTCTCCCCATCCAAAATGGCAATACTGTGAGATAATAGTATCAGTAGTATAATAATCCGTTTCTACCTTTTCTTCATAGTTACTTTGGATAACCCTAAACCCTGCATGCTGGTAAAAATGTCTTCTAAATCCATAACGACTTTTCTGCGTAGCCAAATTACCACAGGAGATCCAAGAACCACCATTCATAAGATTGTGTTTTCCATCAAAGGTAGGTACGGTAAAATCATCATACATAGGATGTACTTTAAACCCTTTAAAGGGATACATAGGTGTACGTGACCACTGCCAAACATTTCCAATCACATCATAAAAATCACCATGCTGCCACTGATCTACAGGGACACAAGAAGCAAAGCTTTCCAAGTTTATATTGGCAATACTTGTACCTTTCTCTGTCCATTCCCTATAGGTAGGTACGCTACTTACTTCTCTCAATCTATTGTATTCATCTTCGGTAGGAAGGGTAATGGTAGTACCTTCTTTCCTGACTCTTCCATTGACAAAAGGCTGCGGCTTCAAGATAGTTGACTTCAACGGGCCAGTTTTTAGGTAGCTCAATATTTTTACTCAATATGCGGAGCATATATCCATCTTTGGAAGGAGACCAAAAAAGAGGGTGTTTTGCTTGCGTATATGCCTTCCAAGCCTTTCCTTCTTCACACCAAAAAGTATCATGGGTATAACCATCATCTTGTACAAATTCAAGATACTCAGCATTTGAAGTCAGATATTTTGCTGCTTTAAATGCAGGAATCTGTGCTTGATGCTCTCCATATTCATTGTCCCATGCAAAGAACTTTGCATCTTTACTTCTGCCTAAAGTCACTTGACCTGCACGCACATCCAAAAGTTCATTTTTTGGTGCTTCTCCCATAAGAGGACATGCTTCCCATTGGGTATTCTCTTTTATAGAAGACAAAGGAAGTTGACGTAACAAGACAGAAGAAGTTTCAAGATGGATATTTTCATGTTCAATCCCCATCATGATCACCCACCATGGAGATTCTTCATTGATGGGAAGTGTTAAAGGAAGGGTGTCTATAAGTTTGGACACAAGCGTATACACATCATCACGATACTGCTGTGTCTCTGCCAAACTAGGCCAGTCATAATGCTTTTCGTTGAGATCATCCCAAGACATTTCATCTACACCTACAGCAAAGAGAGATTCAAGTTTTGGATTGATGCGTTCATCGCTAATTTTAGCTAATTTTAGTTTGTTTATGAAAAAAGTAGCAGTATGCCCATAATAAAAAATGATAGGATGACGAAGAGAATCTGCTTTTTCAAAATACACTTTTTCCTCTGAGACGAGTGTAAAAAGTGATTCATAGCGTTTATAACAGTACTGAAAATAGTCTTTAATCTCTTGTCGTTTCTCTTGTGCATCACTGCCATAAAGTGTAGGTATCTTTACCATGTTTTAGTCCTTTAGTAATTCACAGTAAGATACCCAAGTAGGCTTAAAAGAATATGCCTTAAAAATCAGCCTTTTCCTTTCGCACTCTCTATCATAGATACAATGATAGTATAAACATTTGCCACCACTGCACCTATCACAAGACCTACAGCCAAAGGATGGTTACCATAAAACTGTAATGCAAAAAATGCAGGTATAAGGTGTAAATCTGCCACAAGTGAACCAGCCAACAGTTCTGCTGAAAGTATGTTTCTTACCCCAATTTTCATCAAAGTAGAAATAATATTCACAGACCCTGCTATAAACAATGCCACGGCACTGTTCTCATATAAAAACGCTGCGGATGTCGTAAGTGACATCAACGTAAAAAATATATAAAAAACTTTTCCCCAATTCATTCTAACTCCTCGTATAATCGTAATTTTAGCATAATTGTAGCCAAAGCTACAAATAGTTATCTTTTCTTAGGCTTTCAAGATGTCTATAGCGAAATAAAAATACAAAGAGCATCATAATTTAGATAAAATAAATTTAGAGGAAATAAAATGGACTTGCCTAGAGTAGAAAGAGAATTAAAAAAGAGATTGGTATATCCGTATCGTTGGGGAAGAAAACAATCAAATTCCTGGGATTTAGAGACAAACTTTATCTATACAACCTATAGTTTTGCAACCTTACTCAGGAGAACTGAAAATTTTGATCAAGCATTAAAAGACTATGCCCTTAACAGGTGGTATAATTTTTGGTCAGCCATGGCAGTCGAAGATAGTTTTGCATCGCATGAGAATGTTGAAGCAAATAAAAACACTTATGACAAATTAGTCGATTTTAAAATCAATGCTATTCCCTTTGACCATAAAACATCCGTGTTTCCAAAAGGCTTTAATCAATCCTATAAGTATGCAAGAGAACATGAAGAAGAATTGATCTCTTGGTTATATGCAAATCAAAGCCAACAAGGAAGAAAACATCTCAAAAATAGATTATTTATTATTTTATACAGTGCTAATGATATGCAACACTGGAAAATGAAATCAGAAGTACTGTTATTGAAAAAAGAGATAGAATCTTATGTCAAAATATTTTCAGAAAAGAACCTCTATACTTTTGATTTTGGAGAAGGAAAAGTGTATTCAGATTTATTATGGATCACGAAAGACACATAAAATAGACAGAAAGAAGAAGAATGAATTATATTGGTTCAAAATTAAAATTATCATCATTTTTGGAAGAAGCGATACGAGAAACTGTAGGTGAGTTACAAGATAAGGTGTTTTGTGATATTTTTGCTGGTACAGGCATCGTAGGAAGAACTTTCAAACCCTATGTTAAAACAGTCATTGCCAATGACATTGAACATTACAGCTATGTATTGAATCGAAATTATATCGGGAATTACACGCCATTAGACTATAAAGAGTATTTGAATACGTTAAATAACCTAGCTACCAAAAGTGGATTTATCACTAAGCATTATTCGTTAGCAGGACATGGAGAACGTCAATACTTTAGTGATGAACAATGCTTTAAAGATAGATACTATAAGATCTAAAATTGAAGTATGGAAAAACAATAGTAAAATAGATGAAAATCTATATTATTTTCTATTGGCATCGCTTATAGAAGCTGCGGATAAAGTGGCTAACACCGCTTCTGTGTATGGTGCATATTTGAAACATTTAAAGAAATCTGCTCAAAAACCTTTACTTTTACGTCCTGCACATTTTGATACATCAGGTGAGAATCACAAAGTCTATAATGAAGATGTCAATGCCTTAATTACCAAAATAGAAGGTGATATATTGTATATGGATCCCCCATACAATCATCGACAGTATGGGGCTAATTATCATATATTAAATACCATATCACGCTATGATGAATTTGAACCCAAAGGTAAAACGGGGCTAAGAGAGTATACGCGTTCACCCTATTGTAGGAGTAGAGAAGTTTTAGAAGCATTTGAAGACTTAATACGTTTAGCAAATTTTCAATATATATTTATGAGCTACAACAATGAGGGATTAATGTCAGAAGAACAAGTCAAAGATATTATGAGTAAGTATGGTGAATATACGTTAAAAACAACCCAGTATCAACGTTTTAAAGCTGACAAAACAGAAAACAGAAAACATAAAGCTACTTCAACCACAGAATACCTACATATACTTAAGAAATCGCATTGAAAACTTCAAAAAAAACTTCAAAAAAAAATCATAAAAAAGTGACAGAAGATGTACTTTTAAAGCACATCTTTACAGAAATCTCTAATGAAAACAAAGAGAGCAATCTTGATAACTATCTACTAGATGACATCAGCCCTCTCCCCCAAACAAAATCATCTAAGATACAAGAAACACAAAAGAAAAGACAATGGTTTCTTATTGGGTTTCTTACGCTCTCTGTCCTCTATGTATGGTTTAATACGGATGCAAACCCTAAACCAACACCAATCAAAGTAGAAAAGAAGACTAGAGACAACTATATTTTTCCTAAAGAAACCGTATTAGACAAGCCCAAAGAATTTATTGAAAGTCCTGATATCAAAACAAACCCTATCAAAGACAAAGATATAAAAATACTAACGGTTAGGAAACCCAAAATACCGCAAACAGAAAGAGAAAAAGCCAAAGCATCACTGTTCAAGCAAATGCAAAACTAATGGGAGTGTAACTCATTTTGTGTCAACACCTTTGGATTTCTATTCCAGCATCCAAAAGATACACAATCATACCCTCCGTCCGTTTCCCCGTAATATTGGCTATAGCTTTCTTATAATACCCCACTTGCTTTTGATGCTTCAAGGCATACTTTTTAGAACTCTTATAGTCTATCACCAAATTAGAGTCTTCATACTCCAAGAGCAAATCTATCTGCTTCAACTCGCCTTCAAAAGAAAGTGACTGTTCTTTACGTACATTTGCACCGTTAAGAAAACCTTGAAATTTATCATGCACGATGAGACTATGCACCCGTTTTTCTATCTCTTCTAAACTCTCTTGTGTAAGCTCTTGCCCATATCTATTTTGTAGAGCAGTCATAGCAGTGGCTATACTCGTGGGGTCAAAACTGCCTAGCATCTCTAAGGCATAATGTAAGGCAGTACCAAATAAGATAGCTTCATAATCTTTCTCTTCTTCATCCTCTTGTTTGACTATCTCTTGTGTACCATAATTTGAAATAATAACTTTTTTAGATTCCACTGGCGTGATACTTGGTTCATCCACTAAAGAAACTTTTAGTTCACCTATACACATCACTTCCATACCTAGTGCATCGAAGATAGAATCTTTAGGCTTTCGAAGTATGATGAGTCCTTCAACTGCCCGTGTCAATGCTACATACAATACATTTTGTCTATCTTTAGCTTCTGAGATTTTACGTGCATCCATAATACTTTTATATTCATCATCAAAGTTTACTCTTCCTTTGGTTCTATACAAAATTTTATCTATATATAGAGCATCATTATACTTGTAAATGAGGGCTGCTTTATCAGAGTTTGCACGGGTCAGTTTATCCAACACGATCACATATTCAAACTCTAAGCCTTTAGAACCATGTATGGTCATAATCTTTGCACCATGTACAGTGTTTGATGCTACAGCTATACTCGATGTAGCAAATTCTTCTATAAAAGTAAGCATATCAGAAAAGGCAGAAGCAAACTCCAAAAGCTTCAATACATTTAAATCTTCATCAAAGTACCCAAACTCTCGTACCAGTCTGTCCACGACTTGAAGTGGTGACATAAAGGCTGAAAACCAAGAAATATCCACATCGTCCAATGACTTTCCTACATTCAAAAGCATCGCTTGTGCATCTATCTTTTCTCCAAAGAACAGATACTCGGTCATCGCTACAAGTGCTGCTATCTTAGGCATATTTTTTAAAGAACTTGAAGTCTTTAAGAGTGTGGCTATCTTTTCATTTTGACAAGCTTCTTGAAGTTTCTGTCCATCCTTATTCGTACTCACCAAAAAAGCAATATCATCTACATCAATACCAAACTCCAAAAGTCTCTTCGCCTGTTTGACTGCTTCTTCTATGAGTGTTTCAGACTCTAGCACTTCCACATAACCTGCACTTGCACCTACTCTACTTTTTTGGGGAACATAGCCTTGCATGGTAGGTTCAAACCATCCATTGACCTGCTCTACTATATGTTTAGCACTTCTATAGTTGGTGTCCATAGGAAGTATCTCTACCCCATAATTCTCTGCCACTTTGTCAAACAATTCCTCCACTCCTCCACGAAAACGATACAGTGACTGCTTCGTATCACCCACATAAAAAAAGGACTTAAATTCACTCTGCCCATGCCCAGAAAAGATCTCATCTATGAGAGGTTTGAGCAGTAAAAATTGTAAAGTAGAAGTATCTTGAAACTCATCAAGAAGTATATGTTTAAACTTGGCATCTATCTTAAAGTACAAAAATTCTTTACTCATACTCTCATGCAAAAGCCTATAGGTAAAATACGTCAGATCATCAAAGGTCAAAATTCCTGAAGTCTTCGCATTGGTGATGACAGCATTTTTATAGTAGTCATAAATTTTAAAAAGGTTTTGTAAGACTATCGCTTCTCTAGCCTCTGCCCATTTTGCCAATTCTATTTTAAGAAAGGCATATAAGCCTTCTATTTCGTCATTCGCCACTTTTTTAAACCAAGAGTGTTCACCCAAAGTCTCTTTTTCAAACAAAGACTTGATAAATAATGCTTTCACGTTGTTGGTTTCAAACTGTTTGAGACAACGTGCCGTAGCACTAGCATCACCCAATGCCTTGATCATCTTCAAGCGTAAAACTTCACAGGCTTCTTCTTGCTTAGCTAGGACAAAACTGCTCTCTTGTTGTGCTGGCAGTAAAGGATCTACTTTGTAAAAGTTCTGCATCAAATCAAAGATCTTAGCAAAACGCTTGTCTTCAATATCCATAGAGAGTTTTACAAGGTTGGAGAGTAGCCCATTGGCTTGTACTTCATCTAAAAAATGTTTTTCAAGTGCATCCGTACCCTGTTCTTTGGTCATAAAGTCAGGTTCAAGACCCAACTCCAAAGAGGCAGAACGCAAAATGCCAGAAAAAAAACTATCCAGCGTCACAATATACGATGTAGTAGCCAAAAACCGTGCCAAGACCTCTGGCTGATTTTGAAACACTTCTTCTTTACTAAAGCCAGTCTCTACACAAACCGCAGCCAAAAAAGCTTCATTCTCTCCCAAATTACGCAAAGAATCCACCACCCTCTGACGCATCTCAGCTGCTGCCTTGTTCGTAAAGGTTGCCGCGAGTATACTAGATGGTGATTCTCCCATAAAAAGTAGTGAGATATACCGCACCGAAAGGGCAAATGTCTTACCGCTTCCTGCTGAAGCGGAGTAGGCTAAAAATGGTTTGAAACTCAAATCAGTTCCAATGCTTTATCTAAAGTAACATGCTGCACTAATCCTGATACAAACTGCTTATCATTAGTCACAATCAAATCACAAGAAGCTTCTTCAGCACATACAGATTGAAGTAAATCTTCAAAATCTAGCCTTATATCCAATACATTCATCTTCATGGCTTTCTGAGCTAGTGTATTGTCTATTGGCACTATGTCAAATATCTCCAACATGCGATCTATCTCTTGGATAACCTCAACTTTTTCAAGTTTCCTATTGGCAACATAATATACATTGCTAAGTATGTCACATGAAGTAAAGAGTAATATATCCTTCATCAAAGCACGATAAATTAAATCTCTTGATTTTTCTATATTTCCTCTGTCTTTATCTATCATGTCAAGCAAGATATTGGCATCCAAAAATATCTTATTGATTATCATATATCTCCGCCTTAATATCCCTTATATTTTTCCCACCTAAACCATAACTACCCATAGCTTTTAATGCATCTAGTTTAGATTTATTTTTATGCGTATTAGATTTAACAAGCTTTTCCACCACATCTACATACTTCTTGTCAAGAAAATACCCTTTTATCTGGTTACGTTTTTTATCAACTATCTCTACAATGTCAAAATTTTCTAACTTATGCAAGTTTCGTTGTATGTCGGATATAGATATCGTATTCATATTTACCCTTTTCATATATGTTTTACTTATTATATGAAAATAAACTTAGTGGGGTATTAATTTACCCGCATGCTTTTAGTGTATATTCAACGCTTGACTCTTAGATTATGTATTTTATTAGTTTAAAATGCTATCATAGTCTCTACCCTAAAAAAGGAGTATTAAAAGATGAACAGAAGAAAATTACTATCCCTAGCCACATTAGGCACACTAACATGGGCAATCACACCACTCTCTGCCCAAACATGGCAACCGTATAAAAAGCTACCCGAAAATAAAGACCCTTGGAAAGCTGAAACTAGTAAAGAAGCAATCAAATTACTTTATCCTGATAAAGAGTTAGTTCTGAGTGATAAAATATATATAAAAGCCCCTAAACTAGCAGAAAATAGTGGGTCTATTCCTATACATATCAAAACAGATTTAGAAGCCAAAAAAAGTCATGCTATTTCAAGATGCTAACCCTACTTCTTTAGTGGGTATTTTTGATGTACCTAAAGATGTATTGGTAGATTATTCTTTTCGTATAAAGATGAGACAAACAGCAGATATAACGGTACTTATAGAAGATATAAATGGGTTCGTTTATATAAAAAATCAAGAAATTGATGTTTCTATTGGTGGAGGTTGTGGAGGATGAGTCAAACAAATAAAGCAAAAATAAGAGTCGTTATTAAAGATGACATTCTTAAAATAAAATTTATGATTGATAGTCTCATGATAGGAGAAGCAGAAGCAGAAAAGAAAGAGATAGCACCTGATTACATTACGGATATGGTGCTTCGTGTAGGAGAACGCATACTTTTTGACTTTAAATCCTCAGGAAATATGGCTTTAAACCCCTTAATCAAACTTAAAGTCAAACAAAAAGAACTCAAAGAAGGTGACCTCATGGAGTTAGAATGGACAACTACTACAGGATATAAAGGACACTATTCTAAGAAGATAAAAAACTATGTTAAACCGTAGAACTTTTATCGGAGTTTGTTTGGGCTTCTCTTTGCTAGATGCCAAAACTTTTAAGCCTTGGCACTTAGGACATCATGGCGATTTTTCTTTTAAGCAAATGGCAAAGTCTGTTTATATCATGCACGGTGCAAAAACAAGAGACAATGATGCCCAATGTTTCATACATAATCCTGCGTTTATAGAATCTAAAAATGGCATTATCATCATAGATTCAGGGGCGAGTTATATTGTGGGTAAGGCTGTCCTCAATCAGATAAGACAAATCAGCACAAAACCGATACTTGCTATTTTTAATACCCACCATCACTCTGACCATTGGTTTGCCAATGGAGCAATTGTAGAAGCCTATCCCAATGTCAAAATCTATGGACATAGAAATATTATCGATTCTGCTACAAATATGTATCTTCAAGGTCAAGAACGCGTCACAAACCAATACAAAGCCAAGACTTTTCATCTGCCTAGCTATTTTGTAGAAGATGGAGACAAGATAGAAATAGACGGCGAATACTTTAGTATCCAACACCCAAAATCAGCACATTCAAATTCAGACATCACTATCACACACCAAAAAAGTAATGTAATATTTTTGGGCGATATAGTCTTAGAATCTACTTTAGGATACTTCTCTGAAATTTCAAGCATCTTAGAAAATATCGTCTTTTTAGAAAAACTAACCAAACAACCACGCTATACCCTCTATGTTGTAGGACACGGCACATCAGGAGATTACAAAAAAACCGTGGCACCTTATCTCTATTATCTCTCTTCCATCAAAGAAGAAGTAAGCAAAGCCTATAAAGAGGACAAAGGCATCTTTGAACTCCAAGAAGCCTATGCAAATCTAAAAGAAAAATTTACATGGAAAGAAGATTTCTATTTTCCTCTAACATTTTTAAAAAATCACATGGAATTTGTGTATGCTGAGTTGGAGAATAAGGATAATAGTTTTTAGATGTATTTTTGGCATCCTCCCACACAACTACACACTTCCCAATAAATTCAATAAAAATCAGCATAAGAAAGTAAATATAAGTAAAGGGGACAAGAATTAATCTAGGTCGAGTAGCCCAAGAGAACTTCCCTCTCAGGCTCTCACAGAACCGTGCTTGACAGTCTCCCGTCACACGGCTCCTATTGCTTAATCAAGTGATATTATTTTGCAAGTTTTGCATATTTCATTTGCCAATGTGGAAATAGATGAGGCTCTTTTCTAGCTATTGCACTAAGCCATTTATTGGCTCTGCCT
The DNA here is from genome assembly GCA_030949725.1 of Sulfurovum sp. Classification (GTDB taxonomy): domain Bacteria; phylum Campylobacterota; class Campylobacteria; order Campylobacterales; family Sulfurovaceae; genus Sulfurovum. Next base: position 33,840 of record JAUZSE010000007.1, on the reverse strand, counting down.
TGTCTGCGTTTGAGTGATTTAAACTTTTGTTTTGCCCACCTCTCTAATCTTCTGTCAAAGTATCTCATTAACTCTAGTAGTTTATATCGTGCAAAGATTGAGTAGTAATTTACCCAACCTCTTATCACTCTACTATAAGCTTTTGATAACTCCTCCAAAGAGAGGTTACTTCTAATCTGAACTTTCCATCTTCGCATTACAAGTCTAATCCTTTTAGCAGATTTTCTGCTAATAGCAGGATTAAATCCTACAAAGAATTGACCTGTATAGCTTTTAGACAGTCGTGGTTGAAATGTAAACCCTAGAAAGTCGAAGTTTGTATTTTCATACTCCCCTCTTCTTTTATCATCTTTACAATAGACTATTTTAGTCTTATCAGGATGAAGTTCTAATTTACACTTTTCCATTCTCTCGGATAGTTCTATTTGTAGCTTTTCTGCCTCTTGTTGAGACCTACAGTGACATACTGCATCATCTGCATATCTCTCAAAAGGAGTATTGGGATAGTTTTTACTCATCCATACATCAAAAGCATAATGCAAAAACAGATTAGCTAGTAGTGGAGAGATGACTCCACCCTGTGGCGTTCCTCTATCTCTTTGTAGTAGTCCGTCTTTGGTTTGGACTGGAGCAACCAACCATCGTTTGATATAGAGCATTTCCCACTTGGTATCAATGTGCAATTCCAAAGCTTTTATCATCAACTCGTGGTCAATATTGTCAAAGAACCCTTTTATATCTAAATCTAGTACAAATGGATATTGCCAACCACCCCAATCCTTAAAAAAGCTAATAGAGATAAAGTGCTATACTATGTAAAAAAATGAGATTGAGAAAAATGCAAATAAAATCAAGAGAGAAATTATCAGTAAAGCGTTCAATAAAAGGATACGCAGAAAAAGCTAAATCCAATAAATTATTGGAATTATTTTCAACAATTAAAGACTATAGGAAAGCGAAAAGACATAAGATAGAGCATATTTTATACCTTAGCGTATTAGCAGGACTTATGGGAGCAACAGATTATAAGCAGATTTCAATATGGATAGAAAAGCATATTCAAAAAGAGCAAGTGAAGAGACTTCTGGGTGTTGAGTTTATATTGACACCAAAGAAAAGTGTAGTATCTTCGGTACTTGCAAATGTGGATAGCGAAGCAGTAGAATTAATATTTAGAGAGTGGATAAGAAACTATGTAGAGACGACGGGGAAGCATCTAAGTGTAGATGGGAAAGTGATGAATGGTAGTAGATACAAAGACAAAAGATCTATTGAAGTTGTAGGAGCAGTTCTTGCTGAAATAGGTGTCATAATTGCACATAAGAAAATTGCAGAAAAATCTAATGAGATACCAGCATTACAAGCGATGATAGGGGAGCTTGGGGAGGAATTTATCTTTACTTTTGATGCGATGAATACCCAAAAAAAACGCTAGATGCTATTGAAGAAAGTGGCTCAAAATATATTGCTAAAGTTAAAGATAATCAAGCAACCCTTTTTGATAAGATAGATGAAATATCAAGAGATACAAAACCAGTAAGTACTTACAAAGCTAGAGGTATTCAACAATCGAATGAATGGATAAACAGAGAAGTTTTTATCTATCAACCCACTTCATTTTCACATAATGGAATAACACATATTCGCTCAATTATAAAAACTATCAAAAAAATAGAGTGTAAAAATCACAAAACTGGCATAGTAACAAACAGCACTAGAATTCAATTTTGTATTGCAAATTTTCATGAAAGTGCAGAGTTTTTTCATGATAAAATATTAGATCATTGGAAAGTTGAAACTATGCATCAATATAAAGATAATGCTTTATTAGAAGATGACCATAATGTCCATTTAAATCCATTTTTAATGACTATAATTAGAAGTATGATTTTGAATATTTTACACTTAAATGGAGCAAAGTCTATACAAGAACAACTCATCAACAATCGCTGGGATTTAGATGACTCTATTGCACAACTCTTGAATTTTAGTTTTTAGAGGATTGGGGTGATTGCCAACATCTCTTGCGTGTTGCTGTTAGTGCTTGGTGTGCTGATTTCTTTGGTCTATAGCCATAAGAGTCACTATAAAAAATCTTCTCTAGCTTAGGTTCCAAATAATCTTTGACTACCATTTGAGCTACTCTATCGGCTATGGTTGGTATTCCCAACGCTCTTATACCTCCATCACTTTTGGGTATCTCTACTCTAAGTACTGCTGGTGGCATATAGCTACCTGAACTCAATCTATTCCAAAGTTTGTACAGGTTGTTTTCTAAGTTTGACTCAAATTTCTCAAAGTCAATCCCATCAACTCCTGCACTCCCTTTATTTCGTTTCACCTTTTTATAGGCTTCCCAAACTTGTTGTTTGGTAATATCTTGTGATTTTATCTGAATCATTTTCATATCCTCCTATACAGTTGTATGATAATCTCAAACTAAACAATGTTATCCCTTTGCTCCATCTCCATTACAGAGACTTCATCGCTACTACGGATAACTCCGCCATTGTGCAACGCATCAGTACTTTCACTCTAATGGGGCTTCCACTTGAGTTTTTCCCTTAACATCGTTACGACAACTTCCCAAGTTCCATAAAGAAGCCTGTATTATATTCTTGCCATCTCCACCCCGTATGCTCCCACAACAGTAAACAAGTATCCTTGTAGGTTATCCCAAGGAAGACAGTTAGCCTTGGTTTTAACATAATCATTAAAGTTTCGAGACTTCATCAATGGTTCATTTTCATTCAACTCTATAATACACACCTGAAAGAGTCAGGCTCTCCCTTTTCCTTAACGCTCAATACCGAGACTCTTAATCTAAGCACCTTAAGGTGGTTTGCAACCTCTACTTGCATAGCGATTACGGTAGACCTACTACCATCTTCTTTATAGCATAGCTAATGCAATCCTCCTAAATTACTTTAGTTGTTACGCCTTCTTGGCACACCCTGTCCCCTTTATTGGTCCCCTTTATTGTTTGTGTGTCATCATCTAGCAACATAAAAACATCAAAAGTATACAACTTATCTATTTCAGATACAAATATCGTTTTCATATTTTTATCTCCTTTCATACACCTAATCCACCAATATCATTTTAATCATATTTTTCACTTCATCACTCTTTTTTTTACTAATTTTTATATCCGTTACTTTCACTATTCTCTGTACAGAAATGGTTCTTATCTGATCTAAGACAACAAAACTATCCGCTTTGAGTTGCACTCTAGTTGGGTAGTCTTTTTTCTTTGAAGTCATAGGTGCTACTATCACATTGGCATAGTTCATTTCATTGGGTGATATGATCAAACAAGGTCTAGTCTTTTGTATCTCAGAGCCTACAGTAGGATTAAGATTTACTATCACAACACTATACTGCTTATATCTCATCCCACGCATCCACATCTAAACTATCATCTATCAGCAAGGTGTTATCTATAGCTTTAAATTTCTCATCCCAACCCATACGAGGCTCATCAACTACATCTAACACTATACTGCCCTCTTCTATACGTAATTCAAAACTCTTTGGTGTATCTATCTCTTTAAGTACAGCTGATGGTATACGTATACCTTTACTCGTACCTATATCTATAAGTGAAACTTGCATAATAGCTCCTTTTTATAATTATAGTATAATTATGTTTTTGTGTCAAATTATTTCAAGTATCCTCTCCATGTGATAGATCAAAGATATGTTCCTCTCCCACACATCAACGTAAACTCACAAAACTTACATTTCTGTAAATCCTCACATTTTTCAGCCACAAAACTTTGCGTCTGTTTGAGTTCTATGATGACTTCTGCTAGGCGTTCGTTTTTTTTCTTCAAGTAGGGTGATTTCTTCTATGCTTCCATTTTCAAAAAGTTTTACAAACGCCAAATTGATATTTTGATACTTTGTACTTAACATTTGATGGTAGATACTCATTTGTAGATCTGTGATTTTTTCCATATTTTTACTTTGTGCCGCACTGATACTTCCACTTTTGTAATCTAACACCAAAGTCTCTGTTTCATTTTGGTCTATGCGGTCTATGCGTCCTTTGAACTTAAGTCCGCCTATCGTAGATTGGAACTCTTTTTCTCTTTCTTTCACTTTCCATCCTGATGCTAAAGTGTGTTATCTGTGTTTCTACAAAACCTTTTAGTTTTTCTTTCCACAATAATTTTTTGTACTCTGTTTGGGCGTTATCCAATGGCATGAGTTTATCCATGAGCATATACAATTCTTTTTGCATGTGTTCTTGACTGTTATAACTTTCATGTTTTCTGTGCAAATGGTCTAACAGTGAGTGCAAAAATGCACCTTCATTTTGTTCTTCTTCTTTCTTAGCTTGTATCTTTTGGATATACCTATAATAATACTTACGCTTACACTCAAGATAAGTCTTCAGACGTGAGGCAGACCATGTGATAGTAGTAGCATCAAAATCCAACACTTCAGGATCATTCACATTTTGTAGTTGGGAAGGTTGATTATATAGTAGATCAAACTGTGCTTGTGTTTGCTCTGCCTTTTCTAAGCCCAATTCGTAAAGAAAGTTTGAGGGTAGTTTATTGTCTGACGTACTGTAGAGTATCACTGCCTGAGTTGCTTGTTCCAAAAGACGCTTATAGTATTGTTTTTGTAAAGATTCTCTGTCATTTTTGGTGGGTAAGTTTGCAAAAGCACGTACTTGGGAATTTAAAAACTGATCTTTACTTGAAGTGGCAGGTACTACACCTTCATTAAAGTCCACGATGACCACACCCTTAAAGGATACACCCCTAGTCTCTAGTACGCCCATCACTGTTATTTTGCCACCACGTACATCATCCATGGTGACTTTCGAGAGGGATTTTAGCCATAAGAAAAGCCACTCTTTGAGACTTAGCTCCTCAGATTCTAAGACCTTGACTAAAATGTACATACTGTTCATGTACACGTTCATTAAACTTTTCTTTTTTCTTATCTTGTTTGTCTGCCCCTTGCAAAGGACTCTCATGGTATCCCAACCCATCTATACAGACAAAAAAGTCACCCACATGCATTTTTTGACTGACCGATATTTTCTTAATCTCTTCCAAAACAAAACCATAACGCTCTAATAACTTCTTGCTTTCAGCATCGAAACTTTGCCAGTATCTATAGAGTGCTTCTAATGATTTATAGATACGACCATTACTATAGTCGTATCCCATCGCGAAGTTTAGGTTATGGTGTATGTCAAAAAGTGTAAAATGTTCTTTGAAGTTTTCATTTGGAAGTATCAGTACTATTTCTTCTGCAAGAAACCCTGAAGAAACCATCTCTTCTATCTTTTCAAAAGCTAGAGCAATCTGTTCTTCTCTTTCTTCAACCGCGTATACTTTTGCATGGATGATATTTTCATTCTTTTGCGTTGTCAGCACTTTTTTATCAGTCAGTGAAAAACTTATATGGTGGTTATTTTTTAAGGATATACCTAGCGTCTTAAAACGTTCTTGCATTTTTTTGTTAAATTTAGAAGTAGTATAATGAACAGTTAGTGCCACTTCTTGAGAGATCTTCTCTAGCAGTTCGAGTTCAAAAAAACTTAAGTACCCTTCAAGATGTACTTCTATCTCTCTATAGGATTTTAAAAAACCAATATTGAGTACATGGCTACTAGGTATAAATGCTTTATCAGTATAGCCTTTTGCATCCAAAAGGTTTTTATAATTTTGTAGAAGTCTCTCAAGTATCTCAAGATGTGTAGTAAATTCTACATAAGCATCTGCCTCGGACAAGCGCATAAAGTCTATCTTCTCTGCTGCCATTTCTTCAAAAAACTTAAACAAAGCATCACTCTTGGTAAAAAATCGTACCAAAGAAATATCTAGTTTTAAATCTTCAAACGCTTCAAATTTGGCGGCTTCACGCAAAAGTAATATACGTTGTAAAGGATCTATTTTCATAGTATTACCAAGCAAGATAGCACGCTGTTCAAACTCATCCATACGCATGAGTGTAGGCAAAAAGCCTTCTTGTTCTTTATAGTATTGACTAAGCGTTCTAAGCGCTCGGGAAGTGGGGTAAATATGCAGTTGATTCATAGAAGAAGTATAGCATAAATACCCATTTAAATAAAAGAAAAAACCTAAGGCTTAAGGTACGCAGCTATAGCATCAAATCCTGTACCCTCAGAGGTAACAACTCTCAACTGTAAGGTATATCTACCCGCATATTCGATTTTAATGTCTTTGGCTACATACATTCCATTGCCAAACATAACATTCTCTACAAAAATGTCATTTCTTCTTGAATGTGGTTGGGTAAGCAAGAAACTTACATTAGCATCATTGACTACAGTACCATCTTTCTTCGTCACTAGGTAAGAAAACGTGTTAGTCCCAGAACTTAGTTTTACAGGATTAGGCTGCGGACGGTTGCTGTTTACATTGTCTGTCATCACCATCGTTTGAACATCTTGTATTTTTATGGTATACAGGCTATCAAAGACTTTTTGACTCTTCAGTACCTCATTGATAGTAATATCTGCCATTTGATACTTCAACATATACTGATTCGATTCTTGTACAGGCATAGAGGAAGCAGATTTTACTGTCCAGTACCCTAACGTAATTCCTATAGCCAAAAAGCCTAGTATCATATGTGGCCAATAGGTTTTTTTATTTTTGTCTTTCATCTCTCATCCTTATCCATAATGGTCTCAATACAAATATCCAAAGTAGCACTGTCGTACCAGAATAGACCAATATTCTCAATATAGTTACCATGGTTTCGATCTCATCACGGATTGTTTTTTCTAATTTTACACCCTTAGAAAAAGCAATATTATCTGCAAGAACAGAATAGGCTTGAAGTACCCCTATATTGAACTTATCTTCTTGTGTATTGCTGTCTTTAATCGCAACAATATTAATGCCTGCATCTCGTACATCATCATAATCATACATTGCTCTTACGCTCGAAGAAGAGGGGATGATTCCTACCCTTCCCCGTGCATCTGATTTTTTTGTTATCGTTGCAAAGGGAGCAAAGATAAACAATACATACGGCTTACTTAGCTTTGCTTCATACTGCTTAATGTGTTCTACTAAATTATATCTCTCGGGAAAATGTTCATGGGTTGCAATAACATAGGCATTGACACCTGTTTTTGCTTGAAGTTCTTCACCCATATCATCTATGAGTTGTACAGCTTCTAGTTTTAAAAGGTCATTTCTGAGGAGTTGTGTCGCGTTTAGTAGAAGTGGAAGCATACATAAAGCAAGCACAGCAAAAACCCCTTTAGAGAGGTTTGCCCTTACTTTTGCTTTATTCATATTTAACCTACGTATAAAAGGTTAGTGCTAGCCGTGAATGACAAATAGATTGCTGCAATCGCAGCAAATGCCAAACAGGCAAAAAGTATTTTATCCATATATTTAATCATTATTTATCCTTTTTCGCTGCTTGGAATGAATAATTCCAATTGTCTATAGATCTCATTTTAAGGTTATTTACATCCCTAATAACAGTAGGATCATAAGGACTTTCTACTGCATGTCTTTGTGCAACAATCGCAAGAAGCATTAAAGTCACAAGAATCACAAGTAAGCCTACGATTGAAATCATAATTCCAAATATACCATGAAATCCAAATACAGATCTTTTTGTATTTTCAGTCATCTTAACTCCTTAGTTTGACAATGACTGTATATATACAGTCAATGCTTTTTCTTGTACTGGGGTAATCAACGTTTTAAATGCTGGCATTTTACCTATAGAGCCTTTTTTACCATTTTTAATCACGTGATTCATCAATACATCATCATAGGCTACAAGGTTTGGTGACATACCACCATTTCCTTTACCATCTACTCCATGACATGAGGAACATGCTGCAAATGATGCAGGTTGCTTACCCTTCATACCGCCAGCCACGTAGATTGCGATAGCTTCAGCATCTGCACCTGATGCCATACCTGCAGGCATTGCACCCATAGCATAACCTAAAGAGTCTGCTCCATTGTTGATGGCTTCAAGTACTTGCTCTTTCGTTATTCTCGATGTAAAGTCATGTGCTCTACCATCAAGTCCATCTCCAGTATTTCCGTGACACTGTGAACACTGAACCAAATAAATAGATTCACCCATCCCTAGTAATGTTGCAGCATCAGCATTTTTATGTATGGCTTCGAACTTTGCATTATATGCAAGTACTTCCTCATTGTATTCGCCGATCTGACTATAGGTATTGATAGGGTAACCAAACATACCATACCACATCGACCATATAAATACAGCCAAAAATGTGTAGGCCCAACCAGAAGGAAGTTCATTTTTATACTCACCAATTCCGTCCCAATTCTCTTCTGCAAGTTCACCACTTGCTGTATCTGTTTTCATCTGGTTAATATATTTAACCGAAACTGCTGATGTAATCACAGCAATAGCAAGGGCACCCCCTATTGTTATAGCATTTACTGAATCTCCAACAATATCAATATCTAAGCTCATTACCACATAAATAGTTGCTATCATAAGTATCGCAGCAAAAGCTAATGCTTTTATCATTAATGCATTCATTTATTCTCCTCCTTATATTCTCTTTGCGATGCGGGTTTATCTTCTACGGGTGTACTCGTGACTGAGTCATCGAGTGCAATGTTCCCGTATTTTTCATAATCACGCACACCCTTTTTCTCAGATCTGTACAGGTGTATAATATACCAATACAACATCACCACTAAGAATATGGTCATAAATATATTTGCATATCCTTGTAAGTTTCTAAGATCCATTTCCATTTTATACTACTTTAAGCTATTGAGGTAAGCAATAAGTGCTACAACTTCAGGTACTTCACCATTTGCAACTGCTTCTTTAACATCTTTGTTTTTCATGTTATCTGCAATTGCTTTTGCGTCTGCAAGTACTTTTGGTCTGTGTGCATCCCACGCTGCTCTGGTCGTTTTAAATTCAGGACCGTAAGGTGTATGGAAAGCATTTTTAACCGTCACTGCTTCTGCATAAGCCGTTTCAATATCAGCTATGTTTGTAAACTGATGCTTGTACGCTGGCATAATTGAACCAGGCACAATGGCCGGTGGATCCCACATATGGTTCTCATGCCAGTCTGTTGATCTATAATTACCTATACGGTGTAAGTCTGGACCTGTTCTTTTGGAACCCCAAAGGAAAGGTCTATCATACGCATACTCACCGGAGAGTGAATAATCACCATAACGATCTGTCTCAGATTTAAATGGACGAATCATTTGTGAGTGACATGACATACAGTTGTCTTTCATGTACACATTTTTACCTGCAAGCTCAAGAACCGTACGTGGCTTTAAGTCCACGAGCGGTTTACCTGACTTGGCAAAGTTTGGAACGATCTCTATAAGCCCTGCAAACGAGATAACAATCGATATCGCCGCAGCGAAAAAGAATGGATTTTTTTCTAACCAATGAAAAAACATAATAAGACCTCCTTATGCCATAGGTGTTCTAAACTGTGGCTCTTCAGTAAGTACTCTACCTGAAGTCATAGTTTTATATATATTGTAAGCGAACATAATGAAACCAGTAAGGTACATAACGCCCGAAAGTGCTCTAATTGTATAATATGGATGAAGTACCGTAACTGTATCGATGAAAGAATACATCAAGTTACCATATTCATCTACCGCTCTCCACATCATACCTTGCGTAATACCCGCGATCCACATAGATGTAAAGTAAAGAACAACTGCTACCGTTTGAAGCCAGAATTGTGCTTCCATCAGTTTTTTAGAGTAAATTTCTCTTTTAAACATACGTGGTGACATATGAAAAATAGCCGCCATAATCATAAATGTAACCCAACCTAGTGTACCATCATGAACGTGTCCAGGAATCCAGTCAGTAAAGTGTGCAATAGCATTAACCGATCTAATCGCTTGAATAGGCCCTTCAATAGTGGACAACATATAGAATGTTGAAGCAAGTACCATAAATTTGATCAATGGATTGTCTGTTAACTGATTCCACTCACCTTTCATCGTAAGGAGCATGTTAATCGCTGAACCCCATGATGGCAAGATAAGTACTACAGAGAACGCAGAACCCATAGTTTGCATCCAGTCTGGAACTGTTGACCATAATAGGTGGTGTGACCCAGCCCAAAGATACACAAACATGAGTCCCCAGAAAGAAAGTAAAGAAAGCTTATATGAATAAATTGCTTGTCCTGATTCTTTTGGAAGGAAATAATAAATCATACCAACAATTGGCACAGTAAATCCAAATGCAACAGCATTATGTCCATACCACCATTGTACAAGTGCATCATTGGTTCCAGAGTACATTGATACTGAGTGTAAAATACTTCCTAAACCTTCAGTTGCAAAATACGTAGGTATCGCCATGTTGTTAAACAGGTAAAGCATAGCTACACCAAGGAAACATGCAAGATAATACCATACAGAGATATAAAGTGCTTTTTCTCTTCTAATACCGATAAGACCCATCATACCGATACCCCAAAGAACCCAAACAACCACAACACCTAAGTCAAATGGCCATTCGTACTGTGCATATTCTTTAGATGAAGATACTCCAAATAATAAAGATACTGTTGCTGCAAGTGCAACAACAAAGTAAAGCCAAAACTGGATATTACCTATAACCATCAAGAACTTTGATTCTGCGATAGATACCTTTAATACTCTTTGTCCCAAATAAAACCATGTAGCAAAAATCCCAGAAACTGTAAATCCAAATACCACTGTGTTAGTGTGAACGGGTCTAAGTCTTGAAAAGGTACCATACTCTCCGAGTAAGTAGTTTAATTCAGGAAATGCCATTTGTGCGGCGATCAATGTCCCGACTACCATACCTAATATTCCAAACAAAATAGTTAAAAAAGTAAACTTTTTTGCCAATGAATAATCATATTCCAATGCTGCGTTTGATTGCATGCATACCCCTTTATATAAATTCCATGTTGCAAGATGACAACATTAGTTATTATTATAAGATTATTTAGAATTCAAAAGCTTAATCTGTATCAAGAAGAAGTGTATTTAATAGTTTAATGAAGAATGGTGCAAAATATATACTCTTTATACATACATATTTTAAGGGAATATGTATAAGTTTTTTGATAATAATAAGAGTATTTTACTCTTATTATTGATACTATGTCCTTTGTATCTAGTTAAACCATGCCTTCATAGTAGCAATAAACCCTGTTTCGATGCCCTTGTCTTCATTGTCTAATTCTGTAAATCTGTCACAACTGGCTTTAAGTCCAAGATCGCAACCTTTTTTGTAAAATTCTTTCTCTTTTTCTCTACTTTTTGTCACACCAAAACCACCACGATAGATGATGGCTACATTATAACAGGCATCAGGACTTTTAAGCGCACATGCTTTTGTGAAAAACTCTCTAGCTTTGACATCGTCATTTCTTACATCATGTCCATCCCTATAGATCACACCCATAGATTCACACGCTACTTTAACACCTCTGTTGCAAGATTCTTCCAAGTGGGGTCTTGCCGCGATATAACTTTTATCCTCAAAATAATTTTTACCCAATACATCACAGGCTTGATGATACCCTAACACACAAGCTTTACGTATATAGTTTAAACCTTCTTCTCTTATATCTTGGATGTTGGCATTTTCTCCAGAGACCAAAGGCAAAGCATAGGCATAACAGGCACTTGCATCATTTTTCATACATGCCACTTTGTTATCGTTTGCAATAAGCGTTATTGTAGAGGCAAGAAGACTTATCAGAAAAAGAACTTTACTTAGTTGTTTTTTATTTTGCATTTTATCTCCTGCCCGATCTTGCTGAAGCAATAGCATCATACAAGTCTGCATTCTCTTCTTGCATGACTTTAAATGCTTGGGCTAAGTGTGTTTTCAAAGCTTCACCTTTTAACCCTAGCTTTACAGCTTCACTGTAATGCTTAAAAAAATCTTTATACGGTGTGCCTCCTGATGCCAATGCCAATTTTAAATCGACCTCAGGAAAACTATTGTTCCATGAAGGTGTTACTTGTCTTAAGACTTTGTTATTATTGATAAAAGTAAGGGCTATCACAAGTATCATAACCATAGATAAAAAAACTACGAAAAATATAATAGCTTGTGCAATGCCAAGCATATCGAACATTGTAGGATTAAAAATACCGATATATAACATCACAGGCAAAGAGATAAAAAATGCTATGATCCATTTAGCACCAATGCCGTTTAAAGGGGTTTGATCAAAAATAAGTCTTTTTTTTGCAGAATCTTTTTTTGTTTTCGTGAATGTAGCCAATATCGTGTCAAGTGAATACGTTTCTTCTTTCAAGAGAAATCCTTTTTAGTATAAAATTTTGGAGGGTTTAGGGAAGACCAAAGTAAAGACTTTGGTTGTGTTTATGAGATATGGTGCTTAATATATTCATCAACACTAAGCAAGATAATAATACCTAAGAAAGCTGCATTAATCTTCCAAAACACAGAACGTGCATTCGTGAGTTTAAACGTTTCTTTCAGTAACTCCAGTGATGCAATAAATGCCCAAATACCTATAAATGTAGAAAGCACAATCGTCGCTGTATACGGTTCAAATACAGAAACCAGAAATATACCTGCTTGTATCGTAAAGATAAGCCATACAAAGGTTAATCTTTGAAGACTAGCCTGCCCAAATAGACGCATAGCCGTAGGGTATCCACCCTCTTTATAGTCACCGTGAAACAACATCACCAACAACCAAAAGTGTGGCACTTGCCAAATAAAGAAATAGGCTGCTAATGCAACAAACTCTAACGTTAACAAACTCTCACCTGCAACCATCCAACCAATAGCGGGAGGTATGACACCCAAGATTGCCCCAGGGACAACTGCCAATGCTGACTTTTTTTTCAGTGGAGTATACATTGCGTTATACCAAATAAATGCAAACATAAAGAAATTTACACCAGTAAGTCCCAGTAAGTCATAGATAAGAACTAGAGAAAGTAATATCAGTACCGCAGATATAATATATCCTGTACGAGGTGTCATACGACCCGCTGCGATAGGGCGATTTTTTGTACGTTCCATCTTGGAATCTTCTTTATACTCTTGCACTTGATTCAGTGTTGAAACGCCCATAGCTACAAGGAGTACAGAGAAGGTTGCAAGAAGCATGTCAAGTCCGACATCTCCCTTTGCCATGATATAGGCAAAGAGTGCGGAAAGACTCACCGCAAACGATAGGACGAACTTTGTGACTATGATAAAGTCTTTAAACATTATTTAGCTGACTGCATATATTTAACTAGTTCAGCTACATCTGCTTCTGGAAGTGCAAATGGTGGCATTACACCTGGGTAGAAACCTTCTGGTACAACTTTGTCTGGAGTTAGAATCGCATCTTTTAAGTATGCTGCATCATGTTTAGCACCAATACCTTTGAGTGATGGTCCAACAAGGATTGCATCCGTATCAATAGAGTGACATCCTGCACAACCATTGTCTTCATAAAGGGATTGACCTTTAGATAGTGCTGGAGCACTTGCATCTTCAAATGGTGATTTAGCAGAACTCTCAAACCATTTGTCATAATCTGCACGTTCCATGACTACAATTTTAGAATACATGTAAGAGTGTGCTGTACCACAGTACTCTGCACATTCAACATCATATTCCCCCACTTTATCTGCTTCGAACCATTGTTTAGTAGTACGTCCTGGAATCACATCTTCTTTCATACGGAAAGCTGGTACAAAGTATGCATGAATTACATCATTAATTGGTGATGTCATTTCTAAAATAACTTTTTGCCCTTTTGGCACATAAAGTCCTCTTTTGACACCGCCAATTTTTTTGTCATACACAGAAGTGATTTTATGAACATGTCCTGCTTTGTTTGCTGGATATTCATATTTCCATTTCCATTTAGAACCTTCTACTTTAATCGTAATACTTTCAGACGCAGCAGGCATAGTTCTAAGTGTTTTCATAGAAGTATATCCATAGTAAAAAAGTACCATCATCAATGCCGTTGGAATAAGTGTCCAAGCGATTTCAAGTGGTGTATTGTGAGAATTATTAGAAATATCTTCATTTTTAACATTACTCTCTCTATATTTCCATGCAAAATAAAACATTGGAATAATTACTGTCATACCTAGTACGATTGATATCCAAAAGTTTAGCCAAAATGCGTGGTCTACGTCGGCAGCAAAAGTTGCCGCCATTGAATTAAAACCACTTAGTGTGTTATTAACATCCATGGTGCCTCCTTAGTGTGCTGAATGAGATGCAGGTTCTGAATGTACTGCATCTGTTGTATGTGCTTTTGTACTCGATTTAGTAATGTAACTTTCATCCTGAAATTGGAATTTTTGTACATCTACACCGATAACAATCGCAAAAAATGTAAATACAATAAAAAGTGAGAAACCTGTCATCCAAATGATGAGCTTTTCTCCTTTTAAGTGCATATAAAACATTAGAATTAACCAAGCTTTAACAACTGCAATAAGCATTTGTGCTAAGAATGTTGAATGAGTCATGAACAGATGTGGTTGAATAAATGTCACCGCTGTCAACAAAAGTAGTCCTACAAGAATCTTGTAATAACCAGCTCTTTCTTTTTTATAATCTATAGTATTAGTGTCCACCTGTAACTCCTCCTGCCCCAATCATGTAATAATAAGGAAATACAAATACCCAAATAAGGTGTACGATGTCCCAATATAGTGCAATATTCCAATATAAGATATGGTGATCTTGGCTTACTTTACCCGCATTAATACGTTTAAGTAACCAAATCATAAGACCAATACCAATCAGTATGTGGAAACCATGAAGTCCCGTCATAGTAAAGTACATTCCAAAGAATAATTTTTGACCAAATGGTAAAGGTGACTCTGCCAATAGTTGATCATGCATTAAGAAAATACCATGATGATATTCAGCGGACCATTCGAAGCCTTTAATGACCAAAAATGCCGTTGCCAAAAGTATAGTTGCCCAAATCATAAGTTTAGCGCCTTTAACATCGCCTGTTCTCATTTTAAGTAGCCCAAGACCCATAGTAAGTGCTGAAACCAACAAAATAACTGTATTGGTTCCACCAAGTACTCTATTTAAAGATGCCGAAGCATCCAAAAAGTCTTGTGGGTGTAAAGTATTATAATATGAAAGTACCATAAACATCGCACCAAACATCAATACTTCTGTAAACATAAACAGCCAGAAACCTAGTTTCCCACCGTAAAAGTCACCTTGCCATCCTTGAACCTCATGCTCATTCCCATCACGATCAGTCGCGATTTCTGGTATATATTCGTGTGACATTAGTCAATCCTTTTCATCGTTTCGTAATCAAACTTAACCACTGGTTCACCATGGTGATACTCATAAGGTTCGAAGTCAACGTAAGGCACTTTAGAGTGGTTCTCTAATGGCGGTGGAGATGAAGGCATATGCCATTCTAGTGTTGTAGCATTCCAAGGATTCGTTCCAGATGGTTTACCTTTTGTCCAACCTTTAAAGAAGACAACGAACATATAAGTAAGTCCCGTGATAAATATCACCGCACCAAAAAATGAAAATTGGTGATAAATTTGGAACTCAGGCAAGTAGTCAAAATAACGTCTTGGCATACCGTAGTATCCTGCGATAAACATAGGGAACCACAATAAGTTAAATCCTACAAACTGTAAATAGAATGCTATTTTAGCCTGTTTTTCATTGTACATTTTACCTGTTACAAGAGGGAACCAGTAGTGTAGTCCTGCGAAGAACAAGAACACAACCCCACCTAGCATCGCATAGTGAAAGTGCGCCACAGTATAGTAAGTATCTTGAAGGTGAATATCGACACCAATCATAGCAATAGTCACACCAGTAAGACCACCAATAGTAAAGGTGATAATAGTTCCTAAAGCCCATAACATAGGTGTTGAAAGAATAATTTTACCTTTGTACATCGTAGCAACCCAGTCATAGAACTTCACACCTGTTGGAATCGCAACAAAGAATGTAAGGAACGAGAAGATAACTTTTGCAGTATCTGCCATACCAGACGTATAAAGGTGGTGACCCCATACTAAGTAACCAACACCTGCAATAGATGCTGATGAAAGTGCAATTGAACGGTAACCAAATATTGTTCTTCTTGAGAATGTTGGAATAATCTCAGACATAATACCAAATGCTGGTAAGATCATAAGATATACAGCAGGGTGAGAATAAATCCAGAAAAGGTGTTCAAACAATACTGGATCTCCACCTTTAGCAGGATCAAAGATACCAATACCGAAGTATTTTTCCATAATAGCAAGAATCAATGTAATACCTACAACTGGTGTTGCAAGTAATTGAATCCATGCTGTTGCATAAATACCCCATACAAAGAGAGGCATTTTCCAGAAAGTCATACCTGGTGCTCTAAGTCTGTGGATAGTAACCAAGAAGTTAAGACCCGTAAGGATAGAAGCCATACCAAGGATAAATGCTGCAACAAGTGTAAAGATTACATTTGTACCAGTATTCAGTGAGTATGGTGCATAAAAAGTCCAACCTGTATCGGCAAAACCTGCATCCGTAAAGAGTGATGCCAAAGCAACAAGCGCTCCTAAGATGTAAAGCCAAAATGTAAACCAGTTAAGTCTTGGGAAAGATACATCTTTCGCACCAATCATCAATGGCATAACAATGTTCCCAAGTACTGCAGGTACTCCTGGAATAATAAAAAGGAAAATCATAATAACTCCATGCAATGTAAATGCTTGGTTAAATGTGTCTCCATCTATAAACTGTGCGCCTGGTGCAAATAGCTCCAAACGCATTACGAATGCTGTAGCAACTGCTACGAAAAAGAACGTAAACATAACAGCGGCATACATAAGACCAATTCTTTTATGGTCAATAGTAAGCATCCACTGCATGAATGTACTTTTTGGGTGCCCAATGGCACAGTGTGTCTCGTCGAAATAACTTTTACTCATCTTTACTCTCCTTTATTTTGTGGGTGATGTGGATGATTAATATCATCTTCATCTCTTCTACTCGTTTTTACTAAATAAATGAAAAAACCTAACATGATTGCAAGCATAACAGTTGCTGCTACTTTTTCCCATTTAAAAATGTACGTTTTTGCTTTCGGATCATAGGCAAAACAATAAAGCAAGTTTTTTGCTATAGTTGGACCTATTTTTCCTTGTCCAGCTTCCATAAGTGCCATTTTAACATCAAAAGGAAGTTGTTCGATACCATTGAGATAACGTGTCACTTTTCCTTTAGGTGATAACATAATAAGGGCACCGGGGTGTACATACTCAACGACTCCCGCTTCAGATATAGTTTTTGAATACGTAAATCCAACCTTCTCTGCCAAAATACCAGAAGAGTTATTTTCACCTACTACAAAATGCCAAGCATCTTGTACAAACTGTCTCTGAATAGCATGTAACATAGTCTTACGCTTTGCAGCAGCTAATTCATACCCTTCATCTTCTGCAAAGCCAATGGTGATGACCTTGTAGTCGAGATTTTCTGCAAGATCTAAACGTGTAAGCATTTTTGCCATATCATTCAGTTGAGGCGTACAGATCCCTGAACAACGAAAGTAATTTAAAGAAATCATCGTTGGTTTTCCATCCATGAGACTCTCTAAAGTTACACTTTTCCCTTTTTCATTAATAAAAGTAAGGTCCAATGGAACCATATTCCCTAACTTTTCATTAATACCAAGTTGATTGGCTTGTACGGCTAGTGTTAAAAATACAAGCATCAAAAGTTTTATCATACACACTCCCTATCGTTATTTTACATATTTAAAAAAAATAGTGCCAATAGTTTAAAATATATCTACTTAAATGGTAATGAAATGGGGATGCTGGGAGTTAAATTAAAGTGATATATCCTCAATTTTATGTTTTATACACACAAAAAAGAAAATATTTAAGTTAATTATAAGTTATTATGATTTTTATCTCGAAAAAATCATAATACTTTTACATTAGGCTTTACCTTTTGCACTCTGAATAGAGTGAATGTATTGATAGTCTACAGAAATAGTTTGTTCGCTTAGTAAATTTTCGAAAAGACGTTCGACCATGCCTTCAAAATCTTCAAAGAGATAGTTTGCCATAGAACCTGGTATAGGATTAATTTCATTGAGAAGCACTTCACCCTCTAGCACAAAAAAATCACAACGTATGATACTTCCCTTGAAGAGCGGGTCATAAATCTTTTTAAAGCTCTCTTGTATCTTTGTTTTTAGCCCCTCAGAAATATCTGCAGCCAAAACTTGTGAATCGCGTGAAAAATCCATATATTTTTCTCAAAATCCAAAAACTCTTCTTTTTGTGGCTCTTCAACAATAGAAAGTTCCCACTTAGAAGAAAAACACCCTGCTTGATTAAATTCTTTTACCCCTTCTATAAAAGGCTCAACAATCACATCATTGTCAAATTCAAATGCCACATCCAGAGCATAGTCAAGTTCCGATGCTTCTCTTACTATACTTACACCAATACTTGATCCCAAACGTACAGGCTTTACAATCAGAGGATAATCCATAGTGATTTTTCTTTCAGTATTTTTAGAGAGATGCTCATAGGCTACTGTTTTTACACCCAAGCTTTCTGCCAAAAACTTTGTATACAGTTTGTTATAAGAGAGAGCCGAAGCCTCCATACGTGGAGAAATAAAAGGAATGTTGAAAAATTCCATCATAGAAGATATTTTTCCATCTTCTCCATCTCTACCATGAATAAGATTTAAAGTGACATCTACATCTATACGCTTAGACCCAAATATACTATCACTATAAAATCCTCCTGCTGTGAGAGTAAGCTCTTTAGACTTTTTATATTCACCTGATGAAAAAAGTTTAGAATTTATTTTATCTGTATCTATAAGATAAAAACGTCTATCAGCACTTACAAAAATATAGGTAATTGTAGATTTTTTAAGTACTTTTTTAAGTGTAATGGCAGAAACGATGCTTATTTCATGTTCAAAACTAGAACCACCAAAGAGTATGGCTAACTTCATATTATTTTCCTAACATCTTGGCAAATTCACCAAAAATATATGCAGATTCATGGGGTCCAGGACTGGCTTCAGGGTGATGTTGCACAGACATCGTAGGAGAATCATTATACTTCAACCCCTCAATAGTATTGTCAAACAGGTTTGTATGCGTGACTGTAGCCACCTCTGTAATGTTATCTGGCACATTATAGTTATGATTTTGTGCAGTAATTTCAACCGTCTTTGTCTTAGCATTGAATACAGGGTGGTTTCCGCCATGGTGACCAAACTGAAGCTTGTAGGTATCATAGCCATGGGCAATAGAAAGAAGCTGATGCCCCAAACAAATACCAAAAAGTGGTACTTTACGGGCAATAAGCTTTTTGATTTTCTCTTGTTCTTCTTTTAAGATAAGTGGATCACCAGGACCATTGGAAAGGAAAACACCCTCTATCTCTTTGGCATCTATCTTAGAAATAATATCTTCAGCAGTCATAGAATTTGGTACAACTCTCACTTCCATCCCTGCATGGGTCAGTTCATTTAAAATATTTCTCTTGATACCAAAGTCAAGTGCTATGATCTTTTTTGTAGTTTGGGGTGTCTCATAGCTAAAAGTGTTTGTATTGTAACGTGCTTCCCTGTGTACATAAGACTCTTTCGTACTTACTTCTTCAATATAATTTACCTCTTCGATACGTGGAGAAGAATCTAGCACTTTTTTAAGTGCCTCTATATCGTGTATCTGCGTAGAAGCCACCATCATCATCGCACCCTCTTGCCTTAGTACTTTGGTGATAAAACGTGTATCTATCTCTGTAATACCCATCACATTATTTTTTTCCAATAACGCAGCAAGCGTCTCTTCACATCTAAAATTGGAAGGACGATCCTGATAAGAACGCACGATGATACCTTTACAGTATGCACCTTTACTTTCCATATCTTGTACATTACATCCTACGTTTCCTATCTCTGGCATCGTAAATGTCACAAATTGACCTGCATACGATGGATCTGTCACGATCTCTTGATATCCAGTAAGAGAAGTGTTAAAAACAACCTCTCCTATTGAAGTACCCTCTACACCAAAACTTTTGGCTTCAAGTAGCAATCCATTTTCAAAATAAAGTGATACTTTATGCATTAGAGCATGCCTCTTTTTGAAAGTTCTTCTTCATAAAATTTTTCATAAAGTAACTCATAATCCTGAGAACCAGGGGTCACTTCTTTTTCCATACCTCTAATTTTTGCATACACAATATCATCTATCTCATCATAGGCATCAGAGAAGGCTTTAAACGCTTTAAAAATAACATTCTTCACCTGATTTTCATTCACTGTGTATTCTGCAAGATAATTTTCATACAACTCATCCAAGATAAGGTGAGCCAAATCATTGTATCTGTCATCATAGTTCATAATCACACCTGATTCAGCAGCCATTTTCTTCTTAATCATAAAGAAAAGTTGTCTCTCATCTGCATGCTGAAACTCTATTTCATCATAATTTTCATCTAAAATCTTGTGGACTTTTTCATCAAGTGCATGTTCTTTTGCAAGATTTGCATCTATGATCACTTTACAT
This sequence comes from Sulfurovum sp., assembly GCA_030949725.1. Lineage (GTDB taxonomy): Bacteria > Campylobacterota > Campylobacteria > Campylobacterales > Sulfurovaceae > Sulfurovum. The sequence continues at coordinate 13,274 of JAUZSE010000007.1, read as the reverse complement.
GCTTCAACAACAGCTTCTTTACCTTTTGGCAAAGTAATAAAAGATGCATTGGCTAAATCTATCCCAATTTTAGTGGCGACATATCCTGTTTGTTGTGGTTTTAATCTCATTTGTGCATCCTTTTATTATCGTATTATTGTATCCGCTCGTTCAGGACTCGTAGAAATAATTCCCATCTTTATCCCTATCATCTCTTCAAGTGCCTTGATATATGATTTTGCAGTATCTGGCAATGCGTCAAAATCTCTTACGCCTTCTGTCTTATCCCAACCTGGGAAAGATTTATAAATAGGCTTTGCATCTTCTAAGTCATAAGGCACATAGTTAATCTCTTTGCCATCTACTTCATACGCCACACATACTTTGACTTCATCAAAACCATCAAGTACATCTAGTTTCATCAATGACACCTGATCTACACCATTCACACGTACAGCATGACGCATAGCCACTGCATCAAACCAACCACATCTTCTAGGTCTCCCCGTTGTGGTGCCAAACTCATGTCCATTCTTACGCAACAAATCACCCTCTGCTCCAAAATCTTCAGAAGGGAAAGGACCATTACCTACTCTTGTACAATAGGCTTTGGCGATGCCTGTGACTTGACCAATGTCTTTTGGGTTGATTCCTAGACCTGCACATGCTCCTGCACTCACCGTTGTAGAAGAAGTTACATAAGGGTAGGTACCATGGTCAATGTCAAGCATCGTACCTTGTGCACCCTCTAAAAGTATCTTCTTATCTTCATCCATGATTTTCCACATCAATTGTGTCGTATCCGTAATGTGTTTACCCAATACATCTTTATAGCCTTGAAGTTCTGCTAAAAGTGCTGCTTCAACAGGTGCATCAATACCCATAGCTTCAAATACAGCTTTGTTCATGTCAAAATACGCTACGATTTTTGATGTCAATTTCTCAGGATTAAGTAACTCACCTAGTCTATGTCCTACTCTAGCAATCTTATCACCATAAGCAGGTCCGATTCCCTTACCTGTTGTACCTATGGCTTTATCACCTTTTAGACGCTCTCTTGCTTGATCAATGAGGGCATGATAAGGCAAAAGGATATGTGCTTTGTCTGAAAGAAAAAGTCTTCCATCCAAATTGTCAAACTGTTCCATTTCTATGATGAAATCTTTAGGAGAAAGCACCACACCATTTCCTACGATATTTTTGGCAGAAGCATTCAGTACACCAGAGGGGATAAGGTGTAACGCATATTTTTTACCATCGATGACGATTGTATGCCCTGCATTATGTCCACCTGCAAAACGACACACATAGTCATGTGTTTGTGCCATATGATCCACAATCTTCCCTTTACCTTCATCTCCCCATTGGAGACCTACAATTAAATCTGCTTTACTCATCTACTTTACCTCATTATTCATTTTATTGGATATACACTCATCTGTATACAGTGCAAATCCCGCTGCTTCTATACCATCTATATTATAGATCCCACCCATTGCCAAGAGCATATTATCTTCAAACATTCTAAATGTCAAAGAATCATAATATCTCATCTTTGCATAAAAAAGTGGAGAGACAACCATATTCTCATAGTTTACTGATTGCGTGACTTCTTTTATCTTTTCAAGTTCTATCGTAATATCATCGGGGAATGCCGACAAATCATTCAACTCATCCACTGTACCAATTCTTACAAGTTGCTCTATCCATGGTAAATCAATCGCCATTATCTGTTCTATATTCATAGACTTCAATACTTCTAACGATACCCCATACTTCTCATTTAAAAGATGAGGAATGGCTATATTTGATATTTGCATCACTGGTTTTGCATTCATTTCAGACAAAAGCATCGTTGTGGTTTTGGCAACCTCTTCAAAACTACCATCTATGATTTCAGCACCTATCTGATACTGCTCATGTGTAGGAAATGTAACCGTTGGTTGAATGTAAAACCATTTTTTAGACTCCGTACTTCGCCCAAGTCTTTTGGTCACAATACGTACTACATCTACAGTAGAGTCAGCACGTAATGTCACTTCATTGTTTGCCTCATCATTTAAACGTAGCAATGACTTAGAAGAATCAAAGCACTCTCTTTGATGGTAAGAGAACAGTGGTGTAACGATCTCTTCAAAACCAAGGTTGTCTAGTAATTCCGCAGAGGTAAATTCTATCTCTCTTTTTATTTTGGCAGATTCTCCAAAGTAAAGTTTTGACCCCAAAGGGATTTCATGTTCAAATATCATTTTCTACGCCTTGTAATATTTTTTATTGAATACTTTATTGGCTGTACCATCAAAGCTTCTCTTCCCTAGGTCATCTAATGCCAACTCAATAGCATTGACTACCCATGCAGACTCATGTACAGGAATGAGACCCATTTGGTTAATTCGGAAAAGTTTTCCTTTTAAGTGGTCTTGTCCTCCTGCCATATTGACTCCGTATTTTGTTTTTAACAATTTACGTATAGCTTCAGCATCTTCATCAAAAACAGTTGACATAGAAAGTGCAGGCGTTTGAGGATACATAGAAAAACCTATAGCTTCCAATGCTGCTTGTGTTGCTGATGCTCGTGCTTTTGTATTGGCATATAAGGCATCAAACCCTTCTACTTCTATAGCATCAAAGATTGCGTTCAATCCTATAACAAGAGTAGTAGCAGCTGTATACGCCGTAGTATTTTGCTGTTGTTTTTTGATTTCAGAAGCTAGATTGAAGTAGTAATCTACCCCTTTACCTATCTTCTCAACTGCTGTGGATGAAAAACCGATCATCGCCAATCCCGGTGGAAGCATCAATGCTTTTTGGCTTCCACTTATCAAAGCATCTATATCTGTTACATCGATATATTCAACACCTACAGCAGTAATGCCATCGGCTATGATCATAATATCAGGATTAATTTCTTTTGCTCTTTTGGCTATGGCTTCGACTGGGTGACGTAATCCCCCTGCACTCTCACAAACTTGAATAAAGAGTGCATCAATGTCGCTATGCTCATGAAGTGCTTTTTCTACATCACTTACAGAACAAGGTGTATTCCATTCATACTTTAATTCGACCTTATCTCTATTCATAGCATCAGCGATCTTTCCAAAACGCTCACCAAACTTACCTGCGTTGATGGTCAATGCTTTGGTTTTACAAAGGTTTAACATACACGCTTGCATGGCCCCTGTTCCAGAAGAAGCGATCATCACACATTCATCCATGCCAAGAAGTTTCAAAAGACGTTCTCTAGCTTCTTTGAAAATAGCTTCAAATTCTGGTGTTCTGTGGTGTAAAGTAACCGTCGCCATCGCTTGACGTACAGATTCAGGTACAGGTGTAGGACCGGGAGTAAAAAGTAGCATATAGTTCCTCATGATTACCATCATGAAGACGGCATAATTGCGTGAATTATATCTAAAATGAGGTTAGAAGTTGTTTGATTGTTTGAGATGAAGTGTTTTCAAGTGTGCAAAGATGCACACAAGAAGCGAATGTGTTATTTTGAAATGTCACACATTAAAGCAAAACTTTTCACAAAAGGAACTGCCATAGACGGGTTTTTGATCATCGCTTTGAAGTCACCTTCTACAAATTTTAACTTACCTGTTGCAAAAGCCATTCCCATTGAAGTCATAGTCAATGGTTTAGTACACCACTTATCCCAATTTTCTGGTGTTGCTCTCATATCCCAATCTGCTTTTTCACCATTATAAAGTCCCGCAGATACTGCTTCTCCATTTTCTACAACGAACACACAAAGTGGCTTGTCATCATCTTTGAATCCACAAGTAATAATAGAATTAAAATTAATTTCTGCCAATTTATCTGAAACCTCGGGGCTTGCGTTCCAAGCATCTTTAAGTGCATTAATCCATTCGTCTGTAAAAATTTGTGCCATCTTTTTTCCTTTGAGTAAAATATCTCTAAGTTTTAAGGTACTCTTTCTAGGCTTAATATAGCAATATTAAACACACTTCTTAAATAAAAAAGTATGCGCTGTCTCTATTCGTAAACTTTTACCATACAACCTATATTCCCTCATTATTTTTCTCTTAATCCAAGGTAATAGTTTGCTGTCCTATCTCTTTGTATCTTGCATAATAATGTTCTACAAAAGCTTTTATATTCTCATCTTTTGGTAAGTAGACCCCATCACTTTTAACAGCGTAGCTACTCAAATAGTTTTCTGCATCCACTTTTTGAAGATAATTCTCTGCCAAACTTGTATAAGCTTTTTGATAGGCTTCTTTCATAGCATCATACTTAGAATAATCTATCTTGATTTCTGTATCATAAGTAATAATACCCGAACCAAACAATAAATCCAAATGTATAAGCCCCTCACAATAATACGGTAACACTTCTCCGACTTCACGCCAAGCCATCAGACCCACGGCACGTGCAACTACATCGTTGACGACATGTTCTTTCAGTGCTTCTTTTTCATTATGGAAAAATGCCATAAGTCCACCAGAAGTAGCCTTAAACTCTTCTATGTTCTTAAACTGCCCTTTACCATTCATCCGCGTTTCGGTATCCCCATCTATCCATAAGATGTGTCCGTATTCATGCCCCACTGTAGAGATATCGTATATCTCTTGCCATAGCGTAGGGTTCGTTTCTATGAGTTCTCTTTGTGATTTTACAAAATCTTCTCCCATAGTCTCCACTGAGAGCTTCATCATAGGCTTAGACTTCTTAGACTCCATCACAAAATCTGCATAAGCAAAGATCTTCTTGCCTAATTCGGCAGAGATCTGTTCATCATTGGGTACCACTTGTGCGGAGAAAAGCCCGTTAAATTCTGCACCATAATACAATATAGGCTGCCCAATGTAGAGTTGTGTTTCATCTACTTGTGTGAGATTTTTAGCCATTATCTTTTGGGCATCAGCACCAAAGCCTTCTGCTATAAGAGAAGCAAACCCTTTGATGTTCTCTCTTGTAGGTGAACCCTCTTGTAAATTTGGATTGACTATGCGCAAATCCCACTCCAAAGCTACAGAATTTCTATAATGGTCTTCATAATACTCCAAGGGATGTCCCACTTGTAGTGGTGTTTTGACTGCCATCCATTTTCTGTCTACCTCTGCCCATTTTCCTATGAGTTCATCGGGTACCGTATGTGAAAATGCCTCTTCTAAAGCTGTAAAATACGCTATCCACTCTGCTTTTTGATTAAAGACATCGTCCACTTCCAACGCTAAACGTTTGATAAGCTGAGACAATGCTGTACTCACATCTTTTACCTGCTTAGGAAATGCTTCTGCATACGCCACGGACTTGTAACCATCTTCATCTTTTTGAAGTACAGAATAACATCTATCACCCACATTACCCTCTGTATCTTTATCCAACAAAGACTTTTCCTTAAGCATCTCAAGTACCTTAGAATCATCCTTATCAAACATCTCACTTAGCTCGGGGTTAAGACTATTGATAATTTGACGCGTCCAAGCACTCTGCCAAAGCGTCATATGTAACCCTACATAATGCACACCATAAATGAGCGAACGATAAAAAGGTGTAAGCAACTGTTTTTTCTCTATCCACTGTATAAGGTCTTCATGCCGTTCTGTATGAAAATGACTTACAAATCCATACGCCACTTCCTTTTTCATCTGTATCTTTTTTTCATCAAAGCCATTTTTTTTCATCACTTGCTCTAAGGCATCTTCACGCAAAGAAACCAAACGCGTAAGCCCTGCCATATACCCTTCATCATCTCTAGGTATATTCATCGTTGTCAAAAAGAATTTCAACAAACTTTCTGCTTTCTTATGCCCTTTATCTTTATCCATTAGGTCATAATACCCGTTCAACTCAGCTTGTCTTACTTGCAACTCATCATAAATGGTTTGCAAGTCTTTCATAAATTTTTGTTTCATTGTTTTCCTTTTAACATTTTTATTATCGGCTTCGCCAACTCCAAAGCCTTACCGCGATGTGAAATCTTAGACTTCACCTCATCTCCTATCTCAGCAAGAGTCAATTCATAGCCTTCAGGTATAAATATAGGGTCATATCCAAAACCTTTTTCTCCTCTAGGTTCATCTATCACATTCCCATGCATCCAACCATGTACTACATACTCACCATATTTGCTCACTATCGCAATGGCTGCTGTATAGTATGCAGGGGTAGTAGTGACATTCTTTTCTTTGATGCTTTCGATGAGTTTATAGAGATTGTCCTTATCTGTAGCATTTTCTCCTGCATATCGTGCAGAGTAAATATTTGGCTCTCCACCTAATATAGGCAATGAGATACCAGAATCATCAGAGATAACAAGATACTCTTCTGAAGGATTTTTGATACCCAACTTTTCATAAATAGTACGTGCTTTTATCAGTGCATTGGCGGCAAAGGTCTCCCCATCTTCTATAATCTCAAACTTACCCAAAAGGTCTGAAAAAGGGATAATTTCATATTCACACATCTGTTGAAACTCACGCAATTTCCCTTTGTTACCTGTCGCTAAAACTACTTTCATCCGTATTTAACCTTTTCACTATATAATGAGAGAAATTTTACCCTATTGGAGATATACCTATGATTAAACAAATTATGCCCCTCTCTCTTATCGTTGCTTTACGCTTCTTCGGACTCTTTATTGTCCTTCCTGTACTGTCCATCTATGCCCTCGAAATGGAAGGTGCGACCCCTTTCTTAGCTGGTCTTGTTGTTGGTGGCTATGCCCTTACTCAAGCAGTATTTCAAATACCCTTTGGGATGATGTCTGACAAGTTTGGTCGTAGACACATCATCTTCTTTGGTCTAATCATTTTCATTATTGGTTCGGTCATAGCTGCACTCTCAGACAACATTTATATGTTACTCCTTGGGCGTTTTTTACAAGGTGCAGGAGCTATAGGCTCGGTAGTGTCAGCTATGATAGCAGACCTAGTACGAGAAGAACAACGTGCCCATGCTATGGCTATTATGGGTGGAACCATTGCTATGAGTTTTGCAGTCGCTATGATTATCGCCCCTATCATAGGTGGTAATTGGGGTATAGATAAACTTTTCTGGCTCACTGCTATTCTTTCTATTCTAGCCATTGCAGTTCTGTTTACATCTGTACCTAAACCTCCTCGCATAGTACACACCTACACCGAAGAAGAGTCTACCATCTTACAAGTGTTTAAAGACAAAGCACTCGTACGTATGTATGTGACTTTCTTTTTCCATTGGCTTATTATGACTATGGCATTTTTTATCATCCCTCTTGTTCTCACAGGAGCTATAGAAAATGGTGGCTTTGGTTGGGAAAAAGCAGCACTTTGGAAAGTCTATATGCCTGCCACTATACTGGGTGTTCTCTCTATGGCACCTGCTGCTATATTTGGAGAAAAGTATGGTAAAGGTAAAGAAATATTTATGATTTCTATTGGTGCTATCGTCATTGCATTTATTGCTATGGGCTTTAGCAATACTGCTTGGGTGTTTGGAGTTGGCGTTGTCTTTTTCTTTATAGGATTCAATATGTTTGAACCACTATTACAAAGCTTCGTAGCTAAGTTTGCAAGGGTACATCAAAAAGGAGCAGCCTTAGGTGTAGCAAATACCTTTGGATATTCAGGCATATTTGTGGGTGGATTGCTCGCAGGATGGCTTATGCAACATTATGACAGAGGCGTGATGGCTATGGTAGTACTAGCCATCTCTGCTGTTTGGTTTGTATGGGTGTTTACCATGCCAAGCCCAAACAACAGAGGAAACATCTATTTACCCCTAGACCTCTTCCCTCGTGAAAAAGTACATGCTATCACATCCCATCCTGCCATAGTAGAATCTTATGTAAATGAAACCGAACAAATAATTGTCGTCAAATACAATAAAGACCTCATAGATGAAGATGAAGTAAGAGGCATGTTAAGTTAATGGAAAAAGAAATGCCTGACTTTATAAAAGATTTAGAAGTGATACTCAGTTCTCATACTATCTTGATAGATGCTAAAAAGAGTTTACATATTCTTTTTACAAACACACCTTATGGATGCGAAAAAGACTACCCTGTAGCAGTGGTACATGAAGCCAGTCGTATCAAAGAAAGTGAAGCCTTAGACTACTTCAAAAAGAACTACCTTCTTAATGAGGAAGGTTATACCCCTACAGAGTATTTCGGGAATAAACTGGCAAACATCTCTTTAAATGCCCCAAAATACATACAAAACGTAGGCTTCATGCTCACCACAACCAAAGAAATACCCGTAGCGACTTATTCAAACAAGTTCAAACATGACTACTGGAAGAAGATAACTTCAGTTGAAGGGCTAGAAGCTGTGATGGACTTTTCAACACTCTCATCAAATTCAAGTAAATGTGAAGCAGAAGATGCCCTACGTGCCATCATAAGAAAACGTAAAGAAGTACATCAACTAAAGAAGATAGCATTTGTATGGATAGTAGAGATAAATGCTAAAAATCCCCATATAGACACGGTGATGAAACACTATTTTGAAAGTAACACGATGAAAGTAGAAAATGGAGCAATAACATACTACATAGGATGGAGTACCCCACTACATAGTATTAATATGCGTTATTTTGTCTGTCCACCGGCGTAGAGGTGGAGTCACAACCGCCACATATATAATTTACACAATAAAGTATTTATGCCAAAAGGCGTAAAATATCAATAATGATATCGACAAGATATCACAATTATACTCTTCTCAAAGATTTCATATACCAATCTATGTTCATCTGTAATTCTTCTTGACCAATACCCTTGAAGTTCATGTCTCAAGGGTTCAGGCTTCCCTAGTCCTGAAAAAGAATCTCTTTTTATATCTTTGATAAGTGTATTTATCTTTTTCAATACTCTTTTATCATTCTGCCAATACAAATACTCATCCCAAGCTTCATCCGTAAATGTAAGATTCATACTTCTATAAGCGTATGCTCTGTTGTTCTCCCTGCTTTTGCACTTTCTATAGATTTTAAAAGGGTTTCTCTATTCTTCGGAGATTTGAGAAGATAGTCTGTTTCATTCATGGAGTTAAAGGTATCTAATGAAATAATCACTACATTCTCACCATTTTTTCTATTGACAATAACTTCTTCAGAATTATGAAACACATCATCAAAAATAGATTTTAAATTATTTCGTGCTTCTGTAAAATTTACAACTTGCATACACATCCTTTATGTTCACTATTCTGTACATAATATAGCACAGAATATTAGAAATGTCAAATAAGTTGCTATCATACTGTATATTAAGATTAAAACTTTCGGTGTTGTGAGGACACAACACCCTACGGAACTTACAGCTTACACTCACCCACAGCCACTTCTTTATACTCCACACCTACCAATTTACAAGCACGTTTCATAATACCTTCTTGGGTAAAGCCAAACTTTTCAAAGAGTAGGTTTGCTGGTGCGGATGCTCCGAATGTTTCCATACCTAGTACATCATCTGCGTAACGGTAATACTCAGTTGCAGTTGCAGCTTCAACGGCGAGTACTTTTGTATTTGGGTTTATCACTCTTGCTTTGTATGCTGCATCTTGTTCGTTAAAGAGGTCAAGACAAGGTACGGAAACTACGTTGGCTTTGATGCCAAGTGGTGCTAGGTAACAAGCAGCTTTCAAACATGGCATAAGTTCTGAACCAGATGCCATCAGTGTGAGTGTTGCATCTTCTCTTTCTTTTACAAGGTAGGCACCACGGCTCACATCTCCAAAATCACGCTTTGGTTTAAGTGTTTTGAGTTTTTGACGAGAGAGTACAAAACCGTGTGGTGAACTGTCCATAGTTAGGGCTGTTTTCCATGCTTCTATATTTTCAGTCGCGTCTGCTGGTCTCCATACATAGAAGTTTGGCAAAGCTCTAAACTGAGAGATATGTTCTATAGGCTCATGCGTTGGGCCATCTTCACCTACGCCGATACTGTCATGTGTCCATACAAAGAAGTTTTGGATGCCAGTAAGTGCTGCGATACGGGCTGCTGGTTTGAGATAATCAGAGAAAACAAAGAATGTTGCATTAAATGGTATCGTCGTACCGTAAAGAGCCATACCATTGGTAATAGATGCCATAGCATGTTCTCGTATACCAAAGTGTAGGTTTCTACCTTTTGGGAAGTTTCCCATGTCTTTGAGGTTTGTCTTGTTCGATGGTGCAAGGTCAGCAGACCCACCCATAAATGAAGGGATAGCCGTTGCAATGGCATTGAGTATCTTGCCATTTGAATCTCTTGTAGCCATCTCTTTATCGTTCGAGAAATCTGGGAAATTTATGCTAGAGAAATCTGGGTTCAACAACTTTTCGAGTGCAATATTTTGCTCTATGAGTGGTGCTTCTTTATGTCTATGAATCCATTCTTTCTCTGCTAATTCACCATTTTCAAGTGCGCATCTAAATCTAAGTAGTACATCTTCAGGTATCTGAAATGTCTCATCTGGATTAAAGCCTTCTTTGGTTTTTGACTCTGCAATAATCTTATCTCCAAGGGGTGCACCATGGGTATGATGCGTCCCTTCAAGCTCACCTGCACCCTTACCGATGATTGTGTTTGCGATGATAATCGTTGGTTTAGTAGCAGACTTGATCTCATCTAATGCTTTTTCAATATCATCATAACAATGCCCATTAATCTTCAAAACATTCCAATTTTGTGCTTCAAAACGTTTTTCTACATCTTCACTCCATGCAATACTTGTAGCACCTTCAATAGTAATAGCATTGTTATCATAGATAAGCACCATGTCTTTAAGTCCAAGGTGTCCTGCCAAAGCACAAGCTTCATACGAAATACCCTCTTGAAGATCACCATCGCCACAGAAACAATAGACTTTGTGGTCTATAAGTTCGCACATCTCAGAATTTACTTGATTTTTGGTATATGCTTCTGCCATAGTAAAACCAATGGCATTGGCAATCCCCTGCCCCAATGGACCTGTTGTAATTTCAATCCCATCTGTATGACCATACTCTGGATGCCCTGGTGTTTTTGAATCTAGTTGACGAAAATTTTTCAAGTCATCAAGACTTAAGTCATAGCCCCAAAGATGTAAAAGTGAATAAATGAGTGCTGAACCATGTCCACCAGAAAAAACCAAACGGTCACGGTTGAGCCATTTTGGATTTTTGGGATTATGTGAAAGTTTTTCAGAAAGTACCACAGCGATATCTGCCAGTCCCATAGGCGCACCAGGGTGTCCTGAGTTTGCTTTTTGTACCATGTCTGCTGCTAAAAATCTGATGGTATTCGCCATCTTCTTACGCATTTTATTTTGCTCTGTCATTACCATAAGTTAATCCTTTGTGTGTCTATATAGATATTGTGTTATCAAGGGTTGTAAAGCTGTTCTGAGCTTCTCATCAAACGTATCAAATCGTCTTTGTAAATCTTTTGCCAAAGTATCTGCTTCTTCTACAGTTTTCTCCAGTCCTAAAAGATTGACAAAGCTATTTTTATCTGTATCGTTTTGTGTAGGTTTACCTGCTTCTTCTTCGCTCTGCGTCTCATCTATAATATCATCTTGTATTTGAAAAAGTAATCCAAGGTCTATGCCAAAGGCATACAGTGATTTCTGTGTCTTTGTGTCAAGTCCCACAATCACAGCCCCCATTTGCAAAGAGACGGCGATAAGTTTTGCCGTTTTGTTTTTATGTAAGGTTTTCACTTGTTCAAGAGAAAGAGGCTGATTTTCAAAATAACAATCAATCGCTTGCCCCAACACCATACCAGAAGCACCACCACCTTCTGCCAAAAGCATCACAAGTTTGATTTTGACATCTTCACGTAACGGTGCTTTGGCTATGACCAAAAAAGCTTCTGTATTGAGAGCATCTCCTGCAAGTATGGCAGTGACTTCATCATAACGTTTGTGCAATGTTTTATGTCCACGGCGTAAGTCTGCATCGTCCATCGTAGGCAAATCATCATGAATCAAAGAATAAGTGTGGAACATTTCAAGTGCTAAAGCTACAGGTAAAGACATAATTATAAAGCATAGGTCTGTATGCATCTACGATATGCAAAAGCAACATAGGACGAAAACGTTTACCGCCTGCTCTAAGCATATCGCCCAATGCATCTTCATACACAGGATGAAAGCTTGGTGCTTGTGGTAAATTGTTAGAAAGATACGTTTCAAATCTTTGCATGTAGACCTCATGATTAAATTGCTAAAATTATAGCGAATTTGGATAAAATAAGCCTATGAAAATAGAAACAAAACACACACTTATCACATGGATTAAAAGAATACTTGGATTTACAGCCATAACTCTATGGATGTACATCATCTACAGCATCTCCAAATCCCCCGCCCCATTCATGGAGCAAGCCCCTTATTGTATGGCTGGAACGATGCTTATTTTTGGCTTGTTGAGTATGTCGTATAAAGGTTTGGAGTATTGGAGCTTACAAAACAAAGCGCACCTAAGTTGAAGGTGTTGTGAGGATACAACACCCTACAGATTCAAACCATACACTTTTTAGCAATAAAATCAATCTGCTCATCAAGCGTAAGACCTTCCACATCTACTACCACATCCGCCAACTTCCTATACGCTTTCTCACGTTCAGCATAAAGTTTCTTTGCCTCTTTCACTTGAGAAAAAAGCGGACGTTTTGCCAATTTATTTGCAGAATTACTTGCGGTCTTCAGACGGTTGTGTATCCATTCAAAAGAAGCATCCAACAAAACAACCGTTCCTAGTTTTTTAAGATTATCTACCTTGTAAAACCCACCACCACAAGAGATAAACGTCCCTGTGACAGAGTGTTCTATCCAGTTAGCAGTGGCTTGTTCTTGCTCTCTAAAATACGCTTCGCCCTGTTTTGCAAAGATCTTTTTTACTTCTTTTTTTTCTTTTGATTCTATAAGATCATCCGTATCCATAATATAAGTACCATACTTCTTCGTAAATGCACGTGCAGTCGTACCTTTGCCTACGCCCATAAAACCAATGAGGATAATATTATTTTTCAAAGTTCAAACCATATTGTAACGGTCAATGATCTTTTTAAGTCGTTTACGCAGGTTTTTCAATGCATCTATCGCACTATCACCATCAGCCATAAGCGATTCAAATTCATCAAACTGTATTTTTGCTACCCAGCCGATCTTTGTATGTCTTTTGATCCCTACAAAACGTACTTCTCCATAATGTTCTTTTGCCATTTTGTAAATACGGTCTATTCTTTCATCTAAAGTTTTTAATTCTTGGCTCATTCTTTATCCTTTTTTGGCATAATTATAACATAGCAATAGGTAAAATCTATTATAAAAGGATTACATCATGGCAAATATACTCATAACAGGTGTCGGTTCAGGTCT